>NZ_JACYHE010000001.1 GCF_021696945.1 Streptomyces sp. JJ36
CCACGCCCGGACCGCGGCGGGCCCCCGGACAGCGGGAGGCGCGGCGACCACGGCCGGGCCCGCGCCGGGACCGCGCCCGGGGCCGGGCCGGAGCCGCGCCGGGGCCGGGGCACGTCTCCTACGGCCACTCCCAGCCGATGCCGAGGAGGCCGGGCCGCACCGCCTGCTCCGCCAGATGGACGGTGGGGTGCCGGCCGCTCAGCGAGAGCTCCCGCTGCCGGGTGGGCCGCGCCCCCGGCGCCGTACGGACGAAGCTGCGGCAGCGCGCCGGGAGGGCCGCCTCGTGGAACCGCACCTGCAGGACGTACTGGCCGCCGCCGAAGGTGAAGCCGCGCACGTACTCGTGGCTGGTGCCGGCCGTGCCGTCGTCGAAGGTGTAGCCGAACACATGGGTGTCGCCGGTGCCCAGCCGGGTGTCGAAGAGCAGTTCGGCGGCGACCAGGCCGGTCAGCGCGTGCCGGCGCACCCTGCCGGCCCGGCAGTTCTCGCCCGCCGTCAGCCGGACCCGGTCCACGTCGCAGCCGGCGTCGCCGTAGTGGATGGCGACATAGCGGTCGACGCCGTCCCGGTGGGCGCGGACGGCCTGCTGGGACTCGCGTTGTACCAGCTCGCGGCGCGCCCCGATACGCACCCGTTCCAGGTGGGTGATGGTGTGCAGGCCGCCGTCGGCCGGGGCGCCCAGCTCCCCCAGGAGCTGCTGGAGGGCACCCGCGGCGTCCAGCAGGGAGCGGTAGGAGCGGGCGGCGGGCCGCTCCACCCGGTCGTCGCCGTCCCGCAACAGGTCGACGAGGGCGTTCTCCGGCAACTCCAGCACCTCCTCCAGGGCGCTGACGGCGCGCAGCGACTCGGGGCGCGTGGGGCGCCGGCTGCCCTGCTGCCAGTAGCTGAGGCTGGTGACGCCGACCCGTACACCGCGCTCGGCGAGCCGGTGGCGGATGCGGTGCAGCGCCAATCCGCGGGCCTCGATGGCGGCGCGCAGCGCGAGGTGGAACGGGCCTGTTCTGAGGAGTTGTTCGAGATCGGAGTGGAGTTTCACGCGGCACCCTCGTCCTCGGGCGGTCACCGGCGGGCGAGGCGGCCGTTCACACGGGGGCCGCCCGTTCACACCGGTGCGTCACCGCGCATTCAAGCCCGTCGACTCCGGGTCAGCAAGGCTGCATGCCCCTGGCAAAGGCCATGGACGTAGCACCTCCACCGCTTGCCCGCCGGCTCGTCACTCGAGAATCCCTCGAAAGGGTATTTCCGTCGCACCGGCGCCGGGCGCCCGTCACCATGCTCCACGGGGGGTGCCGCGCACCGCCCCCGCTGCCCGGAGTGCCGGCGGCGGGTCTGGGGGCGAGGAGGGGGTTCCGGTGCCGGAGGAGAACGGCGGCGGCTGCGACGGGGAGCACGAGCGTGCCGGAAGCACGGAGCACGAACTCGTGCTGCTGGCGGCCGGGGTGGCCGACCTGGCGGTGGCCGGCCTGGGCCGGGCGGTAGGCGGGCTGCGCGACCTGCTGAGCCGCGCCGACCTGGGTGAGCTGGCCGGTGCCGGCCGGCAGGAGGTGCGCGCCCGCGGACGCCTCGCCGTGGACCGCCTCGCCTCCGGGCCGCCGGCCCGTCTGGAGGTGCTGGCCCGCCGGGTGGTGGCGGCGCGCGACACGTCGTCCCGGTCGTGAGCGCACACGAGAGCGACGAGCCCGCCGTGCTCCAGGCCCGCGTCCAGGAGGTCCTGCGCGGCGTCGTGCGGCAGGAGGCCGACGCGCTGACGGCCCTCGACGCCGAACTGGCCCCGGTGGCCGAGGAGCTGGTCACGGCGGTCGCCGACGGCAAGCGGCTGCGCGCGGCGTTCTGCTACTGGGGTTGGCGGGCCGCCGGCCGCCCGGGCAGTGACGCGCTGGTCCGCGCGGCCAGCGCCATGGAGCTCGTGCACGCGGCGGCCGTCGTGCACGACGACCTCATCGACGACAGCCCGCTCCGCCACGGGCGTCCCAGCGCCCAGGTGGCGCTGCGGGCGGCGCTGCCCCGGGGCGGCCGGGGCCACCGCACGACGGCGGCGCGCGGCCCGCCCCGGTGGTGGACGGCTGACGCGCCCGGCCGGACGCCCGCGCGCCGTCCGGGCGGGTGAGGCGGCCGCAACACGCCGGGGAGGCCGCGTGCGGCACCGGGCGGCCCCCTCGTGTTTCCGTCGATTTCCCTCCGCCCCTCTGGTGTAGACCGGTCGCCCTTGCCACTCTGTGCGGCTGGGTGCGCAGCAAGCGCGCTCAACTCCCGGCCGATGTGGGGGATTGTGTGAGACACACCCGACTGCGCGACAGCTTCTCCGCCCGCTGCACCCGACCCGTCCGGAGCGGCCGCCCGTTCCGCCCGGCCCTGCTCACGGCGACCGCCCTCACCGCACTGACCGCACTCACCACCGGCCTCGCCCCACCCGGTGCCGCCCCGGCCGCCGCCGCGGCTCCCCCGGAGGCGGCCGCGTCCCCCGCACCACCGGCGGCGCCCGATGCGTCTGCCGCGCCCGCCGTCACCACGGCCCCCGGCGGGGGCATGGAACTCTCCCGCACCACCCGGCCGGTGGCCCCGGGCGCCACCCTCACCTCCTTCGACCGGCTGGCCCCCGAGAAGTGGCTCCGCGCCGACGCGCTCAGCGTCGACCTGGACGGCGGCACCCGGGTGGACTACCTGTCCTCCGGTACCGTCTCCGGGCGCCGGACCCTCGGGGAGCACGTCGCGGCACACGACCCCGGCGAGGGACGGCGCACCGTCGCCGCGCTCAACGCGGACTTCTTCGACATCAACGAGACCGGCGCCCCGCTCGGCCCCGGCGTCCGCGAGGGCGCACCCACCCACTCGCCGCAGCCCGGCGTCTCCCAGGCCGCCGGCATCGGCCCCGGCAGCGCGGGCCGCATCCTGGACCTGTACTTCGCGGGCACCCTCACGCTCCCGGACGGCGAGCGGCCGCTGGACGCCTACAACGCGGCGCAGCTCCCCGCGGACGGCATCGGCCTCTACACCGCCCAGTGGGGCGAGGCCGACCGCGCGCTCACCACGGACGGCCCCGAGGACACCACCGAGGTGACCGTGCGCGGCGGCCGGGTGACGGCCGTCGCGGACGCGCCCGGCGACGGGCCGCTGCCGTCCGGCAGCAGCGTGCTGCTGGGCCGGGGCACCGGGGCGAAGGCGCTCGCGCAGCTCACCCCCGGCGACCCGGTCTCCTGGGAGTACGACCTGCGCACGGCCGGCGGCGGGCCGGTGCCGCGGACCGCGGTCGGCGGCCGGGGCGTGCTCGTGGAGGACGGCGAGCCGCAGGACTGGGAGGGCCGGCCGAACAACGCGACAGCACCCCGCACCGCCGTCGGATTCTCCCGCGACGGCTCCACCATGCACGTGCTGACCGTGGACGGCCGGCAGGCCGCCTCCGGTGGGGTCACCCTCACCGAACTCGCCCGGATGATGGACGAGCTGGGCGCGTACGACGCCCTCAACCTGGACGGCGGCGGCTCCTCCACCCTGCTGGCCCGCGAACCCGGCTCGGACACCCCGCAACTGGAGAACTCCCCCTCCGACGGGCACCAGCGGGAGGTGCCCAACGGGCTGGCGCTCACCGCGCCGGACGGCAGCGGGGAGGTCCAGGGCTTCTGGGTGGAGACCGCGGCCGACCCGGCGCGCGCGCCCACCGCGGACACCGTGCCGGCCGGCCACCCCGAGCGGGTGTTCCCCGGGCTCACCCGGCAGCTCACGGCCGCCGGCTACGACGAGACCTACGGCCCGGCCGAGGGGACGCCCCGCTGGCGCAGCGACCGGCCCGGCGTGGGACGGGTGGACGACCACGGCCGGTTCCGGGCACGCCGCCCGGGCACCGTCGAGGTGACGGCACGTCAGGGGCGCGCCGAGGGCTCCACGACGCTGCGGGTGACCGGCCCGCTGGACCGGGTGCGCCCGACCCGCGACCGGGTGGGCCTGGCCGGCCCGGAGGACGAGGGCACGTTCGGGATCGTCGGCTTCGACGCGCGGGGCACCAGCGCGCCCGTCGACCCGGCAGACGTGGAACTGGATTACGACCGCACGGCTTTCGCCGTCACCCCCGACCCGGAGTCCGGGGGCTTCACGGTCACCCCGCGCACCGGAGACTCCTCGGCCTCCGGGCTGATCACCGCGACCGTCGCGGGGCACCGCACGGTCCTCGCGGTGACCGTCGGGCTGCGCGACCGTCGCGTCGCCGGCTTCGACGACGCCGCCGGCTGGACCTTCTCAGCCGCCCGCGCCTCCGGGTCCCTCGCCCCGGAGCCGCAGGGTCACGACGGCACCGGGCTCGCCCTGACATACGACTTCGGCGAGTCCACCGCCACCCGCGCCGCCTACGCCAACCCGCCGGAGTACCTGGAGGTGCCGGGCCAGCCGCAGAGCTTCACCCTCTGGGTCAAGGGCGACGGGCGGGGCGCCTGGCCCTCGCTGCACCTGGTGGACGCGCAGGGCACCAGCCAGGTGCTCCGCGCCCCGCACATCGACTGGGAGGGCTGGCGGCAGCTCACCTTCACCGTGCCGGAGGGCGTCGCGTACCCGCTGAAGGTGCGTCGCTTCTACGTGGCCGAGACCCGGCCCGCGGAGCAGTACCGCAGCCGCCTCGTGATCGACGAACTGGTCGCGCGCACCCCGCCGGACGTCGCACTGCCGCCCGACCCGGTGGTCCGCGACCCGCTGATCGCGACGGCACGCGAGGTCGCCGGGCGGGACTGGCGGTTCGCGGTGCTGTCGGACGCGCAGTTCGTCGCCCGGGACCCGGACAGCGCGGCGGTGCGGCAGGCGCGCCGGACGCTGCGGGAGGTACGGGCCGCCCGGCCGGACTTCGTGGTGGTCGACGGCGACCTGGTGGACGAGGGCGCGCCGGAGGACCTGGCCTTCGCCCGCCGCGTCCTGGAGGAGGAGCTGGGCGACGCCGTGCCCTGGTACTACGTGCCCGGCAACCACGAGACCATGGGCGGGTCGATCGACGACTTCGTGGCGGAGTTCGGCCCGGCCCACCGCACCTTCGACCACAAGGGCACCCGCTTCCTCACCCTGGACACCTCCTCACTGACCCTGCGCGGCGGCGGGTACGAGCAGTTCGAGGAGGTGCGGCGGCAGCTCGACGCCGCGGCCCGCGACCCGCGGGTGCGGTCGGTCGCGGTGATCCAGCACGTGCCGCCGCGCGACCCCACTCCGCAGCAGGGCAGCCGGCTCACCGACCGGCTGGAGGCGGACCTGCTGGAGGACTGGCTCGGCGGCTTCCGGGCCCGCACCGGAAAGGACGTACTCTTCGTGGGCGCGCACGCCGGGGTGTTCCACGCCTCCCGGGTGGACGGGGTGCCGTACCTGGTGAACGGCAACGCGGGCAAGAGCCCCGCGGCGCCGCCCGGCGCGGGCGGCTTCACCGGCTGGTCGCTGGTCGGCGTGGACCGGCACGGCCCCGAGCGGTTCGCCGTGCAGACCCGGGCGCACGTCGACGGGCTGCGGCTGGACGTACCCGCGCGGCTGACGGTGGGTGAGACCGCCGAGGCGGGCGCGACCGTGCTGCAGAACACGGCCCGGGAGACCCGCGAGGTGCCCGTCGGCTGGCCGCTCAGCGCGGACTGGTCCGGGTCGCGGGAGCTCTGCCTGGAGGACGGCAGGCGGTGGCCCCGCTGCGTCGCGGCCTACGACCCGGTCACGGGGGAGCTGACGGGTCTGCGGCCCGGCACGGTCACCCTGCGCGTGGCGGTGAACGGCTCCGCGGCCGAGCGTACGGTGACCGTCCGCCGGTGAGCCGGGGCGGCCCGGGGCGCGGGGTGGTGCGCGGTGCGCGCCACCCCGCGCGGGAGGCGGCGGGCGCGCCGCCGCCCAGCGCGGCCGTGAGCACCGCGAGCAGCAGCCGCGCGGCTCGCGCGCGGTGCCGCGCGCGGTGCGCCGGCTCCCGGGGACCCCGGCGGCCCTCCCACGTGGCCGTCCTCCCGGCAGGGCACTCCCCCATCAGCGCTGCGCAGGCCGCACCGTACGGGCGTGTCGGTGAGGCCCGCCGCGCCGGTCGGTCAAGGTGAGGGGTGGACCAGCGGACCGGTGCGGCGACGTGCGCTCGTGGGGGCGCGGGCGGGAGGCGGGTGCGGTGACGTTCCCCGTGGAGGCGTGCGAGGCGCTCGACGCGGGTGTGTGCCTGCTGGACGAGAGCCTGGCCGTGGTGGAGGCCAACGCGCGCGCCGCGGAGCTGCTGCGGCGGCCGCGGGAGGGCTTCCTCGGCGCCGACGCGCACGATCTGCTGCACCGCGACGCCGAGGGCGGCACCACGCCCCGGTCGGTGTGCCGGCTGCTGGAGGCCCTGGCGGCCGGGGTGGCGGAGCAGGGGGACGACGGCTGGTACGCCTGCGGGGACGGCACGGTGCGCCCGGTGCACTGGATCGGTGTCCCCTGCCGGACGGGCGGCGGCCGGACGGGAGCGGTGCTCGTCTTCCATCCCCGGCGGCCGGGCGCCGCCGGGCCGGCCGACGCCTCCTCCTCGCCGGCCGACCGGCTTGCCCTGCTGGCGGAGACCACCACGGTGCTCACCTCGACGCTGGACGTGGAGGAAGCGCTGAAGCGGCTGGTCCGCCTGGTGACGCCGCGGCTGGCAGACTGGGCGGTGGCGGACCTGCTCGGTGAGGGCGACGAGTTGCGCAGGGTCGCGGTCGTCCACCACGAGGGCGGCGACTACGTCAGCATGGAACAGTTCGAAGGGCCCATGCCCCCGGTCTCCCACACCTCCCGGATGCCGCTGTCCCGGGTGCTGCGCGGGGCGCCGCCGACGCTGGTGACCCCGGAGGACTACCGGGGGCGGCCCGACTCGGGCGTGGCCGAGGTGCAGCGTGACCTCTTCCTCGCCACCGGGATGGAGTCGGCCGTCATCGCCCCGCTGCGGGGCCCGCACGGGGTGCTCGGTGCGCTGACCGTCGCCCGCGGCCGCGGGCGGCCGGTGTTCGTCCCCGCCGACCTGACACTGGTGGACGACATCGCCCGGCGGGCCGGGCTGGCCGTGGACAACGCGCGGCTCTACGAGCGGCAGCGGCACGTGGTGGAGAGCATGCAGCGCCACCTGCTGCCACCCCTCCCGCAGGCGGCGGGACAGGAGATGGCCGCCCGCTATCTGCCGGCCCCGCACGGCTCGCACGTGGGCGGCGACTGGTACGACGCCTTCCTGGTGCAGGACGCCGACACCGTGGTGGTGATCGGCGACGTGGTCGGCCACGACCTGGCGGCGGCGGCCGGCATGTCCCAGCTCCGCAACATCCTGCGGGCGTACGCCTGGCTGCCGCAGGCGTCCCCGGGCGAGGTGCTCGACCGCCTGGACGCGTGCCTCCCGCACATCAGCGACATCTCCCTGGCCACCCTGATCCTCGCCCGTGTCCGCGGGGACCCGGACGGCGGCTCGTGGCGCATGGAGTGGGCCAACGCCGGTCACCCGCCACCGCTGCTGGTCTCGCCCGACGGCCGGACCCGGTTCCTGGAGGACGGTCTGGGCGTCCTGGTCGGCACGGGGCTCGGTGAAGGTCACCGGACGGCTGCCGTGACGCTGCCTCCGGACACCACCCTGGTGCTCTACACCGACGGTCTGGTGGAGAGCCCCGAACTGCCACTGGAGGACGGCATGGACCGGCTGGCGCGGCACGCGGCCGCGCTGGTCCGCCGGCCGCTGGAGTCCTTCTGCGACCACCTCGTGGCGGCGGTACGGCCCGCCGGGCACACCGACGACGTGGCCCTGCTCACGCTGCGCACCCCGGGCCGGCTCGCCGCCCCGCAGACGTGAGCCCGCGGGACGGCGGCCGCCGGCCCTCGCTCAGCGGTCGGCGGTCTCCCGCTGCCGGGCGCTGCGGGAGGCGTGGAGACTGGTGACCGTGGTGACCACCAGCACCGCGCAGATGACGCCCAGCGAGAACGGCGTGCTGACGACCGGCCCATGCACCCCGGCCTCGTGCAGCGCGTGCAGCACCAGCTTCACGCCGATGAAGCCGAGGATGACCGACAGCCCGTAGGAGAGGTGCACCAGCTTCTTCAGCAGGCCGCCGATGAGGAAGTAGAGCTGGCGCAGGCCCATCAGGGCGAAGGCGTTGGCGGTGAAGACGATGTACGGGTCCTGGGTGAGGCCGAAGATGGCCGGGATGGAGTCCAGGGCGAAGAGCACGTCGGTGGTGCCGATCGCCAGCATCACCACCAGCATCGGTGTCATCAGCCGCCGGCCGTCCTCCCGGACGAACAGGCGGGTGCCGTGGTAGCGGTCGGTCGAGGGCACCCGGCGCTCGATCAGCTTCAGGAAGCGGTTCTCCTCGTAGGCCTCCTCCTCGTCCTCGGCACGCGCCTCCTGGATCAGCTTCCAGGCCGTCCAGATCAGGAAGCCGCCGAAGAGGAAGAAAACCCAGGAGAAGCTCGCGATCAGGGCCGCGCCGGCCGCGATGAAGACGGCCCGGAGCACCAGGGCGATCAGCACTCCGACCATCAGCACCCGCTGCTGGTAGGCCGGGGGGACCGCGAACTTCGCCATGATGAGGACGAAGACGAAGAGGTTGTCGACGCTGAGCGACTTCTCCGTGATGAAGCCGGCGAAGAACTCGCCGGAGGGCTGCGCCCCGGCGAAGAGGAAGAGTCCGAGCCCGAAGAGCGCGGCCAGCGCCATCCAGACGCTGCTCCAGACGGCGGCCTCCCGCAGGGAGACCTCGTGCGGCTTGCGGCCGCCGACCAGGAAGTCGACGGCGATGAGGGCGCACAGACCGGTGACGGTCAGGGCCCAGACGGCAAGCGAGACGTCCATGTACGGAACCTCCGGCGAAGCACTGCATGCTGCCGGAGGTCTCTTCCGCCCCGCTGAGCCCGGACCGGGCACCACGCGGGACCGACGCCCCGGGCACCGGATCGGCCGGCCCGTACTGACGGGGACGCCGCGAGCTGGGAATACTCCCCTCCGCTCAGGACAGAGTAAAGGGAAGCCAAAGAAAGGTAAAGTCCCGGTCCAGGGCCGCCCGTTGACCGTCCCGGACCGCAGCGAGACCGCCGCCCGGTGCTCCGCCGCCGGGCGAGCCTCAGCGGCCGTACGCCCGGCGCGCCGTCTCCACCCGCCGGAGCACCTGCGGGACGACCTGACTGCCGGGCGGCACCAGCGGCGGCTCGTACGTCCAGGCGTGACCCACCCACGGGTCCGCGAGATGCTCGTCCGGGACCGGGGTGAGACGCAACAGGGAGCGCCAGAGCGGGTCGAGGACCGGGCCGTACTCCCGGGCCTCCGCGCGGTCGGCCACCATCATCAGGTGCACGCCCACCGCCGGCCCCTCGTCGGCGAGATAACGGAGCGCGGTGACGGCGCGGTCGTCGAAGCCGTGCGGGAAGTCGTGCACGAGCAGAAGCTGCTCGCCGGTGTCCAGGCCGGGCGGCAGAGCGGCCGTGGCGCCGCTGCGCACGGCCATCTGCACCAGGTCGACACGCTGGGTGAGTCGCTCCAGGACGCGGGTCACGCCCTCCGCACCGACGGCCGGCGGCTCGCTCAGCGCCCCCGTCTCCAGCAGCGGGACCAGGGAGGCGGCGGCGGAACCCGCCGGATCGACGACATGCAGGGAGAAGTCGCCGACCGGGTACACGGCGACCAGCCGGGCGGCGATCGCCACCGCGACCTCCACGGCCAGCCGGTCGAGCTCGTCCGGGGCGACGAGCGAGGACTCGACCGAGCCGCCCCGCCCGCTGTCGATCCACAGTCCGCGCTCCAGCGGCAGCCGCATCAGCATGGGGATGCGCAGGTCCGCGCACTCGGGGAGGGTGAGATCGCCGAGCCGGAGCGCCATGGGCACCTCCATGGGGACCTCGTACGCCTGCCAGACGGGGTTGTCCCAGCGGGCGAAGGCAGGCGGCAGGGCCGGCTCCACCACGCCGGACTCGGCGCGCAGCCGCTCCAGTTCGCCGTCGAGCACGTCCTGCGCCTGCCCGAGGAGCCGGGCGTGCCGGGCCTGGGCCTCGGCACGGGCCGCCTCGGCGGCCGGGCCGACGCGGGTCCGCGGGTCGGAGAGGACCTGCTCCAGCTCCTGGTCGCGGCGGGAGTCGGCGAAGTCCGCCGCGGAGCGGTATGCGGCGACCGCCCGGGCGAGGTCCTCGAACATGCCCCAGACCTGGTTGTACAGGCGTTCGTTCAGCGACCAGCCGGGGGCGTCGCCCGCGACGGGGGCGGGATCTGCGGAGGTGCCGGCGGGGGCGGCCGGCGCCGCGGGGGCGGCGGGGCGCGGCGCGGCGGAGTGGCGGCGCGGGTGACGGTAGTCGATCCGTCCGCCGCGGGTCGCGGGCGGCGGGACGGGCGCCGGGCCGGGGCGCGGGACGGTGTCGGCGGACGCGGAGTCGGCGGACGCGGAGGCGCCCGCGCCGGACGCGGAGGCGGGGGCGCCGGAGGTGTGCCGTGCCGGCGCGGTCTCCGCGGCCACCGCCGCGTCGACGGCCGCCGTGAGCTGCCCGGCCTCCGCGCAACCCTGGTCCGTGAAAAGCGCGACGAGCCCGTCCGCGTACCCCTGGCCGATGGCCCGGACCTTCCAGGCGCCGTTCCGGCGGTAGAGCTCCAGCGCCACCACCGCCGACTCGGGACCGAGCCCGGTGAGGGTGAAGCCGGCGACCGGAGCGCCGTCCGGCCCGTCCACCGCCACCGAAGGCGCGGGCAGGCCGGCGAAGCTCGCCGGGCCGCCGGACGGGAGGGCGAGCAGCACATGCACCCGGTGCGCCCCCTCGGGGAGGGCGCCCAGGTCGACGGCCAGCCGGTGCTCGGCCGCCGCCCCCGGGGTGACCTCCACGCCGGGAAGGCGCGGAGCTCCCGGATGGGCCGCCCAGCCGGGCTCCCGGAGGCGCCCCTCCGCGTCGCCCAGCGTCGCCCCCGCGATCACCGGACTCCCGGCGGACACCCGGATCTCCACGCGGGTGCCGGGCAGCGGGTGATTCTGCCCACGGACCAGCTCGGCCGTCATGCTCGCGTCCCCTCCACCGCGTACTCCCCGGTCGCCCCGCGCTACAGGTGCGGGACGATGACCGGCATCAGGTCCTGGAAGGTGCGGCCGTTGGCCGGCTCGCCCAGGGCGGTCATCTGCCAGCCGCCGCCCTGGCGGTGCACCTTGGCCATGATCTGCGCGGTGTACTGGCCGCCGCCGGTGAGGGTGTAGCGGGCCAGCTCCTCGCCGTTGGTCTCGTCGAGCAGCCGGCAGAAGGCGTTCTCCACCTCGCCGAAGGTCTGGCCGGTGAAGGAGTTCACCGTGAAGACGATCTGGTCGATGTGCACCGGGACCCGCTGCAGGTCGACCAGGATCGACTCGTCGTCGCCGCCCTGACCGGCACCGCCGACGAGGTTGTCGCCGGTGTGCCGCACGGAGCCGTCGTCGCTCACCAGGTGGCGGAAGAAGACCACGTCCACCGGCTGCTTGTCCGCGAAGAGCACCGCGGAGGCGTCGAGGTCGATCTCCTTGCTGCGGCGGCCGAAGAGCCCCCGCCGGGGAGCGGCCTTCCAGCCCAGCCCCATCCTGACCGCGGTCAGGGTCCCCCCGTCGGACTTCTGCAGGCTGATGCCCTGCCCCTTGGACAAGTTGACCGTCACCGCGTGTTCCCCTCTCGACGTCGCAGGGCCGCGGGCGTCCGCCCGTACGGCCTGACCGCACCCTATGCAGTGCGGCGGTCACCAGGGCCGGGCGGCCCGGCCTTTGTGTCGTTCTTGCAACACTCCGCCCCGGCCGGGCGCTACTTCAGCCCCGCCTCGCGCATCTGCCGCAGCTCCTTCTTCAGCTCGCCGACCTCGTCCCGGAGCCGGGCGGCGACCTCGAACTGCAGCTCCGCGGCAGCGGCGCGCATCCGCTCCGTCATGTCCTCGATGAGCTCGGCCAGCTCGCCGGCGGGGCGGTCGGTGAGCTCGCCGTCCCCGCGGGCGGCCCCCTCCGCCGAGGCGCGCAGGTCCGGCACCGGGGCCTTGCCGGGCTTGCCCCGGTCCGCGGCCGTCTGGCGGTACCCGGTGCCGAGCAGCTCCGCGGTGTCGATGTCCTCCCGGGCGATGTCGGCGACGATGTCGCCGATCTTCTTGCGCAGCGGCTGCGGGTCGATGCCGTGCGCCTCGTTGTAGGCGATCTGCTTGGCCCGGCGTCGGTTGGTCTCGTCGATGGCCTTGCCCATCGCCGCCGTCACCGTGTCGGCGTACATGTGGACCTGACCGGAGACGTTCCGCGCGGCGCGGCCGATCGTCTGGATCAGCGAGGTGCCGGAGCGCAGGAAGCCCTCCTTGTCCGCGTCGAGGATGGCGACCAGCGACACCTCGGGCAGGTCCAGGCCCTCGCGCAGCAGGTTGATGCCGACCAGCACGTCGAACTCGCCGGCCCGCAGCTCACGCAGCAGCTCCACCCGGCGCAGGGTGTCGACGTCGCTGTGCAGATAGCGGACCTGGATGCCGAGCTCCAGGAAGTAGTCGGTGAGGTCCTCCGCCATCTTCTTGGTGAGTGTGGTGACGAGAACACGTCCCCTGCTTTGCGGGGAGGCCCCATGGTCCTTCTCGGTGCGGGTGCGGATCTCGTGCACCAGGTCGTCGATCTGCCCCTCGGTCGGCTTGACGACGACCTCCGGGTCCACCAGGCCGGTCGGGCGGATGATCTGCTCCACCACACCGTCGCTCCGGGAGAGCTCGTACGGCCCCGGGGTGGCCGAGAGATAGACCGTCTGCCCGATGCGCTCCAGGAACTCCTCCCACTTCAGCGGCCGGTTGTCGATGGCCGAGGGGAGCCGGAAGCCGTGGTCGACCAGGGTGCGCTTGCGGGCGGCGTCCCCCTCGTACATCGCGCCGATCTGCGGCACGGTGACATGCGACTCGTCGATGACCAGCATGAAGTCGTCGGGGAAGAAGTCCAGCAGGGTGTGCGGGGCGGAGCCGGGCTCCCGCCCGTCGATGTGGCGGGAGTAGTTCTCGATGCCGGAGCAGGTGCCGATCTGGCGCATCATCTCGATGTCGTAGGTGGTGCGCATGCGGAGCCGCTGGGCCTCCAGCAGCTTGCCCTGCCGCTCCAGGCCGGCGAGCTGCTCCTCCAGCTCGGCCTCGATGCCGGCGATGGCCCGCTCCATCCGCTCGGGGCCGGCCACGTAGTGCGAGGCGGGGAAGACGTAGAGCTCCCGGTCGTCCGAGATCACCTCGCCGGTCAGCGGGTGGAGGGTGGACAGGGCCTCGATCTCGTCCCCGAACATCTCGATGCGGACGGCGAGCTCCTCGTAGACCGGGAAGATCTCGATGGTGTCGCCGCGCACCCGGAAGGTGCCACGGGTGAAGGACGCGTCGTTCCGCGTGTACTGGATGTCGACGAAGCGGCGCAGCAGCCGGTCCCGGTCGATCTCCTCGCCCACCCGGAGGGGCACCATGCGGTCGACGTACTCCTGCGGGGTGCCCAGGCCGTAGATGCAGGAGACGGAGGCCACCACGACCACGTCCTGCCGGGTGAGCAGGGAGTTCGTCGAGCTGTGCCGCAGGCGCTCGACCTCCTCGTTGATCGAGGAGTCCTTCTCGATGTAGGTGTCCGTCTGCGGGACGTACGCCTCGGGCTGGTAGTAGTCGTAGTACGAGACGAAGTACTCGACCGCGTTGTGCGGGAGCAGCTCACGGAACTCGTTGGCGAGCTGGGCTGCGAGGGTCTTGTTCGGCGCCATCACCAGGGTGGGGCGCTGGAGCCGCTCGATCATCCACGCGGTGGTCGCCGACTTGCCGGTGCCGGTGGCGCCGAGCAGCACGACGTCCTTCTCCCCGCCCCCGATGCGCCGGGCCAGCTCGTCGATGGCGGTCGGCTGGTCGCCGCTGGGCTGATAGGGGCTGACGACCTCGAAAGGCGCCGCCTTGCGTTCGATCTCGGAAACGGGCCGCATGCAATCCACCGTACGACCCGCCGCCGACAACGGCGGGCGGGAGCAGTGCTGCGGGAGAGACTCGCACCCCGTTCACCCGCAGGAAAGGCCGGCTCCGCTTGCATGTACACACCAACGGGGACCATCTTCGCCGTCCGTGCACGCCACGACGCGAGGAGTCCCCGATGCCGATGCGCCCGATCGCCGCGACCGCCGGTGCACTGCTGGGTGCCACCACGCTCTTCCTGCTCCCCTTCTCCTCCCCCGCCGCCGCACAGCACGCCGCCGCACAGCACTCCGCGCCGCAGCCCGGCGCGGACGACCGCGACGCCCCGCGCGTCGTCGCCCACCGGGGCGCCTCCGGCTACGCCCCGGAGAACACCCTCGCCGCCGTCGACAAGGCCGACGAGCTGGGCATCCGCTGGGTGGAGAACGACGTGCAGCGCACCCGGGACGGCGAGCTGGTCGTCCTGCACGACACCACCCTGGAGCGCACCACGAACGCCGAGGAGGTCTTCCCCGGCCGGGCGCCCTGGCGGGTGGCCGACTTCACGGCGGCGGAGATCGCCCGGCTGGACGCGGGCTCCTGGTTCGGCCCGGAGTACGCCGGTGAGCGGGTCCCGACCCTGGAGCAGTTCCTCGGCCGCGTCGGGCAGAACCACCAGAAGCTGCTGCTGGAGCTCAAGCGCCCCGACCTCTATCCGGGGGTGGAGGCGCAGACGCTCAAGGAGCTGGCGAACGAGGGCTGGCTGCGCCGGCACCACCCGGCGGACCGGCTGGTGATCCAGAGCTTCGACGCCGACGCGGTGCGTACCGTCCACGCGCTGGCACCGGCGGTGAAGACCGGCTTCCTCGGCTCCCCGGCCGTGGCCGAGCTGCCCGGCTACGCCGCCTTCGCCGACCAGATCAACCCCCGGTGGACGACCGTCTCGGAGGAGTACGTGGACGCCGTGCACGCGCTGAAGGGCCCGCACGGCAAGCCGCTGGAGGTCTTCACCTGGACCGTGGACGACGGCGCGGCCGCGACGGCACTGGCCGGCGCGGACGTCGACGGGATCATCAGCAACCGCCCGGACGTGGTGCGGGACGCCCTGGAGCGCTGAACCGCGTGGCGCGGGAGTGCGGAGGTCCGGCGACGCGGGCGGTACGGTGCCGGCCGTACGGGCAGGGCCACCGGGTCCTGCGGCCGCCTGGCCGCGGGACCGCGGAGCCGTCCGCCGGCGCCGCTCGGGCGGCCGGGCTGTCGGTGCCGCGCCGTAGGCTGGGTCCGTGCCGGAGACCTCTGCCGGCGTCTGGGCCTGGACGGTCCACGACGCCCCCATCGGACCGCTGCTGCTGGCGGCGAGCGGCGACGGCCTGCTGACGGTCGTCTTCCACGCGGACCCGCCGGCCCGCGAGCGCATCCTGACGCGTCTGCGGGCCCGGCTGGGCGCCGGGCCCGCAGCGGGGTCCGAGGTGGGAGCCGAGGCTCCGCGGCGGCATCTGGAGGCCGCCTGCCGGGAGCTGGACGCGTATTTCGCGGGGCGGCTGCGTGACTTCCGGGTCCCGCTGGACTGGTCGCTGACCGACGGCTTCCCGCGGCGGGTGCTGCGGGAGCTGGCCGCCGGGGTGCCCTACGGCACCACCGCGGGGTACCAGGACCTCGCCGACCGGGTCGGAGAGCCCGGTGCGGCCCGTGCCGTGGGCCTCGCCATGGGAGCGAACCCCCTGCCGGTCGTGGTGCCGTGCCACCGCGTGGTGGAGAGCGGCGGCGGACTCGGCGGTTTCGGCGGCGGCCGGGAGACCAAACGCGCCTTGCTCGCCCTGGAGGGGGTGCTGCCGGAGCCGCTCTTCTAGGCGCGTTCCGCTCCGGTCACCGGCGGAGCCGCAGGCGCCCCGCACGGCGCCCCGGCGCACCGCTGGGATGCGGGGGCACATGCCGCCCGCGGCCGGTGCTCAGGGCAGGTGCGTGCCCACGGCGGCCGGTTCCGTGGCGGGCTCCGTGGTCTCCGGCCGGGCCCGGAGCGGCCTCCGGACCGGCAGGGTGAGCACGACGAGGCAGCCGACGACCAGGCCGATGCCGCCCCAGCCCGTCCCGGGCAGCCGTTCGCCGACCACCAGCACGGCCAGCAGGGCGGCGACGGCGGGCTCCAGCAGCGACAGGGTGGTGGCGGTGCTCGCGGGCACGTGCGCCAGGCCCCAGCCGAAGAGGAGGTAGCCGAGGAACATGGGCACCAGCGCCAAGTACGCGCCGACGGCAGCGTTCGGCCACGAATCGAGCAGCGGGGCGCCGGTGGCCGGCAACACCGGCACGAGCAGCACGCCACCCAGCCCGAAGACGCTTCCCATCGCCGCGCCGCCGGAGACACCACGGCTGATCAGCCGGTGCGCCGCCCAGGAGTACAGGGCGTAGGTGAGCCCCGCCACCAGGCCCAGCCCGATACCCAGCGCGGTCGCCCGCCCGGAACCGGCCCCGGGCGCGGAGTGCCCCGCAGCCGCTTCGGCGCCGCACAGCAGCACCGTCCCGGACAGCCCGAGGGCGGCACCGAGCATCCAGCGGCGCGTCAGGCGACGCCCGTCCACGACCCGCTCGACCAGGGCCGAGGCCAGCGGTGCCGAACCGACCGACACCACCGTCCCGGCGGCGACCCCGGCCAGGTGCATGGAGCTGTAGAACGCCAGGGGGTAGACCGCCACCGCCGCCGCGCCGGCCAGTACCGCACCGCGCTGCCTCCGCAGCCCGCTCGCCTCCCGGGCGATGCGGGGAGCCGAGACCAGCGCGCGCAGCAGCCCGCCCAGGCCCATGGCGGCGGCCCCGATCGCCAGAGGGCCCACCGCCGGGGCGAAGGTCGCCGCGGTGCCCGTGGTGCCCCACAGCACCGACGCCGCGAGCACGCACAGCGATCCCGCGCCCATCGGCCCGGCCGCATGTCCGGCGGGCCGCGTCACAACCGGCCCAGCAGGTCCGCCGCCATCGCCCGGGCGTGCTCCAGGCGCGTCCCGGCGCCCTCGAGACCGGCCCGCGCCATGGCACCTTCCAGCAGGAACGCCAGGTGCTCGGCCACCGCGCGCGCCTCCTCGGGCCGTCCGGGCAGCACCTCCCCGACGTGCCCGGCGAGCAGCGACTCGACCTCCTCCTTGTGCCGGCGCACCACCGCCCGTCCTTCGTCTCCGGCGGGCAGCTCGGCCGCTGCGTTGAGCAGGCCGCAGCCCCGGAAGCCGCGCTCGTAGGCGAAGGCCGCGTGGTCGGCGTAAGCGTCGAAGACGGCGAGCACGCCGTCCCGCCCGCCCGTGGCCGCTGCCAGCCGCCGCCGGTACAGCCCTCGCCACTCCTCGTGCCGCGCCTCGAGGTAGGCCCGTACGAGATCCGCCTTCGAGGTGAAGTTGTTGTACAGGCTCATCTTCGCCACGCCGGCCTCGGCGGTGATCGTGTCGATCCCCGTCGCCGTCACGCCGTCGGCGTAGAAGCGGCGTGCCGCGGCCGCCAGCAGCCGCTCGCGGGCCGGTGGCCGCTTCCCGGCCTGCCTTCCTGTACCGGTGTCACTCATCGGGCCTCCCGGTGTTAGGTAGGTCAGTCTACCTAACACGTCCCGGGCCCGCGCAGACGCCCGCGCTCCGGAGGGAGCGCGGGCGTCCCCGTGCGGGCAGCCCGACGGACGTCGCGGCGCCGCGCGGCACAGGGCCGTCCGGCGCCGGGCGGGTGACGTCCGTCAGAGGTTGGCGCCGTGGGCGCGCAGGTAGGGCATGGGGTCAAAGCCCGAGCCGTAGACCGGCGTGGTCCGCAGCTCGAAGTGGAGGTGCGGGCCGGAGGTGTTACCGGTGTTCCCGGACATCCCGATCTTCGAGCCGGTGTTCACGTGCTGGCCGGGGCTCACATTGATCTTCGACAGGTGGGCGTACTGGCTGTACTTCCCGTTCGGGTGCTCGACGACGATCCGGTTGCCGTAGGCGCCGCCCCAGCCGGTGGTGACCACGGTGCCCTTGTGCACGGCCTTGACCGGGGTGCCCGTGGGCACGGCGAAGTCCTGGCCGGAGTGGCTGGCGGACCAGCGGGCACCGCTGTCCGCGAAGGACGCGGTCAGGGTGAAGGGCTCGGACACCGGCGAGATCCAGTCGCGCTTGGCGTTCCGGCTGGCCTTCTTCTTCGCGTCGGCCTTGCGGGCCTTCGCCGCCTTCTTCTCGGCGGCCTTCTTCTTCGCCGCCTTCTTCTTCGCCGCCTTCTTCTCGGCCGCCTTCTTCTCGGCGTCCTTCTCGGCCTCCGCCTTCTTCCCGGCGTCGCCCTTCTTCCCGGCGTCCTTGCCGTCCTCGGAGCCCTTGGAACCCTCGGACTTCGCGCCGTCCCCGGCCTTGCCGGCCTTCGCCTCGTGCGGGGCGGCGGCCTGCGCGGCCTTCGCCGAGCCGCCGGACGCCTCCGAGGCGTCCTGCGGTACGCCCGCGATCGCCGCACCAGCGCCCACCGCCAGCGATGCGCACAGGCCCGCCGAGACCACGGCGGTGCGGGTACGGGTACGGAAGCGGTGACGTATGGCGGAAATCGAGATGCGATTCGGCATGGGGGTAGTACCTCCGGAATGCGTGGGGGGATTTCCCGGTCTCTGACCAGGCACCACCTTGGTAACCCGCCATTCGGACATTTCCAAGAAGGCCGGATACTACGGACACCCGTACACGACCCCGCCGGCCGTGCCGCCCACCGGCTTTCCGCGCCGCGGCAACGGCCTCCCGCGAACGCCGGACACACCCCCTGCGCACCGCTCCGAGCTGCGCTTTCACCACGCGTCGAGGGCCTTCACGGACGCCCGAGCGGAAGCCGGGAGGCGGACCCGGACTTCCCGCCGAGACCGCCGGGACGTCCTATTCCGCTTCGTACCGGAGAAAAGACCTGTGCCTCACCTCACGAGAGGCAATGCTTCGGACCCTCTTTCGGGGGCCATTTCTGTGACCTGGCGCACCCACTATTCGGAAAAATCGGACACCCGGTGCCCGGCGGAATAGTGAGCCAGTGCACACCGATTTCCGGAACGGGCGGCGACAGCCCGGGAAAAGCTGTGCCGCCGGTCACAGGAATGGCAGACTGCGCGGGTGACCGACACCACCGAACCGACCGGCGGTCCTGACGCCTCCGGCGCCCCCGCACCCCCGCCGCTCACCCCGGCCCCGTGCCGTGCCCCCGTTCCGGGCACGGCCGGCGCTCCCGGCACGAGCGGTGAGCTGACGGCGCTGCGCCGCCGCACCACGGCGGTGCTCGGCGCGGGCCAGGTGCTCGGCGGGCTCGCCGTCGCCACCAGCGTCGCCCTCGCCACCGTCTTGGCGGAGGACGTCACGGGCTCGGAGGGGCTGGCCGGGCTCGCCTCCACGGCGTCGGTCGTCGGGACCGCCGTGCTCTCGCTGCCGTTCGCCGCGCTGATGACGGCCCGTGGCCGCCGGCCGGGGCTCACGCTGGCCTATCTGATCGCCGCGCTGGGCGGCACGGTGGTGGTGCTCGGCGCCGTCCTGCGGAACTTCCCGCTGATGCTGCTCGGCATGGCGGCCTTCGGCGCGGGCTCGTCGGCCAATCTCCAGGCCCGGTTCGCCGCCGCCGACCTGGCGGCCCCGGAGCGCCGGGCGCGGGCCATCTCCACCGTGGTGTGGGCCACCACGCTGGGCGCGGTGCTGGGGCCGAGCATCGCCGGCCCGGCCGGGCGCAGCGTGGCCGGGCTCGGCCTGGGCATACCCGTGACCGCCGGGCCCTTCGTCTGGGGCTCGGCGGTCTTCCTCTGTGCCGCGCTCCTCGTCCATCTGCTGCTGCGGCCCGACCCACTGCTCACCGCGCGGGAGCTGGCCGCCCGGGACCCGGAGGGCCGGGAGACCGGGCTGCCCGCCAACCCGGGCGCGGGGAAGGCGGGGCCCGGGACGTCCGGGCCCGGGGACGCGGGGCCGGGTAGACCCGGGCCCGGGGAGCACGCCTCCACCCGGCCGCGCGGCACCGGGCGGCGGAAGGGGGCCGGGGGCCGTGCCCTGCAGGAGGGCATGGCGGCGGTCGCCGCGTCGGCCCGGGCGCGGGTCGCCCTGGTGACCATCGCCGGGGCCCACACCGTGATGGTCTCGATCATGGTGATGACCCCGGTCGACCTCACCCGCCACGGTGCGGACATCGACCTGATCGGCTTCGTCTTCAGCGTCCACATCGCCGGCATGTACGCCTTCTCGCCGCTGATGGGCTGGCTCGCCGACCGGCTCGGCCGGCTCAGCGTGATCGCCCTGGCCGTCGCGCTGCTCGGCTGCGCCGCCGCCCTGGCCGGCACCGCGCAGGGCGAGCACGCCCGCTCCCTCACGGGCCTCTTCCTGCTCGGTCTCGGCTGGTCGGCCGCGCTGGTCGCCGGGTCCGCCCTGCTCACCGACTCCGTGCCGCAGCACGCCCGGGCCGCCGTGCAGGGACTGTCCGACCTGACCATGAACGGCGCCGCGGCGGCGGGCGGTGCCCTGTCCGGTCTGGTCGTCTCGCAGGCGGGTTACGGCTGGCTCACGGCGGGCTCCGCCACGCTGCTGCTCCCGGTGGCGGCGCTGGTGCTGGTGTCCGCCCTGCGCCGCACCCCGGCGGCCGGGCCGCGGCCCCCGACCGGCGGCACGCCCTGACGCCGCCCGCCGCGCGTGCGGTCGCCGTACGCCGTACCCGCGCGCCGTACGGGTCACCGGAGCACCGCCGCACCGTACGGGCCCGGGAGCGCCGCTGCGCACGCCCCGGGGCGCACCGCGCGGGTGACCGCCGGCCGGAGCCGGACACCGCGGCGACGCGCTCCGCCCACCGCCGCCGGACCGGGGCCCCCAGGGTCCCGCGCCCGGCAGGGTCCGGGGCTCCGTGCAGGCTCCCGCGCCCAGGCCGGGAAAGAGCGGCCGGCGGAACACGGCGGTCCGCTACCTCGGGTAGAGCTGGAAGGACACCCCGTTCCGGCCGCCGAAGCGCCCGGACACCATCTCCAGGGACCGCCCGAGGAACTCCCGGGCGTACTCCTCCGGCTCCTTGTCACTCAGTGCGGTCAGATACGCGCGGTGCTCGGCGAGTGAGGCGACGGCGCGCTCGATCGACCGCTCCCCCACCTCCACCGCGTGCGTCGGCTCGGGTGAGGCCGCGACGGCCACCCAGCGCACCCCGCCCCAGGGCTCCAGGCCCTCCTTCTCGAGCTGGTCGGTGAAGATCCAGCGGTTCCCGGCGTCGCCGACCGCGTCCAGCGTGGCGCGTCCCACGGCCCGGTGGTCCGGGGTGTTCCACGCCACTCCGCCGAAGGTGTCGTGGTGGTTGAGGGTCACCACCAGCTCCGGGCGCCACTTCCGCACGGCCGCCGCGATGTCCCGGCGCAGCGCGACGCCTTCCTCGATCACCCCGTCCCGGTGGTCCAGGAAGGCGACCTCCCGCACGCCCACCACGGCCGCACTGGCGCGCTGTTCCGCCTCCCGTACGGGCGCGGCCTCCCGCGGGTCCATCCCGTCGATGCCCGCCTCCCCCCGGGTCACGAGGAGATACCCGACCTCGCGCCCGGCGGCGACCCACTCGGCGATCGCCGCGGCCGCCCCGTACTCCAGGTCGTCCGGGTGCGCGACGACGGCGAGCGCCCGCCGCCAGTCCTCCGGCATCGGCTCGAGCTGCGCCGCCTCTTCGCCGAACACGGCGTCCTGCTGACTCATCGCCCTCCTCACAGGTTCCGCCATCCCGGTCACCCCCGGTACGTGTCAATGGCCGCAGGTGTGTCACTCGATGGCACGGTCACGCTCAAGCTATCGCCAGGAGGCCCTCCCGGACGGCAATATCCCTTTCCTCGCCCTTTCACCACCCCTGAACTCCGGACCGTTCCTCCCTCTGCTCCCCTCCTGACGTCCCCCGACTCCCTCCGGACACCCCGACACCCCGACAGCCGTACCACCTGGAGAGGCACCGCCATGCCTGCCACCGTCCGCTCGCACGACCGCTCCTCCCTGACCCACCGGCTCCGCTACGCCGCCCGGCACCCGAAGCGGATCGCACCGCACGTGCGGCGCCTGGTGCGCGACTGGCGCCTGCGCCGCCGCACCGGGGACGACCACATCGCCTACTACCGGGCGGTGATGAAGTCGGACACCGCCCGGAACCCGAGGGGCGCCGTGGGCACACCCAGCGAGGAGCGGTGGAACGCCCTCGGGCGGATGCAGTTCGACTACCTGCTCTCGCACGGCCTCGCGCCGGGGGACCGGCTGCTGGAGATCGGCTGCGGCAATCTGCGGGCCGGCCGGCACTTCATCGACTACCTGGAGCCGGGGCACTACCACGGCGTCGACATCTCACCGGACATCCTGCTGGCGGCGCAGCAGACCCTCGTGGACCACCGGCTCCAGGAGAAGCTGCCGTATCTGACGCTGGTGGACGACCTGCGGCTGGCACACCTTCCGGAGGGGCACTTCCGGGTGGTGCACGCCCACAGCGTCTTCTCGCACTCGCCGCTGACCGTCGTCGACGAGTGTTTCGCGCACGTCCGGCGGGTGCTCGCCCCCGGCGGGTTCTTCGACTTCACCTACAACCGCACGGACGGCACCGAGCACGACGTGCTCCGGGAGGACTTCTACTACCGCCCGGGGACGCTGATCGCGCTCGCCGAGTCGCACGGCCTGGCCGCCTCGGTGATGGAGGACTGGGACGCGCTGCCGCACAAGCAGTCGAAGATCCGGGTCACGGTGGCGCCGTCCGGCGCCACCGGTGCCCCGGCCGCCGAGCGCCGGCCGCCGGCGGACCGCGCCGCCGGCGACGACTGAGCTTCCGCCCCCGGCCCGTTCCGGGCCCGGCTCCCGTCCGTCCGGGCGGCCTTCGGTCACGCCTCGGGCAGGGATTGGTATGGACATGGCAGGTACGCGGGACTAGTCTCGCATGGCATTGAGAGCGCTCTCACCTGCTGTCCCTCCTCGCCCCGACCGAAGGAGATCCCCCATGCACCGCAGGAACAGAGTGCGCCTGGGCCTCGCCCTGGCCCTGGCCGCCGGGCTCGGCCTCACCGGCGCCGGCACCCCGGCGTCCGCCTCCGGCTCCGACGCCCCGGAGGCGTCGCCCGGGCTGGTCACCGCCCTTCAGCGCGACCTCGGCCTGGACGAGGAGGCCGCACGCACCCGGCTCCGCCAGGAGGCCGACGCCCGCCAGGTGCGGGACGCGGCCAGAGACGCCGCGGGCGGCGCCTTCGGTGGCGCCTGGTTCGACGCGGACTCCGGCCGGCTGGTCGTCGGGGTCGCCGCGGACGGCCCGGAGGCCCGCGAGCGGCGAGCCGCCGTGCGGGAAGCCGGCGCCACGCCCACCTCCGTGCCGCACACCGCCGCCGAACTGGACGCCGCCAAACAGCGGCTCGACAGCCGCGCCCGGGACCGCCGGGTCCCCGAGGGCGTACAGGGCTGGCACGTGGACCCGCGCAGCAGCACCGTGGTGGTCTCGGTCGAGCGCGGGGCCGCGGACGACCCGAAGGTGCGTGCCTTCCTCCGGGCCACCGGCCCGGGCTCCCCGGTGACGGTGGACGCCACCGAGGGCGAGGCCCCGCGCACCTTCGCCGCGGGCGTCGTCGGCGGCGACCCGTACTACATCAACGGCAACACCCGCTGCTCCATCGGCTTCTCCGTGCACGGCGGCTTCGTCACCGCCGGGCACTGCGGCGGCGTCGGCAGCAGCGTCACCGGCTGGGACGGCTCGGCGATGGGGCACTTCGAGCAGTCCGCCTTCCCCGGCGACGACATGGCGTTCGTCCGCACCGGCCACGGCTGGTGGACCGTCCCGGTGGTGCTCGGCTGGGGAACCGTCCCGGACCGGCTGGTGCGCGGCTCGGCCGAGGCCCCGGTGGGCTCCTCGATCTGCCGCTCCGGCTCCACCACCCACTGGCACTGCGGCACGGTGCTGGGCAAGAACCAGACCGTGGTCTACAACGGCGACACCTACGTCCACGGCCTGACCAAGACCAGTGTGTGCGCCGAGCCGGGCGACTCCGGCGGCTCCTACATCACCGGCGACCAGGCGCAGGGCGTGACCTCCGGCGGCTGGGGGAACTGCAGCAGCGGCGGTGAGACCTGGTTCCAGCCGGTGAACGAGATCCTCCAGCGGTACGGCCTCACCCTGCACACCCAGTGACCCCCCGGCCGGCGCCGCCCGTGCCGGGACAGCACGACTAGGGCACGACCAGGGCCCGGCCGCACCGGGCCGGTACGGTCCGGCGCGCCCGGACCCGGCACCCGCCCCGCTCCCCGGCGCTCTCCGCCTCCCGAGAGCGCCGGGGAGCTCGCGGCGTGGCCCCCGGCCCCTCCGTACGATGGAGAGGTGTCGCCGCCGCACGGCTGGGAGGTGCCGCCGATGACCCGCAAACACGTGATCGTCTCCGGGGACGTGCAGGGCGTCTACTTCCGTGACACCTGCCGCTCGACCGCCACCGCGCACGGGGTGCGCGGATGGGTGCGGAACCTTCCGGACCGTACGGTCGAGGCCGTCTTCGAGGGCGAGACGGACGCGGTCGACCGGCTGGTCGCCTGGGCCCACGACGGGCCGCCCGCGGCCGCGGTGGACGACGTGCGGGTGACCGAGGAGGAGCCGCACGGGCTGACCGGCTTCGAGGTCCGGCCGACGCCGTGGCGGCCCGCATGACGGGCGCCCCGCACCCGCCCGCCGCCTCCGCCGGGGACTCCGGCGCCCCGCACACTCCTTCTCCCCCCGCTTCTCCCCCCGCCCCTCCCGCCACGCTGCGGCTGCGCTTCCCCGAGGAACTGCGCTTCTTCCTGCCGGCACGCCACCGCGGCGGCGAGGTGGACTGCCGCACCGACGGCACCTCCACGCTGGGGCACCTCGTGGAGTCCCTGGGAGTCCCGCTGACCGAGGTGGGCGCCGTGCGGGCGGACGGCGGACCGGTGCCGCTCTCGCAGGTCGCGGCACCGGGCGCGGAACTGACCGTGCAGCCCGTCGCACGCCCGCAGCCCGTGCCCCACCGGCCTCCGCGCTTCCTGCTCGACGTGCACCTCGGCGCGCTGGCCCGGCGGCTCCGCCTGGTCGGCGTGGACACCGCCTACGGCAACGACCTGGACGACGAGGCGCTGCTGGCCCGGGCCAACGCCGAGCACCGGGTGCTGCTCACCCAGGACCGAGGACTGCTGCGGCGCCGGGCGCTGTGGCTGGGCGGGTACGTGCACGGCAGCCGCCCGGACGCCCAGCTCACCGATGTGCTGGACCGGTTCGCGCCCCCACTGGCGCCCTGGACGCGGTGCCTGCACTGCAACGGCCCGCTGGAACCGGTCGCCAAGTCGGCCGTCGCGCACCGCTTGCCGCCGGGGACCCGGCGGACGTATGACACCTTCACCCGCTGCCGGGCGTGCGACCGGCTGTACTGGCCGGGCGCCCACCACGCGCGGCTGGCCGAGCGGGTCGCCGCGGCCCGCGCGGCCGCGGCGGGCTGAACGCCGGGGCCGGCCGGACACGACCGCGGCCTGCCGGGCACGGTCGCCGACCGGGCCCGGAACCGGCGCGCCGGAGCCCGTCGGCCACTTTCTCCGAACACCGCATGCTATTGCCCCACATCGGCCACAATGGGCCGCCTCACGTCGCGAGGGGGCTGGTATGCATCGACGGCAACCGGGGAATCCGTACGATCCGTCGCGCCCGCAGCCGGGTCCGTACCCCGGCGGTCCTCCGCGCTGGGCGCGCAAGCGCATCCTGCTGCCCGCGGCCTTCGTGACCCTGATGGTCGGCGTGGCGCTCGGCGGCACCAGCGCGGCGGAGGGCGGGGGCACCGGGAACCGGGCGGCGCCGCACCCGACCGTCACCACCACGGTCACCGCCACCGCCACGCCCGGGGCCGCCCCGGCGCCCACGGTGACCGCGACGGAGACGGTCCGGGTGGAAGCCACGGTGCGGACCACCGTCACCGCCACCGCCCCGGCCCCCGTCGTGGACCGGGAGGCCGGGACCGGTGGCGGCTCCGGGGAGGACCACGACGGCGGCTCCGTCCCGTTCTTCTACGAGAACTGCGACGCCGCCCGGGCCGCCGGGGACACCCCGGTGCTCCGCGGGGAACCCGGCTACGGCCCCCACCTGGACCGCGACGCCGACGGCGTGGGGTGCGACGGCTGACCGCCGCGCCGGGCGGCGGAGCGGCACGCCGGGTCCGTATCGCGCACAATGGGCGGTATGCAGAAGCTGTCACTGGACGCGCAAGCCCGCGAACTGCTGAAGAGCGCCGCCGGGGACGCCAACGGACGCAGCGCGGAGACGGTCTACGGCGGACACGAGCGCGTGCTGCGCCAGACGCTGCTCGCGCTGACGGAGGGGAGGTCGCACGCCGAGCACGCGTCGCCGGGGGAGGCCACGGTGCTGGTCCTGCACGGGCGCGTACGGCTGGTCTGCGGGGACGTCTCCTGGGAGGGCCGCCGGGGCGACCTGATCGCGGTGCCGCCGGAACGGCACAGTGTGGAGGCTCTGGAGGACTCCGCCTTCCTGCTCACCGTCGCCAAGCCCGGCTGAGCCCGCCCCGCCTCCGCGCCCCGGCCCGTCCGCCGGGGCGCGGGGCGGGACACCGGCGCCCGGGCGCCCCGCGCGCTTGGCGGAGCGACGGATTCCGGGGGAGGATCCGGACATGCAGAGTGAGCTCTTCGCCTCCGAGAACATGGCCCAGCCGGCGACCGCGCCCGGCCTGACCCAGCAGAACGCCAAGTCGCTCAAGTACGCGGTGAACGGCGAGTGCTACGCCCGGCAGGGTGCGATGGTCGCCTTCCGCGGCAACCTCCAGTTCGAGAAGAAGGGCCAGGGGGTCGGGAACTTCCTGAAGCGGGCCGTCACCGGCGAGGGCCTGCCCCTGATGACCGTGCGCGGGCAGGGCGAGGCCTGGTTCGCCCACGAGGCGGCGAACTGCTTCATCGTGGACTTCGCCCCGGGCGACTCCCTCACCCTCAACGGGCGCAACGTGCTGTGCTTCGACGCGAGCCTGAGCTACGAGATCAAGATGGTGCAGGGCGCGGGCATGGCCGGCGGCGGGCTCTTCAACTGCCTCTTCTCCGGGCAGGGCAGGCTCGGGGTGACCTGCGACGGCTCCCCCGTCGTCATCCCGGTCTCGCCGCAGTCGCCGGTCTTCGTGGACACCGACGCCGTGGTCGGCTGGAGTGCCCAGCTCCACACCTCGCTGCACCGCTCGCAGAGCTTCGGGTCCATGATCCGCGGCGGCTCCGGCGAGGCGGTGCAGCTCAAGCTGGAGGGCGAGGGCTTTGTGATCGTACGGCCGTCCGAGAGCCGGCCGGTCCGTCAGTCGGGCGGCTGACGCCGCGCCGGCGCCGGGCCGTACGGCCCGGCGGGCGCCCGCACGGCCCGGCGCCGGGGCCTAGGTCCCGGCCCAGTCCAGGGTGTCCGAACCGCCGTCGTCCCAGTGGAGGGTGAGCGCGGCGCCGCCGTCGGTCTTCTCCGCCGTCGCGCCGACGTACTCCTCGTCCTCGCCCGTACCGCACTGCAGCGCGACCCGGAACTCGGCGCCGCCGCTGCGCTCGTCGCCGAGGCCGACGCACACGCCCTTGCCGGACGCCAGGTACGAGACGGTGTGCTTGCCGGCGGCCTTGCCGCCGGTGCGCTCCTCTCCCACGGCCATCGTCGTGAAGTCGTCCGACTGCCAGGACCCTTCCCACTCACCGTCGGCCGGCGGCGGGCCGGGATCGTCGCCGTAGTCGTCGTTCCCGTCGTGGGTGCCGGACGGCGGGTCCGTGGGCTCCGGTGTGTCGTACCCGTCGTCGAGCGGCTCGCCGGTCGGTGCGCCGGTCGGCTCGGTGTCGTCGCCGGGGCCGCCCGACGGGACGGCGCTGCTGCTGTCCGCCACGGGCTTCCCGCCGCCGTCGCCGGCGCCGTCCACGGCGACGTAGACCCCGCCGGCGATCAGCAGGACGACGGCGGCGGCGCCCGCCGCGATCGCGAGGGTCTTCCCCCGGGTGCCCGGGCCGTTCGGCGGGGGCGGCGGCCAGCCGCCCCCGTAGGGCTGGTGGCCGTAGGGACCGGGCGCGCCGTACGGACCGGGCGCGCCGTAGGAGCCCGCCGGCGGCTGCCCGTACGGCTGCTGCGGCGGCGGATACTGCGGGGGCGTCGGCGGCTGCCCCGGCGGCTGCGGGCCCGGGGGACCGTACTGCGGAGGCTGTCCGGGCGGCTGCGTCATCTGGCACCTCGTCACGGGCCCGCTGCCGAACCGCCCCCCGCGCGGGCTCCCCGTCAGCCACGACCCCGCATCTCGTCACGACAGAGCAGCGGGCCTCCATCATCCCCCATCGCCTCTCCGTGGCGCCGCGCGGCCCTTGTGACGGCCGTCCGCCACCCCGCGTGTCCCCTCCGGCGGGCGGACCGGGCGCCGTTGGGAGGAAAAGATGGTCATGACACGGCCAAATCTGCGGAGAAAGGTGTCTGTGCGCGATCGTTTTCCGGCACGATGCGGTGGGCCGCTGACCCAGCAGCCCGCATGCCGCCGTCGACGGAGACGAGATGAAGAGACGCACGATCGCCCTCTCGGGCGCCGCCGTGATGCTCGCCGGAACGCTGGGGACCCAGCCGGCCTCGGCGAGCCCCGCCCCCGCCACCGCGGGCGACCGCCCCGCCACCGGACTGGCCTGGGAGGACTGCGCCACCGAACGCTATCCGACCCTTCAGTGCTCCTCGGTGGAGGTGCCGCTGGACCACCGCCGGCCGCACGGCGAGAAGATCACCCTGGCGCTCTCCCGGGTACCGGCCACCGCGGACACGTACCAGGGCCCGCTGCTGGTCAACCCCGGCGGTCCCGGGGGCAGCGGCCTGGGACTGGCCGGCTATGTGGCCTCCTCGCTGCCCGAGGAGGTCGCCTCCCAGTACGACGTCATCGGCTTTGACCCGCGTGGTGTGGGGAAGAGCGAGCCCGCCCTGAACTGCCGGCCGGGCCACTTCGACCCGGTGCGCCCGGACAGCGTGCCGCGCTCCTGGGGCGGCGAGCTGAAGAACGTGCTGCGCGCCTGGAAGTTCGCCGAGCAGTGCGGGAAGAAGCACCGCGGGGTGCTGCGGAACATCAACACGGTGAACGCCGCGGAGGACATGGACGTCATCCGCCGTGCGCTGGGCGCCGGGAAGATCAACTACTTCGGCTACTCGTACGGCACCTACCTCGGCGCCGTCTACGCCAAGCTGCACCCCGACCGGGTGCGGCGCGCGGTCCTGGACAGCGTCGTGAACCCGGAGAACGTCTGGTACGACGCGAACATCCAGCAGGACTACGCCTTCGACGCACGCCACAAGGAGTTCGCCCGCTGGGTCGCCGAGCACGACGCGCAGTACGGGCTCGGCACCGACCCGGAGAAGGTCGAGGCGGCCTGGTACGAGATGCGGGAGGCGGTCCGCAGGGACCCGGCCGGCGGCACGGTCGGCGGCGCCGAGCTGGAGGACACCTTCCTGCCCGGCGGCTACTACAACGGCTACTGGCCCACCCTGGCCGAGGCGTTCTCCGCCTATGTCACCGAGGGCGACGAGGAACCGCTGGTCACCGCGTTCGAGAACTTCGCCGCGGTGGACGCGGGCGGCGACAACGGCTACTCCGTCTACACCGCGGTGGAGTGCCGCGACGCCTCCTGGCCGCGTGACTGGGGCACCTGGCACCGGGACATGTGGAAGGTGCACTCCGAGGCGCCGTTCATGACCTGGAACAACGCCTGGTACAACGCGCCGTGCGCGTTCTGGCCCACCCGGTCGCTGACTCCGCCGGACGTGTCCAACGACGACCTGCCGCCGGTGCTGATCTTCCAGGCCA
The DNA here is from genome assembly GCF_021696945.1 of Streptomyces sp. JJ36. Lineage (GTDB taxonomy): Bacteria > Actinomycetota > Actinomycetes > Streptomycetales > Streptomycetaceae > Streptomyces. The sequence continues at coordinate 29,571 of NZ_JACYHE010000001.1, forward strand.
CCGACGACGCGGCCACGCCCTACGAGGGCGGTGTGGTCGCCCGCCGGAAGCTGGAGGGCTCCAGCCTCGTAGTCGAGCAGGGCGGCGGCAACCACGGCATCTCGCTGAGCGGGAACCAGTGCCTCGACGACCACCTGGTCGCCTACCTGGCCGACGGCGAGGTGCCGCGCGGCGGTACGGGTGAGGCGGACGCCGTCTGCCCGGCACTGCCCGAACCGGAGCCGGCCGCCGCGGCGTCGTCCGCGGAGCAGGAGGAGGCGGCCACGGCCGGCGACTCCGGCGCGGCGCAGCAGCAGGCCCGTACGAAGGCCGCGGACGCCCCGGCCCGGAGCACCGCGGGTGACGGCGCCGAGCTGCACCGGCTGCTCGGCTTCCGTCCCTGACGGTCCGCGGCCGGCAGGTACCCCCGGCGCCCCGGACGGACGGCCGTCCGGGGCGCCGCGCGTTCCGCACGCCGCCGTGGGCCGGGCAGCCCGGAGGGGGCACGCACCCTCGCGCCGCCCGGCCCACGGCCCGTCAGGAGGCGGGCTCGGCCCCCGGTCGCCCGTGCTCCACGACGAAGCGGGCACGGGTGTGCACCGGCGCGCCGCGCCGGGTCACGTGGTCGACGATGCGGTAGTCGGCGGTCCACTCGTCCCGGGTGACGACGTTGCGTACGTAGCCGCGCTTGCGGTTGATGAACCGGATGTGCGGGTTCTCCGCGAGCTGCACCAGGTCGCCCGGGCGCTGGTCCTCCCCGTCGCCGCCGCTGCTGATCGAGGTGCCGACCAGCTCGGTGGCCACGGTGGCGGAGTCCGGCTCCAGGAAGTCGGCCTTGATGTCGCAGACGTACCCGGCGTGCACGTCTCCGGTGATCACGACGGGGTTCGGGGTGCCGGCGGCGGCGAGGTGGTCGCGCATCTCGTCGCGCTCCACGCGGTAGGCGTCCCAGGCGTCGTTGCTGAAGTTGGTTCCGTCGCCCGCCACGAAGTCGCGCCGGGAGAAGAAGACCTGCTGGGCCAGGACGTTCCAGCGGGTGGTGGGCCGGGCCAGCGACCGCTTCAGCCACGCCTTCTGCCGGGCGCCCAGCAGGGTCCGGGAGGGGTCGCCGTGGCCGTCGTCGCCCACCTGGTCGTCACGGTACTGGCGGGTGTCGAGGAAGCGGAGGTCCACCAGGTCGCCGAAGGCGAGGTTGCGGTAGAGCTGCATGTGGGGGCCGCGCGGCCGCTGGGCCCGCCGCAGCGGCATGTGCTCGTAGTACGCCTGCAGCGCGCGGGCCCGGCGGCGCAGGAACACCGCGGGGTCCTGGTCCGGCTCGTCGTCCTCCTCCGAGTTCTCGTCCGCCCAGTTGTTCTCCACCTCGTGGTCGTCGAAGACGACGGCCCACGGGAAGGCGGCGTGCACCGCCTGGAGGTCGGCGTCGGAGCGGTACTGTGCGTGCCGGACGCGGTAGTCCGCGAGCGACCAGACCTCCGCGGCCGGCAGATGGCCGCGGCCGACCTCACCCTGGGCGTCGCCCTCGTAGATGTAGTCGCCGAGGAAGGCGACGAGGTCCAGGTCCTCCTCCGCCATCCCGGCGTGGGCGTTGTAGTAGCCGGCCGGGCGGTTCTGGCAGCTCGCGAAGGCGAAGCGGAAGCGGTCCGGTCGGGAGCCGGGCGCGGGCGCCGTCCGGGTGCGGCCGACCGGGCTGAGTTCGCGGCCGGCGCGGAAGCGGTAGAAGTAGTCGGCGCCGGGCCGCAGGCCCGAGACCTCCACGTGCACCGCGTGGCCCGCGTCCGGTCGCGCGATCTCGGCGCCGGCCCGGACGACGCGCCGGAACCGCTCGTCCTCGGCCACCTGCCACAGCACGGGGACGGGTATCGGCGGCATGCCGCCCCGTCCGTCGGCGGCCAGCGGCTCGGGCGCCAGCCTCGTCCAGAGGACCACGCCGTCCGGCAGCGGTTCGCCGGAGGCCACGCCGAGGGTGAAGGGCTCGTGCAGCGTCCCCCTGCGTGCGGGGCCGCGGGCCCAGGCCGGGGAGGTCCCCAGCGTGGACGCTCCCAGCACCGTGGCTCCGGCTGCGCCGGCCAGCAGGCCGCGCCGGGACGGTGCCGGGGAGTTGCTCGACGATCTGGCGGAACGGGTCATGCGGGGCCCTTCCTTGTCGGGTCGTCTGCTGCCCGCGTACGCGGGGCGTGGGGGGCGGCGCTCATGGAGACATACGCACCTGACATTCCCCCCACGCGCGCGTGAACCGCCGTCAGAGAGCGGGCGTCGGCCGTCCCTTCGCCCGGGTGCGGCGGCGCTCTACGCGCGCGCAAGACAGCACCCGGCGGCCCGGGCGCACCCCTGGTGGCCAGGGGTTCCGGGCACGTCAGCGGCGCGTGCGACCCACCGGTACACCGCACTTCGTCACAGAGCGAGCAATGCGGACGGACGGGGACACCGCGCAGGACAGGGGGCCCCTCCGCCCTGCCTGCCGCCGGTGACACGACCGGGGCGGAAATGGCCGGAAAGCCCGCCCTCACCGGTTGCGCGCGCTCTGGAGCGGTGGCGTGCGCGGCGCTATGGTGTCAGCCGTTGGGGAACGTGCAAATCCCGCTCTCTCCGCGGGGCTCCGGCGTCGGCCATGACCCAGCCGTACGCAGCACACAGCACCGCGAGAAGCAGATCACACCCCCTCCGCGCGCAGTGCGGCGGGGCGTTTCTTCGCATGACGAAACGTGCAATCGGCATGCCCCTGCGCCCATCCGCGCCGCACCGTGCGGGACGGGCGGAGGAGGACAGTCCCCCACCGCCCCCGGGCCGGCGACGCCCGCCCGGCGGGCCCTCCCTCCGGGCGGCACCGGTCCCCCCACCGGCCCGCCGCCCGCCCACGCTCGGAAGGAGAACCATGTCCGGTGCCCTTCTCACCGGTGGCGCGGTCGCGGCGTTGCTCGCCTCGACCCTCGCCTCGACCGCACATGCCGCACCCGCAGACGAGGTGCCCTCCGGAAGAATCGAGATCGGGATCGAGACGGTGAACGGCTCGGGCTGCCCCAGAGGCACCGCGGCCGTCGCCGTCGCACACGACAACACCGCCTTCACCGTGACCTACAGCGACTATCTCGCCCGGGTCGGGGCGGGTGCCGAACCCACCGAGATGCGCAAGAACTGCCAGCTCAACCTGGACGTGCACGTGCCGCAGGGCTTCACCTACGCGGTCGCCAGCGTGGACTACCGCGGCTTCGCCCACCTCCAGCAGGGCGCGCACGGGCTGCAGAAGGCGAGCTACTACTTCCAGGGCTCCTCCGAGACCGCCACGCAGAGCCACGCCTTCCAGGGCCCGTACAGCGACAACTGGCAGACGCGGGACAGCACGGACTACAGCGCGCTGATCTGGGCGCCGTGCGGCGAGGACAAGAACGTCAACGTGAACTCCGAACTCCGGGTGCACGCCGGCACCTCGGACTCGGCGGAGGGGGCGAGCTTCATGACGATGGACTCGACCGACGGCAGCGTGAGCACGCTCTTCCAGCTCGCCTGGAAGAAGTGCTGATCGCCCTCTCCGGCAGGCATCCGACATCCGATGGGAGAACCATGCCCGGTGTTCTTCTCGCGGGAGGTGCCGTCGCGGCGCTGTTCGCCGCCTCGACGCTCTCCGGCACGCACCAGCAGTCCACACCCCCGTACTTCGAGGACGTGCCCGACGACGAGATCGTGATCACCATCGCGACGGTCAACGGCTCCGGCTGCCCGGAGGGGACGGCCGCCATCGCCGTCTCGCCGGACAACAAGGCGTTCACGGTCACCTACTCGGACTACCTGGCACAGGTCGGCAAGGGCTCCAGCCCGATCGACTTCCGGAAGAACTGCCAGCTCAACCTGGTGATGCACGTACCGCAGGGGTTCACCTACGCCATCGCCAGCGTGGACTACCGCGGCTACGCGTACCTGGCGGAGGGCGCCTCGGGGATGTCGAAGGCGTCGTACTACTTCCAGGGGTCGTCGGAGACGACCCAGCACACCCACACGTACTCCGGCGCGTACGACGACAACTGGCAGGCGACGGACGAGACGGAGTGGGCCTCCCTGGTCTGGGCGCCCTGCGGCGAGCTGCGGAACTTCAACATCAACACCGAACTGCGGGTCAGCGCGGGCACGTCGGACACCTCCACCACGACCAGCTTCATGACCATGGACTCGACGGACGGCGAGGTGAGCACCACCTACCACTTCGCCTGGAAGGAGTGTGAGCAGGCCCCCGCCGGACGGAGCTGACCCCTCCGCCCGCCGGTACCGGAGCGCGGGTCCCCGCCGGGCCCGCGCTCCGGCCCGCCCGGCGCGGCGCCGACGGCCCGTACCTCCACCGCCGGGCGCCCGATTGTGGTGCCCGCCGCCATTACGCCCGGACCGGGCCCGGCCTACCGTGACTCGCGCTCTCCGGCCCGCGACCCGCCGCCGTGGCGGCGGCCCGGCGCGCGGCCGTCCGTCCGCCGCGTCCGCCGCACCCGGGCCTGTCCTGCCCGGGCCGCCGCGACCGGCCGAGCCGTCCCGGGAGGCCCCATGCTCGCCCGCCTGTTCCGACACCGCCCCGCCGCCCGGCGGAGACCCGGGCCGCCGCCGGCGGCCGCGCGCTCCGCGGCCGGCTCCGGCCTGGTGCTGCTCGCCGCCGGCCTGCTGCTGGTGCCCGCGGCGGCGGCCCAGCCACCGCCCGCGGGTGGGGACGGCCGGGGCGGCGGGACCGGCGGCCCGTGCGCGCGCGTGGACCGTCTCACCGTCCCCGGAGCGGCGCACCAGCAAGCCGACTGCCTGCCGGAGCTGACCACCGCCGGCACCGTCGCCTCCGGCCACACCGTGCCCGCGGACTGGGCCGGTCTGACCGCCGCGGACGCCCCGGCGCCCAGCGGGGTGCCCGGCATCCAGATCGACGGCTACTTCCCGGACACCTCCCGGACCAACGGGCACCACGGCTGGGACCACGACGCCCAGTTCGTCATCCGGCTGCCCGACCGCTGGAACGGCGGCCTGGTGGTGTCCGGCGCACCGGGCGTCCGGGCGCAGTACGCCAACGACCGGGCGCTGGGCGACCATGTGCTCTCCCGGGGCTACGCCTTCGCCTCGACGGACAAGGGCAACACCGGCGCCGCGTTCTTCCGCGACGGCCGGCGCCCGGGCGACGCGGTCGCCGAGTGGAACCGGCGGGTCACCCAGCTCACCCGGGCGGCCCGGGCCGTGGTGACGCAGCGCTATCTGCGCCCGCCGGAGCGGACGCTGGCGGCCGGCCTCTCCAACGGCGGCTATCTGGTGCGCTGGCAGCTCGAGAACCGTCCGTGGCTCTACGACGGCGGGATCGACTGGGAGGGCACCCTGTGGCGGTCCGCCGCACGGCGCGGCGGCCACGGCGGCGGTCACGCGACCGGGCCGGGCCCGAACCTCTTCACCTTCCTGCCGCCCGCCCTGCGCGCCTACCCGGTGTACGCGGCCGGGGGCGCCGGGGCGGACGAGGCGCACGCCGCGCTGCGGGAGACCGGGTTCCCCGCCGGCTCCGAGTTCCTGTGGCCGTTCCACTACGACCACTACTGGGACGTGACCCAGCGGATCTACCGCGAGGAGTTCGACCCCGGGTTCGACGGGGAGCGGGAGGCGGGCACGCCGTTCTGCGCACCCGGCACCCCCGCCTGCGACACGGACTACGCCTACGCGGAGCGGCCCCGCGAGGTGCACCGCGCGGTGGACCGGATCGGACTGACCGGCCGCATCGGCAGGCCGCTGATCAGCTTCCACGGCACGCTGGACGTGCTGCTGCCGATCAGCGAGTCCTCCGACGTCTACGCGGAGATGGTGCGCGAGGCGGGCCGCGGGGATCTGCACCGCTACCACCGCGTCGAGGGCGGCACCCATGTCGACGGGCTGGTGGACGTCTTCCCCGGGCGGCTGCGGCCGCTGGAGCCGTGCTTCCGCTCGGCGCTGGCCGCGCTGGAGCAGCGGCTGTCCGGGCAGGCCGGCGGCCGGGACGGCGCCGGCGGCGCGGCGGCCCGGTGCCCGATCGGCGCGCCGCGGGCCGCCGGACCGCACTGAGCGCCCCTGCCCGTACGCCCCGGAGCGCCGGCCCCCGGCCGCGCGCCCGGGGCTCCCGTGTGCCCGGGCCTGCGCCGACGGGCACGGGGCCGCGCGGCCCCGTGCCCGCACCCGTGCTCGTGCCCCAGGGGGTGCCCCGCGGCCACCGGGACGCGGCCCCGAGGCACCTGCTCCCCCGGCTTCCGGGCCGGTCTCCGCGGCGTGGTGCCTGCCCACATGCCCGCCCCACCGAGTGTGGGATCCCGGCACGTAGGCGCGGGCGTGGCCGCTGCCTACCGTCTCCAGGCATGACTACCGGATTCGACGCCCCTCTACCCGCCGACCTGTCCGGCCGTACCGCCCTGGTGACCGGCGGCGGCAGCGGCATCGGGCGGGCCTGTGCCCGGGCGCTCGCCGCGGCCGGGGCCGTGGTGCACGTGGCGGACGTGGACGGGGAGGCGGCCAAGGCGGTCGCCGAGGAGGTCGGCGGACGCCCGCACTCCGTCGACCTGGCCGATGCCGAGGCGCTCGCCCACCTTCCGGCGGATGCGGACGTGCTGGTGAACAACGCCGGGCTGCAGCACGTGGCCCGGCTGGAGGACTTCCCGCCGGAGCGGTTCACGCTGATCCAGCAGGTGATGGTCACCGCGCCGTTCCTGCTGCTCCGCCGGGCCCTGCCGCACATGTACGCCCGCGGCTGGGGGCGGGTGGTGAACATCTCCAGCGTGCACGGTCTGCGCGCCAGCCCCTACAAGGCCGCGTACGTCACCGCCAAGCACGCCCTGGAGGGACTGAGCAAGGTCACCGCGCTGGAGGGCGCCGCGCACGGGGTCACCAGCAACTGCATCAACCCGGGATATGTCCGGACGCCGCTGGTCGAGGGGCAGATCGCCGCGCAGGCGGAGGCACACGGGATCGCACCGGAACGGGTGGTCTCCGAGGTGCTGCTGGAGCGGTCCGCCGTCAAGCGGCTGATCGAGCCGGAGGAGGTCGCGGCCATGGCCCTCTGGCTCTGCGGTCCGCACACCGTGCACCTCACCGGCGCCTCCCTCCCCCTGGACGGCGCCTGGACCGCACACTGACCTCCCCCTGCGCCGTCCCGGACGGTGCCCCGCCGGGGCTCCGTCCGGCACGACGCGCGCCGGCGGCCGGACGTGGCCGGCCGCCGGTGTGTCCTCCGGGGCTCCCGCTCAGCTCTTGACGGAACCGGCCATCAGACCGCCGAGGAACCAGCGGCCGAGGACGATATACACGATCAGCGTCGGGAAGGAGGCGATCAGCGCGCCCGCCATGCTGGCGGAGTAGTCCTGCAGCTGCCCGCTGGCGAGGAAGTTGAGCGCGATGGTCACGGGGCCGTTCCGCGAGTTCGAGAAGAACAGCGCGAACAGGTAGTCGTTCCACGCCGAGGTGAACTGCCAGATCAGGGTCACCACGAACGCCGGGGCCGAGAGCGGCAGGATCACCGAGGCGAAGGTGCGGAGCATGCCCGCCCCGTCGACCCGGGCGGCCTCGATGAGCTCGTGCGGGACGCCCGCGTAGTAGTTCCGGAAGATGAGCGTGGTGATCGGCAGGCCGAAGACCACGTGCAGCACGATCAGGCTCGGGATGCCGCTGGGCACGCCGATCCCCTGCATCAGCTCCACCAGCGGGATCATCACCGCCTGGTAGGGGATGAACATGCCGAACAGGAGCAGCGTGAACACCAGGTCGGCGCCGGGGAACCGCCAGCGGGAGAGCACGAAGCCGTTCATCGCCCCGAGCAGGGCGCTGAGCAGGGACGCCGGGATCACCAGGGAGAAGGTGCGCCCGAGCGCGGGGGCCAACTGCTCCCAGGCCCGCGCCCAGCCGTCGGTGTGGAACTCGGTCGGCAGCAGCCAGGCACGGTCCGGCGTGGCGTCGCCCGGCGCCTTGAAGCTGGTCACCAGGAGCACGTACGCCGGCATCAGGACGAGGCAGAGGAAGAGCAGGAGCAGCGCGTAGCGCAGCACGGTGACGCCGCGGCCGCGCCGCCGGCGGGGTGGCGTGCTGCCGGGTGCGGGGGCGCCGGCCGGCGTCCTCTCGGGAAGCACAGTGGTCGGGACGGTCACCGCTGGCGCTCCTGACGGTAGTTGTGGACCAGGTACGGCACGATCAGGACGGCCACGATGACCAGCATCACGGTGCCGATGGCCGCGGAGAGGGCGTAGTCGCCGCGGGTGAACTCGATCCACATCCGGGTCGCCGGGACCTGCGTCGTGTAGTTGGTCTGCCCCGCGATGGCCATGATGAGGTCGAAGACCTTCAGCGACATGTGGCCGACGATGATGATCGCGGACAGCGCCACCGGGCTGAGCTGCGGGAAGATCACATGGCGGTACATCTGCCACTCGGAGGCGCCGTCCACCCGGGCCGCCTCGCGCAGTTCCTCCGGCACCCCGCGGAAACCGGCGAGGAAGAGCGCCATGACATAGCCGGAGAGCTGCCAGATCGCCGGCATGGCGATGGCCAGGATCCCCCACTGGTCATGGGCCCACCAGGGGTTCTGCAGGAAGTCCAGGCCGAGGGAGCCCAGCAGCCCGTTGAGGCCGGAGGCGCGGTCGCCCTCGGCGCTGTTGAGCAGCCACCGCCACACCACGCCGGAGGCGACGAAGGACACGGCCATGGGGAACAGGTAGACGGTACGGAAGACGCCCTCGCCCCGGGCGCCCCGTTCCAGGATCCACGCCCACAGGAAGCCGAAGAACAGCGCTCCCACCAGGAAGGTCAGCGTGTAGAGCAGCAGGTTGCGCAGGGCGAAGACGAAGGTGTCGTCGGTGAACAGGGCGTGGTAGTTGTCCCAGCCGGCGTATCCCTCGGCGGGTGCGCGGCTGTGCCGGTCCGTGAGCGAGGTGTTGAGGTTGACGGCGATGAGGCCGTACACGAACACGCCGACGAGCAGGACCGAGGGCGTGATGAGCAGCAGAGGCGGTCCGAACCTCCGGGCGCGTGAGCGCACTTTCACCTCCAGGTCGAGGACGGGCCGGTCCCCGGGGACCGGCCCGTCCGCAGCCACGTCCGTCAGCCGTCGCTGTGCTTGTCCGCCGCCGCGGCGAGGTCCTTCTGGAGCCCGCCGAGGTCGCCGCCGCTGCCGAACTTGCTCACCGCCGTGGTGACGTCGGTGAGCCAGCTCACCGGTGCCGCGGCGCCGTGCGCCAGCGAGGAGACGATGGTGTCGTCGGCGAAGGACTTCACCGCCGTCTGCTGGTAGGCGCCGAAGCCGGAGGTGTCGGCCTCGAGGTTGGCCGGGATGGATCCCTTGGCCTTGTTGAACGCCTCCTGGCCCGTCGCGCTGGCGACCGTGTCCAGCCACGCCTCGGTCGCGCCGGGGTTGGGTGCGCCGACCGGCTTGGTGAAGGAGTCGGCGAGGAAGTCGAAGACGCCGTCGGTGCCCGGGACCGGGAAGGCGGCGTAGTCCTTGCCGAACTCCTTGCCCTGGGTCGCGAACGCCGCCTCGGCCCAGTCGCCCATCACGTTGAAGGCGGCCTTGCCGTCGATGACGAGCTGGGTGGCGTCGGGCCAGTCCAGCGACTGCCGGTCGGAGTTGGTGAAGCCCAGCAGGGTCTTGTAGTCCTTGAGCGCCTCGGTCACCTGTGCCGAGCCCCAGTCGGTGCCGCCGTCCCACAGGCCGTTGTAGGCCTCCGGGCCGAGGTCGGCCAGCAGCACGGTCTCCAGCAGGTGCACCTGGGTCCAGTCCGTGGCGATGGAAAGCGGTGTGACGCCCGCGGCGTCGATCTTCTTCAGGTCCGCGATCCAGGCGTCGAGGTCGTCGTAGGTGGCCTCGGGGTCCACTCCGGCCTTCTTCAGCACGGCGGGGTTGGACCACACCATGTTGGCGCGGTGGATGTTGGAGGGCACCGAGTAGATCTCACCCTCCTGCTTGATCTGGTCCAGCAGGCCCTGCGGGAAGAGGTCGTTCCACCCCTTCTCCTCGTACATCTTCGTCAGCGGCTCGATGTCGCCCTGGTTGATGTAGTCCGTGAGTTCGGCCCCGGCGTGCGCCTGGAAGGTTCCCGGCGGGTCGTTCGTCTGGAGCCGGGAGGCGAGCACGTTCTTGGCGTCGCTGCCGGCCCCGCCGGCCACCGCGCCGTTGACGAACTTCAGGTCGGGGTGCTGCTTCTCGAACACCCCCACCAGGGCGTCCAGTCCCTTCTTCTCGCTGCCCTGGGCCCACCAGGTGAAGACCTCCACCTCGCCGGCGCCGGAGCCCGTGCCGCTGTCACCGGACCCGCACGCGGACACACCGAGCACGGCGGCCAGCGCCAGCGCGGCTCCGCGGATGTACGTGGTCGCCTTCATCGTTCCTCCGGTCTTCTCGCACTGCGTACGCTCGTCGGGCGGCGCCCGCCGGGTGCCGCGGCGGGGCCGCCTCCGCCCCCGGGAGACGCCGTGGCTCCGCCCGCGCACCCTCTCCCGGAAACGCGCGGCCGGACGTGACGCGGCGTGACGCCGGGACGGGAGGGAGGGGTCAGGGCCCTCCGCACCCGTCTCGGCCGTCCGCACCCCTCCGGCTCCGGGACGCGTCAGGACACTCGGTCCGGCACGGGCCGCACAGGGTGTTGACAACGTTGTCGCGGGGGTGGTGAGTCTGCCCAGGCACGCCGGGGAGTGTCAATATCCGGACCCGGACGGCCGCCCGGCGTTCCCGAACCGAGACCCGGGGCGGCGGACCGGTCCGGAGGGGGCCGGCGTGGCTCCGCAGATGGGTGCGGGCGTGGGCCCGTTGCCACGGCGCCCGAGAACGGGCGGACCCGCGGCCCTGCTCATGGCCGGAGCACACACCCCGGCGCCGGAAATTGTGCCGTCCCACCACATACGCTCCCGGCCTGAGCCTTCCTACGGTGTGGCGACAGCACAACCTCGTCCCCCTCGAACGTCAGGAAGTGGTGCCGATGTCGCCGCCCGCGACCGCTCCCCCCGCCCCGTCCAACCTCAAGCGCATCGTCGCGGCAAGCCTCATCGGCACCACCATCGAGTGGTACGACTTCTTCCTCTACGGCTCGGCCGCCGCACTGGTGTTCAACAAGCTGTTCTTCCCCGACAGCGACCCCCTGGTCGGCACGCTGCTGGCCTTCCTCACCTACGCCCTCGGGTTCGCCGCCCGCCCGCTGGGCGGGCTGGTCTTCGGCCACTTCGGCGACAAGATCGGCCGCAAGAAGCTGCTGGTGATCAGCCTGCTGATGATGGGCGGCTCCACCTTCGCCATGGGCCTGCTCCCCACCCACGCGAGCATCGGCGTCGGCGCCGCGGTCCTGCTCACCCTGCTCCGGCTGGTGCAGGGCTTCGCGCTGGGCGGCGAGTGGGGTGGTGCGGTGCTCATGGTCTCCGAGCACGGCGGCGACCGGCGGCGCGGCTTCTGGGCCTCCTGGCCGCAGACGGGCGCGCCCGGCGGCAACCTGCTGGCCACCGGGGTGCTCGCGCTGCTGGCCGCGGTGCAGTCCGAGGAGACGTTCCTCGCCTGGGGCTGGCGCGTCCCCTTCCTCCTCTCCGGCGTCCTGGTGGTGGTCGGCCTCTGGATCCGGGTCTCGCTCGCCGAGTCGCCGGTCTTCCTCCAGGCCCGCGCCGAACTCGAGGCCGAGCAGCGGCGGGCGCTGGGCGCGGAGGGGGCCGCGGCGGCCCGGCAGCCGGCTCCGGTGGTCGAGGTGTTCCGTACGAGCCGGCGGCAGGTGCTCAGCGCGATCGGCGCACGCTTCGGCGAGAACGTCTCCTACTACCTGGTCACCTCCTTCCTGCTGGTCTACGTCACCGCGCACCTCGACCTGTCCAAGAGCACGGCGCTCAACGCGGTGCTGATCGCCTCCGCGGTGCACTTCCTGACCATCCCGCTCTGGGGCTCCCTCTCGGACCGGATCGGGCGGCGCCCCGTCATCGGGCTCGGTGCGGCCGGGATGGCGGTGTGGGCCTTCCTGTTCTTCGCGCTGGTCGACACCGGTTCCTTCCCGGTGATCACCCTCTCGGTCACCGTGGGCCTGCTGTTCCACGGGGCGATGTACGGGCCGCAGGCCGCGTTCCTCACCGAGATGTTCGACACCCGGGTGCGCTACACCGGCGCCTCCATGGGCTCGCAGGTGGCCGCGATCGTGGCGGGATCGCTGGCGCCGATCATCGCGGTGGAACTGCTCAAGGACTTCGACTCCTCGGTGCCGGTCTCCGTCTATCTCTGCCTGGCGTCGCTGGTCACCGTGGTCACCGTGGCCGTGACGCGGGAGACCCGGGGCCGCGACCTGGCGGTGGACACGACGGACGGCGGGCGGCCGCAGCCCTCGCGCGGCACCCTGGGGACGGCGAAGAGCACCGGGCCCGTCCCGGGGCACGACCCGGACGACGCCGCCCGCTCCGTCCCGCTCGGCCGCTGACCCGGCCCCGCCCCGGCCCGGAGCGGGGGACCGGGCCGGGGCCGGGCGGGACCAGGCCGGCCGGCGGCCCCCTCGCGCCACGGCCGGCTCCCGCCGGCGGGCGACCGCCGGGCCGCGCCACAGACGCCGGCGCCCCACGGCCTTCCCACCCGGCCGGAAGGCCCGTACCGTCCGGATCCCCCCGCGGAGGCACCGCACGTATGCTCCCCACCGTGACCGCCCACCGCACCGGCGACGTGTCCGCCACCGGCGCCCTGCGCCGGCTGCTCGACCTGCTCGCTCAGGGTGCGCCCGCCGAGGACCTGGGCCGCCCGGCCGCGGCCGCCCGGGAGGCCGGCGCCCCGGAGGCGGAGCTCGCCGCCATCGACGACGCCACCCGGGTCGCGCTCCGCATCCGGCGCACGCTGAGCCAGCACCGGGAGCGCGAGGCCGAGCTGACCGCCCTCTTCGACACCGCCAGCGACCTGGCGGCGCTGCGCGACCTGGACGCGGTGCTGCGGGCCATCGTGCACCGCGCCCGGCTGCTGCTGGGCACGGACGTCGCCTATCTCTCGCTGAACGACGAGTCCGCCGGGGACACCTACATGCGGGTGACGGACGGCTCGGTGGCCGCCTCCTTCCAGCAGGTGCGGCTCGGCATGGGCGAGGGCCTGGGCGGGCTGGTGGCGCAGACCGCCCGCCCGTACGCCACCGGCGACTACCAGGCGGACACCCGCTTCCACCACACGGACAGCATCGACAGCGCGGTGGGCGACGAGGGGCTGCGCGCCATCCTCGGCGTGCCGCTGCGGCTCGGCCGCCGGGTCATCGGGGTGCTGTACGCCGCGGACCGCACGCCCCGCGACTTCGCGCGCCAGGAGGTCGCGCTGCTCTCCTCACTGGCGGACCACGCGGCGATCGCCATCGACAGCGCCCGCCTGCTGGAGGAGACCACCGCCGCGCTGGCCGGGCTGGAGAACGCGAACGCCACCATCCGGGCGCACAACCGCGCCATGCGCCGCACCGAGGAGGCCCACGACCACCTCACCGACCTGGTGCTGCGCGGCGCGGACGCCACCGAGGTGGCCGCGGGCATCGCCGCCCTGCTGGACGGCGGCATCCTCGTCCACGACGCGGACGGCACCGAGCTGGCCCGTACCGGCACCGAGCCGCTGTCCCCGGACCCGGAGGCGGTGGCCGCCTCCCGGGCCCGCGGCCGGGCGGTGCCGGTGGACGGGACGTGGGTCTGCGCGGTACTCGCCGGACCGGAACTGCTGGGCAGCATCGCACTGACCGGCCGGTCCGGCCTGGGCGACACCGACCGGCTGCTGTTCGAGCGTGCCAGCATCGTCACCGCCCTGCTGCTCCTGCTGCGCCGGTCGGCCGCCGAGACCGAGGACCGGGTACGCGCCGAGCTGCTGTACGACCTGCTCACCGCCACCGGCGACCGCGGCAGCCTGGCCGCCCGCGCCCGCCGGGCCGGCCTGCACCCGTCCCGCGAGTACGCGGTGCTCGTCGCGCACGGGGAGACCTCCGCCCGGCAGCGGCTGCTCGCCGCCGCCACCCAGACGGCCCGCACCCGGGGCGGGCTGGCCGGGCTGCACCACGACCACGTGGTGCTGGCACTGCCCACCGAGGCGCCGGGGCGGTGCGCCCAGGAGGTCGCCGCCGACCTGGGCAAGGCGCTCGGCTCCCCCGTCACGGTCGGCGCCGCGGGCGCCGGGCGCGGCACCGAGAGCCTGCCCACCGCCCATGCGGAGGCGCACCGCTGCCTGTCCGCACTGCTCGCTCTGGGCCACTCCGGGCACGGCGGCGCCCTGCCCGACCTGGGCTTCCTCGGGGTGCTGCTGGGCGACCACGCCGACCTGGCCGGCTACGTACGCAACACCCTCGGGCCCGTGCTGGACTACGACACCCGGCGCGGCACCGAGCTGGTGCGCACGCTGGACGCGTACTTCGTACACGGCGCCAGCCTGACCCGCACCAAGGACGCCCTGCACATCCATGTGAACACCGTGGTGCAGCGCCTCGACCGCATAGGCCGGCTGCTCGGCCGGGACTGGAACACGCCGGCCCGCTCCCTCGAGATCCAGCTCGCGCTGCGACTGCACCACCTCTCGCAGACGCTCTGACCCCGGCACGAAGCGGCAGAGGACGGCAAGGGACGGAAACGGGCGGGAACGGGCGGGAAAGTGGCGGAAGCGGGCGAACGGGGGACGCCTCGGAGGGACGCCGTGCGCGTGCGGGGCCGCTCCCCCGGTGCCACCGTGAGAGGCGCACGGCCCCCACGCGCGCCCTCACGGGAGGACCGACGGCCATGAAGATCACCGAACCGGTGCTCGGTGCCCCCTGCTGGGTGGAGCTGGGCACCACGGACCTGTCGGGCGCCGGCGCCTTCTACGGCGCGCTCTTCGGCTGGACCGCCGAGCAGGACCCCAGCCCGGAGGCGGGCGGCTACACCATGCTGCTGCTCGGCCGCGACCCGGTGGCCGCGATGACGCCGCTCTACCAGGAGGGCCAGCCGGTCGCCTGGACGATGTCGGTGTCGGTCGCCGACTGCGACGCCGTCGCCGAACGGGTGCTGCACCACGGCGGCACGGTGATGGTGGGGCCCATGGACATCTTCGACCTGGGACGGTTCGCCGTGGTGACCGACCCCCAGGGCGCCGTCTTCCAGCTGTGGCAGCCCCGGACCTTCCAGGGCGCCGCCCGCATGAACGAGACCGGCACCCTGTGCTGGGTGGAACTGGCCGCCCGGGACCCGGAGGCGGCCCGCGACTTCTACACCGCGGCCCTGAGCTGGGGCGCGCATGGCGGCACCGGAGCCGGCGACTACCTTCAGTGGGCCATCGACGGCCGGGACTTCGGCGGGATGCTCGCCATGGACCCGGAGCGGTTCCCGGCGGACGCGCCGCAGCACTGGACGGTGTACTTCGCCGTGGACGACGTCGACGCCACACTGGTCCGGGCGCGGGAGCTGGGCGGACGGCAGGGCTTCGCCGCCACCGACCTGCCCGGCACCGGCCGGGTGGCCGGGCTGGTCGACCCGCAGGGCGCGGCGTTCGCCGTCTTCACCCCCGAGCGCTACGTCGGCAACGACCGCTCCCCCGTGCAGGGCCTCCCCTCCGGCTGAGCCGGGCGGGCCGGCCCGTACCGCTCACTGCTCCAGCAGCCGGTGCAGCGCCGCCCGGAACTCCGCGACGAACCGCTCCCGGGCCTCGGGCGCCGTACGGTCCAGGGAGAGATAGGGGTTGAGGTCCTCGAGTTCGACGAGCAGCAGCCGCCCGTCGCCGGTGCGCATCGCGTCGACCCGCTGTATGCCGTGACGGACGGCGTTCCACTCCACGAAGCGCCGCGCGAACCGCACGTCGTCCGGGGTGGGCGCGTACGGGGTCAGCTCCCACCGGTGGGCGGGGTCGGGGGTGTGCAGGGCGTAGACCAGGGTGCCGTCCACGAAGTAGAAGGACACCTCGTACGCGAAGTCGAGCTCCGGCTGGACGAGCAGCCCGGGCTCGGCGAGGGCGCGGACCTCGGCGGGGCCGAGCACCCGCAGGCCGATGGAGTCCGCGCCCTGGAGCGGCTTGACGACGTAGCGCGGCGCGGCCGGCAGCCGGTCCGGGTCGGCCGGCGAGGTCACGGTCGGGATCACGGGGTACCCGGCGGCCGCCAGCTCCGGCAGGTAGTCCTTGCCGCGCATGTCGGCCTTGCCGGTGAGTTCGTTGTAGACCCGGGTGCCCGAGGCGAGCGCCGCGTCCCGGAACCGCTCCCAGGCGCCGGGGTCGGCGAGGACCGGGCCGGAGTTGCGGACCACCACGGCGTCGAAGCCGCCCATCAGCTCCACCACCTGCCGCGGCGAGCACATCGCGAGCACGAACTCCTCCTCCAGCCGGCGCATCAGCTCGATGTCCTCGCGGCCGTAGTCCCGGCCGCGGGCCGGGAAGGTCGGGTCGGAGACGTACAGCAGGCGGTGCATACGGGCACCGTA
Source organism: Streptomyces sp. JJ36 (assembly GCF_021696945.1). Classification (GTDB taxonomy): domain Bacteria; phylum Actinomycetota; class Actinomycetes; order Streptomycetales; family Streptomycetaceae; genus Streptomyces. The sequence continues at coordinate 45,903 of NZ_JACYHE010000001.1, forward strand.
CGCGGCGCCCGCGACGGCCGGCACCGCCGGGGCCGTGCCCGGCCTGCAGAATGGTGCGGTGGACCTCCGGCCGGAACTGCTGCCCCCGCCCGTGGACGCACGGCGGCTCGCGCGCCTCGTACGGGAGATCGAGCGCATCGAGGACCTGCTGCTGACGGGTGACGGCGCCGCACACGCCGCGATCGACGCGTTCAACGCCGGCACCGAGCACACGTACGGGGCCTCCGCCTTCCTCACCTACGCGGGATCGCGGACCGCGGAGGAGTTCGCCCGGGAGGCGGCCCGCCCGGCGTGGCCGCGGGTCGTGGATGTCACCCGGGCGGAGCTCGCCGAGGTGGTCCGCAGGGCGCTGGAGCCCGGTCCGGACTCGGACTACCACCTGCTGTTGCTGGCGGCCAACGTGCCCCACCCGCGGGTGGGCGACCTGCTCTTCCACCCTCCGGAGGAGCTGGCGGACGCGTCCCCCGAGGAGCTCGTCGAGGCGGCACTCGCCTACCGCCCGATCGCGCTCTGAGGGACCGGGCAGCCCCCGCTCAGGGGCTCATGGGCGCACGGGGGCTCACGGGCCGAAGCCGGCGGCCTCCAGGAAGTCCGGGCGGGGGTCGAGCGCGGCGGCGAGGCGGAAGTGGCGGCGGGCCTCGTCCGGACGGCTGCTGCGCTGAAGGGTACGGGCCAGCGCGAAGTGGGCGTAGGCGTTGTCCGGCTCGCGCTCCAGCACGGTGAGGAACTCCCGCTCCGCGGAGCGGAGCTGCGCCCCGAGGAAGAAGGCGCGGGCCCGCAGCAGCCGGGCGGCGGTGTGGTCGGGGTGGGCGTCGAGCACGGAGTCCAGCAGCTTCACGGCGCCGCGCGGATCGCGGGCGGCCAGCAGCTGCTCGGCGGCGCGGTACTGGACGACAAGGGTCTCGGGTGTGGCCTCGGCCATCGGGCGTCCTCCTCCCGTCGACGGGGCCGGGAACCCCCGGCGCATCCGGCCGGGTGAAACCTCCCACCCCGGCGCGGTATTCCCGCCGGGGCGCCCCCGCACACCCACGGTCCCGCCCCCCGGCGCCGTGACCCCACCCGGCGGGGCGGTGCCGGCCAAGCGGTCTGGGGCCCGCGCGGTCACCCCATGGTCGGCGTCGGGTGCCAGGGCCTGCCCTCCCGGCGCCCGGGCGGTCACGCCCCCGCCGGACTTCGGGGCGCCGGTCGGACGAGGACGACCCGCTCAGCCGTCATCGGCAGCGGCCTGATCAGCCCCTCGCCCGCACGCACGCGCGCCGGCGGCCGCGGAGTCGCCGTCCGCCCGCGCGACCCACCCCGGAGCGTTCCGCACGGCCGCCGTGCTGGGCGCGGGCACCGGGGGCCCGCGGTCACGCCCGGTCGGCGTCCGATGCCGGGCCCGGCGGGTCGGCGGCCGGGCGGTCGCGTCCCGGTGGCACCGGGCGCCGGTCGGTCACGCCACGCGGGTCAGCTCCTCCCAGACCTTCCTGACCTGCGGCTCCAGCGCCTCCAGGGGCCCGTCGTTGTCGATGACGACATCCGCCACCGCCAGCCGCTCCTCGCGGGTCGCCTGCGCGTCCATGCGCGCGCGGGCCTCGCCCTCGTTCATGCCGCGCAGCCGCACCAGCCGGTCCAGCCGGGTGGCGTCCGAGGCGTCCACCACCACGACGCGGTCGTAGAGCGGCGCCAGCCCGTTCTCCGCGAGCAACGGCACGTCGTGCACCACGACCGCGTCCGGGCCCGCCGCCTCCTCCAGCTCGGCGGAGCGGGCCCCGACCAGCGGGTGCACGATCGCGTTCAGCGCGGCCAGGCGCTCGGTGTCGCCGAAGACCAGGGCGCCCAGCTTCGGGCGGTCCAGGGTGCCGTCCGCGGCGAGCACCTCCTCGCCGAACTCCTCGACCACCGCCCGGAGCCCGGGCGTCCCCGGCTCCACGACCTCCCGCGCGATCCGGTCGGCGTCCACGAGCACCGCGCCGTAGGAGGCGAAGAGCCGCGAGACCTCGCTCTTGCCCGCCCCGATGCCGCCGGTCAGTCCCACCTTCACCATGCCCGCCACGCTATACGGTGCGCGGCGCCAGCCCGGCCACGAGGTCGCCGGGCGCCACCAGCCGCAGCCCCGTGCCGTCGGCGGTGCCCGGGAACAGCCGGTAGGCGGTGCCGGCGGCGCCCTCCGGGACGCCCGGCAGGTCGCCCTGCACCAGCGCGGTGAAGAGCCGCCCGGCGGGGATCTCCTCCGGGCCCGCCACGCCCTTCCGCACCGCGTCGGGCGCCTGCCCGGTGCGGAGCCGCTCCGCGAAGGCGGCGGTCGTCTCGCCCTCCCGGCGCCGGTGGCGCCGCAGGTCGCGCCCGGCGCGTACGCAGACCTCGGCGTCCGTACGGGTGCGCGCGGCCGCGTACCAGCAGGCGAGGTCCCAGAGGGTGACCCGGCCGCCGCGCCCGAAGGCGTCGGCCAGGTCCCGCCCGAGCGCGCCCAGCCGGTTGTGGTAGCGCCAGACGTCGTGGCCGGTGCCGGTGCTCGACAGGGTCACGTCGGTCCAGCGGGCCCGCCGCTCCGCCAGGTCGACGGTGAGCGGCACGCAGATCTTCGCGTCACCGGACAGTTCGAACCGCTGCCGCACGCTACGCGGGTCGTACCGCACCGGCTCCGGCGCGGCGGACGGCCGGCGGCGCGGGCGCCCACGGGTGCGCCGGGCGCCGCGCGGCGGCGTCCCGCCGCCCCGGCCGCCCGGGGCGTCCGGGTTCTCGGGGCCGCCGAGACGCAGGAACCCGGCGAAGGCGTCCGGCAGCTCCTCGAACGGCACGTCGTTGTACGAGAAGACGACGGTCACCAGGTGCCGCACCCCGGCCCGCGCGAGCCGCGCCGGGTCGAGGTCCACGTACTCGGTGGCACCGTGCGGCGGGGGCGCGGAGGTCAGGTCGCCGGAGTGCACGGCGGCGCCGCCCGCGTACTCGAGCTTGGTGTAGTCGCACAGGCCGAGGAAGCCCCAGTCCTCGTCGAACATCGCCACGGACAGGTCCAGGTCGACGCGGGTGCCGCGCGGCTGCATCCAGTGCAGGAACAGCCGCAGCCGGCCGTCCTCGCCGGGCAGCGGCAGCGCACTGCCGCGCGGGATCGCGACCAGGGCCGCCGAGCTGCCGCGCTCGGCGGCGGGCAGCGGGAGACCGGCCAGACCGGCGTCCAGCACGGCCAGGTCGTACGGTGCGAGGCGGGCGGCGGCGTCCGTACCGGCCGCTTCCGCGGGGCCCTCCGCACCGGCGCGGTCGCCGGCGTGCCCGGGGCCCGCCGCGCCCGCCGGGGTGGCCGCACCCGCACGGAGGTCCGCGCCCGGCGGCACGTCCGCACCCACCGGGTCACCGGCGCGCCCGGGACCGGCCCGTACGCTGCCGTCGGCACCCGCAGGGGCGCCGGCATGCACGGGGCCGCCGGCGTCCGCCGGGGTGGCCGGCTCCGTCGCGGGCAGCGCCAGACGCTCCAGCACCTCGCCCTCCAGCAGCGCGCACGCGTCCGCGACCATCCCGGCGGGCAGCGGCGGCCGCTCCTCCGGCACGGAGTGGGCGCGGGCCACACTGCCCCGCGGGAAGAACACCCGGCGCGGCGCCGGGCCGGACCGCGTGCCGCCGCCCTTCGCCCCCGCCGTCACACCGGCCTTCGCGCCGGGCCGGGTGCCGGGCTTCCCGGCGCGGTCCTCGGGGCGCGGCGGTACCCCGTACGGCACGGGCTGCGCCTCCGCCGTACGGGCCCGCAGCGCGCCCAGCGCCCCCAGCAGCGGGCCGGGCGCGGTGCGCGGGAGCGCCCGGTCGAGCGCGTCCACCACGGCGCCGGGCAGCTCCCGCTCCCCCGTCACGGCTGCGCGGGCGAGCAGCGCGTCGAGACGGCGCAGCAGCTCGCCGGGGCGGGCTGCGAGCAGCGCCGCGGCGCCCGCGACGTCGTACGCCGCCAGCGCCTCCTCCACCCGCGCGCCCCAGGTGACCGCGCGCAGCCGGTCGCCGACCGCGCGGACGTGCTCCGGGTGCCGCGCGGCCTCCGTACGCAGCACGGCGGCCAGCGGGTCGCCGCCCCGCAGGCGGGTGCCGCGCAGGGTGGCGAAGGCCAGGGCGGCACGCGGGTGGCGGGCGGCGTGCTCGTACGGGTGCAGCGGCTCGGCCGCGCGCTTCCACAGGGCCGGGTGGCGGGCCAGGTCCTCGGCGAGGGCGCCGAAGGGCAGCCCGTCCAGCACGCCGAGCAGCAGCCGCCGCAGCGGGCGCGGCAGGCCCCGCATGCGGGCGGGCGGGGCGAGCAGGTCCGGGTCGCCGCCCGAGCGGACGCAGAGCAGCCGCAGCACGTCGGTGGCGGTGTCGATCCGGGTGCGCAGCACCGCGTCCACCGCCGGGGCGTCGGCGCCGGACTCCAGCAGGGCGTGCAGGGCGAGCGCCTTCGACTCGCGCAGCGGAATCCACGGCGGCAGCCAGCCGAGGTCGTCCGCCCCGGCCGTCAGGTCGAGCAGCAGCCGGAGGTCGTCGTGGTCCTGCGGGTTCAGCGGCGTACGGCGGGCCAGCAGCGTGGCCAGCTCCTCGCGGGCCGCGCCGGTGCGGGACGGGGCGAGGCGGAGCACGCGCAGCACCGGGTCGGTGTCGGCGTCCGGGCGCTCCCCCGCTGCCTCCGCCGCCGTGCCGGCGCCGGGGCCGGCCGGGTCCGCCCACGGCGAGGCCGGGCCGCGGGTCTCGTACCGCCCGTCGCAGACCGGGCAGCCGAACCACTCGCAGCAGTCCGCACAGCAGTAGGCCCCGCTCGCGTCCCAGCAGGAACCGCACACCAGGTGGGCGCAGTACCGCAGCGGCGACACCCGGAGGGTGCGGCCGCAGACCATGCACGGCTGGTCGCTGCGGGCGGCGAGGAAGGCCCGGACGCGGGTGGTGAAGAGGCTGTGGGCGTCGCCGTAGGGGACCCGCTCCGGGAAGTGGCGGAAGAGCGGGAGATGCGTACGGTCCGAGCCGAGCAGCTCGTCGACGCCGGCGAGCAGGCGCTTGCCCCGGTCGGCCAGGTCTGCGGGGCGCAGGGCGGCGAGCGCCCGGCGCAGCGGGGCGGTCAGCAGGTGGCCACGCCGCGCGAGTTCGGCCTCCAGGGCGGTGAGGCCCTCGGCGATGCGGGCGGCGCCGAGCTCGCTCGGCTCCCGGCCGTCCGCCGCGCCCGACGTGTCCGAGGGCCCCACGTACACAGCCTGACGGCGTCGCAGCAGCAGGTGGTCCAGGTCCTCGGCGGCCATGCCGAACGCCCCCTCGTGTCCCCGTCGTCCCCGTGGATGTGCGAGCGCGGGGGCGGAGAGTGGGTGCACTGGGCTTCTTTGAGAGAGAAAGGAGAAGGAAGCACACCGCGGAGCCGCCCCCGCGCGACGACAACTATCCCCGACGGGACGCCGGGTCGCACCGGGTTTTCCCCCCGGCCCCAGTCAGGCTCCGCGAGGAGAAGCGGAATGCTACCTACCAGTTGTTGCGCCGCGTCTTGTTAACCCCGCGCCTTCACTTAATAGTGACTGGCGTCACCACGCTCTCCTCCGGGGCCTGAGCCGCACAGGACCCTCACGAGGCAGCCTCGCAGTCCACCGAGCAACCGACCACGACCAGCCGGCCCCACACCGGTGGTTGTCATGTACGCGGCATACAACTCATCCCCACCACGTCGCCCCCACGACGGATCTGGAGCCGCCATGCACCCCCGCAGACGCAGCCACAGCCGCACAGCTCGCATCGTCACCGTCATCGCGAGCCTGCTGCTCGCCCCGCTGCTGACCGTTCCCACGGCGACGGCCGCCACGGCGGCGCAACCGGACCCCGTGCTCTTCGTGCACGGCTACAAGGGCGGTGCCTGGAACTGGTTCGACATGATCGACGACTTCGAGGGCGCCGGTTACCCGTCCGACCGGCTGCACGCCATGTCGTACGACCCGTTCCAGTCCAACGCCACCACCGCCGCGCAGGTCCGCGAGGAGGCCGACGCCCTGCGGGCCCGGACCGGGGCGAGCAGGATCGACATCGTCACCCACTCCATGGGCGGCCTGAGCTCCCGTCACTACCTGAAGTTCCTCGGCGGCACGGCCCATGTCGACGACTGGGTCTCGCTCGGAGGGCCGAACCACGGGACCAACCTCGCGGGAATCTGCTCCTGGCTGATCACGTCCTGCAAGGAACTCAAGGCCGGCAGCGACTTCCTGAACCGGCTCAACGCGGGCGACGAGACGCCCGGGACCGTCAACTACGGAACCTTCTGGTCCTCGTGCGACGAGTTCATCAACCCCGACAGCAGCACCCTGCTCTCCGGGGCGACCAACACCCACGTCGGCTGCGTCGAGCACGCCTGGCTGCTGGTGAGCGACCCGGTGTCCCGGGCCACCCGCGACTTCGTGCGCTGACCGGGGCACCCGGAGGCCGGAGCGCGTCCCCGCCGCATCACGACGGGGACGCGCTCCGCCCTGTCTCCGGCAGTGGGCAACTGATCCTCCGCGGCCCGGCGGGGAGGCGCTGGCGTCGGCGAACGCCGACGGCACGGGAGCAGCCGTGCTCCTCTCCGACCAGCACGGCGACGTGACCGGCACCTTCGTACCGGCGACGGGCGCACTGGGCGGGTCCTCGGCGTACTCGCCGTTCGGTCAGGTCACGGCCCAGACCGGGGCCCAGGGCCCGCTGGGTTACCAGGGCGAGTACACCGACCCGGACAGCGGCCAGGTGAACATGCACGCCCGCTGGTACGACCCGGCCACCGGCGGCTTCTCCTCCCGCGACACCTGGACCCTCAACCCGGTCCCCTCCGTCGCCGCCAACCGCTACGGCTACGGCAACGGCGACCCGCTGGGTAACACCGACCCGAGCGGACACTGCGCGGGAGCGTGCGTAGCCACGGGAGTTCTCCTCCTCTACGCCGCTGTCGCCACAGGCGCGGCAACCGGCGCCAGCGAGTCCCAAGGCAAGTCCTGGACCGACTCGGAAAACTGGAAGCAGTACGGAAGGGACGTCCGGCGGGGGGCCGGAAGAACCTGGCGCTGGGTCAGCGACCTCTTCTCAGGCGGAGGCACCTCGGGCGGAGGCGGTGGTTACTCCTTCCCGGGCCCGTCCGGGCTCGCGCAGGCGCTGCGATACCAGGCACATGCCCAGCGCGTGGGGGCCGCACAGGCGGCCGCCCGGGCACGTGCCCGCCGCAACGCCACCACCGCTGCCGCCGCATGGCAGGGAAACGGTGGCTACGGCGGGGGCGGCAGCCGGTCCTGGACCGGCAGCGGCTATGGCCCCGGGGGCGGCGGCTGCATCTGGTCGTGTGCAGGGCCCCGGCAGGAGCCACCGCCCCCGCCGCCCCCGAACTGGGGAGAGATCGTCCGGGATACGCTGAGCACGCCCCGCCCCGGCCCGCCACCGAACCGACCATCGACGAGGAGCACCAGCAGTTCGTCGAGGACTCCTTGGTTCCGTCACACCAGAGTCTGGAGGTTACAGAAGAAGAGCTGCGGGGTTACTTCAAGATGTTTCCGCGCCGCGATCCCCACCCCGGACCCCGAAGTCCGTGTCTATGGCATCTGGCGAGCTCGCGCGAGACTGATGCTGCACGGGCCCTGGTCAGCACCGCTGGAGCGAACCTTCGCCATTGGCCGCTGGCCCCACTGAGGACGTGTGGAACCGCCGTGCCGCCGCAACCGACCATGGCCAGCGCAACTCAGCAGGGACGCACAGCTGCTGCCGCGCTACTGGAGTGCTGGTTTCGCTACCTTATTGACAATCGGAGGAAAAGCGCAGTATGTCAGTCACGCCGCCGCTGGGTTCCGGGCCGGACGACGGAGAGTCGTCGGTGCCGGATGAGGAGTGGGAGAGATTCCAGCGTGAGGCGGAGGACTCCGTGCGGACCTCCGCGGCACCGCGGGAGCCGTCCGCCCGGGCGCGTATGGTCGCTGCGAGGCTGCGGGAGCGGGACGAGGAGGCCGCCAGAGGGCAGCGCGGGCGGCGCTGGGGGCGTAAGAAGGAACCCGAGCCGTGGCAGCCGGAGGGGTGGCGGACCTGGTCGGCCCAGGAGACACCGGGCAGGCGGAAGTGGTCGACCTGGCTCATCGGTGTCGCCGCGCTCGCGCTGTTCGCGGTATGGGGCAGCACGCAGGTGTACGGGATGCCGGACTGGCTGGGCACGGCGGACGCGTCGGAGAAGCCGTTGGCCGCCGAGACCGCCGCGCCGAGCAGCGCTCCGCCCCAGGAGGCGTATCCGGACCGGCCCACGCTCGACGAGCCGTTCGCCGGGTCGCCGGCCCGGCGCTGGGCGGAGGGCGCCGCGGCGATAGAGCTGCCGGAGGCGCGGGCGGTCGGTGACGTGTCGGCGGCGGAGGTCGAGGCCGGCCTCATGCGGGCCAAGGAGTTCCTGGTGGCCGCGAACCTCGATCCCCGGGTACTGGCCGGTGGCCGGCCGGCCGAGGCGCTGTCGCTCGTCGACCCCCTGCAGACCGGCTATCTGGCCGAGCTGCGCTCCTGGGTGCGGAACCCCAGTGTGGAGAACGACCCGAAGTGGGTGTTCACCCGCTTCGACCCGGACGAGGTCAGGCTCGTCGGGGACACGGTGAAGGTACGCGGTCGGATGACGGTGGAGGAGGGCAAACAGGGCAAGGCGGAGATACACGCCGACTACACCTTCGTGTACCCGCTGACGAAGGCTCAGGAGGCGGGCGAGGTGACGCGCACCATCGTCCGCAGGTCCCTGGTGGCCGAGGTGGTGGACAGGGAGAAGTGGGAGGCGACCGAGGGAAAGCTGTGGATCGCCGGGCACGTCGGTGACATAGCCAATGACGCCTGTGCGGTGGGAGACGGGTTCATCCACCCGTCGTTCGCCACTGATCTGCGGGACGAGGAACGGACCGGTCCCACTTCGGACCCCTATGACCGCAGCCGCCCCATCGACACGGAGCGACAGGGAGAGTGCGGCACGGCCACCCGGATCTGAGGGCCGCTCCGGAGCCGGTGGAGGGCGGTGCCCACCCGTGACGTGCCCTACGCCCCGGTGCGGGTCGCGGGGAGCGCCGCCGGCCTCACCTCGGCAGAGAGCTCACCGCTACAGTTCCGCCATGCATTCCGGCACCGGTCGACGGCATCCCCTGCTCGGCTATCTCCTCGATGCCGTCGAGGGGCGGTTCCCGTCCGCTGACGGGCGGGTCACCGTGGTGCCTGCCCTGCCGGGCGGGCTGGAGGCGTCGGTCGCCTTCACCGGGCACGCCGTCGTCGCGACCTCCCTGGCCGCCGAGGACGTCCGTGCGCAGGGGCCGGACGGCTTCGGCGGGTCCCTCGCCCCCGGCTTCCTCCGGTACCTCGCGGGGCCCGGAGGGGAGATCGGCACGCTCGACGTGACGCTGGCCGCCCGGGGCGCCGGCGGGCCGTCCCGGCTGGCACCGCTGCCGGAGGGCACCGAGCACCCGCGGATCGTGCACGCCCGCAGCCTCCGGACGCACGTCAGCCTCTGGGGCGACCAACGCGGGCTCGTCACGCTTGCCGACGGGGCGGCCGGACGACGCGAACTCAGCATCGAGCTCTGGGATCCCGCAGGAGGCCCCGCACGCGCCGGCCGTTCCCTCCTTGCCGACGCGCTCACCCTCGTCCCCTTCGGGGAACCGGTCTTCGCCGCGGTGTCCCCCGGCAACGCCCGTTCCCTCCGGGCGTTCCTCGCCTGCGGTTTCCAGCCTCTCGGCTCCGAAGTCCTGCTACGGCCGGACCGCCCGCAGGGCTGACCCATGGCGCCGGGGCCGGAACGGGAGACCGCCGGGGCCGGCCCGTGCGGGCCGGCCCGGGGTCAGCTCTCCTTGCCGCCGCCCGACTCGCGTTCGGCGAGGAAGCGCTCGAACTCCTCGCCCAGCTCGTCCGCCGACGGCAGCTCGGCGGGCTCCGCCACCAGGCTGCCGCGGGTCTCGGCCCCGGAGAGCGCGTCGTACTGCTGCTCCAGGCCGCGCACGACGGCGACCAGCTCCTCGTCCCCCTCGGCGAGCTGCCGCTCGATCTCCTCCTGGGTACGCAGGGCGTCGCCGCGCAGGGAGTGCGCGATCTCGGGGAGGACGAGCCCGGTCGCGGAGGTGACCGCGTCCAGCACGGCCAGGGCGGCGTCCGGGTAGGTGGAGCGGGCGATGTAGTGCGGCACATGCGCCGCGACGCCCAGCACGTCCCGCTCCGCCTCGCCGAGCCGTAGCTCCAGCAGGGCGGCCACGCTGCCGGGCACCTGCGCCTCGTCGAACGGCGACTGCTGCCCGGGGACGAGGTCCGCGCGCGTACCGTGCGGAGTCAGTCCGACCGGACGCGTGTGCGGTACGCCCATGGGGATGCCGTGGAAGGTGACGGCGAGGCGGACGCCGGTGCGCTCCACCACCTCGCGTACGGCGGCGACGAACCGCTCCCACTCCACGTCCGGCTCCGGCCCGGAGAGCAGCAGGAACGGCACGCCCGTCGCATCCCTCAGGAGCCGCAGCTCCAGCCGCGGGGTGTCGTAGTCGACCCACCGGTCCCGCCGGAAGGTCATCACGGGGCGCCGCGAGCGGTAGTCGGTGAGCCGGTCGGCGTCGAAGCGCGCCACGGTCACGTGCGGCTGCTGGTCCAGCAGCCGCTGGGTGATCTGGGCACCGGTGTCACCCGCGTCGATGAAGCCCTCGAAGTGGTAGAGCAGGTCCAGCCCTGCGGAGTCCGCACTGCCGATGATCTCGTCGACCGCGCGGAGCCCGGCGGGCTCCCACTCGTACAGGTCCCTCGGTTCCAGCACGCTCAGCTCCTTCTCGCTTACGTCAGGACCAACGTGCCACCCGCCGCCCACATTCCCGCCCGCCGGGTGATCCGGAACGTATCCGTCCGCGGCGTCTCTCCTACCCGGTCGGGACGGACCTATCGTGCCGCGTACGCGACAAAAGCAGCCCAGGCCGCCGGCGGGAGGTCGAGCCGGGGCCCGGTGGTGTCCTTGGAGTCCCGGACGTGCACCGCCTCGGGACACGCGGCCACCTCGACGCACTCGTCCCCGTCGGTGCCGCTGTAGCTCGACTTCCGCCAGGACAGCGCGACCTCGACGCAGCTGTCGCCATCGCCTCCGCTGTAGCTGCTCTTGAACCATTCCAGCTCACGGGTGCTCATAGGTCTCCTCGGATTCGCTCCAGCAGGCTCACGGAGTCCTCGGGGGTGAGAGCCTGCGAGCGCAGTTTTGCATACCGCATCCGCAGCACACTGACCTCTTTCGGGTCAGAGAAGAACTGCCCGCCACGCTGGCCCTCGCAGTAGCCGAACCACCGGTTGTCCGGCGACTCCAGCAGTTGGACGGCGCCCTCCAGACCGGCGTGGTCCTCCCGCCTCAGCGGCATGAGCTGGACAGCGACGTTACGCAATGTCGCACACTCCAGCACGCGGTCGACGACCCCCCGGGCCACCTCCACTCCCCCGCTGCACCGCTGGAAAACCGATTCCTCGATGATGAAGCTGAACCCGGTGTTCGGCTTCTCGCACAGCAGCGACTGCCGATCGAGCCGGGCGACGACCTGCGCTTCGATCTGCTCGTCCTCCAGCGGCGGAACCCTGCTGTGGAACACAGTCCGCGCATAAGCCTCACTCTGCAACAGCCCCGGGACGACGCGGCACTCGTAGGTGTCCAGGCTCAGGGCATCACGCTCCAGCCTCGCCCAGAGGCGGACCCACGCCGCGAGCCCCGGGTTCCGCGACAGGTGCCGGGCCGCCTTCGCGAGGGTGCCGAAGGCGTGCAGCGCCTCGTCGGCCTTCTCCGCGAAGTGGGGCGGAGGGAAGCGGCGGCCGAGTTCGATCGAGGCGACCGTGTGCCTGGAGCAGCACACCCGGGCCCCCAGCTCCTCCCGGGTCAGTCCCGCGTGCTCCCGGAAGGATTTGACCACCTCCCCGAATGCCTTGAGGCTGTCCGACGCCTCCGGTTCGCTGTTCTCCGTGTGGTCGGTCATCTACCGGGTACCTCCCGCATGTGCACTCCTCCCGTACGCCGACTCACCCAGAGTTACGGGATGCGGGTCGTGTACGTCCACCCTCCGCGTGCGTACGCTCACCCGGCGTACGTGCGGAATGGCTGCTCACGGCCGTCCGGCGGGGTCATCGTGAACGCATGCACATCGGTACTTCTCCTCAACGGCCGGTCACCGTACGTGTGTTCAGTCAGCGGCTGAGCGCGACGCGGCGCGGTGCCCGGCTCGCCCGCCTGCTGGCGGTGCGGCAACTCGACGTCTGGGGCGTGCCCTACGGCAGCCGGCTGTCCGAGGCCGCCGCCTCGGTGGTCGCGGAGCTGACCGCGAACGCCGTGCTGCACGGGCGCGTCCCGGGACGCGACTTCCTGCTGGCGCTCGCTCTGGGCGGGGACGTGCTCCGGGTCGAGGTCACGGACACCCGGGCCGACCGCCGTCCCGCCTCGCGGCCGCGCGCGCCGGGCCCTGACGACGAGTCGGGACGTGGCCTGCTGCTGGTGGAGGCCCTGGCCACCTGCTGGGGTGTGGCCGGGGAGGCCCCGCCCCGGAAGACGGTGTGGGCGGAGCTGGACGCCTCCTCCTGAGCCGCCCGCCGGCCCGGGCCCGGTCCCCGGCCCGGGCCGCGCCCGGTCCCCCGGTCCGCGCCGGTCCGTCCCGAGCGCGTCAGAGCTCCGAGTCGCCCCACACAGTGACGGTGAGGTAGTCCGCGACGGCGAGGTTCCCGGGCCGGAGCACGGAGAAGATCAGCTCCGCCACGCCGACCATCGGGGCAGCCTCTCCTTCGGGACCCCGGTGCCGCGGGTCCCGCACGGAGCGGGATCCGCGGCACCGGTGAGCGGTGTCGGCGGCACGGTCAGTCGTCGGGCCAGAGGACCCCGCGCCCGACCAGGTCGTCGACCTCCCCGGGGTCCGCGAAGGAGCACTCCCCCGTGGCGAGGTCCACCCGGACGGGCAGGTTCCCGGCCAGCCGCAGCTCCTCCCGGCCCTCGTCGAGGTAGCCGACGTGATCGTACGGGGCGATGAGGCGGCCGCCGTCGACGACGCACTCCTCGGGGACGATCCGTACGCGCGATGAGGCGCCCCACGTCCTGCTGCGCTCGGCGAGGAACGCGGCGGCCCGCTGCCGTGCCGTGTCGTGGTCGATCATGTGTCGGTCCTCATGAGGTAGTACGAGGTGTAGCGGGGATCGGCGGGGTTGGCCCTGCCGGTCTGGAAGTCGAGGAACACGATCTTCCCGTTGTTGTTGACGACATTGAAATAGTGCCCCATGCCCTTTCGCGGCCAGGCTCCGACGATGGCACGGGCGCCGGGCCCCCAGCGCTGGAGGTCGGCCACCACGCCGTTGAGTCCGCCCTTCGACCGGAAGGAGCGCCCGGTGACCGCCTCGACCTCGGGCCGCGTCATGGGGCGGTCCGCACCGGGGACGGAGTTCGGGTTCTTCCCCGCCATCAGGTCGTCGCCCGCGGTGGCGCAGAGGCCGCAGTTCATCCGGCCGCCCTCGGGGTTGATCCGGTTCGTCGAGCTGGGCGTCTCGGGCGTGTAGTAGGTCAGCCCGAAGCGGGTGCTGTGCGCGCCGCCGTAGTAGGCGCGGCCGCCTCCGGCGGGGTTGACCGCGGCCCGCTGCCAGCCGTTGAGCCCGGCCAGCCCGGTGAGCGCGAGCTGCTGGACGAGCTGGTCGCCGGCCTCGTCGTAGCTGTCGGCGAGCGCACCGCAGCCCTGTTCGCGGAGCATGTGGGCGGCGCGGTAGAGCCGGTAGGCGGGGCGGACGGGGAAGTACTTGTCCGCGAAGGCCCCGGCGCCGCCGTTCTGACCGGTGACGGCGTCGTAGAGGTCGCCGGCGAAGACGAAGGGCGACTTGGCGACGTCCCGGAAGGCGCCGCCGAAGATGCCGAGCACCTCGCCGAAGGACTCCACCTTGTCGTCGTTCGGGTTCTCCGGGGTGAGCCCGCTGCGGTCGGTCAGCAGCGTGGGCACGTTGTGGGCGTAGGCGTAGGCGGAGACGTACGGGGTGGTGCGTGCCGGGGTGACCGGGTCGGGCCGGTCGAAGCGCCCGCGTTCCGGGGTGTACCGGCGCGCGTGCAGGTCGAGCCGGCCGGTGGTCTTCTCGAAGCGCGCGCCGGTGAAGGAGGGGGTGCTCGCCGGCGCGCCGCTCTGCCGGGTGTTGAGGATGCGGGTGCCGTAGGGGTCGTACGCCCACCGCTGGTGCACCGTGCCGTTGGCGCCGGTGACGTCGAGCGGGGAGCCCTGCGGGTCGTGGTGGTAGTAGAAGAGGGAGCCGGAGCCGGTTTTGGTGGCGGCGGGCTGCCCGAGGGGGTCGTAGCGGTAGGACTGCCGGACGTTCCCGTCGGCGTCGTACGCGGTGGCGAGGGCCGGCAGCGGCGCGTTCGGGTCCCACTGGGTGCGTTCGAGGACCTGGCCGCCGGTTGCGGCGAGGAGCTGGTTGCCGCTCGCGTCGTGCTGGTAGGTGTAGCCGGTGCCGTCGACGGTGGCCGCGGAGACCCGGCCGGCGAGGTCGTAGGTGTAGCGGTCGTCCCCGGCGGCGGTCTGGTTCCCCTCGGCGTCGTAGCCGTAGGTGGTGGTCTCGCCGTCGGTGGTGGACGAGGTGAGCTGGTCGGCCGCGTCGTAGGCGTAGCTGGTGAGCGTGGACCCCTGGGTGGAGAGGATCCGGTTGCCGGCCTGGTCGTAGGTGTAGGTGGTGTCGCGGCCGGAGGGGCAGCCGGAGGCCCACGGCTGGGGGAAGCAGCCGGAGGCGAGCCTGCCGGCCTCGTCGTACGTCAGGTCCCAGCTGCCGGTGACGCCCCCGGCGCGGGTGCGGTCCACCCGGGTGGGCAGCCCGGCCGGGGAGAGCGTCAGCTCCGTCCCGGTGACGGTCTCCCCGTCGCGGGTGGCGGTGACGGCGGTCAGCCGGCCGGCGGCGTCGTAGCTGCGGCTCTCGGTGGCGGAGCTGGGCAGGGTGGTGCGGACGAGGTGGCCGGCCGGGTCCCAGTCGTAGCGGGTGGTGGTGGAGTCGGCCGTCATCGCGGTGATGCGGCCGTCGGCGTCGTAGGTGTGGCCGATGGTGGTGCCGTCGGGGTAGCTGCGGGTGAGGAGCTGCCCGGCGGCGTCGTAGGTGTAGGAGAAGCCGCGGGTCCCGGTGAGGTTGCCGGCGGCGTCGTAGGTGAAGTCCTCGGAGAGGTGGGCGTTGACCCGGGAGGTCATCCGGCCGGCGGCGTCGTAGGTGTAGCTGACGTCCGGGGTGGCGTCGGAGTGGTCGATCCCGGTGAGCAGGCCGCGCGGGTCGTGGGAGTAGGCGGTCGTGCCGCGCGGGGTGGTCCGGGCGGTGGTGTTGCCGTCGGGGTCGTAGGAGTAACGGGTGACGCGCTCCAGCGGGTCGGTGACCGCGGTGGTCCGGCCGGCGGCGTCGTGGTCGTAGGAGGTGGTGTGGCCGTTGGCGTCGGTGCGCGTGACGAGGTTGCCGGCGGTGTCGTAGGTGTAGTCGGTGGTCCCGCCGTCGGGTGCGGTGACGCGGGTGAGCCGGTCCAGCTCGTCGTAGGCGTAGGAGGTGGTGCGGCCGTCGGGGTCGGTGCGCTGCAGGAGGTTGCCGGCGGCGTCGTAGCGGGTGGCGGTGGTGCCGCCGAGCGGGTCGGTGACGGCGGTCTGCCGGCCGGCGAGGTCGTACTCGTAGGTGGTGGTGAAGCCGGCCGGGTCGGCGCCGTCGGCGTTGCCGAGCGGGCCGGTGGTGCCGGTCTGGCGCCCGGCGGCGTCGTAGGTCCAGGTGGTGGTGTGGCCGAGCGGGGTGGTGCGGCTGAGCTGGTTGCCGTCGGCGTCGTAGGTGAAGCGGGTGGTGTCGCCGAGCGGGTCGGTGGTGCTGGTCAGCCGGTTGACGGCGTCGTAGGCCGAGGTGGTCTCGTGGCCCAGGGCGTCGGTGACGCGGGTGAGGTTGTCCTCCGCGTCGTAGGCGTACCGGGTGACGTTGCCGAGCGGGTCGGTCACCCGTACGGCGCGGTCGACGTCGTCGTAGGCGGTGGTGGTGACGGCGCCGGTGGGGCCGGTCACCGAGGTGCGGTTGCCGTTGGCGTCGTAGCCGTAGGTGGTGGTGTGGTCGGCCGGGTCGGCGCCGTCGGCGTTGCCGCGTGGGGAGACGGTGGCGACCAGCCGGTTGGCCGTGTCGTAGCGGTGGGTGGTGGTGTTGCCGAGCGGGTCGGTCTCGGAGGTGAGGTTGCCCGCGGCGTCGTAGGTGCGGCGGGTGGTCGCGCCGTCGGGGCCGGTGGTGAGGGTGAGCCGGCCGGCCGCGTCGTAGGCGTAGGTGGTGCGGGCGCCGGCCGGGTTGGTGACGGAGGTCAGCAGGCCCCGCCCGTCGTAGCCGTAGCGGGTGGTGCGTCCCAGCGGGTCGGTGGCGGAGGCGAGCAGGCCGCGGGCGTCGTAGGCGTAGGTGGTGGTGTGGTCGGCCGGGTCGGCGCCCTCGGCGTTGCCGAGCGGGCCGGTCCTGGCGGTGATCCGCCCGGCCTGGTCGTGGCGGAAGGTCGTCGTCGCGCCGAGGGGGGTGGTCACCGAGGTGCGGTTGCCGTCGGCGTCGTAGCCGTAGGTGGTGGTGTTGCCGCGCGGGGTGGTGACGCTCTCCAGCGCGCCGAGCGCGGTGTAGGTGTAGCGCACCGTGCCGCCCTCGGGGTCGGTGGCGGAGGCGAGCTGCCCGTCGGCGGTGTAGGTGTACGTGGTGGTGTGGCCGCGGCCGTCGGTGTGCTCGGCGATCCGGCCCTGGGCGTCGTAGCTCCAGCTCTCGGTGTAGCCGAGGGAGGACGGCGAGGACCGGGTGAGCATCCGGCCCGCGTCGTCGTAGGTCATCGTGGTGGTGTGGCCGCGGCGGTCGGTGATCCCCACCGGGTTGAGGTTCCGGTCGTAGTCGTAGCTCACCCGCTCGCCGAACGGGTCGATGCTCTCGACCAGGACGTTGCCGGAGTAGATGTCCGTCCAGACCCCGCCGGACGGGTCGGTCATGTGGGACTCGCGGCCGTGCTCCCAGGCGAAGGTGGTGGTCTCGCCGGAGCTGTCGGTCTGGGAGGTGATCCGGCCGGTGTCGTCGTAGGTGTTGACGACCTCGCCGCCTTCGGGGCCGGTGAAGCGGGTCAGCCGCTGCTGCGTGTCGTAGCCGTAGGTCTGGGTCTCCCCTGCCGCGTCGGTCACGGAGGTCAGCAGCCCGTCCGTGTACGCGTAGGTGACGGTGGAGCCGTCCGGGAGGGCGACCTCGGTGAGGCGGCCGCCGGAGTCCAGGGTGAGGCCGGTGCTGCGGCCGGCGGCGTCCTCGACGGAGGCGAGCCGTCCGGAGGAGTCGTAGTGCAGCGTGAGGCCGTGGCCGCTGCGGTCGAGCCAGGCGGTGAGCCGTCCGGAGGAGTCGAAGGTGCGGCGGGTGCGGTCCGGGGCGGTGAGGACGTACCCGCTGTCGTCCGCGGCGAGCGTCGCGGCGGCGCCGGGCGGGGTGGCGTATCCGCCGTCGCTCTGCTCGGTGAAGACGAACCGGGCCCCGTCGCTCGCCCGGTAGGTGGCGCTGCCGTCCTCCAGGGTGAGGGCGGCGTCGAACGGGGTGGACCAGCCAGTGCCGAGCAGACCGTCCGCGGTGGAGTCGGAGCGGTAGTGGCGGTCGAGCGAGAGGGGGATGCCGGCGCCGGCCAGCCGGGCGTCGGTGACGTCCTCGTAGAACATGCCGGTGGCCGTGTTGACCGGGTCCGCGCGGTGGGCCTGGCCGTAGCAGGAGCAGATCCCGGCCTGGGCGCCGGGGATGTCCGGGGTGTAGAAGGCCTCGACCAGGTTGGACGTCTGACCGTTCGGGCTCCAGCTGCCGTCGGTGCCCTTGAGGAAGATCCAGGCGTAGTACTGCTCGCCGTCCTTCAGGTGGCTGTCGAGGCCGCCGCCGGACCACCAGAAGCACTGGTCGTCGGGGTAGGAGTTCTCACCCCACCAGCCGTAGCACCACAGGCCGTTGTCCAGGTAGCGGCCGGTCGGGTCGCCGGTCGACCGCGTGATCTCCTTGTCGAAGACGAAGTTGCCGGCCTCGTCGAGGATGTAGAGCCAGGCGCCGGTGTACGCGTCGGCGGTGCCCGAGGAGAACTTGAGCTGCCCGCCGATGGAGAGCGTGGCGGGGTAGGCCGTGGCCCAGGCGGTCACCCAGGCCGGGTCGGCGGTGACGGCGGTCGCGGAGGGCGCGGACGGGGCGGTGGAGCGGTCGTCCGTGGCGGCGGGGCCGCGCTCC
Source organism: Streptomyces sp. JJ36 (assembly GCF_021696945.1). Classification (GTDB taxonomy): domain Bacteria; phylum Actinomycetota; class Actinomycetes; order Streptomycetales; family Streptomycetaceae; genus Streptomyces. Next base: position 64,047 of record NZ_JACYHE010000001.1, read on the forward strand.
GGCTTCGCTGCGGGGGCGGGCGGCTCAGCCGGGTCGTGCTTCCTGGCCGGCTTCCGCCGCGGGGAGTCCTGATAGGCGCCGCGGGGCGAGGCCTCGCCGCGGCTGCGGTCGAGCTGCTTACGCCGGTCGGTGAGCGTCATCGGGTCGGGCGGCTCCGGGAGGTCCGCCGCCGTTCTGGCCTCTGCCGCGGGTCCCGCCCGTCTCTCCGGCGGGTCCTCCGAGGGCGCCGCCCACGACGGGGCGAGGCCCGGCACCGCCAGCAGGGTCATCGTCAGAACCATCACGATCGCGTGCCGGGCGCGTTCGGACACCGCGTCTCCCCCGTCTCTGCCGAAAATCTTCCAAAGGGATCTTCGAACAGATGGCGGTGTGCGAAACCGGCCGCGGCAGGTTTGGCCGGAATTCGATCTTCGCCGGTGGGCCGCCCCGTCGGGCGGACACCGTGACCGCGCACCGACGGGGGCGGGGGTCGTCGGTCGCGGAGCCGGGCGGGCGCCCCGGCGGCCGTCCGGGCGGGGGCCGGATCACCGCGTGCGGACGGGCCGCGACCGGCGGCCGCCCGGAGCGCGGGTGGGCGACGGAACGGCCCGCACCGGGGGGCAGGGCTGTGCCCGGCCCCGGACATGCGGAAGGCCCGCACCCCCGAGGGTGCGGGCCTTCCGTGGCTCTGCCGTCCGGGCGGGCGCCCGGGTGGCCGGAGGGTCAGCTCTGGCCGCCGGCCAGCTTCTCCCGGAGCGCCGCCAGGGCCTCGTCCGAGGCGAGGGCGCCGGAGTCCTCCCCGGAGTCCGAGGAGTACGAGCCGCCGCCGCCCTGGCCGCCGCCACCGCCGCCCTGCGAGGCGCCGCCACCGCCGACCGCGGCCTCCGCCGCGGCCTCGGCGTCGGCCTCGCGTGACTTGATGACCTGGGCCTGGTGCTGCTCGAAGCGGGCCTGCGCCTCGGCGTACTGGCGCTCCCACTCCTCGCGCTGCTTCTCGTACCCCGGCAGCCAGTCGTTGGCCTCCGGGTCGAAGCCCTCGGGGTAGATGTAGTTGCCCTGGTCGTCGTAGGACGCGGCCATGCCGTACAGGGTCGGGTCGAACTCGACCACCGTCGGGTCGCCGCCGAACGCCTCGTTGGCCTGCTTCAGCGAGAGGCTGATGCGGCGACGCTCGAGGTCGATGTCGATGACCTTGACGAAGATCTCGTCGTTGACCTGGACGACCTGCTCCGGGATCTCCACGTGGCGCTCGGCCAGCTCGGAGATGTGGACCAGGCCCTCGATGCCCTCGTCCACCCGGACGAACGCACCGAACGGCACCAGCTTGGTGACCTTGCCCGGGACGACCTGGCCGATCTGGTGGGTCCGGGCGAACTGCTGCCACGGGTCTTCCTGGGTCGCCTTCAGCGACAGGGAGACGCGCTCGCGGTCCATGTCGACGTCCAGGACCTCGACCGTGACCTCCTGGCCGACCTCGACGACCTCGGACGGGTGGTCGATGTGCTTCCAGGACAGCTCGGAGACGTGGACCAGACCGTCCACGCCGCCCAGGTCCACGAAGGCGCCGAAGTTGACGATGGAGGAGACGACGCCGGAGCGCACCTGGCCCTTCTGCAGGGTGGTGAGGAAGGTCTGGCGGACCTCGCTCTGGGTCTGCTCCAGCCAGGCACGGCGGGACAGGACCACGTTGTTGCGGTTCTTGTCCAGCTCGATGATCTTGGCCTCGAGCTCCTTGCCGACATACGGCTGGAGGTCGCGGACGCGGCGCATCTCGACCAGCGAGGCCGGGAGGAAGCCGCGGAGGCCGATGTCGAGGATGAGACCACCCTTGACGACCTCGATGACGGTACCGGTGACGATCCCGTCCTCGTCCTTGATCTTCTCGATGGTGCCCCAGGCACGCTCGTACTGGGCGCGCTTCTTCGAGAGGATCAGGCGACCCTCCTTGTCCTCCTTCTGCAGGACAAGGGCCTCGATCTCGTCACCGACGGCCACGACCTCGTTCGGGTCGACGTCGTGCTTGATCGACAGCTCACGGGAGGGGATGACGCCCTCGGTCTTGTAGCCGATGTCGAGCAGGACCTCGTCCCGGTCGACCTTCACGATGACGCCGTCGACGATGTCGCCGTCGTTGAAGTACTTGATCGTCTCGTCGATCGCGGCGAGGAAGGCTTCCTCGGAACCGATGTCGTTAACCGCAACCTGCGGAGTGGTCACGGTGGCTTCGGTGCTGCTCGTCATGTGGAAAAGGGCTCCGGTACGGACATTGAGTCGTAGGTACTGCTACGCCGAGAGCCCGTGATCGCACCCATGCAAGCCAGCCGGAAAGCCTCGAAAAGCCTTTACCCGAGGGGACATACCAGAGATGCGAGCGCGACCTGCTCCGTCCGAGGTGCGCAGGCCCGCAGCGCAACTTGTAGCATACGGGGGCCGCCGGGCATGGTCAATGCGCGAACGAGCACACCAGGGGCTTAACACCCAATCCCGGCACCACTCACCGCACGTCTCACCGAGCGTCACCGCCCGGCCGGACGGTACGGCGGCTGCGCGGACCACGGACGGGCACGATCCCCGCACATTACGACGACGGGCACGATGAGCCAAGACCACAGGCCGCACCGCACGGCGTACGACACCCCGCACCCGACCCCGCAGGCGTCCCCGCACGCTCCCCTTGGCGCCGACCCCGACGAGGACGCGGAGGCCGTCCGCCGGCCCGCGTCGGCGGCGGAGAGCAGCCGGGCCAGCCGGGGCTGGTGGGACCGGAACGCCGACGCGTACCAGCGGGAGCACGGCCCCTTCCTCGGCGACCGGCGCTTCGTGTGGGGCCCGGAGGGACTGGACGAGGCGGACGCCCGGCTGCTCGCCCCGGCGGAGGCGCTGCCCGGCCGCAGCGTGCTGGAGATCGGCGCCGGCGCCGCCCAGTGCTCCCGCTGGCTGGCCCGGCAGGGCGCCCGCCCGGTCGCGCTCGACCTCTCGCACCGGCAGCTCCGGCACGCCCGGCGGATCTCCGCGGACGGCACGGAGCAGGGCGGGCCGGGCTTCCCGCTGGTCCAGGCGGACGCCGGGGCGCTGCCGTTCCCGGACGGCGCCTTCGACCTGGCCTGTTCCGCCTACGGCGCGCTGCCGTTCACCGCGGACCCGGAGCGGGTGCTGCGCGAGGTGTGGCGGGTGCTGCGGCCCGGCGGCCGGTTCGTCTTCTCCGTCACCCATCCGGTGCGCTGGGCACTCCCCGACGAGCCGGGGCCGGAGGGCCTGACGGTCGCCGCCTCCTACTTCGACCGCACCCCGTACGTGGAGCAGGACGAACGCGGCGAGGCCGTGTACGTCGAGCACCACCGGACCCTGGGCGACCGGGTGCGGGAGCTCACGGCCGCCGGCTTTCGGCTCACCGACCTGGTCGAGCCGGAGTGGCCGGAGTGGAACGACCGCGAGTGGGGCGGCTGGTCCCCGCTCCGCGGACGGCTGATCCCGGGCACCGCGATCTTCGTCTGCGACCGCTGAGCGGGCGCCCCACGGGCGGGCGACCGCGGGCGGGCGCGGGGCGATGTGCGCCCGGGGCGCCGGGCGCGGGCTGCGAGACTGGGCCGGTGTCCCCGACCCGACCGGCCCGCACCGACGGGCCCCGCACGCACGCCCCGCACCCGTCCGGCGCCCGCGGCGGCCGGCTCCGCACCGGCGCACTGGAGCGGCTGCCCGTCCGCACCGCGCTGCCCGCGCTCCACGCGGCGCTGGAGCGGCGCGGGACGGCCGTGCTCTGCGCCCGGCCCGGCTCCGGCAAGACGACGCTGGTGCCGCTCGCCCTCGCCGGGCTGCTGGACGGCGCACTGCCGGAGGCCGCGGCACCGGCGCGGGTGGAGGCCGGCGCGGCACCGGCGCGGGTGCTGGTCGCCGAGCCGCGGCGGATGGCCGCCCGCTCGGCCGCCCGCCGGATGGCCTGGCTGCTCGGCGAGGAGCCCGGGGGCGCGGTCGGGCTGACGGTCCGCGGCGAGCGTACGGCCGGCCCGGACACCCGGGTGGAGGTGGTCACCACCGGCGTACTGCTGCAGCGCCTCCAGCGCGACGAGGAGCTGAGCGGGGTGGACGTGGTGCTGCTGGACGAGTGCCACGAACGGCACCTGGACGCCGACACCGCGCTGGCCTTCCTGCTCGACGTCCGCGCCGCCCTGCGGCCCGGGCTGCGCCTGGTGGCGGCCTCCGCCACGCAGGACAGCGACGCCTGGGCCCGGCTGCTGGCCGCCGGGGACGACGGAGCGGCGGACGGCGCGGACGGTGGGAGCAGTGCGGGCACCCCCGCGCCCGTCGTCCACGGCTCCGGGGGCGCCCACCCCGTCGCCGTGCGTCATGTGCCGCCGCCCGGTGCCGTACGCCCGCCGCACGGCACCCGGGTGGACCCGGCGCTGCTGCGTCATGTGGCCGCCACCGTGCGGCGCGCCCTCGACGAGGACCACGGGGAGCCGGCGGGCGACGTGCTCTGCTTCCTGCCGGGCGCCGGGGAGATCACCCGGGTGGCCGGGCTGCTGGAGGGCTGCGGCGCCGAGGTCCTGCAGCTCCACGGGCGGGCGCCGCGCGCGGTGCAGGAGGCGGTGCTGCGGGGCGGATCACCCGGCGGCCCGCGCCGGGTGATCCTCTCCACCGCGGTGGCCGAGTCCAGCCTGACCGTGCCGGGCGTCCGCACCGTGGTGGACTCCGGGCTGGCCCGGGAGCCGCGCACGGACCACGCGCGGGGCCTGGGCTCGCTGACCACCGTGCGGGTCTCGCAGGCCGCCGCCGAGCAGCGCCGGGGCCGGGCGGGCCGGGAGGCGCCCGGGGTGGTGCTCCGCTGCTGGTCGGAGGCGGAGGACGCCGCCCGGCCGCGGTGGCCGTCGCCGGAGATCACGGTCGCGGACCTGACGGCCTTCGCCCTGCAGACCGCCTGCTGGGGCGACCCGCACGCGCGGTCGCTGGCGCTGCTCGACCCGCCCCCCGAGGGCGCGCTGGCGGCGGCGCGGGACGTGCTGCGGGCGGTCGGGGCCGTGGACAGCGACGGGCGGCTCACCGGGCGCGGCACCCGGATGGCCCGGATGGGCGTGCATCCGCGGCTGGCCCGGGCGCTGCTGGACGGCGCGCCGCTGGTGGGCGAACGGGCGGCGGCGGAGGCGGTGGCCCTGCTGAGCGAGGAACCGCCGCGGGCGTACGGGGACGATCTGGCGGAGGTGCTGCGCGCCGCCCGGCGGGGCGCCGACGCCTATGCCGACCGCTGGGCCCGGGAGGTCCGGAGGCTGCGGGGCGCGCTGCGCACGGCGGGGGCCGGGCCGGCGGGACGGCCGGGAACCGGCGAGGGCACCGGGGTCCCGGGCCCGGCCGGCGGAGCCCCCGCAGAGCCGGGCGACGCGGACCCCCGGGGCGCGGAGAGCCGTACCGGCGCCCGGACAGGCGGCACCGGGCACGGCGCGGACAGGTGGGCCGTCGGTGTCGTGGCTGCGCTGGCGCATCCGGAGCGGATCGGCCGGGCGCGCGGGGAGGGCACGTATCTGATGGTCTCCGGGACGCGTGCCGAGCTCGCCGCGGAGTCCCCGCTGCGGGGCGCCGGGTGGGTGGTGGCGGCGGTGGCCGACCGGCCCGCCGGGTCGCCCTCCGCCCGGGTCCGGCTGGCCGCCGCCGTGGACGAGGAGACGGCGTGCCGGGCCGCGGCGGCGCTGCGCGCACGGCGTACGGAGATCCGCTGGGACCCGGGACGGGGCGATGTGGTGGCCCGGGAGGCCGCACTGCTCGGTGCGGTCGAGCTGGCGTCCCGGCCGCTGGACGCGCCGGACCCGGCGGAGCTGCGGGCCGCGGCGCTGGAGGGGCTGCGGCGCGAGGGGCTGTCGTTGCTGCACTGGCCGGCCGGGGCCGTCTCGCTGCGGCAGCGGATGGACTTCCTGCACCGCACGCTGGGCGCGCCGTGGCCGGACGTCTCGGACGCGGCGCTGCTGGCGTCCGCCGGCGCGTGGCTGGGCCCGGCGCGGTCCCGGGCGGAGCTGTCCCGGGTGGACGCGGGCGAGGTGCTGCGCGGGCTGCTGCCCTGGGCGGGCGGAGAGGCCGCGCGCCTGGACGAGCTGGCGCCGGAGCGGATCGAGGTGCCGTCCGGCTCGCGGGTGCGGGTGGACTACGCGCCGGAGCAGCCGGTACTGGCGGTCAAGCTCCAGGAGCTGTTCGGCTGGGACGAGGGGCCGCGGGTGGCCGGCGGGCGGGTGCCGCTGCTGGTGCACCTGCTCTCCCCGGCCGGGCGCCCGGCGGCGGTCACGGCCGACCTGGCGTCGTTCTGGCGGGACGGGTACCGCGCCGTGCGGGCGGAGCTGCGCGGGCGGTACCCGCGGCACCCGTGGCCGGAGGACCCGGCGACGGCCGAGCCGACCCGGCGGACGAACACCCGCCGCCGCTGACCCGGCCGGCGGTCGCCGGCCGGCGGAGCACGCCCCACACCCGGGCCAGGCGCTGCCCGCGGTGTGCGGGAAGGCCCGCACGCCCCGGCGCCCACCTCCCGCACGCCGGGGCGGACGGAGGCCACGGCAGCGGCACGGCAGGCCCGTGCCGGACGGCGCGGACGCCCCCGGGGACGCTCGCGCCCACGGCGGTGCACGCGCGCCGGGCCGTCAGCCGCCGCTGGAGGTGCCGGTCGGCGTGCCCGTGGGGGTTCCGGTCGGCGTGCCGGTGGAGGTGCCGGTGGGCTCGGGGCTGGGGGACGGGGTGGGCGTGGCCGCCGGCTCGCGGACGGTGAGCTCGACGATCAGCGGGTCGCCGTCCGAGGGGGTCAGCACCAGCTCGTACGCGCCGCCCTGCCCGCCGGCGTGCAGCTCGGGCAGCCGGAGCCGGCCGGCCTCGCCCGTGGTGAGCCCGGTCAGGCGGTGCACCCGCTGCCCGGCGGCGTCCGTGAAGTACGGGCCCTGGCCCGGCTCCAGAGCCGTGCCGTCGGCCGCGCGGAGCTCGGCGGTCACCACGGCGCAGACCGCGGCCCGGCCCTGGTGGGTGGCCGTCACCTCGACGCGGTCGGCGAAGGCCGTCCCCGTGGTGGCCTCCAGCGGGGTGCCGGAGGTGCGGGTCAGGGTGTCGGCGGGCGCGGGCCGCACCATGGCGCGGTACTCGGCCGGTGCCAGCTCCGTCCCGACGACGGCGGCGCGGACGGTGAAGGAGCCGAGCCGCAGGCCGGCGTGGAGCGCGGGGGCGGTGGCGGTGCCGTTCGTGCCGGTGGTGACGGTGGCCTCGCGGACGCCGGAGCCGAAACGCGCACCGGTGTCGCCGGCGACGGTGAAGCGCACCCGGGCGCCCGGCACGGGCGCGCCCCCGGCGGTGGTGACGCGGACGGTGAGCGGGCCGGCGAAGTCGGTGCCGGCCGTCGCGGCGATCTCGGCGTCGCCGAGGCGCTGCACCCGGTCCGGGACGACGGGGCCGGGGGTGGGCTGGGAGGGCGTCGGGGTGGGCTTCGTCGGGGTCGGCGTGGGGCTGGTTGGCGTGGCGGGGTCGTCCGGCGTGTCGTCCGTGGCGCCGGGCTCCTTGCCGCCCTCCTGCTCCCGGTCTCCGGCGCCTCCGGTGTCGTTCCCGCCGTTCCGGCGGTCGCGGGCCGGGTCCCGGCGGTCCTGCCGGTCGCTGTCGCCGACCGGGCCGGAGGGGGGCACGCCCTCGCCGTCGGGGACCTCGTGGACGCCGTTGCGGTAGAACTCCAGCCAGGCCAGGACGGTGTTCAGATAGGCCCGCGAGTCGTTGTAGCTGAGCACGGCCGCGTCCAGGTCGCCCTTGAGGGCGAGGTTCCGGTCGCCCGCGCAGAGGTACTCGCCGGCGGCGAGTGCGGCGTCGTAGATGTTGTTCGGGTCGCGGCGGCCGTCGCCGTTGCCGTCGGCGCCCCAGGTGGCCCAGGTGGAGGGGATGAACTGCATGGGCCCGACGGCGCGGTCGTAGGTGGTGTCGCCGTCGTAGACGCCGCTGTCGGTGTCGGTGATGCGGGCGAAGCCGTCGCCGTTCAGGACGGGGCCGAGTATGGGCTCCAGGGTGGTGCCGTCGGCGTCCACCTTGCCACCGCGGGCCTGGCCCGACTCCACCTTGCCGATGGCCGCGAGCAGTTCCCAGGGCAGGCCGCACCCGGGGTCCGAACCGGACACGGAGCGCTCGGCCTTCTTGTAGGCGGCGAGCACGGTCGCGGGTATCCCGGACTCGGCCGGTGCGTCCTCGGGCTGCTCCTGCTGCTCCTCGGGCTGCGGGCTCTCCAGCGGGGGCAACTCGGTGTAGTAGGAGTCGTCGCCGGGGGTGTCGTCCCGGGGTATGCCTCCGCCGCGGGCGCCGCCGCCGTCGTCGTCCCCGGTCGGGCGCAGGTCGATGCCGGGTGCCTGCGAGGCGGTGAGCGCGGCCATCGCCGCAGCCGCCACGGCTGCGGTACTCACGCCTCTGCGGAGTCTGCCGCTGGAGTGCTCCGTGTGCTTCGCCGCCGCGTGCCTGCCGCGGTATCGCGCCATGGGACCGACCGCCCCCTCTCCCCTGCTGAGACCGTCAACCCGTGACCTTACGACACCACATGGCCCGGCGTCAGCGGGGAGGCCCGTGACGCCGGGCCGTTCCGGCCGGATCGGGCGGGTTTCCGGCTGCTTCCCGCCGCCGGGGGCCGTCCCCGCCGGCCGCCGGTCAGTGCGCCGCGGACTCCCAGTCCGTGCCGAATCCGACCGACACGTCCAGCGGCGCGTCCAGCCCGACCGCGCCGGCCATCTCCCGGCGCACCAGCTCCTCCGCGGCCTCGCGTTCGCCGGGCGCCACTTCGAGCACGATCTCGTCGTGCACCTGGAGCAGCAGCCGGGACCGGAGCCGCTCCCGGCGCAGCGCCTCGTCGACCCGGAGCATGGCGACCTTCACGATGTCCGCCGCGGTGCCCTGGATGGGGGCGTTGAGCGCCATCCGCTCGGCCATCTCCCGGCGCTGCCGGTTGTCGCTGTTGAGGTCGGGCAGATAGCGGCGCCGCCCCATGATGGTCTGGGTGTAGCCGGTGGCGCGGGCATCCTCCACGACCCGGCGCAGATAGTCGCGTACGCCCCCGAACCGCTCGAAATAGGTGTCCATCAGGCCGCGCGCCTCCTCCGCGGAGACGGCGAGCTGCTGGGAGAGGCCGAAGGCGGAGAGGCCGTACGCCAGGCCGTAGGACATCGCCTTGATCTTGCGCCGCATCTCCGGGTCGACCTCACCGGTGCCGACCCGGAACACCTGCGAGGCGACGGTGTCGTGCAGGTCCTCGCCGGAGGTGAACGCCTCGATCAGGCCCGCGTCCTCGGAGAGATGGGCCATCACCCGCAGCTCGATCTGGCTGTAGTCCGCGGTGAGCAGCGCCTCGTACCCCTCGCCGACGCGGAAGCCGCGGCGGATGGCGCGCCCCTCGTCGGTGCGGACCGGGATGTTCTGCAGGTTCGGGTCGGTGGAGGAGAGCCGGCCGGTGGCCGCGACCGTCTGGTTGTAGGTGGTGTGGATACGGCCGTCCGCGGCGATGGTCTTGATCAGGCCCTCGACCGTGGAGCGCAGCTTCTGCTGCTCGCGGTAGCGCAGCATCAGCACCGGCAGCTCGTGCTCGGTCTGGGCGGCCAGCCAGGCCAGGGCGTCCGCGTCGGTGGTGTAGCCCGTCTTGGTCTTCTTCGTCTTCGGCAGGCCGAGCTCGCCGAAGAGCACCTCCTGGAGCTGCTTGGGCGAGCCGAGGTTGAACTCGTGGCCCACCGCGGTGTGCGCGTCCGCCACCGCCTGCTGCACGGCGTCGGCGAAGCGCTGCTCCATGTCCGCGAGCCACTCCCGGTCGGCGGCGACACCGGCCCGCTCCATGCGGGCCAGCAGGGCGGAGGTCGGCAGCTCCAGGTCGTGCAGCAGGTCCGTGGCGCCGACCTCGTCCAGCCGGTCCTTCAGCACCGCGCCGAGATCGACGACGGTGCGCGCCCGGGCCATCAGGGCGTCGGCCTCCGCCTGCTCGTCCGTGCCGAAGGCGAGCTGCCCGCCGCCCTCGGTCACGGCCGGGCCCAGCTCCCGGCCGAGGTGTTCCACGGAGAGCGCGTCCAGCGCGAAGGAACGGCGGCCGGGCTTGACCAGATAGGCGGCCAGCGCGGTGTCCATGGCGATGCCGTCGATCGTCCAGCCGTGCTCGGCGAAGACCCGCAGCGCCGCCTTGGCGTCGTGCAGCACCTTCGGACGGGAGGGGTCGGCGATCCAGCCGGCGAAGGCACGCTCGTCGGCCTCGCCGAGCTGGGCCGGGTCGAACCAGGCGGCGGGCCCCTCGGCGGTGGCGAGGGCGATCTCGCTGATGCTGCCGCGGCCCAGCTTCCACACGTCGACCGTGGCCAGGCCGACGGGGCCGTCCGTGCCGTGCCGCTCCAGCCAGGGCGCCAGCTCGCCGTCGGCGAGGACCGTGCCGTCCACGCTGACGCTGTCCGCCGGCGCTGTCTCCTCCTCCGCGGCGCCCGGGTCGACGGCGAAGAGCCGCTCGCGGAAGTTCGGGTTGCGGAACTCCAGGGCGTCCATGACGACCGCCAGGGTGTCCCGGTCGTACGGCTCCCGCTTCAGGTCGGCCGGGCCCACGGGCAGCTCCACGTCCCGCACCATCTCGGTGAGCCGGCGGTTGAGCCGGACGGCCGGCAGGTGGTCGCGGAGATTCTGCCCGGCCTTGCCCTTCACCTCCGCCACCCGCTCGACCAGCTCGGCGAAGCTGCCGAACTGGTTGATCCACTTCGCGGCGGTCTTCTCGCCGACGCCGGGGATGCCCGGGAGGTTGTCCGAGGGGTCACCGCGGAGCGCGGCGAAGTCCGGGTACTGCTCCGGTGACAGTCCGTACCGCTCGCGGACCTTCTCCGGGGTGTAGCGGGTGAGCTCGGAGACGCCCTTGGTGGGGTACAGCACCGTGGTGCGGTCGGTGACGAGCTGGAAGCAGTCCCGGTCGCCGGTGACGATGGAGACCTCAAAGCCCTCGGCCTCGGCCCGGGTGGCCAGGGTGGCGATCACGTCGTCGGCCTCGAAGCCGTCCACCGCGAAACGCCGCACCCGCATCGCGTCGAGCAGCTCGCCGATCAGCTCGACCTGCCCCCGGAACTCGTCCGGCGTGGTGGAGCGGTTCGCCTTGTAGTCCGCGAACTCCTCCGACCGCCAGGTCTTGCGGGAGACGTCGAACGCCACCGCGAAGTGCGTGGGCGCCTCGTCACGCAGGGTGTTGGCCAGCATCGACGTGAAGCCGTAGATCGCGTTCGTCGGCTGGCCCGTGGTGGTGGAGAAGTTCTCCGCGGGCAGGGCGAAGAACGCCCGGTAGGCGAGGGAGTGCCCGTCCATGAGGAGCAGGCGCGGTGCGGTGTCGTGCGATGCTGTCTTGGCCACGCACCCGATCCTGCCACGCGCCGCCGACAACCCCCGCCGGGGCCGCCCGGCCGCGCCGCGCGGGGTCCCGGCCGCCGGTGCCGCATGGGAGCATCGGGGCATGACGCGACAGCCGCCCGCCGAGGACCCCGCGCAGGACTCCCCCCAGGTCGGCGCCCCGCAGCGGTCCGCCGCCGGGCTGCCGGCCGTGGCGCACGGGCTGCGCGCGGCGCACCGGCAGATGGGCGCCGCCCGCACCGCCCGCACCCTGCTCCGGGTCAACCAGAAGGACGGCTTCGACTGCCCCGGCTGCGCCTGGCCGGAGCCGGAGCGCCGGCACACCGCGGAGTTCTGCGAGAACGGCGCCAAGGCGGTGGCCGAGGAGGCCACGGTGCGCCGGGTCACCCCGGACTTCTTCGCCGCGCACCCGGTCGCCGGGCTCGCCGCGCGCTCCGGGTACTGGCTGGGCCGGCAGGGGCGGCTGACGGAGCCGGTGTACCTGGCCGAGGGCGCCGAGCGGTACGAGCCGGTGTCCTGGGAGCGGGCCTTCGACATCGTGGCGGAGGAACTGCACGCCCTCGGCTCGCCCGACGAGGCGGTGTTCTACACCTCGGGCCGCACCAGCAACGAGGCGGCCTTCCTCTACCAGCTCTTCGCCCGCGAGTTCGGCACCAACAACCTGCCGGACTGCTCGAACATGTGCCACGAGTCGTCCGGCGCGGCGCTCACCGAGACGCTGGGCGTGGGCAAGGGCAGCGTGCTGCTGGAGGATCTGCACCAGGCCGACCTGATCATCGTCGCCGGGCAGAACCCGGGCACCAACCACCCGCGGATGCTCTCCGCACTGGAGCGGGCGAAGCAGGCGGGCGCGCGGATCATCACGGTCAATCCGCTGCCGGAGGCGGGCCTGGAGCGCTTCCGCAACCCGCAGACCGTGCGGGGCCTGTCCGGCCGCGGCACCCCGCTGACCGACCTCTTCCTGCAGATCCGCATCGGCGGCGACCAGGCCCTCTTCCGGATGCTGTGCCGGCTGGTGCTGGAGGCCGGCGGCGCCGACGAGGAGTTCGTACGGGCGCACACGCACGGCTTCGAGGAGTTCGCCGCGGCCGCGCGGCGTGCCGGCTGGGAGGAGACGCTGCGGGCGACGGGCCTGGAGCGGGCAGCGATCGAGCGGGCCCTGCGGATGGTGCTCGCCTCCCGGCGCACGGTGGTGTGCTGGGCCATGGGCCTCACCCAGCACAAGCACGCGGTGGCCACCATCCGCGAGGTGGTGAACCTGCTGCTGCTCCGCGGCGCCGTGGGCCGGCCCGGCGCCGGCGTGTGCCCGGTCCGCGGGCACAGCAACGTGCAGGGCGACCGCACCATGGGCATCGTGGAGCGCCCGGCCCCGGCCTTCCTGGACGCCCTGGAGCGGGAGTTCGGCTTCGCCCCGCCGCGCGAGCACGGCCTGGACGTGGTGCGGTCGATCCGGGCGCTGCGGGACGGCGCCGCCAAGGTCTTCTTCGCCATGGGCGGGAACTTCGTCGCCGCCTCCCCGGACACCGCGGTCACCGAGGACGCGGTGCGGCGGGCCCGGCTCACCGTCCACGTGTCCACCAAGCTGAACCGCTCGCACTGCGTCACCGGGGCACGGGCGCTGATCCTGCCCACCCTGGGCCGTACCGAGCGCGATGTGCGGTACGACGCCGCGGGGCGGCCGGCGGAGCAGTTCGTCACCGTGGAGGACTCCATGGGCATGGTGCACGCCTCGCGCGGCCGGCTGGCGCCCGCGAGCCCGCATCTGCTCTCCGAGACCGCGATCGTGTGCCGGCTGGCCCGGCGGGTGCTCGGCGCCCGGTCGCACACCCCGTGGGAGGAGTTCGAGCGGGACTACGGCCTGGTGCGGGACCGGATCGCCCGGGTCGTGCCCGGGTTCGAGGACTTCGGCGCCCGGGCCGCGCGGCCCGGCGGCTTCACCCTCCCGCACGCCCCGCGGGACGAGCGCCGCTTCCCCACGGCCACCGGCCGGGCGCAGTTCACGGCCGCCCCGGTGGAGTTCCCCGAGCTGCCCGAGGGCCGGCTGCTGCTGCAGACGCTGCGCTCGCACGACCAGTACAACACCACGGTCTACGGCCTGGACGACCGCTACCGCGGCATCCGGAACGGCCGCCGGGTGGTCCTGGTGCACCCGGAGGACGCCGCCCGCCTCGGTCTGCCCGACGGCTGTCACGCCGACCTGACCAGCGAGTGGCGGGACGGCGTGCGGCGGACTGCCCCCGGCTTCCGGGTGGTGCACTATCCCACCGCCCGCGGCTGCGCAGCCGCCTACTACCCGGAGACCAACGTGCTGGTGCCGCTGGACGCCACGGCCGACACCAGCAACACTCCCGCCAGCAAGTCCCTGGTGGTACGCCTCACCCGGTCCGCGACGGTGCCGCACGCTGATGATAGGAACGGTGCAGAGGACAACGACCGGCCGTGACCGCACGGCCCGGCCACGGGCGATCGGAGCACACCGCACCATGGGTGACCACAGCACCACACACTTCCCGCAGGAGATCCTCGACCAGTGGAGCGGCCTGGGCATCGACCTGCCCGCGCTGTTCTCCGCCGGGCACCTCGGCGAACGCATGGGCCTGACGGTGCTGGAGGCCTCCCCGGAGAAGGTGGTCGGCACCCTCCCCGTCGAGGGGAACACCCAGCCGTACGGGCTGCTGCACGGCGGCGCCTCGGCGGTGCTCGCGGAGACCCTGGGCTCGGTCGGCGCCATGCTGCACGGCGGCCCGCACAAGGTCGCCGTCGGCGTCGACCTGAACTGCACGCACCACCGGGGCCTGCGCGCCGGACTGGTCACCGGGACGGCCACACCGGTGCACCGCGGCCGCACCACCGCCACCTACGAGGTCGTGATCACCGAGGAGTCCGGCAAGCGGGTGTGCACGGCGCGGCTGACCTGCCTGCTGCGGGACGCCGAACCGGCCGGCTGACCCGCATCGCCGCCGCACCCTGGCCCGGAGCCCGGCACAGCGACTAGCTTTCCCCCGCATGGGGGAGCCACCGACCGGGGAGAGCGACGACCGCAGACCGGACCTGCTGACCGGCGGAGGCGGCGGCCCCCGGCCCGCCGAACGCTGGGCCGCGCTGCCGCCCCGGCTCCGCCGGGGCGCCGTGGTCGCCGCCGCCGCGGCCCTGGTGGCGGCCGGGTCCGTCTATCTCGTCTCCGCCCGGCCCGATCCGGTGCCGCAGCCGCCCGTCCCCTACCCCGCACAGATCACGACCGTCGACTTCGTGAAGATCACTCCGGGTACAGGCGACGAGGACACGCACGCGTTCACCATCGAACTCCGCGCCACCGTGGACGGCGGCTCCCAGGTCACCGTCCTGGACGTGCGCCAGGGCTACCGGGGCCTGGACCTGCGGCTCGACCCGCCTCCGCCCCTGGTGGTGGCCGAACACCGGCCGCAGAAACTGCTCGTACGGGCGCAGGTGACCTCCTGTCGCGAGGTGTCGGCCGACGCCGGAATGCCCTTTCTCGATTTCACGCTGCGTAACGCCCGGGCCGACCAGGAGCTGAGCGTGATCCCCGGGCGGCGCTACGCCCGGGCCCTCGCCCGCCGGCTGCGTACGCTATGCGGACCGTCCGCACCCGGCGCGTCCCCCGCCGCCTGAGGGAACTGCGGCTTTCGCCGTCCGATACGCGTGCGTTTCCCGGCGGAAACCTCCGGACCCCGGCGAAAGCATCCGGACTCCGAACAGCGTCATAACAAGAAAGTCACATCATCCCCTTCACCTCTGCCGGACCGCATCCCCTCGCCATAGAGTCACCGCCAGTCACCGCGCCGCCGGGCGCACCCTGCCAAGCACGGTTCAGTACCCAGTACGGCCCGGCGCGCCACACGGCCACCGACCAGAGTGCGCCGCGCCCATTGGGAAAGGACTGATCGTGCGTCAGCGATCCTTGCTCATACTCACCACCGGGGTCACCGTGGGGGCACTCGCGCTGTCCGCCTGCGGATCCCGTGACGACGACAACGGAGGCGGCGACAGCGGCAAGACCACCGTCGTCATCGGTCTCGACGCCCCGCTGACCGGCGACCTCTCCGCCCTCGGCAAGGGCATCCAGAACTCGGCCGAACTCGCCACCAAGGTCGCCAACAAGAACAACGAGGTCGAAGGGGTCACCTTCAAGCTGGAGGCGGTGGACGACGCCGCCCAGGCCGGCACCGGCCAGCAGAACGCCACCAAGTTCGTCGGCGACGAGGACGTCTACGGCGTCGTCGGCCCCCTCAACTCACACGTCGGCGAGGCCATGCAGAAGGTCCTCGCCAACGCGGAACTGGTGCAGGTCTCGCCCGCGAACACCGCGCCGCAGCTCACCCAGGGCCCGAACTGGAAGGAGGGCGACAAGAAGCGGCCGTTCGACAGCTACTTCCGCACCTCCACCACGGACGCCATCCAGGGCCCCTACGCCGCCCAGTACATCTACAACGAGGAGGGCCTGAAGAAGGGCTTCATCCTCGACGACAAGAAGACGTACGGCGCCGGCCTCGCGGCCACCTTCAAGGCGGAGTTCAAGAAGCTCGGTGGCAAGGTCGTGGGCACCGACCACGTCAACCCGGAGGACCGCGACTTCTCCGCCATCGCCACCAAGATCAAGAACTCCGGCGCCGACTTCGTCTACTTCGGCGGCGAGTACCCGGCCGGCGCCCCGCTGACCGACCAGATCAAGAAGACCGGCGCCAAGATCCCCGTCGTCGGCGGCGACGCCCTCTTCTCCGGCGAGTACATCAAGCTCGCCAAGAAGAACGCCGAGGGCGACATGGCCACCTCCGTCGGCGCCCCGCTGGACACCCTGGACACCGCCAAGGAGTTCAAGAAGAACTACAAGGCGGAGGGGTACAGCGAGCCCTACGAGGCCTACGGCGGCTACGCCTACGACAGCACCTGGGCGATCATCCAGGCCGTCAAGGCCGTCGTCGAGAAGAACGACGGCAAGCTGCCGGAGGACATCGACGAGGCCCGCAAGCAGATCTCCGAGGCCACCCAGGACGTGTCCTTCAAGGGCGTGACGGGCGACGTCTCCTTCGACGAGTTCGGTGACACCACCAACAAGCAGCTCTCCCTCTACAAGGTCAAGAACGGCGAGCACGTGCCCGTCAAGACCGGCACGTTCGGAGAGTAGAACCCACCGGGCCGACCGGCCCACCCGCTCACATCCTGCTGCTGCGCGGGGGCGCAAACAGCGCCCCCGCGCAGCCGTATCTGACACTCCCTCGGAGGCCCCCCGGTGCAAGATCTGCCGGCGCAGCTTGCCAACGGCCTGGTGCTCGGAGCGATGTACGGACTCATCGCGATCGGGTACACCATGGTGTACGGCATAGTTCAGCTCATCAACTTCGCCCATGGCGAGATATTCATGATCGGCGGCTTCGGCGCGCTCACCGCGTGGCTCTGGCTGCCCGACGGCACCTCCCTCGCCGTCGCCCTTCCCGTCATGATCCTCATGGCGATGGCCTGGTCCGTCCTCGTCGGCATCGGCACGGAACGGTTCGCCTACCGGCCGCTGCGCGGCGGCCCGCGACTCGCCCCGCTCATCACCGCGATCGGCCTGTCGCTCGCCCTCCAGTACGCCATCTGGGCGTTCTACCCCGGCGCCAAGAAGGACCGCGCCTTCCCCCGGCTGGAGGGCGGCCCGGTGGAGTTCGGCGGCGTCTCCTTCCAGCGCGGCGAGATCTTCCTGCTCATCGCCGCCCCGCTCTGCATGATCGCCCTCGCCTGGTTCGTCTCCAAGACCCGCACCGGCCGCGCCATGCAGGCCACCAGCCAGGACCCGGACACCGCCAAGCTGATGGGCATCAACACCGACCGGATCATCGTCACCGCCTTCGCCATCGGCGCCGCCTTCGCCGCCATCGCGGCCGTCGCCCACGGGCTGAAGTTCGGTCAGGTCGGCTTCAAGATGGGATTCATCGCCGGCCTCAAGGCCTTCACCGCCGCCGTCCTCGGCGGCATCGGCAACGTCTACGGGGCCATGATCGGCGGCCTCGTACTCGGCATGACCGAGGCCATGGCCACCGCATACGTGGAGAACATCCCCGGCATGGAACAGCTCGGCGGCGGCGCCTGGAAGGACGTGTGGGCCTTCGCGCTCCTCATCGTCGTCCTCCTGCTCCGTCCGCAGGGCATCCTCGGCGAGCGAGTCTCGGATCGGGCGTGAGAGAGATGACGACGCAGACACCACAGACCACCGCACCGGAGACGCACGAGACGACCCCCGTGCTCCCGCTCCCGGCCTCCGCCGCCCGCCTGCTCACCGCAGCCGGCGCGGTCGCCGCCTTCGCCAGCACCTTCCTCGCCTGGACCTGGACCGAGGCCTTCCCCGGAAACCTCACCGTCTACGGCTACCCCGGCGGACTCCAGATCCTCACCCTCGTCGGGTCGGTGCTCACCGCGCTGTACGTCGCCGCCGGCCACGGCATCCGCGGCACCCGCTGGGCCGCCCCGAGCGGCGCGGACAAAGCCACCTTCTTCCTCGCCGCCGGCACCTTCGCCGTCACCTGGTACACCGTCCTCGCCATCGCCGTGGACCTCGGCGGCCTGGTCAACCTCGAGCCCGGCGGCTACATCGCCGCACTCGCCACCCTGGTGCTGCTCGCCGGCGCCCTCGGGCTCCCCCTGAACCGGCGTACGCTCCTCGCCCCCGGCGACACCCCGCCGCCGCCCGCCGGGCTCTCCTCCACCGTGGAGATCCTGCTCATCGCCGCCGGCGCCGGCATCGGCCTCACCGTCTTCTCGTACGGCATCGGCACCGAGTACAGCGAAGCCTTCATCGGCTTCCTGCTGCTCACCATCGCCGGCGGCCTCGCACTCAGCCGCGCCGGGCTGCTCGTCCAGTTCCGCACGCTGACCCGCAAGCACCGCAACATCGCCGTCGCCGCCGCGTTCGTCGCCGCCGCGCTCTTCCCCTTCACCCAGACCAGCGAGACCTACACCTCGGTCGGCACCAGCATCCTGATCTTCGGCACGGCCGCCATCGGCCTCAACGTCGTCGTCGGCCTCGCCGGCCTGCTGGACCTCGGCTACGTCGCCTTCCTCGGCGTCGGCGCCTACACCGCCGCCCTGGTCTCCGGCGCCCCCACCGCCGCCTTCGACGTCAAGTTCCCCTTCTGGGCCGCCGTCCTCACCGGCGCCGTGGTCTCCATGATCTTCGGCGTCATCATCGGCGCCCCCACCCTCCGGGTCCGCGGCGACTACCTCGCCATCGTCACCCTCGGCTTCGGCGAGATCTTCCGCATCGGCATGCAGAACCTCGACGGCGCCTCCGGCCCCGACGTCACCAACGGCCCCAACGGCATCCCCGGCATCCCCGAGATCGAACTGCTCGGCTTCAACCTCGGCGAGGAACACACCATCCTCGGCTTCGAACTGGGCAAGTTCTCCAACTACCTGCTCCTCATGCTGCTGTTCACCGCGATCATCGTGACCGTCTTCCACCGCTCCGACCGCTCCCGCATCGGGCGGGCCTGGGTCGCGATCCGCGAGGACGAGACCGCAGCCGGCGCCATGGGCATCAACACCTTCCGCCTCAAACTGATGGCCTTCGCCCTCGGCGCCACCCTCGCCGGCCTCGCCGGCACCGTCCTCGCCCACGTCGAGAGCGGCGTCCACCCCGAGGGCTACAAGTTCGTGCACCAGGTGCCGCCGAACTCCGCCTTCCTCCTCGTCGCCGTCATCCTCGGCGGCATGGGCACCATCAGCGGACCCCTCATCGGCGCCGCGCTGCTCTACCTCATCCCCAACAAGCTCCAGTTCGTCGGCGACTACCAGCTGCTCTTCTTCGGCATCGCACTGGTGCTGCTGATGCGCTTCCGCCCCGAAGGACTGCTCGCCGACCGCCGTAACCAGCTCGAGTTCCACGAGAACGAGCAGACGGACGTACCGGAGAACGGCTCGAGTCTCCGCAAGGCAGGTGCGTGACCGCCATGACCACCGACACCACGACCACCACCAAGGACACCGCCGCCACCGGCACCACCGTCCTGGACGCCCGCGGCGTCACCAAGCGGTTCGGCGGCCTCACCGCCGTGCACGACGTCGACCTCACCGTCGACAGCGGCGAGATCGTCGGCCTCATCGGCCCCAACGGCGCCGGCAAGACCACCTTCTTCAACTGCCTCACCGGCCTCTACGTGCCGACCGAAGGCAGCGTCCGCTACAAGGACAAGGTGCTCCCCCGCCGCCCCCACCAGGTCACCCAGGCCGGCGTCGCCCGCACCTTCCAGAACATCCGGCTCTTCGCCAACATGACCGTCCTGGAGAACGTGCTCGTCGGCCGCCACACCCGCACCCGCGAAGGCCTGTGGTCCGCCCTGCTGCGCGGCCCCGGCTTCCGCAAAGCCGAGGACGCCTCCGAACGACGCGCCATGGACCTGCTGGAGTTCACCGGGCTGGCCACCAAGCGCAACCACCTGGCCCGCAACCTCCCCTACGGCGACCAGCGCAAACTGGAGATCGCCCGCGCCCTGGCCTCCGACCCCGGCCTGCTCCTCCTCGACGAGCCGACCGCCGGCATGAACCCGCAGGAGACCCAGGCCACCCAGGATCTGGTGCGGTCCGTCCGCGACGAGGGCATCGCCGTGCTCGTCATCGAGCACGACATGCGCTTCATCTTCAACATGTGCGACCGGGTCGCCGTCCTCGTGCAGGGCGAGAAACTCGTCGAGGGCCCGCCCTCCGTCGTGCAGAGCGACGAGCGCGTGGTCGCCGCCTACCTCGGCACCCCCTTCGAAGGGGCCCCGGAGGACGAGCACTCCGCCGAGGTGGAGGCCGCGGAGAACGCCGCCCGCGAGCAGCGCACAGAAGGAGAGAGCAAGTGACCGCACTACTCGAAGTCGAGGACCTGCGGGTCGCCTACGGCAAGATCGTGGCCGTCAAGGGCATCTCGTTCAGCGTCGAGGCAGGCCAGGTGGTCACCCTCATCGGCACCAACGGCGCCGGCAAGACCACCACCCTGCGCACCCTCTCCGGCCTGCTCAAGCCCGTCGGCGGCAAGATCCTCTTCGACGGGCAGTCCCTGGACGGCATGCCCGCCCACAAGATCGTCACCCTCGGCCTGGCCCACTCACCCGAAGGACGGCGGCTCTTCCCCCGGCTCTCCGTCGCCGAGAACCTCGACCTCGGCGCCTTCCTGCGCCGGGACGCCAAAGCCGTCCAGGAGGACGCCGACCGCATCTACGAACTCTTCCCCATCCTCGGGGAACGCCGCAGGCAGGCCGCCGGAACCCTGTCCGGCGGCGAGCAGCAGATGCTCGCCATGGGACGGGCCCTGATGTCCCGCCCGAAGCTGCTCATGCTCGACGAACCCTCCATGGGCCTCTCCCCCATCATGATGCAGAAGATCATGGAAACCATCACCGAGCTCAAAAGCCAGGGCACCACCATCCTGCTCGTCGAGCAGAACGCCCAGGCCGCGCTCTCCCTGGCCGACCACGGCCATGTGATGGAGGTCGGCGAGATCGTGCTCTCCGGCACCGGCGAGGACCTGATGCACGACGAGTCGGTCCGCAAGGCCTACCTCGGCGAGGACTGACCACCACACCCCGCACACCGCGGCCCCGCCCACGCCGGACCCACCGGCGCGGACGGGGCCGCCGCGCGTCCACCACCCGTCCACCGCCGATCCGGCGACTCCGCGTACCACCGGGCCTCCCCTGCCTGGGAGAACCCCTTCCGCCCCGGCGCACGCTAGCCTGCCTACGACACGGCAGCCGCACCGCGCGACCACGCACGGCGACGGAAACGGGGGACGACACACATGACCACCGCCCGGAACGGCACCAGACACACCGGACCCGGCCCGGTACGACTCGCCGACGTCGCCACCCACGCCGGCGTCTCCCCCGCCACCGTCTCCCGCGTCCTCAACGGCAACTACCCCGTCGCCGAAACCACCCGCCACCGCGTCCTCCGCTCCGTCCAGGACCTCGGATACGTCACCCACGGCCCCGCCGCCGCCCTCGCCGCCTCCTCCAGCGACCTCCTCGGCGTCCTCGTCAACGACATCGCCGACCCCTTCTTCGGCCTCCTCGCCGGCGCCGTCCAGCAGGAGACCGGCACCGGCCCCGACCGCAAACTCGCCGTCGTCTGCAACACCGCCGGCGCGCCCGAACGCGAACTCGAATACCTCACCCTCCTGCACCGCCAACGCGCCACCGCCGTCGTCCTCACCGGCGGCACCACCGAAGCCGACACCCTCCGCACCGCCCTCGCCACCCACCTCCACCGCCTGGCCGCCACCGGCACCCGCATCGTCCAGTGCGGCCGGCCACCCCTCCCCCCGGAACACGACGACGACGACCGGCCCGGGAACAACGCCCGGACCGGCACGGACCACCACCACCGCTCCCACCCCGGCACCGGACACGACGGAACCAGCCATGACAGAACCGGACACGACGGAACGGGCATCCTCACCGTCGACTTCGCCCACCGCAACGGCGCCCGACGCCTCACCGAACACCTCACCGACCTCGGCCACCGCCGCATCGGCTGCCTCACCGGACCACCCGGCCGCACCACCACCACCCAACGCCTCGCCGGCCACCGCGACGCCCTCACCGCCCGCCACCCCGGCCCCGACCCCGCCGCCGACCCCGGCCGGCTCACCGTGCACGCCGCCTACGACCGCACCTCCGGCTACCACGGCACCCTCGAACTCCTCCGCCGCGACCCCCACCTCACCGCCGTCATCGCCCCCAACGACACCGCCGCCCTCGGCGCCTGCGCCGCCCTCCGCGACCAGGGCCTCCGCATCCCCCACGACGTCTCCGTCGCCGGCTTCGACGACCTCCCCTGCAGCGCCGACGCCTGGCCGCCCCTCACCACCGTCCGCCTCCCCCTCACCGAGGCCGGCACCCTCGCCGGACGCCTCGCCCTCGGCCGCAGCCCCACACCCCCCGGCGCCACGGTCACCCTGCCCACCCGACTGATCGTCCGCGCCTCCACCGCACCCCCACCCCCCGCACACGACCGCTGACCACACGGGACACCGCCAGCGTGCCCCCGGGCACCACGCACACGGGGCCGGTACGCGCCACACACGGCACGCACCGGCCCCGGCAGGGAACCGCCCGGCGGGCTACCCCTTCTGCCTCCGCTCCTCGCCGTCCTCGATCACGGCCTCCGCGACCTCCCGCATCAACAGCCGCCGGTCCATCGACGTCTTCTGGATCCACCGGAACGCCGCCGGCTCCGTCAGCCCGTACTCCGTCTGCAGCACGCTCTTCGCCCGGTCCACCAGCTTCCGCGTCTCCAGCCGCTGCTCCAGGTCGGCGACCTCCCGCGTCAGCATCCGCAACTGGGTGAAGCGGCTCACCGCCATCTCGATCGCCGGCACGATGTCCGACTTGCTGAACGGCTTCACCAGATACGCCATCGCCCCCGCGTCCCGCGCCCGCTCCACCAGCTCACGCTGCGAGAACGCGGTCAGCATCAGCACCGGCGCGATGCTCTCCTCGGCGATCTTCTCCGCCGCGGAGATGCCGTCCAGCACCGGCATCTTCACATCGAGGATGCACAGGTCCGGGCGGTGCTCGCGGGCCAGCTCGACCGCCGCCTGGCCGTCGCCGGCCTCACCGACGACCGTGTACCCCTCCTCCTCCAGCATCTCCTTCAGATCCATCCGGATCAGGGCCTCGTCCTCGGCGATGACGACCCGGGTCGTCTGCGGCGGGACATGGGCGCGCGCCTCCTCGGCGGCACCGTCGTTCTCGGCGGGGGTGGTCGGCTCGGGGACGTCCGCGGTGCTCACTGGGCTCCTCGTTTCCGCACAGGTGGGACTCCGAGCCTACCTAGGTCCTGTATGGTGGTGTCAGGCGGGAGGCAGTAGACCTTCGAATCTTAGGCCCCGGTATTCCAAATGGCCAGAGAAACGGTGCTCAAACCACCGACAGTGTGGGTTCGAATCCCACCCGGGGCACTTTGCCTTCGAAACGAAGGGTCGTCGTCCACTCTTCCTCGCTCGATCGGGTGATCGAGCCACGGACCCCACTACACAGGCTGGCCAGGCACCGATGCTGAGACGATGCACAGCATCGAGGTCCGCAGCAAAGTCCTTGCCATGGTCCGCAGCGGCGCAGGGAACGCCGTAGCAGCCCGAAGATTCGGGGTACCTGCAGGCACCGTCAGCTACTGGGTCCACATGGACCGCGCAAGGCACGGAGAGCTTCCGGGGCGGAGCACAGCCCCTTGTCCGCGCCACGGAGGTACGCCGCTGGCAGCGGCAGCCTATTCCTACCTCTTGGGGCTCTACCTGGGCGACGGCCACATCATTCAGTACTCAGGCCACCGTGTACCGAGCCTCATGATCACGTGCACCGAGACGTGGCCCGGCCTCATGGATGAATGCGCGGCTGCAATGACCGAAGTCTTTCCACAGAACTCGGTCTGCCGCGTGCGCAAGGAAGGCTGCCGCAACGTGAAGGTCTCCTCACGCCACTTGTGGTGCCTCTTCCCGCAGCACGGCCCCGGCAAGAAGCACCAGCGGCGCATCGCGCTGGAGGCGTGGCAGCGGGAGATCGTGGATGCGCACCCGTGGGCGCTGATCCGGGGGCTGTTCCACTCGGACGGATGCCGGATCACCAACTGGACGACACGGATGGTCGGCGGTGTTCGCAAGCGTTACGAGTATCCGCGGTACTTCTTTGCCAACAAGTCCGACGACATCCGGCGCATCTGCACCGACGCCCTCACCTCGGTCGGGGTGCAGTGGACCACGCTGGCCCGGGGCAGCGATCCGTTCAACGTCTCCGTGGCGCGCAAGGCTTCGGTGGCGTTGATGGACGCGCATGTGGGGCCGAAGTACTGACGCGGGCGGCCGGGTGGGTATCGCGGTGTGCTGAGCACCGGCGGTGGGGCAGCATGTGCGCATGTCCGTATTGACGCGCGACGAAGCGCAGCTCCGTGCCCGGCTCCTCGACGTCCACGAGTACGCGGTCGATCTCGACCTGACGCGGGGCGGGGAGGTGTTCGGTTCGGTCTCGGCGGTGCGGTTCTCCGTGCGGGAGGACGCCGCCGGGGAGGGCGGGGTGGACACGTTCGTGCAGGTGCGGCCGGTGGTGTTGCGCCGGGTGGTGCTGGACGGGGTGGAGCTGGATCCGGGGGCGCTGGCGGCGGGGCGGTTCCCGCTGCGGGGGCTGGGGGCCGGGGAGCACGAGCTGCGGGTCGAGGGGGACATGCCGTACTCGCGGGTGGGTGAGGGGATGCATCGCTTCACCGATCCGGCGGACGGGCGGGTGTATCTGTACACGCAGTGCTGCATGGACGATGCGCCGCTGGTGTTCGCGTGTTTCGACCAGCCGGATCTGAAGGCGGTGTTCCGGGTGTCGGTGGCGGCGCCGCCGGAGTGGACGGTGCTGGGGAACGGGGTGGCGGAGCGGGTCGGCGCGGGTCGTTGGGTGTGTGCGCCGACGCCGCCGGTCAGTACGTATCTGGTGGCGGTGGCGGCGGGGCCGTATCACTCGGTGCGTACGGAGCATGCGGGGTTGCCGTTCGGGTTGCATGTGCGGCGGTCGCTGGCGGAGTTCCTGGACGCGGACGCGGAGGAGCTGTTCGGGATCACGCGGCGGTGTTTCGACCGGTATCACGAGATCTTCGATGAGCCGTATCCGTTCGATTCGTACGACCAGGCGTTCGTCCCGGAGTTCAATGCGGGGGCGATGGAGAATCCGGGGCTGGTGACGTTCCGGGACGAGTTCGTGTTCCGGTCGGCGGTGACGGAGACGGAGCGGCAGACCCGGGGGATGGTGGTGGCGCACGAGATGGCGCACATGTGGTTCGGGGATCTGGTGACGTTGCGCTGGTGGGACGACATCTGGCTGAACGAGTCGTTCGCGGAGTACATGGGGTTCCAGACGCTGGCGGAGGCGACGGAGTTCACGGGGACGTGGACGGATTTCGCGGCGGCGCGGAAGAGTTGGGGGTACGACGCGGACCAGCGGTCGTCGACGCATCCGGTGGCGCCGGATCCGGAGGGTGTTCCGGACACGGCGGCGGCGCGGCTGAACTTCGACGGGATCAGTTATGCGAAGGGGGCCAGTGCGCTGCGGCAGCTGGTGGCGTGGCTGGGTGAGAAGGCGTTTCTGGCGGGGATCAACGAGCATTTCGCGCGGCATCGTTTCGGGAATGCGACGCTGGCGGATTTTCTGGATTCGCTGGGGCGGGTGTCGGGGGAACGGGATGTGCACGGGTGGGCGGCGCGCTGGTTGCGGACGTCGGGGGTGGATGCGTTGTCGCCGGTGGTGTCGGAGGAGCCGGGCGGTGGCTGGCGTGCGGTGGTGGCGCATGCGGGTGGGCGGCCGCACCGGTTGGGGGTGGGGTTGTACGACCGGGCGCCGGGGGATGCGGGGCGGCTGGTGTTGCGGGAGCGGTGGGAGCGTGAGTTGCCGGCTGCGGGTGGTGCGGAGGGCCCGGGGAGTGGCGGGACCGTGGGCACCGTCGGGGCTGCCGGGGGTGAGGGCGGCGACGGCTCGGTGGTGTGGTCGGGTGCGGGGCCGCGGCCGGATCTGCTGCTGCTGAACGACGGTGATCTGTCGTATGTGAAGGTGCGGCTGGATCCGGGGTCGTGGGAGACGGTGCGGGGGGCGTTGTCGGGTCTGCCGGAGGCGTTGTCGCGGGGTGTGGTGTGGAACGCGGCGCGGGACATGGTGCGGGACGGGCTGCTGGGTCCGGAGGAGTATCTGGAGGCGGTGCGGGGGCATCTGGCGCGGGAGGGGGACGACGCGCTGGTGCAGGGGGTGTTGTCGTTCGCGCGGGGTCAGGTGGTGGAGCGTTTCCTGGCGGGGGATGCGCGGGAGCGGGGGTTGCGGCTGCTGACGGGGGTGTGCCGGGAGCTGCTGGAGCGTACGGCGGATGCGCCGGGGGTGCCGGCGGTGCGGCTGACGGCGGTGCGGGGGTTTCTGGACGCGGCAGTGGACGCGGAGGAGTTGCTGTCGTGGTGGTCGGCGGGGACGGTGCCGGGTGGGCCGGTGCTGGATCCGGAGTTGCGGTGGCGGTTGCTGCACCGGCTTGCGGTGCTGGGTGCGGTGGGTGAGGGGGAGATCGCGGGGGCGCTGGCGGGGGATCCGAGTGCGACGGGTGAGCGGGGCGCGGCGCGGTGCCGGGCGGCGTTGCCGGATGCGGGGGCGAAGGCGGCGGCGTGGGAGGCGTTGTTCGGGGAGGCGGATGTGTTGTCGAACCACGTGTTCACGGCGACGGCGCAGGGGTTCTGGCAGCCGGAGCAGGGTGGGTTGCTGGCGGGGTATGCGGAGCGGTACTTCGGTGCGGCGGTGGCGGTGGCGGAGCGGCGGGGGGCGTCGATTGCGGAGGCTGCGGGCCGGTGGGCGTTTCCGTCGTCGGTGGTGGAGGAGCGGGTGTTGCGGTGGGGTGAGGAGTGTCTGGCGTCGGGGGCGCCGGTGCCGGCGTTGCGGCGGGCGCTGGCGGATCATCTGGATGATCTGCGGCGGGTGCTGGCGGTGCGGGCGGCGTTCGGCTGAGGGTGTGGGGGGCCGCGGTGTGTCCGGCTCGGGGTGGGAGGCCCGGGCCGGGCGGGTGGTCCGGCGGGGGTGTGGCGTGCCGGGCCGGGCGCGGTCCGGCTCGGTGTGGGAGTGCGCGGCTGGGCGCGCGGTCCGGCCGGGGCGGTGGGGGTTCCGGGTGCGGGGGTGGTGCGGGTGCGGCGCGGGGGTCCGTGCGGGGCGGGTGGGTGCGGGAGAGTGGGCGGGGAACGTTTCTTCGTCGAGCTGGGGAGTCGTGATGTCGGTGGAGCAGCCTGTGTCGTTCGGTACGCCGGAGGTGCCGCGGGTGGCGGTGCGGGGTGAGGCGCGGCTGGAGTGTGATCCGGAGATCGCGCGGTTGGGGGTGACGGTGAGTGCGCGGGGCCGGGACCGGCGGGGTGCGCTGGAGGATCTGACGCGGCGTAATGCGCGGGTGCTGGAGCTGCTGAGGGGGTACGGGGAGGCGGTGGAGCGGCTGGAGACGGGTGCGTTCACGGTGACGCCGGAGTTGCCGGAGCGGGGGCGCCGGGAGCGGGTGCGGACGTATCACGGGCGGGTGCTGGTGGAGGCGACGGTGGGGGACTTCACGGTGCTGGGGGAGGTGACGTCGCGGTTGGCGGATCTGGAGTTGACGCGGGTGGATGGTCCGTGGTGGGCGTTGCGGCCGGATTCGCCGGTGCACCGGGAGGCGCGGCAGCGTGCGGTGCGGGAGGCGGTGACGCGGGCGCGGGAGTATGCGGGGGCGTTGGGGGCTGAGCTGGTGGCGTTGGTGGAGTTGGCGGATCTGGGGGCTGAGGAGGGTGGTCCGGTGTGGCCGGCGCCGCCGGGTGCGGGGATGCGGGCGGTGGGGTTCGGGGGTGCGGCGGAGGAGGCTCCGGCGCTGGATCTCGAGCCGCAGCGGCAGACGGTGCAGGCGCAGGTGAATGCGCGGTTCACGATGAGTGCGCCGGCGTTGTGAGGGCGGGGGTTCTCCGGGGTTTTCCGAGGGGGTTTCCGCTCATCGGAGCGGGTGGTCGCCCACTTTATTAGTTGTCAACGAGCTTTCATCAGCCTGTTGTTGGCCTGTCGCCTTTCGCCGGTTCTCTACCCGCTGGTAGGTCATAGGCTCGGTTCATGCGCCGAGCAAAGATCGTCTGCACGCTGGGACCCGCCACCGACTCGTACGAGCAGATCACAGCGCTTGTCGAGGCGGGGATGGACGTTGCGCGCTTCAACCTGAGCCATGGGTCGCATGTGGAGCACGAGGCTCGTCACGAGCGGGTGCGGCGGGCGTCCCGGGAGGCGGGGCGGAGCGTCGGGATTCTGGCCGACCTTCAAGGTCCGAAGATCCGTCTGGGGCGTTTCCGTGACGGGCCGGTACTCCTTGAAAGCGGTGACGCGTTCACGCTGTCCGTGGAGGAGATGGTGGGTGACCACACCTGCTGCGGCACCACGTACGAGGGGCTGGCCGGGGACGTGTCGCCGGGTGAGCGGATTCTGGTGGACGACGGCCGGGTCTCGCTGGAGGTGACGGCGGTCGAGGGGCCGCTGGTGCGGACGACGGTGGTGGAGGGCGGCCTGGCCTCGGACCACAAGGGGCTGAATCTGCCGGGGGTGGCGGTCTCGGTGCCGGCGCTGAGCGGGAAGGACGTGGAGGATCTGCGCTGGGCGCTGCGGATGGGCGCCGATGTGGTGGCGTTGTCCTTCGTCCGTTCCGGGGACGATGTGGCGGAGGTGCGGCGGGTGATGGCGGAGGAGGGGCGCCGGGTCCCGGTCATCGCCAAGATCGAGAAGCCGCAGGCGGTGACGGCGCTGGAGTCGATCGTGGACGCGTTCGACGGGATCATGGTGGCCCGGGGTGATCTCGGTGTGGAGATGCCGCTGGAGCAGGTGCCGCTGGTGCAGAAGCGGGCGGTGAAGCTGGCGAAGCGGAACGCGAAGCCGGTGATCGTGGCGACGCAGATGCTGGACTCGATGGTCGACGCCTCGCGGCCGACGCGTGCGGAGGCCTCGGATGTGGCGAACGCGGTGGTGGACGGCACGGATGCGGTGATGCTGTCCGGTGAGACCAGCGTGGGGAAGTATCCGGTGGAGACGGTGCGGACGATGAGCCGGATCGTGGCGGCGGCCGAGGAGGACCTGCTGGCGAAGGGGCTGCCGCCGCTGACCGAGCGCAGCAAGCCGCGCACCCAGGGTGGTGCGGTGGCGCGTGCGGCTGCGGAGATCGGGGATTTCCTGGGGGCGCGGTTCCTGGTGGCCTTCACCCAGTCGGGTGACACGGTGCGGCGGTTGTCGCGGTATCGCTCGCCGATCCCGGTGCTGGCGTTCACCCCGGATCCGGGGACGTATGCGCAGCTCACGCTGACCTGGGGGGTGGAGACGTTCCTGGGTCCGACGGTGCAGAGCACGGACGAGATGGTGGCCCAGGTGGATGAGGAGCTGCTGCGGATCGGGCGCTGTGCGCCGGGTGACCTGGTGGTGATCACGGCGGGGTCGCCGCCGGGGGTGCCGGGGTCGACGAATCTGGTGCGGGCGCACCGCATCGGGGACGCGTTGCGCTGAGGCGCTCCGCTGCCGGGCGGGGCCGGGGCGGTCGCGGGTGGTGGCCGCCGGGGGCCCCGGGGCGGGCTTCGGGGGTGGGTGCGGTCAGGAGTCCCGGGGGACGGACTCCCCGGCGAGGGTCTCGTGGTGCCGGATGACCTCGGCGATGATGAAGTTCAGCAGCTTCTCCGCGAAGGCGGGGTCCAGTTTGGCGTTCTCCGCCAGTTCGCGGAGCCGGGCGATCTGGCGGGCTTCGCGGGCGGGGTCGGCGGGGGGCAGCCGGTGCTCGGCTTTGAGCTGGCCGACGCGCTGGGTGCACTTGAAGCGCTCGGCGAGCATGTGCACGACGGCGGCGTCGATGTTGTCGATGCTGTCCCGCAGCTCGGCGAGCTGGGCGCGTACGGATTCGTCGATTCCGTCGATCTCGTTCATGGTGCGGACCAGCCTATGCGGACGGCGGGGGCGGGGCGGCGGTGTCCGCGATGCGGTCGGTGCGGGGCGTGCGGGAGGTGGGGGCGCGGTGTCCGGTGCGACCATGGAGCAAGGGCACGGCTGACTCGCGGGGGTGTGCATGGGCGCGCGGCAGGGTGGTGCGGGGGATCCGGTCGAGCGTGGTTTCCCGCATCTGGAGACCGTGCGGGCGTCGATCACCGCGCTCTACCGGCGGTTGTCCCCGGACACCGTCCGGACGTTCGACACCAGCGTGTCCGCGGGTGAGGTGGCCTTCGCGGACGACGATGATCTCTATCTGGGTACGCAGCGGGTGGCGCGTGCGATGGTGCGGCATCTGCGGCTGCCGGACGCCCGGGTGATCGTCTCGTTCCGGGAGATGGAGCATGCGGCGAACGTGGAGCTGGCGGCGGGGCCGGAGTACTTCGTGGAGCTGAACACCCGGTTCAAGCGGCACCGCCGGGACATCGGGGCGGCGCTGGCCCACGAGGTGATGCACGTCTATCTGCACCGGCTGGATCTGTCGTTCGCGGGGCAGCGGGCCAACGAGATCCTCACGGACACCGCGGCGGCGTATCTGGGCACGGGGTGGCTGCTGCTGGACGCGTTCCGGCAGGACGCGCTGACCTCGCAGAAGCTGGGGTATCTGACCCCGGAGGAGTTCGGGTACGTGCTGGCCAAGCGGGCGGTGTTGTTCGGCGAGGACCCGGCGATCTGGTTCACCAGTCCGCAGGCGTACGAGGCGTACGAGCGGGGCCGGGAGCCGGCCCGGCGGGACACGGCGCGGCCGCCGCTGGCGGCGGCGGGCTGGGCGGGGCGCCGCCGGTACGCCCGGGAGCGCCGCCGGGCGCTGGAACGACCGGGCGGCGGGCCGGGGCCGTCCGGGCCGGGTGACTACGTGTTCGAACCGGGGTCCCCGCTGCGGGTGTCCTTCGCGTGTCCGGTCTGCCACCAGCGGATCCGGGTGCCGGTCGGGGGCCGGGTGCGGGCGCGCTGCGGGCTGTGCCGGACGGTGCTGGAGTGCGACACCTGAGCGGGGCACGGGCCGCCGGGGTCCGTGGCGGCAGGGGCCCGCAGGGTCAGCGGGGGTCGGCGCGGAAGTGGACGGTGCGGCCGGTGCGGCGGCGCAGGAGCCGGTGGGTGAGCGGCACCACGGCTCCGTGCAGCAGAGGGTACTTGCGGCGGAGGAGCCGGCGGGCGTGGCGTTCCTCGGTGCCGCCGGGTTCCAGGAGCCGGAGCCGTACGGGCAGCTCGGGGCCGGGCAGCGGGTTTCCGCGCATGTCCGAGGGGGCGATCAGGGCGGCGGGGTTGCGGCGGAGCCGGCGGGTCTTGAGGGACTTCTGGTAGCTGCGGATATAGGCGTGGGTGCCGTCCACGGCGATGCTGACGGGCGTGGCGCCGGGGCGTCCGTCCCGGCGGTAGGTGGTCAGCAGCACGGCCTTCTGCCGGGTGAAGGGGTCGAGTCCGCTCTGGGTTCCGGGTGTCATCGCGTGTACCTCCTGCCCCTGTGACGGGACGGTACCGGCGCGGTGTGACATGGGGCGGGCGGCGGGCCGGGAGGTCCGCCGGGTGGCGGACGGCGGCCGCCCGACGTCCGGGCCGGGGTGCCCGGTGCACCGGAGGGAGCAGCCGTCCCGGCTCCGGCCACCGGCGGTAGCCCCCGGGTCCGGGGGGCACAGCCGGTGCCGGGGCCCGGGTGCACGGGCGCCCCGGACGCCGGCAGCACGGGCGCCGCCGGGGCCGGGGCACCCGGGGGTGGGAGACCGGAGCAGCGGGCCTCTGCCCGGCGGGGCCCGCCGGGCAGAGCGGGGGCCGTCCGGGCCCCCGCCATCCGGCTCGCCGCTAGGCGGGGACCTTGGCCCCGTTCGTGTGGGGCTTGAGGAGCACCTTCGTCCAGCCTTCGTCGCGCTTGTCGAAGTGCCGGTAGGCGTCCGGCGCCTCGGCGAGCGGTACGTGGTGCGAGACCACGAAGCCCGGTTCGGCCCGTCCGGCGATGATCATGTCCCGGAGCCGCCGGTTGTAGGCCTTGACGTTCGCCTGGCCGGTGCCCATCCGCAGGCCCTTCTCGAAGAAGCGACCGGTGTCGAAGAGCAGCTGCCCGTGCTGCGCCGCCTCCGTGGGGCCGCCGGGGTCCGCGGGCACGTAGAGCCCGACCACGCCGAGCATGCCGGTGGGACGCACCGACTCGATGAGGGTGTTGAGGACGATGGCGGGCTGCTCCTCGCCGCTGGGCACGGTTGCCTGGTAGCCGACGGCGTCGATGCCCTTGTCGGTGCCCTCACCGCCGGTGTGTTCCTTGATCTGCTCCGCCGCGTCCGCCTGCGTGTAGTCGATGGCCGTGGCGCCGATGCGCTCGGCGAGCCGCAGCCGGTCCGGCTGCCGGTCGACGGCGAAGACCCGGGAGGCACCGCGGAGCATGGCCGAGTACGCCGCCATCAGGCCGACCGGTCCGGCGCCGAACACGCACACGGTCTCGCCCGGGGAGACCTGCGCGAGTTCCGTGGCGTGGTAGCCGGTGGGGAAGATGTCGGCGAGCAGCGCGAAGTCGTCCTCGTGCTCTTCGCCCCGGGGCAGTTGCAGACAGTTGAAGTCCGCGAACGGTACGCGCAGGTACTCGGCCTGGCCGCCCGTGTAGGGGCCCATGGAGACATAGCCGTAGGCACCGCCGGCGAAGCCCTCGTTCACGGTGAGGCAGAAGCCGGTCTTGCCGGCCAGGCAGTTCTTGCAGAAGCCGCAGGCGACGTTGAACGGCATCACCACGCGGTCGCCCTTGCGGACGCTGACGACGCCGGAGCCGACCTCCTGCACGATCCCCATGTTCTCGTGGCCGAAGACGATGCCCGGCTCGGCGCCGGTGCGGCCTTCGTACATGTGCAGGTCGGACCCGCAGATGCAGGAGGTGGTGATCTCGACGAGGACGTCGGTGGGTGCTTCGAGCCGCGGTTCCGGGACGTCCTCCACGGCGACGCTGAACGGCTCCTTGTACACGACGGCTTTCACGGCGACTCCTTCCGTGTACGTCTGGTGTGACGCCCCGGCGGGCCCGGCCCTCACTCCGCTCCGGATACACCGCTGAGCAGGCGTTCTCCGGGACGGTGGGAGAGCCCCGGGCCGCTTCGGCCGGTGGTCCCCCGGAGCCACGGGGCGAGTACCCCGCCGGGCCGGCGTACACCACGACTCCGCGCGCCGGTCCCGGCGGGAGCCGGGACCGTGCGGTGCGTAGTCGCCGCTGCCGTGTGCGTACGAGGCGCCGGCGCGCTCGTGCGAGGGCGGCGCGCCGGGGCCCGGGTCGCTCAGATGCGGGGGAAGCCGCCTTCCGCCGTGGCCTGTGCGACCGCCTCCTGCATCGAGGCGGCGTCGTTGAGGTGCGGGAAGTCCTCGTCGGGGACGTCGGTGCCGAGGAAGGCGCACAGCGGCTCCCAGCCGTCGCCGGCCCGGTACACCAGCAGCCGGTCGGCGGGTATCTCCCGCTGCACGGCGGCGTTGTGCTCCTCGAAGACCCGGATGGCGTGCGCCTTGTCCTCGAAGCGGCCGCCGAAGGTGCCCTCCCACACCATGGTGCGGACGGCCGCCCGGAAGGCGGCGCCCTCCTCGCCCGGGAAGCCTGCGGGGTCGCGGGAGAACCGGTGGATGGTGCGGCGGGTGCTGTCGTACCACCGTTCGGGGTCCCGGACGGTCAGCAGGACCTTCGCCTGGGGGAAGGCGGCGCAGAGTTCCCGCCAGTAGGCCGCGCCCGGCCAGTCCACGGTGGACCGGTACCCGTCGAAGATCCGGTACCAGTCGGGCTCCGCACCGCCGAGTACGCGGCTCCAGTCCCGTAAGCGCCGGGGTTCCGCGAGGATCTCGGCCATGTGGTACGCCGGGCCGTGGCCGAGACGTTCCAGTGCCGCCTTCATGGACAGGGTGCCGGTGCGACCGAATCCGGCGCCGATGAGTTCCAGCATGGGTGCCCCTCCCCGGTGCGCGTGGGGCGTCGGTGCCCCTGTGACGGGGAGATCCGTACCCACCGGCGGGGCTCGTCGCACGCGTGAACGCGCCATATCGCGTCGGCCGGGCACAGGACGGCGCCCGCCCCCCGGTCGGGGGTGAGGGGCGGGCGCCGGGATGTCCGCACGGCACTGTGCGGGACAGCGGAGCGACGGTCGCGGGAGGGGCGGGGGCCCGGCCACGGGTGTCCGGGCCCGCCGGTCACACCGCCAGGGCGCGGTCCGTCGGCTTGATCGGGGCGTGCAGCGAGCTGCCGCCGGTGAGGTAACGGTCGACGCCGCGGGCGGCGGAGCGGCCCTCGGCGATGGCCCAGACGATGAGGGACTGGCCGCGGCCGGCGTCGCCGGCGACGAAGACGCCGTCGACGTTGGTGGCGTAGTCCGCGTCGCGGGCGATGTTGCCGCGCTCGTCGAGTTCGACGCCGAACTGCTCGACGAGGCCGTTCTCCCGGTCCACGCCGGTGAAGCCCATGGCGAGGGTGACGAGCTGCGCGGGGATCTTCCGCTCTGTGCCGGGCTTCTGCTCGAGCTTGCCGTCCTTCATCCCGACCTCGACGAGGTGCAGCCACTGCACATCGCCGTTCTCGTCGCCCTCGAAGCGGGTGGTGGAGACGGAGTAGACGCGCTCGCCGCCCTCCTCGTGGGCGGAGGTGACCTTGTAGAGCATCGGGAAGGTCGGCCAGGGCTGGTGGGGGGCGCGCTCCTCCCCCGGCTGCGGCATGATCTCGAGCTGGGTGACGGAGGCGGCGCCCTGCCGGTGGGCGGTGCCGACGCAGTCGGCGCCGGTGTCGCCGCCGCCGATGACGACGACGTGCTTGCCCTCGGCGCTGATCGGGGAGACGGTGAGGTCGCCCTCCTGCACCTTGTTGGCTGGCGGCAGGTACTCCATGGCCTGGTGGATGCCGTTCAGCTCGCGGCCCGGGACGGGCAGGTCGCGCGCGGTGGTGGCGCCGGCGGCGATCACCACGGCGTCGTAGCGGCGGCGGAGCTGGCCGGCGGTGATGTCCCGGCCGATCTCGATCTCGGTGCGGAACTTGGTGCCCTCCGTGCGCATCTGCTCGATACGCCGGTTGATGTGCCGCTTCTCCATCTTGAACTCGGGGATGCCGTAGCGGAGGAGGCCGCCGATGCGGTCCGCGCGCTCGTAGACGGCGACGGTGTGCCCGGCGCGGGTGAGCTGCTGGGCGGCGGCGAGCCCGGCGGGGCCGGAGCCGATGACGGCGACGGTCTTGCCGGAGAGCCGCTCGGGCGGCTGCGGGGTGACCATGCCCGCGTCCCACGCCTTGTCGATGATGGTGACCTCGACGTTCTTGATGGTCACCGCGGGCTGGTTGATACCGAGCACGCATGCGGACTCGCAGGGCGCGGGGCACAGCCGCCCGGTGAACTCCGGGAAGTTGTTGGTGGCGTGCAGCCGCTCGCTGGCGGCGGCCCAGTCCTCGCGGTAGGCGTAGTCGTTCCACTCCGGGATGAGGTTCCCGAGCGGGCAGCCGTTGTGGCAGAAGGGGATGCCGCAGTCCATGCAGCGCCCGGCCTGCTTGCTGATGATCGGCAGCAGCGAGCCCGGCTCGTAGACCTCGTTCCAGTCCTTGACGCGCTCGCTGACCGGGCGCATCCGGGCGACCTCGCGGTCGGTGGTCAGGAAGCCCTTGGGGTCAGCCATCGATCGCCGCCTCCATCATCTTCTCGTGGGTCTCGGACTCGGTCAGTCCGGCTCGCTCGGCGGCGTCCTTGGCGGCGAGCACTGCCTTGAAGGTGGGTGGAATGATCTTGCTGAAGCGGCGCACGGCGGCGTCCCAGTCCTCCAGCATCCGGCCGGCGACGGTGGATCCGGTCTCGTCGCGGTGGCGGCGCACGGCCTCGTGCAGCCACTGCCGGTCGTCGTCGTCGAGTTCCTCGACGGCACCCCGGAGCCCGGTGTTGACGTTGTCCGGGTCCAGGTCGACGACGTAGGCGATGCCGCCGGACATGCCCGCGCCGAAGTTGCGCCCGGTCTCGCCGAGGATGACGGCCTTGCCGCCGGTCATGTACTCGCAGCCGTGGTCGCCCACGCCTTCGGAGACGACGACGGCGCCGGAGTTCCGGACGCAGAAGCGCTCGCCGACGCGGCCGCGGAGGAACATCTCGCCGCCGGTCGCCCCGTACGCCAGGGTGTTCCCGGCGATGGTGGAGTACTCGGCGAGGTGGTCGGCGCCGCGGTCCGGGCGCACCACGACGCGGCCGCCGGAGAGGCCCTTGCCGACGTAGTCGTTGGCGTCGCCCTCCAGGCGGAGCGTGACGCCGCGCGGCAGGAACGCGCCGAAGGACTGGCCGGCGGAGCCGGTGAAGGTGATGTCGATGGTGTCGTCGGGCAGTCCGGCGCCGCCGAACTTCCGGGTCACCTCGTGGCCCAGCATGGTGCCGACGGTCCGGTTGATGTTCCGGATCGCGAGCTGTGCCCGTACGGGCTCGGCGGCCTCCGGGGTGTCGACGGAGAGCGCGTCCGCGGACAGCTTGACGAGCTGGTTGTCGAGGGCCTTGGCGAGGCCGTGGTCCTGCTCGATCACCTGGTGCCGGGCGGCGCCCTCGGGAAGCCCGGGCACGTGCAGCAGCGGCTCGAGGTCCAGGCCCTGGGCCTTCCAGTGGTCCACGGCGCGGCTGACGTCGAGCAGCTCGGCGTGGCCGACGGCCTCGTCGAGGGTGCGGAAGCCCAGCTCGGCGAGGAGTTCGCGGACCTCCTCGGCGACGAACTCGAAGAAGTTCACCACGAAGTCGGCCTGGCCGGAGTAGCGCTCGCGGAGCACCGGGTTCTGGGTGGCGATGCCGACCGGGCAGGTGTCCAGGTGGCAGACGCGCATCATGACGCAGCCGGAGACGACCAGCGGTGCGGTCGCGAAGCCGTACTCCTCGGCGCCGAGGAGGGCGGCGATCAGCACGTCCCGGCCGGTCTTGAGCTGGCCGTCGGTCTGCACCACGATCCGGTCGCGCAGACCGTTGAGCAGCAGGGTCTGCTGGGTCTCGGCGAGGCCGAGCTCCCAGGGTCCGCCCGCGTGCTTGAGTGAGGTGAGCGGCGAGGCGCCGGTGCCGCCGTCGTGCCCGGAGATGAGCACCACGTCGGCGTGCGCCTTGGAGACGCCGGCGGCGACGGTGCCGACGCCGACCTCGGAGACCAGCTTCACGTGGATGCGGGCCCGCGGGTTGGCGTTCTTCAGGTCGTGGATGAGCTGTGCGAGGTCCTCGATGGAGTAGATGTCGTGGTGCGGCGGCGGCGAGATGAGGCCGACGCCGGGTGTGGAGTGCCGGGTCTTGGCCACCCACGGGTAGACCTTGTGGCCGGGGAGCTGGCCGCCCTCACCGGGCTTGGCGCCCTGCGCCATCTTGATCTGGATGTCGTCGGAGTTGACCAGGTACTCGCTGGTCACGCCGAAGCGGCCGGAGGCGACCTGCTTGATCGAGGAGCGGCGCGCCGGGTCGTAGAGCCGCTCCGGGTCCTCGCCGCCCTCACCGGTGTTGGACTTGCCGCCGAGCCGGTTCATGGCGATGGCGAGGGTCTCGTGCGCCTCCTGGGAGATGGAGCCGTACGACATGGCGCCGGTGGAGAAGCGCTTGACGATCTCGGAGACGGGCTCGACCTCGTCCAGCGGTACCGGCTGCCGCTCGCCGTTCTTCAGCCGGAACAGGCCGCGCAGCGTCATCAGCCGCTCGGACTGCTCGTCGACGCGCTGGGTGTACTGCTTGAAGATGTCGTACCGGCGGGTGCGGGTGGAGTGCTGGAGCCGGAAGACGGTGTCCGGGTCGAAGAGGTGCGGCTCGCCCTCGCGGCGCCACTGGTACTCGCCGCCGATGTCGAGGTCGCGGTGGGCGGGGGCGATCCCGGAGGCCGGGTACGCCTTGGCGTGCCGGGCGGCGACCTCCCGGGCGACCACGTCGAGGCCGGCGCCGCCGATCTTGGTGGTGGTGCCGTGGAAGTAGGTGTCCACGAAGGACTGGTCCAGGCCGACGGCCTCGAAGACCTGGGCGCCGCGGTAGGAGGCGACGGTGGAGATGCCCATCTTGGACATCACCTTCAGCACGCCCTTGCCGAGCGCCTTGATGAGGTTGCGGATGGCGGCCTCGGGCTCCGTGTCGCCGGGGAGGAAGGTGCCGGCGCGGACCAGGTCCTCGACGGTCTCCATGGCGAGGTAGGGGTTGACCGCGGCGGCGCCGTAGCCGATGAGCAGGGCGACGTGGTGGACCTCGCGGACGTCGCCGGCCTCCACCAGCAGGCCCACCTGGGTGCGCTGCTTGGTGCGGATGAGGTGGTGGTGGACGGCGGAGGTGAGCAGCAGCGACGGGATCGGCGCGTGCTCGGCGTCGGAGTGCCGGTCGGAGAGCACGATGAGCCGGGCGCCGGAGGCGATGGCCTCGTCGGCCTCGGCGCAGATCTGCCGGATGCGCTCGGCCAGCCCGGCGCCGCCCTCCTGCACCCGGTAGAGACCGGAGAGAGTGGTGGCCTTGAAGCCGGGCAGGTCGCCGTCGGCGTTGATGTGGATGAGCTTGGCCAGCTCGTCGTTGTCGATGACCGGGAAGGGCAGGGTGACGCTGCGGCAGGAGGCCGCGGTGGGCTCCAGCAGGTTGCCCTTCGGGCCGAGCGGCGACTGCAGCGAGGTCACCAGCTCCTCGCGGATCGCGTCCAGCGGCGGGTTGGTGACCTGCGCGAAGAGCTGGGTGAAGTAGTCGAAGATCAGCCGCGGGCGGTCGGAGAGGGCGGCGATGGGCGAGTCGGTGCCCATGGAGCCGATGGGTTCCGCGCCGGTCTCGGCCATGGGGGCGAGGAGGACCCGCAGCTCCTCCTCGGTGTAGCCGAAGGTCTGCTGGCGGCGGGTGACCGAGGCGTGGGTGTGCACGATGTGCTCGCGCTCGGGCAGGTCGGCGAGGCCGATGAGCCCGGCGTCCAGCCACTCCTCGTACGGGTGCTCGGCGGCGAGCTCCGCCTTGATCTCGTGGTCCTCGATGATGCGGTGCTCGGCGGTGTCCACGAGGAACATGCGGCCGGGCTGCAGGCGGCCCTTGCGCACCACCCGGGACGGGTCGATGTCGAGCACGCCGACCTCGGAGCCCAGCACGACGAGGCCGTCGTCGGTGACCCAGTAGCGGCCGGGGCGCAGACCGTTGCGGTCCAGCACGGCGCCGACCTGGGTGCCGTCGGTGAAGGTGACACAGGCCGGGCCGTCCCAGGGCTCCATCATCGTGGAGTGGTACCGGTAGAAGGCGCGGCGTGCCGGGTCCATGGAGTCGTGGTTCTCCCACGCCTCCGGGACCATCATCAGCACCGAGTGCGGCAGCGAGCGGCCGCCGAGGTGCAGCAGTTCGAGTACCTCGTCGAAGGTGGCGGAGTCGGAGGCGTCCGGAGTGCAGACCGGGAAGATCCGGTCGAGGGCCTTCTCCTTGCCGCCGAAGAGGTCGGAGACGAGCTGGGACTCGCGGGCGCGCATCCAGTTCCGGTTGCCCTGCACGGTGTTGATCTCGCCGTTGTGGGCGACGAACCGGTAGGGGTGGGCCAGCGGCCAGCTCGGGAAGGTGTTGGTGGAGAAGCGGGAGTGGACCAGCGCCACGGCGCTGGCGAGCCGCCGGTCGGAGAGGTCCGGGAAGAACGGCTCGAGCTGGCCCGTGGTGAGCATGCCCTTGTAGACGAG
This sequence comes from Streptomyces sp. JJ36, assembly GCF_021696945.1. Taxonomy (GTDB): domain Bacteria; phylum Actinomycetota; class Actinomycetes; order Streptomycetales; family Streptomycetaceae; genus Streptomyces. The sequence goes on from NZ_JACYHE010000001.1 coordinate 103,458, forward strand.
GGTCCGGGCGGAGAGGGACGGGAAGTACGTCCCGGCCTCGCGCTCGGCGCGCTTGCGCAGCACGAAGGCGAGCCGGTCCAGGTCGATGCCGGTGCGGGGGTTCGTCTCGTCGGCGTCGGCGACGAAGAGCTGACGGAAGGAGGGCATCGTGGCCCGGGCGCCCTCGCCCAGGAGCTGAGGGGCGACGGGCACCTCGCGCCAGCCGAGGACCTGCAGGCCCTCCTCGTCGGCGAGGGCGGCGATCTGCGCGGCGGTCTCGGCCTCCTCGACCCCGTCGGTGGGGAGGAAGGCCATGCCGACGGCGTAGGCGCCCGCCTCGGGCAGGTGGAAGGGCACGTTCTCGCGGAGGAAGGCGTCCGGGACCTGGAGGAGGATGCCGGCGCCGTCGCCGGTGTCCGGGTCGGAGCCGGTGGCGCCGCGGTGCTCGAGGTTGCGCAGCACGGTCAGGGCCTGCTCCACCAGCTCGTGGCTGGGCTCGCCGGTGAGCGTGGCGACGAAGCCGACGCCGCACGCGTCGTGCTCGTACCGGGGGTCGTACATCCCCTGCTTGGCAGGGTGGGCCGCCAGGGATGCTGCGCGCATCGGCTCTCCCGTCGTCGTCGGTGGCATAAGCAGGCGCCGAGGGACGACGTTGGCCCTCAGGAACAAATTTTCGTGCAGGTTACATGATGGCGCATCTTCCCGAAACGCGGATGCGGCATTCCAGCATGCGGACAGCGCATCGGAGTGCCGAAAGTCGGGGACAGGCCCTGAGGGCCCGGTGGCCGGGAAAACCGCCAGGTCGCGCGGGCGTCGTTGCCCGCGGCGTGCTACGGCTCCTGCCCCGTGGGAGGGAGGCTGAAACCGCCGGGTAACAAGGGGATCATGGCCGGGCGGGGAGACGCCATGACACACCCCACACGCGGCCCCACGAGCGGCGCCGACCTGGCCGCCGCCGAGGCTAACCGACCGTGACGCCGAAGAGCGCCCCCAGACCGTACGTGACCGCGGCCGCCGCCGCACCCAGCGCGAGCTGACGCAGCCCGCTGAACCACCAGGTCCGCGCGGTCACCCGGCTGACCAGCACACCGCACACGAAGAGCCCGAGCAGCGCCAGCAGCACCGCCGGCCACAGCGCGGTGGCTCCGAGCACGTACGGCAGCACGGGGACCGCCGCGCCCAGCGCGAACGCCCCGAAGGAGGAGACGGCCGCCACGGTCGGCGAGGGCAGCTCGCCGGGGTCGACGCCGAGCTCCTCCCGCGCGTGGATCTCCAGGGCCTGGTCCGGGTCTGCGGAGAGCTGCCGGGCCACCTCCTCGGCGAGGTCCGGGTCCACGCCCCGCGACCGGTAGAGCTGTGTCAGCTCGTGCAGCTCGGCCCCCGGGTGCCGGCGCAGCTCACGACGCTCGACCTCCAGCTCGGCCTGGACGAGCTCACGCTGCGAGGCCACGGAGGTGTACTCCCCCGCCGCCATGGAGAAGGCCCCGGCGGCGAGGCCGGCCAGGCCGGCGATGACGATCGTCTGCGAGGAGGCGTTGCTCCCCGCGACGCCGGACATCAGGCCCAGGTTCGACACCAGCCCGTCCATCGCACCGAAGACGGCCGGGCGGAGCCAGCCTCCGTTCACATCACGGTGCTCGTGATGCATCTCCGGCTCCTCCGTCCCGGGCTCGGCGGGGACGACGGGACTCATGGCGGGGACCTCCTTCGCTGCGCACGGCTCGGCCGACGCTTCGACCGTAGGCACAGGGAGCCCGGCCGCGCCAGCAAGGAAGGCCGAACTAACCGCCCCGACCAGGGGTTTCCGCTGCGCGGGCGCCCGGCGACGGGGAGGCCGGGCCATGGCAGGCGGCCGCCGCCGGGGGCGCGGACGCGGCGGGCGCCGCGAGGGCCGCATCGCCGGACCGAGTGACGGTACTCGCCGGGAGCCCCGGCATCGGCGGGGTCGCCGCGGCCGCGGCGCCGGCCTGCGCGGCAAGCGCGCTCCCTGCAGCCGCGCGGGGGCAACCGCCCGGCGAGAAGCCGCGCACGGCCCACCCCAGGAGCCCCCGCGTCGGCGGAGTCACTGCCGCAGCGGCGCCGACCTGCGTGGCAGACGCCGCTCCCCGCGGCGGGACGCCGGAAGAGCCGAACCGCGGGACGCCGCGGACGGCCCTGTCAGCAGCCGTCGGCAGGTCACCCCAGCGGCACCGGCCTGCGGGCCGGCGCCGCGGCCGGGCCGCGGCGAGAAGCAGCGGGCGGTCCTGGTCAGGGCCGGCCGGCGTCCTTGCGGGCGGAGTCGCCGGCGGGGCGCTCGGAGTCGGCCGTGGCCGCGGCGGGCTCACGGCCGGGCTCCCCCGCCTTCGTCGCGTCCCCGGAGGCGCCGGAGTCCGCTCCGGCCTCCCCGGCGGAGGCGGCCCCGTCCTCCGGCTTCGCGGTGCCGGCGCCCCCGGCGGCCTCGCCGTCCTCGCCCTTCCGGGCGCTCCCGGAGTCCCCGGGGCCCTCACCGTCCCCGGAGTCCCCGGCGCCCGGCTCCACGATCTCCTCGCGGCCGGGCGACACCCGGTGCGAGATCACGATGTAGGCCACCGCCGCCAGGAAGACGGCGAGCGCCGTCCAGTTGTTGAGGCGGAGACCCCACACGTGGTGAGCGTCGTCGATACGCAGATACTCGATCCAGAAGCGCCCGGCGGTGTAGGCGGCGACATACAGCGCGAAGGCGCGCCCGTGGCCCATCCGGAAACGGCGGTCGGCCCAGAGCACCAGCAGCGCGACGCCGATGCACCACAGCGACTCGTAGAGGAACGTCGGGTGGTAGGTGGCCAGGTCCAGGGAGTCGACCGGCCGGTTCTCCCGGTCGATCTCCACGGCCCACGGCAGGTCGGTGGCCCGCCCGTACAGCTCCTGGTTGAACCAGTTGCCCCAGCGGCCGATCGCCTGGGCGAGCGCCACACCGGGCGCCACCGCGTCGGCGTAGGCGGGCAGCGGGATGCCGCGCCGCCGGCAGCCGATCCAGGCGCCGAGCGCACCCAGGGCGATCGCGCCCCAGATGCCGAGCCCGCCGTCCCAGACCCGGAAGGCGTCGACCCAGTTCCGCCCCTCGCCGAAGTAGAGCTGGTAGTCGGTGATCACGTGGTAGAGCCGGCCGCCGACCAGTCCGAAGGGCACCGCCCAGACCGCGATGTCGGCCACGGTGCCGACCCGGCCCCCGCGGGCGACCCAGCGGCGGCCGCCGAGCCACACGGCGAGGAAGACGCCGATGATGATGCAGAACGCGTAACCGCGCAGCGGCACCGGACCGAGGTGGATCTCGCCGGCCGCGGGGCTGGGGATGAAGGCAAGGGTGTTCATGACGTCCCCGACGCTACCGTGCCGGGCGGGCGTCCGGGCACTCCGCCCGGACTTACGGCTCCATAACGGGGCGGCACCTGCCGCCGCCGCGGATGCGGGCACGCATCAGCCACTCGTGTTCCCGGCCTTCCTCTCGACCAGCTTCCGCAGCTCCTGCGGGGTGAAGGGGTCGTTCTGGTCGCCGTAGACGTTCTTCCCGTCGATCAGGACGGTCGGCGTGGCGTTGTAGCCGGAGTCGAGGAAGGCCGCGTTGGTGCGCTCGACCCGGCCGCGCTTCAGCTCGTCGCGCACGCACTTCTCGAACTGCACGGTGCGCAGCCCGGGCACCTCGCGGGCCAGCTTCAGCAGCCGGTCCTTGCTGGCGAAGGCGTCGTTCTGCTCCGGCGGCTGGTTGGCGTAGAGCACGTCGTGGTAGGGCACGAACGCGTTCTCGTCGTGGGCGCACATCGCGGCCCCGGCCGCGCGGGCCGAGCCCTGGCCGCCGAGGTTGCCGTCGATGATGGTGACCAGGTGGTAGTCGACCCGGAGCTTGCCCGCGTCCCGCAGCTCGTTGACCGTGCCGCGGAACTGCTTCTCGAACTGCGCGCACGCGGGGCAGCGGAAGTCCTCGTAGACCGTCATGGTGACGGGCGCGTCCGACGCCCCGGTGCTCACCGGCTGGGCGTCGGTGGACTCGCTGCCGCCCTTGCCGGTCACGGCCACGGCGACCCCGACCAGCGCGGCCACGCCCAGCACCAGGACGGCACCGCCGGTGACCTTCAGGGCGCGCAGCCGCTTGGCCCGCTGCCTGTCCCGCTCCCGTTCCACACGTAGCCGTTCGCGTGCCGAGGGCACGCCGGGGCGGCTGTCGTCGCTCATCACACTCTCGCGATCCGTCTGACTCGTCACGCCCTGCAGGAACGAGCCGGAGGCCGCGGTGCAGCGGCCCCGCCCGGGCCCTTCCCCCGAAAGTGGGTGCGCCCGTCCTGCGCGGTTGACCGCTGAGCGACAAAACCGGCCGCCCGTCGCACGGTCCCCGGCCGTTCGCCGCGCACCCGGCGCGTTCGCCGCACGAGCCGGTGTGCCGCTTTCCCGGGGGAAGGCCACTGCCTACGTTTCCCCCATTCGACGGGCCCATTCCGGCCATTGACGACGAGGAGACGTCCATGCCGACCCAGCCCCCCGCTCCCTCGCACTCCCCCGGGGATGCGGCGGAGCGCGCCGTCGCGATGCACGGCGATCCACGCTTCCAGGACCTCAAACGCCGGCTGATGGTCTTCGTCTTCCCGATGAGCATCGCCTTCTTCGCCTGGTACCTGCTGTACGTGCTGATGTCCGCGTACGCGCGGGACGTCATGGCCACCGAGCTCTTCGGCCGCGTCAATCTGGCGCTGGTCTTCGGGCTGCTGCAGTTCGTGTCCACCTTCGGCATCGCCGTGCTCTACTCGCGCTTCGCCGCCCGGCGGCTGGACCCGCTGGCCGGCAGCCTGCGTGCGGAGCTGGACGGTCCCGGCGGCGACCGCGAGGAGGTCCGCAAATGAACGTGCTCGCACAGGCTGCCGAGTCCAGCAGCCGCACCTGGACCGTGGTGCTCTTCCTCGCGATGATCGCCGTGACCCTGGGGGTCACGGTGTGGGCGAGCAGACAGACCCGTTCGGCGACCGACTTCCACTCCGGCGGCCGCGGCTTCAGCGGCATGCAGAACGGCTTCGCCATCGGCAGCGACTACATGTCCGCGGCGTCCTTCCTGGGCATCGCCGGCATGATCGCGCTCTTCGGGTACGACGGCTTCCTGTACTCGATCGGCTTCCTGGTGGCCTGGCTGGTGGCGCTGCTGCTGGTGGCGGAGCTGCTGCGGAACTCCGGCCGGTTCACCATGGCGGACGTGCTCTCGTACCGGATGCGGCAGCGCCCGGTCCGTACGGCGGCCGCGGTCTCCACGATCACGGTCTCGGTCTTCTACCTGCTGGCCCAGATGGTCGGCGCGGGCGCGCTGATCGCCCTGCTGCTGGGCATCCAGAAGGGCGAGACCTACCTCGGCATGGACGCCGGCACCGCCAAGATCGCGGGCATCGTGATCGTCGGCATCCTGATGATCGTCTATGTGACCTTCGGCGGCATGAAGGGCACCACCTGGGTGCAGATCATCAAGGCCGGAATGCTGATGGGCGGGGCCTTCCTGCTCACGCTCATGGTGCTGGCGGTCTACGACTTCGACTTCGGCTCGCTGATGAGCGACGCGGCCAACACCAGCGGCTCCGGGCAGGCGTTCCTGGAACCGGGACTCAGGTTCGGCACCGAGGTGCCCGGGGACGCCTGGCAGACGATGTGGAACAAGCTGGACATGATCAGCCTGGGCCTCGCCCTGGTGCTGGGCACCGCCGGCCTGCCGCACATCCTCATCCGCTTCTACACGGTGCCGGACTCCAAGACCGCGCGGAAGTCCGTGAACTGGGGCATCGGCCTGATCGGCACCTTCTACCTGATGACCCTGGTGCTCGGCTTCGGCGCGGCGGCGATGGTGGGCAAGGACGCCATCACCGCGCAGAACCCGGCGGGCAACACGGCCGCCCCGCAACTCGCCGAGGCGGCGGGCGACCACTTCGGCGGGTCCGCGCTGGCCGCGCTGATGCTCGCGGTGATCGCCGCGGTGGCCTTCGCCGCGATCCTCTCCACGGTGGCCGGCCTGACCATCGCCTCCTCGTCCTCGCTGGCGCACGACTTCTACAACAGCGTGCTCCGCGGGGGTAAGGCGAGCGACCAGGAGGAGGTCAAGGTGGCGCGGCTGGCCGCGTTCGGCGTGGGCGCCGCGGCGATCGTGCTGGCGATCTTCGCGCAGAGCCTGAACGTGGCCTTCCTGGTGGCCCTCGCGTTCGCCATCGCGGCCTCGGCCAACCTGCCCACCCTGCTGCTGAGCCTCTTCTGGAAGCGGTTCAACACCCAGGGCGCGGTGGCCGGCATCTACGGCGGCCTGATCAGCGCGGTCGGGCTGGTCGTCTTCTCCCCGGTGGTCTCCGGCTCGGAGAAGGCACTGGTCACGGGCGCCGACTTCAGCTGGTTCCCGCTGTCCAACCCGGGGCTGGTCTCGATCCCGCTGGGCCTGCTCTGCGCGATCGTCGGCACCCTGATGTCCCCGGAGAACGACCCGCGCCGCTACGCCCAGCTCCAGGTGCGGGCGCTCACCGGCGCGGGAGCCGAGCGGGCCGCCGACCACTGACGGACCGCACCCGGACCCGCCCGGGTCCGGCGGTGACGCCCCCCTCCGGCCGCGCCTCCCCCACCACGCCGGCGCGCCGGGTCACCGCCGGGCCCGGGCTTCTCACGTCCGGGCCCGGCGTCCGGTGCGTCGCAGGGAGCCCCGCCCGGCCGGCCGGCCGGGAGGCGCCGGGCCGCCCGGCCCGCCGCGGGTTCCTTCCTCCCGGACCGGTTCCGCGAGCCCCGTACTGCGTTACGGTCAGCCCGTGAACAGGACGTCCTGGGCCGCCCTCGGCCGCCGCACCACCCGCCGGGGAGCACCGGCGCCGTCCGCGGCACGCACCGCGGCCACGGGTGTGCTGCGCGAGGTGCGGCTGCTCGGCACCGATCTCCAGGACGGCCTGCGCGGCGGACGGACGGCGGCCGCCGCCCGCCGGGTGCGGCGGCTGCTGGACGCCGACGCGGTGGTGCTTGCGGATCTGGACGGCCCGGTCGCCCGGCACGGCGCGCTGCCCCCGGGCAGCGAACCGGACGCGCTGCTCTCCCGGGTGTACGAGGAGGGCCGGGTACTGCGCCGGCCGCCGCTGACCGCGGCCCCGCTGTTCGTCGCCGGGGATCTCGCGGGCTGCCTGCTCGCCGCCGGCGAGGTCGCCCAGGAGGACCTCACCGAGATCGCGGGGCTGGTCGCGGAGTCGCTGGACCACGCCGAGCTGCGTACCGCCCGGGCCCGGATCGCCGCCGCCGACCTGCGCACCCTGCGCGCCCAGATCTCGCCGCACTTCCTGCACAACGCGCTGGCGGTGATCGCGGCCCGCGTGCACAGCGACCCGGACCTGGCCCGGGGACTGCTCACCGACTTCGCGGACTACCTGCGCTACAGCTTCTCCACCCAGGGTGACTACGCGACCGTGGCCGCGGAGCTGCAGGCCACCCAGACCTATCTGGAGCTGCAACGGGCCCGGTTCGACGACCGTTTCGACATCACCGTGCGGATGGCCCCGGAGATCCTGCCCGTCGCCATCCCCTTCCTGGTGGTGCAGCCCATCGTGGAGAATGCCGTGCGGCACGGGCTGGAGCGCCGCTCGGGGCGGGGGCACATCAGCGTCTCCGGCTACGGCGAGGGCCCGCTGTGCGTCATCGAGATCGAGGATGACGGCGTCGGCATGGAGCCAGAGTTCGCCCGCGCGATCCTGGCCGGTACGGGACCTCCGGCCCGCGGCGTCGGCCTCGCCAACGTGGATCAGCGGCTGCGCGCGGTCTACGGGCCGGAGCACGGCCTGCTCATCGAGACCGCGCCCGGCAGCGGCACCCGGGTCGTCGTCCGGGTGCCGCGGTTCAAGCGAGGAGTGGTGGCGGAATGACGGGCACGACCCACGCGTCCCCCGGCCTGCGGGTCCTCGTCGTGGAGGACGAGCCCTCCACCCGCGAGGAGCTGGCCGCGCTGCTCGGCGGCATACCGGAGCTCGCCGAGGTGGTGTCGGCGGAGAGCGGCGAGGACGCCGTACGGCTGCTGGGGACGCCCGCGTTCGACGCCGTGTTCCTGGACATCTCGATGCCCGGCCTGGACGGGATGGATCTGGCCCGGGTGCTGAGCAGGCTGTCCGCGCCGCCCGCGATCGTCTTCGTCACCGCCTCCGAGTCGCACGCCATCGAGGCTTTCGGCATCGGCGCCGTCGACTATCTGCTCAAGCCGGTGCGCCCGGAACGGCTGGCCGAATCGGTCACCCGCATCGTGCGGCAGGGCCGGGGCGCGGCCGAGGAGGAGCCGCCGGCGGACGGGCTGGACGTGGTGCAGATCGAGCACAGCCGGCGCACCGTCTTCGTGCGCCGGGCCGACGTGCAGTTCGCGGAGGCGCAGGGCGACTACGTGCGGCTGCACACCGCGGACGGCACACACCTGATCCGGATGTCGCTGTCCTACCTGGAGGAGGTGTGGGCGCCGGCCGGGTTCGTCCGGGCGCACCGCGGCTACCTGGTGGCGGCGGGCTGGGTGCACGACCTGCGCGTCACCAGTTCCTCCGGGCTGGTGGCCTGCACCCCTGCCGGTGACGTGCCGGTCAGTCGCCGGCACGCCCGTGCGCTGCGGGAGCAGCTGATGGAGGCGGCCCGCAGCGGCAGGCTGGGACGGGCGGCACAGTGACCGCCCCGCGCCGGGTGAAGGTGACCAGCCCGCAGACCCGGATCGCGCTGGCCCGCCGGCACCGGGTGCGGCCGCGTCCGCTGCCGCTGCCCGGCCCCAGCGACCCGGAGCGGGCGCGCCGGGTCTTCGCGGCCCAGCGGCGCACCGCGCTGCGCACCATGGGGCTGCTCGCGCTGGTGCTGCTCGGTACCAGCGGGGTGATAGGGGCGCTCCCGGTGCTGGACCGGGTCACGGCGGGCGGTGTCCCGGTGTCCTGGCTGGTGCTGGCCATCGCGACCTATCCGCTGCTGCTGGTGATCGCCGTGGCGCACGTGCGGGCGGCGGAGCGTACGGAGGCGGCCGAGGGCGGCGGGGACGGGCCCGGCGAGGAGGACGCGGCCGCGGAGCAGCGGGCCGGCGGACCCTGGGCGTTCCCGGGGGCGCCCGCGGGGGCGGTCCCGGGCCGGGAGCGGATGCCGGGGGTGGCCGCGCGCACCGGGCGGGCGGCGGTGTCGCGTGCTCCGCTGCGGGCCCGGCTGTCCTCCCGGGCGCGGGCCGCCGGCCGGGCACCCGGCCGGCTGCGAGCGGCCGTCCCGGTACGCGGGCGGCTGCGGGGCGGCGCGCGGTGACGGGCCTGCTGGCCATCGGGTTCCTGCTGGCCGTCAGTCTGGCGATCGGCCTGTACGGGGTGCGCGCCGCCCGTACCACGCCGGACTTCCTGGTCGCCTCCCGCCGGGTGGCGCCGGGCTGGAACGCGATGGCCATCGCCGGGGAGTACGTCTCGGCCGCCTCGGTGCTGGGGCTGGCCGGGCTGCTGCTGAAGGACGGGATCGGCACCATGTGGTTCGCGGTGGGGTTCACCGCGGGCTATGTCGCCGTGGTGGCGCTGGTCGCCGGGCCGATGCGGCGCTCCGGGGCGTTCACCGTGCCGGACTTCGCGGAGTACCGGCTGGGGTCGCCGGGCATCCGCCGGCTCTGCGGGATGATCGTGCTGGTCATCATGTGGCTCTACCTGGTGCCGCAGTTCAAGGGCGCCGGGGTGGTGCTGCAGCTCGTCAGCGGCACGCCCTACTGGGTGGGGGTGGTGCTGGCCGGGCTGGTCGTCAGCGGCTCGATCGCGCTGGGCGGCATGCGGTCGGCGACCTATGTGCAGGCGTTCCACTACCTGGTGAAGCTGGCGTTCATCGCCGTGCCCGCGGTGTATCTGATGGTGCACGTCGGCGCGGAGACCCGGTCCGCGGCGTTCACGCCGGTCAGCGCCCCGGACGGGTGGAGCCGTCCGCTGCTGGACATCGGCGGCGCGGGTCACCCACTGCTGGCCACCTGGTCGGTGCTGGTGGCGACGACGCTGGGCGCCATCGGGCTGCCGCACGTGATCATGCGCTTCCACACCAGCTCCAGTGCCCGGGTCGCGCGGCGGGTGGCGGTGCGGGTGATCGCGCTGCTGGGGGTCTTCTATCTCTTCCCCGTGGTCTACGGGCTGCTGGGCCGGGTGCTCACACCGCACCTGGTGCGGGACAACGCCACCGACACGGTGACGGTGGTGCTGCCCGGGCAGGCGGTGCCGGGCGTGCTGGGCAGCGTGCTCACGGCGCTGGTGGCGGCGGGCGCCTTCGCGGCGTTCCTCTCCACCTCCTCGGGGCTGCTGCTGGCGCTGGCCGGCGGTCTGTCGCACGACCTGTTCGGCAGCGGGCTGTCCCGGCTGCGGGCGGCCGTCGCCGCGGGCGCCGGGGTGGCGGTGCTGCTCTCGCTGCCCGCCTCGCACCTGGACATCAACGTCCTGGTGGGCTGGGCCTTCGCGGTGGCCGCGTCCACCTTCTGCCCGCTGCTGGTGCTGGGCATCTGGTGGTCGCGGCTGACGGTGGCGGGGGCGGCGAGCGGGCTGGCGACCGGCGTGGTGACGGCGACCGGCGCGGCCTTCCTCTCCGCGGCCACCGACTGGCACTCCGGCGTGTTCACCGTGCTGCTGGCGCAGCCCGCCGCCTGGACGGTGCCGCTGGCCTTCCTCACCATGATCGTGGTGTCCCGGCGGGGTGTGCCCCCGGAGGGGGCGGAGCGTGCAGCGCTGCGGCTGCACGCTCCCTGACCCCTGGCCGGCCCGGTCCGCGCCCGGGGCGGTGCCGGGTGCCGTGCCCGGCGGCGCCGGGCCCCTGGGACCAGCGGCGGCTCTGCCCGCCGCGCCGTGTGCCCGGGACCGGGCCCGACCGCGCCGTGCCACGGTCCGGGGCGCCGCCCGGGGGACGCGTGCCCCGGGCCGGGTCACCCCCGGAGCCGGGTGCCCCGGACCGGGCCGCCCGGCCGCCCACCCCAGCCGGCGGCGGGCGCCCCGCAGGGGCCGCCGCCCCCGCAGGCGTGGGGGCCGCCCGGCGGCCCGGGGGACGGCGGCGGCTACGCCTCGCCGATCCCGGTGGTCCGTACCCACCTCGGCCACGCCATCGCCTCCGAGTGGACCAAGATCCGCTCGGTGCGCTCCACGGTCTGGACGCTCGGCATCATGTTCCTGCTCGTGGTCGGCATCGGCTTCCTCACCGCCCTGGGCCTCAGCGGCGACGACGACGGGTACGTGGACATGCCGCTGCTCGGCGGCGGCCTCTTCGGCCTGATGCTCGGGCAGCTCGCCATCATCACCCTCGGCGTGCTGGTGATCACCTCCGAGTACGGCACCGGCATGATCCGCACGACGATGACGGCCTGCCCGCGCCGCGGCCGGGTGCTGCTCGCCAAGGGCCTGATCTTCTTCGGACTGGCCTTCGTGATGACCACGGCGGCCTGCTCGCTCACCGCGCTGATCAACTCCGCGCTGCTCGGCGGCCAGACGGTGGGACCGGACCAGTACGTCCCGGAGAACCTGCGCGAGTCCGTCCAGGACGGGGAGCTCGTCGCCACCGGCGGCGAGTGGCTGGGGGCGACCGTCGGTGCCGGCCTGTACGTCGCCCTGCTGGGCCTGCTCTCGCTCGCCGTCGGCGCCATGCTGCGGCACTCGGCGGGCGCCATCACCACCATGATGGGCGTGGTGCTGCTCCCGCTGGTGCTGGCCCTGTTCATGCAGGGTGAGAGCCTGCGCGACGTGCAGGAGGCACTGCTGGAGTACTCCCCGCTGAACGGCCTGGCCTCGCTCTTCCACATGCCGATGCAGGGCGAGGGGGACGCCACCGGCTGGCCGCTGCTCGGCCTGCTGGCGCTCGTCACGGCCGCGGCGCTGGCGGGCGCCCAGGCGCTGCTCGCCAAGCGCGACGTCTGATCTCCACGGTCCGGGCCGCACAGGTCCGGACCGGATCTGCCCCCGGTCAGTAGCGGGGGGCGTTACGGGACCGCTGGAGCCGCGCGCTCCGGCGGTCCCGCGCGTTCCAGCACGCCCGGTGCCAGTGCCGCCGGTCGTCCCCGCCGCCCTCCCGCGGCCAGGCCACCAGGTGCGGCACGCCGGGCGGGATCTCCTGGTCGCATCCCGGGCAGCGATAGTGCTTCACCGCCGCGCCCCCGGTGACCTGCCGCACCGCCCACTCCTCGCCCCGCCACTCGGCGGTGCGCTCCAGTCCGTAGCGCTCGCCGGGGTCCGCCGGGGCACCGGAGCGACGGGCGGATCGGGCACCGCCGCGCGGGCGGTTACGGCGCGGGGACACGGGTCACCTCGGTTCAGGGCGGAAGCGGTGGACGCGCGGCGAAAGCCGCCCCACCAGCGTACTGACCCGGGAGCCGAGCCGAAGGGCGCGCCGGCGTCGAGAGTGACGAGGTCAAGCGAGCGAGGAACGAGCGAGCGCAGCACCGAGAAGCGTCGACGCCGGACCCCAGCGCCCGGAGGCGAGGGCAGGTACGCAGCTCTCCCGGTTCCGCGGGAGGATTCTCCCGCCAGGCCGTGCCTTTGGCACGTGTCAGGCGTTGTTGCCGGATGGGGAGAGCCGGGCGGGTCCGCGAGGAGGCGGAGAGCGATGCGTGTCGGAGCGTTCGTACTGGCGGCCCGGTTCCCGGGTCAGGGGTCGGGGGAGGCGCTGCACCGGGCGGTGCGGACCGCGGAGGAGGCCGAGCGCGCCGGCCTGGACGACGTCTGGGTCGCCGAGCACCATTTCGTGCCGTATGGCGTGTGCCCGTCCGCGGTGACCCTCGCCGCGCAGTTGCTCGGCCGCACCCGGCGGATCGGCGTCGGCACCGCGGTGAGCGTGCTGCCCAACGCCCACCCGGTGGCGCTCGGCGAGCAGACGGCCCTGCTGCACCTCACCTCCGGCGGCCGCTTCACCCTCGGCGTGGGCCGCGGCGGGCCCTGGATCGATCTGGAGGTCTTCGGCGGCGGCGCCGCGGCGTACGAGACCGGCTTCCCGGAGGCGCTGGAGCTGCTGCTGCGCTGGCTGCGGGAGCCGGCGGTGGGTGCCGACGGCGAGCGGCACCGCTTCCGCGAGGTCGCCGTGGTGCCCCGCCCCGACGAGGCGCTGAGCGGGCCGCCGGCGGCGCCCCCGGTGCTGGTGGCGTGCACTTCCCCCGGTACGGTGCGGCTCGCCGCCCGGCACCGGCTGCCGATGCTGCTCGGCATGCACTGCGGGGACACGGAGAAGGCGGAGTTCACCGCGCTCTGGCGGCGCGAGGCCCGGGCGGCGGGGCACGCCCCGGAGGCCGTCGCGGAGACCGCCGCGCAGCATGTCTCCGCGGGAGTGGTGCAGATCGCCGATACCGGCGCGGAGGCGCGGGAGACGCTCACCAAGGCCATGCCGGGCTGGCTGCGTCAAGGGCTGGAGGCGCACCGCACGGTGGACGGCAGACCCCGTACATCGCGGGATCCGGTCGCCTACACGGAGCTGCTGTGCGGGCTGCACCCGGTGGGGACCCCGCGGCAGTGCGCGGACCGGCTGGCGACCACCCGGAAGGTGACCGGAATCAGCCGTTTCGCCCTGCTCGCGGAGGGCAGCGGCGATCTGGCCGCCACCGAGGCGAACGTGCAACGGCTGGGCGCGGAGGTGCTGCCGCTGCTCCGGTGAACAGCGGCAGCACGGCGCCGCGGGCGGCGACTCAGCAGTCGCGCAGCTCCGGCGACTGGTTGAGGAGCTGCCCGCGGGTCGAGCGGAACCGGGTGAGCCGGTCGTCCACCGCCGGGTCCAGCGGGAAGACGGCCACCCGGTGACAGTTCTGGAAGGCGAGCCGGACACCGAAGTGACGTTCCAGCGCGCCGCGTATCGCATCGCTCGCCAGGGCGCGGAGAAGCTGGCCGCGGGCCTGCTCGTCCGGCGGAGGCGTCTGGTTGTCGGCGAACTCACCGCCGTCCACCTTCAGTTGCGCCACCAGCGAGCTGACCATCTCCCATGCGTACGGCAGGGAGGTACGGACGCAGTCGACGAAAGCCGCTTCATCGACCTCGCCTCGCTCGGCCTGTGCGAGCAGGGCCGGTGAGACGTCGAGCGACATGAGTTCTCCTCTCGCGACCCCGGGAGCCCCGGGGCCTTACGGACGGGACAGGGGAATCTGCCGCGACGCGACCGGTCGGGCCGGTCGCCGGGCGGTTCCGCACGGCGACGCCCCCGCTGCGTAGCGTAAGCCTGGGTCTACGCCTGCACCAGACGAATGCGTACACAACAAGCCATCCGCGAAACCGCCCCGACCGGGGGCGCATCGCGAGGAACGGCCGCCGTCCAGTAGCGTGAGCGACCATGCGTCTCGTCATCGCCCGTTGCTCCGTCGACTACGCCGGACGGCTCACCGCGCACCTTCCCTCCGCTCCGCGGCTCGTCCTGGTGAAGGCGGACGGCTCGGTGTCCATCCATGCGGACGACCGCGCCTACAAGCCCCTCAACTGGATGTCCCCGCCCTGCACCCTCAAGGAGAGCGAGGACGACGGGACACCCGTGTGGACGGTCGTGAACAAGGCGGGCGAGAAGCTCATCATCACGATGGAGGAGGTGCTGCACGACTCCTCGCACGAGCTGGGCGTGGACCCCGGCCTGATCAAGGACGGGGTGGAGGCGCACCTCCAGGAGCTGCTGGCCGACCGGATGGAGACGCTGGGCGAGGGGTGGACGCTGATTCGGCGTGAATACCCCACGGCCATCGGCCCGGTGGACATCCTGGGCCGGGACGCGGACGGCACCACGGTGGCGGTGGAGATCAAGCGCCGGGGCGAGATCGACGGGGTCGAGCAGCTCACCCGCTACCTGGAGCTGCTCAACCGGGACCCGCATCTGGCCCCGGTGAAGGGCGTGTTCGCCGCCCAGGAGATCAAGCCGCAGGCGCGGGTGCTCGCGACGGACCGGGACATCTCCTGTGTGACCCTCGACTACGACGCCCTCCGCGGCATCGAGGACGACAAGCTCCGCCTCTTCTGACCGCCGGGGGCGCCCCGGGCCCCGCGGGCCCGTGTGCCCGGACCGCACTCCGGCCCGCCGCGACAGGCGTCCCGTACCGCCGCCGGCGCTCCTTGTCCCGCCGCGACGGCACGCAACCCCGTGGCCGGGCCCGGGAACCCGGGCGGCAGCGGCGGCGCGGACGCCCGGCACAGGCGCCCACCGTCTCCCGCCGGGAGTCCCTCACCCCGCGACCGGGCTGGACCCCGCGGCGCGGGTCCGGCGGAACCGCCGAGCGCCGCGCCGGCCCCCGCGCACCGTCACACGGTCGTCGGCGTGGCCGAGTCCCCGGCCTCGGGGGAGGAGCTGGTGCTCCCGCTCGCCGTGGTACTGGGCGCGGGTCCGCTCGCCGTGTTCGACGGTGGCGGCGTGGACCCGCCGCCACCGCCCCCGGCCTGCCCTCCGGACTCGGTCGGAGTCGGCTCCAGCGTCGGGTCGGGCGACTCCGTGGGGTCCGGGGACTCCGTGGGCTCCTCGGTCTCCGTCTCTTCGTCGGTCGGCTCGTCCGTGGGCTGGCCACCGCCACCGCCGGACCCGGAGGTCCCGTTGGAGGACCCTCCGCCGGAGCCGGACGGGCTCCCCGTGTCCTCGTCGTCGCTCGGCGTGGACTCCTCCCCGCTCTGGGAGGGGCGCTCCGAGGACGTCGTCGGGGAGGGCGCCTCGCTGGTCGGGCCGGGGGTACCGGCCGAGGGCGAGGCGTAGTCGCCCGCGGTCCCGCCGTCGTCGTTCTCCTCACCGGTGTCGTCCGCGGGCAGCCCGTCGTAGTCGTCCGGCTGCGAGGTCGAATGGTCGGGCTGCACGGTGTCGGACGGGGCTTCGTCGGAGGCGTTCCCCAGGGTCAGCGCGGTGCCGAGCACGATGGCCAGCACGGCGCCGCTCCCCGCGGCGACCATGTTCCTGCGGGTGCCGCGCAGGGCGAGCCGCCCCTTCCGCTCGCCCGTGCCGTAGCCGAGGCTCCCGGCGCCGGACCCGGAAGCCCGCATGGCGGCGATGCTCTCGTCCATGGCGGCGGCCTTGTCGAGGGCGTCGGCCGTCGCCTGCTCCGGCGATCGCCGCGCGGAGGCCGCCGTGGACGCCGTGGTGGCGGGCGTTCCGTCCACCAGGGGCCGCTGTACCGTCTCCGCCTCGGAACCGCCGCCGTGGGCCGGTACCCCGGTGCCGGCTCCCGGCACCGCACCGGCCGGTCCGGGTTCGTGCTTCCTGGTGCGTACGGGCAGGCCCGGGCGCCCGGCGCCGTGCCCGTCGGCCGTACCGGTGCCGGACCTCCCGGGTGGGCCGCCCGGCGCCGCGCCCGTGCCGTCCCCGGGCACACCGGCGGAGGGCGTGCCGGCCGCGTCCTTGCGATCCCCTGGCTCTGCGGCCCCGGAAGCACCGGCCGCCGCGGCGCTCCCGCCGCTCCCCTCGGCCGCCAGGCGGTCCGTCACCAGGGCGAGCGCCCGCCTCCCGGCGACCGTGCCGCGCTTGTCGGCGAGGATGCCGCGCAGCCCGATGGAGGCCTCCAGTTCGGCGCGGGCCCGCTCGGGGTTCCCCGCGCAGAGCGCCAGCACGCCGAGTTCGTGGTGGAAGTACGCCTCCTCCGCGACCTCGCCGGCCGTGCGCGCGGCCTCCTGGCCCCCGCGCAGCAGCCGTTCCCAGGCGCCCCAGCGCCGGCCGGCCGCCAGTACCGGTGCGGCCGCGCGGGCGAGGTGCACCGCGGCTGCGGCGTGGCCGCTGCGGCGTGCGGCGGCGAGCGTGCCGAGCACGGCGTCCGCCTCGCCGGCGACCTGTTCCGCTGTCACCGAGCGGTGGGCGACCCACCAGCCGTAGTGCCGGGCGGCCTTGTGCGCGCGGTCCGCGGCGTCCTCCGCGGCTCCCGCGCCGTCCTCGTGCGTCCTCCCGGATTCCCCGGGGCCCCGGGTGTTCGCGGTGAAGCCCGCCGCGTCCACCGCCTCGGCGACCCCGGCGGCCAGCCGGTGGTGCCCGCCGGCGGCGGTGACCAGCCCGGATGCGGCGAGTTCGGCCGGCACCTGCTCGGCGCGCCCCGCGCCGAGCAGGGCGGGGAGCTGGCTGCGGTGCGGCAGTTCCCCGCCGAGGGCGAGGGCCAGGCGCAGAGCCTCCCGGGCGGCCTCGGAGAGCCCGGTGACGAGGAACGCCGGCGCCTCCTCGACGGCCGGCAGCGCACCGGAGCCGCCGGGCAGGGCGTCCCCGGCATCCGCGGCCGGGGCGGTCTCCCCGGCCTCTCCGGTGTGCCCGGCTTCTGCGGTCTGCCCGGCCTCCCCGGCGGACCCGGGAACCCCGGAGCTCCCGTCCTCGCGGAGGCGCAGCACCGCCCCGCCCTGCACGAGGGCGAGCGGCCGCCCCTCGGTGCGGAACCAGAGGTCGGCGGCCCAGTCCGCCTCCGTGTCGTCGAGCGGCCGGCCGGTCAGCCGTTCCAGCAGTTCCAGGGAGCCGGTGCGGCTGAGCCCGGAGAGGAAGAGCTCCTCCAGGTGCGAGCGGGGCGCGGGCGCGGCGACGTCCGGGGTGGCGGTGACCACGTAAGCGCACTCGGGGGTGGTGGCCAGCAGCTCCTCGAGGGCGTCGCCGCCGAACTCGGCGTCGTCGAGGAGGACCACGGCCCCGACGGAGGCGAGGGCCTCCCGCAGCCCGTGGCGGTCGGGTCGCTGCCCGGGGGCGTCGTACACGGCGGCGAAGAGGTCCTGGAGGACGTCGTCCGGGGTGCGGCGGTAACCGCTGAGCCGTACGACGCCGTCGGGCGCCAGGCCGGCGACGTCCCGGGCCACGGCGTCCAGCAGGGCGCTGCGGCCGGCACCGGGCGGGCCGGTGAGCCGGACGGAGCGTCCGCGTTCGAGGAGCCGGGTGAGCCGTTCGCGCTCCTCGTCGCGCTCGAGGAAGGGCGGGCCGGGTTCTCCGGGGGTGCCGGGGTCCGCGGGTGCCGCGGGGTCGAGGGGCACGTCCCGCCGCTGCGGCGGCCCGGGGCGCTCGGTCGGCGGGCAGGGTTCGATCTCGCTGCCGTCGACCGGGTTGACGGTCAGCAGGTAGTCGCCGGATATGAGCCGGACCGTGCGGGACAGGGCCCCGCTGTCCTGTTCGTTTCCGCGGTCTCCACCGGGCTGATCACTGTCGTGCTGAACCATGGCCTCCGCCCCCATGACGCTGTGAAGGGCACAGTATCCCTGAGCCCGGCGGTCCGTGTGCGGGCGTGTCCGTCACGGCTTGGTGAGGATCGGCACCTGCGAGGTCTCCATCGCGAGGATCCGGTGCAGCCGGGTGGCCACCAGCAGCCGCTGCATCTGCGGCGGTACGTCCCGCAGTACCAGCCTGCGGCCGCACCGCCCGGCGCGGCGGTGGGCGCCCATGATGACGCCGAGCCCGGTGGCGTCCCAGGACTCGAGCTGGGCCAGGTCCAGCACGAGATCGCCCTCGCCGGAGTCCACGGCGGTGTGCAGGGCCGTACGGGCGTCCGCTGCGCTGCGGACGTCGAGGCGACCCCCGACGACCAGCTCGGCGTGGTCGCCCTTGATGTGCATAACCGCTCCCCGGTTGTGGTCGCTGTCGTGCGCTGAACCTTGACGCCTCGGTGACGCCGCTGTGTCGCGTCTATGTCTCATCACAACTGACCAGCCGGCAGCCGGTCACGTTGCCGTCCGTGCCCGAACCGATACGCAATTCACCCTGGCGGGTGAGCATTCGGCGAGGTGTTCCCCGTGTCCCGGGGCCCCGGTCATGCCCCGTGTGTGCACCGTCTCCGGGAGCGCGCGCCGTGCGGGCGCCGGCGCGGCGCGCGCCTCCGTTTCCGTGCGCGCGTTCAGTAGGTGTAGAAGCCCTGGCCGCTCTTGCGGCCGATGTCGCCCGCGTCCACCATGCGCCGCATCTGCTCCGGCGGGGCGAACTTCTCGTCCTGCGACTCGGTGTAGATGTTCTCCGTGGCGTGCAGCAGGATGTCGATGCCGGTCAGGTCCGCGGTGGCGAGCGGGCCCATGGCGTGCCCGAAGCCGAGCTTGCACGCGGTGTCGATGTCCTCGGCGGTGGCGACGCCCGACTCCTGGAGCTTGGCCGCCTCGACCACCAGCGCGGAGATGAGCCGGGTGGTGACAAAGCCGGCGACGTCACGGTTGACGACGATGCAGGTCTTGCCGACGGACTCGGCGAACTCACGGGCGGCGGCCAGCGTCGCGTCGCTGGTCTTGAGGCCGCGTACCAGTTCGCACAGGGCCATCATCGGAACCGGCGAGAAGAAGTGGGTGCCCACCACGCGCTCCGGCCGGCCGGTGGCGGCGGCGATCTTGGTGATCGGGATGGCCGAGGTGTTGGAGGCGAGGACGGCCTCGTCCTGCACCAGACCGTCGAGGGTGCGGAAGATCTCCTGCTTGACGTCGAGCCGCTCGAAGACGGCCTCGACGACGACGTCCGCGTCGGCGGCGGCGTCCATGTCGGTCGTCGCGGTGATGCGGGAGAGGGCGGCCTCGGCCGCGCTCTCCTCCAGCTTGCCCTTGCCGACGAACTTCTCGTACGACGCCTTGATGCCGTCCGTGCCGCGGCGCAGCGCCTCGTCGGTCACGTCGCGCAGGACCACCTCCCAGCCCGCCTGGGCCGAGACCTGCGCGATGCCGGATCCCATGAGACCGGCTCCGATGACGGCGAGCTTCTTCGCCACGACACGCACCCTTCCGTGTTCCTGAGCGTTCTTGAGGACCCGTGGGGACCCGGGTGGGGACCCGTGCGGGTCCGTGGGACTTCGTGAGGCCGTTGGGCGGACCTTAGCGCTTCCCGGCGGGCGGTTGGGAGCGAAGAGACACGCGTCACGTCTCACATGGCGGACATCACACGGATGGTGTCCGATCCGTGAGCCTTGATGCGCATTCCCCTTCGGGGCGGCACGGGGCCCGCGTGGGCGCTCAGCCGACGGGCCGCCCGGCGCAGTTGGGCGGGAGCCGCCGTGCAGCACCCCACCGGCGACCCGCTTCGCGGTCGTGCCGTGCACGGCCGCACCACGGCCCGGCCTCCCGGCCGCACCCGGCCCGGTTCCCGCGCCCCGGGCCGCCGCGGCCCCGGAGGGTTACCCTGCCCGCATGGTCAACCTGACGCGCATCTACACCCGTACCGGAGACGACGGCACCACGGCGCTGGGCGACATGAGCCGTACGGCCAAGACGGATCTGCGCATCGCCGCGTACGCCGACGCCAACGAGGCCAACGCCGCGATCGGCGTCGCGCTCTCCCTCGGGCAGCTCCCCGACGCGCTGGCGGCCGTCCTCACCCGCGTGCAGAACGACCTCTTCGACGTGGGCGCGGACCTGGCGACGCCGGTCGTGGAGAAGCCGGAGTTCCCGCCGCTGCGGGTGGAGCAGAGCTACATCGACAAGCTGGAGGCGGACTGCGACCTCTTCCTCGCGGACCTGGAGAAACTGCGCAGCTTCATCCTGCCCGGCGGCACCCCCGGGGCGGCCCTGCTGCACCAGGCGTGCACCGTGGTGCGCCGTGCGGAACGCTCCACCTGGGCCGCGCTGGAGGAGCACGGGGACACCATGAACCCGCTCACCGCCACCTATCTGAACCGCCTCTCCGACCTGCTCTTCATCCTGGCCCGCAGCGCGAACAAGGACGCCGGCGGAGACGTGCTCTGGGTGCCCGGCGAGAACCGCTGAGCCGCACCACCAGCCCTTTTTGACGGAGGGCGACGCGTTCGTCACACTGCGTTCCATGCTCGTCGACGCCCCTCCCCCGGCCGCCGGATCGCGCGGTCTCCGCGAACGGTGCGGTTCCGCGGCGACCCTACTGACCGCGCTGGCCGCCCTGACCGTGCTCGGCGCCGGCCTGGGCACCGGTCTCGCCGGGGCGGCCCCGGCCGGCGCACCGGCCGCACCGCCTTCCGCGGCCGCACCGTCCGCCCCGCCTTCCGCGGCCGCACCGTCCGCCCAGGTCGCACCGTCCGGCGCGCCGGGCGACCCGGGGGACGCGTACGCCGCGCTGCATCCGCCGGCCGAGCTGTCCGCGCGGCGACTGGCCACCGCGGACCGGGGCGCGGCGGCCAAGTGGACGGGCGGGCAACCCGTCGACGCCCCGGAGCGGGAGCGGCGGGTGCTCGCCTCGGTACGCCGGCAGCCCACCAGGGCGGTGACCGGGCCGGCGAAGGCGACTGCGCCGACGCCCCCGGTACGCCGCCGGACGCGGCCGGTGCCGTACCGGGGAGCCGGTGCCGTCCCCGGCCGGTCCGGCCGTGAGGCCGGTCAGCCGATGAGGCCCGCCGCCACCGTGGCGCCCAGCTCCCAGCAGGACTCCAGGTCCTCCTTGGCCGGTGTCCCCGTCACCGTGACGGTGGCGGCCGCCTGCTCCCAGCCGAGCCCCGTGGTGATCGACTCGATGCCGCGCACGGCCCCGGTGACGTCGCTGCCGCCGTGCACGTAGTACCCGTACGGGCGGCCGCGGGTGGCGTCCCGGCACGGGTAGTAGACCTGGTCGAAGAAGTGCTTGAGGGCGCCCGACATGGAGCCGAGGTTGGCCGGCGTCCCCAGCAGATACCCGTCGGCGGCGAGCACGTCGCTCGCCGTCGCGCAGAGCGCGGGCCGGCGCATCACCTCGACACCCTCGATCTCGTCGGTGGTGGCGCCGGAGACGACGGCGTCGAACATCGCCTCCAGGTTCGGGGACGGCGTGTGGTGGACGATCAGCAGCGTGGGCACGGCTCCGAGCCTGCCGCCGGCCCCCGGCGAACGCAAGCCGCCACCCCCGCACCGGGGGCCTCGCGGCCCCTCACATTCCCGGGCACCGCGCCGGAGGCGAGCAGGGGCAACGCGCGTGGATTCCGGTCAATTCCGGGC
Organism: Streptomyces sp. JJ36; assembly: GCF_021696945.1. GTDB lineage: Bacteria > Actinomycetota > Actinomycetes > Streptomycetales > Streptomycetaceae > Streptomyces. The sequence goes on from NZ_JACYHE010000001.1 coordinate 125,177, forward strand.
TTCGGGTTTGGCCGCACCGTGAACGAGCAGGCCTGATAGCGCTCTCACCCCCACAGGAGAACAGGAGTTGCACCGTGTCAGCGCACAGACCCGTCCGGCGCTTCGCCCCCCTTGCGGCCGCCTGCGCCCTGCTCGCCGCCGGCGGTGCCGCGGCCCCCGCACAGGCATCCCCCGCACAGGCATCCCCGGCACCGGCCGCACAGCCCGGCCCGCAGACCCCGCACTGCATCGCCGACCGGGAGACCGGCGAGCAACGCTGCTTCGCGACCTTCACCGCCGCCGTCGAGGCCGCCACCGGCGGCCGGATCGACGACGCGCCGAAGTCCCCGCACACCGCGGCCCGGAACCCGGAGTTCCGCCAGTCCTCGGCGGCCGCCGAGGTCATCCAGGGCACCTTCTTCGAGCACGACGGCTACGGCGGCGCCTCGCTCACCATCTACGGCGCCGAGCCGTGCGTGAAGGACGGCTGGGTCAACTTCCAGTACGACCTGGACGACTGGTGGAAGGACCGCATCTCCTCCGTCCAGCCGTGGGCCAACTGCTGGCTCTGGCTCTACCCCGAGCCGGATCTCGGCGGCGACCGGGACGGCCCGTTCAAGGAGAACACCCCGGACATCGGCACGTTCATGAACGACCGCACGGAGTCCATCGGCTTCAGCTAGCCGCCGGCCCCGTCCCACTCCCCCAACCCCCCACTGCCGGAGGCCCCCATGCGCAACCGCATACGTGCCGGCGTCCTCGCCGCCGCCCTGGCCACCCTGGGCGGCGCCGCCCTGGCCCCGACCAGCGCCCAGGCCGCGGACACGCCCACCGCCCGCGAGCTGCTGATGAAGTGCGACAACGGCACCGACGTGTGCGTCTTCCACCCGGACGGCCCACCCGAGGTCTTCATGGGCCCGTCGCACCAGGTCGGCGACGCCGTCTACAACTGCACCCCGGACAACCAGCGTTCGGCCGTCGGCTGGTCCGACACCACCGGCGAGACCAACAGCATCGGCGTCTCGCTGAGCGCCGAGTACGGCTTCGCCGAGGTGTTCAAGGTGACCGTCGAGACCAGCTATGAGCACACCTGGTCCAGCTCGCACACCGAGTCGGAGACGACCTACATCGACGTCCGGCCCGGCCATGTCGGCTGGGTGACGCGCGAGGCGCAGATGCAGCGCGTCAACGGTACGTACGAACTGCACTTCCCGGACCGCTACTACGGTCACTACTACTGGTACGTCGATTTCCAGGCGACGGGTCCGATGCCCGACGCGCCGAGCACCAAGACCCAGCACACCCGCCCGATGACCGACCAGGAGCGGGCCCAGCACTGCGGCTGAGCCGCCGTACCCCGCGCCCGGCACCCCCCACAGGCGTCCCGGTCCCCGCGCTCCCCCGGCGTGCGGACCGGGGCGCCGCCCTTTCTGCGGGGCCCGGGGCCGGAGCGCCATGCCCGGGGGCGCCGGCCCGCGGCTTCCGCCGTACGCCCGCTGCCGTGTCGCGGCGGTCCGGCGCCCGCCTGCGCGCTCACCGGGTGCCGGGGCCGTCGCCGCGGTCCCGGCCTTCGCGGGCCTCGTCCTCCGCACGCCCGGTGCCACGCTCGGCGTCCCGCTCACCCTCGCGACCGGCCCGGCGCTCGCGCTCCGCGCCCGGCTCGCCGGCCGGGCGACCGGCACGGGCCACGTCGCCGGGCTCGGCCGGTTCGGCCCAGCCGACGGTGTCCGCGTACTCCTCGGGAGTCATCCCGGCACGGCCGGGCGGCACCCCCACGCCCGTGCCGCCGGGCTGGCCGCCGCCGGTGGCGCCCTCGCCGCCGGGCATCCCCGGCGTCATGCCGGCGTCCGCCTCCTCACGGCTGATGTGCCGCCGGGGACGGACCCCGGCCCGCCGCTCCTCGTACGGGTACGTGAAGGGCCGGCTCTGCGCCCGGCGCTCCTCGGCCTCGGCGGCCCGCTCCGCGCTGCGGCGGCGCTCGTCCGGCTCGGTGCCGCCTTCCCGCTGCTGGTACGCCGTGCGCAGTTCCCGGGCGGCCCGTTCCTCGGTGGCCTCGCGCGTCTCCTGGGCCTCGCGTATCTCCCGGTCCCCGCGGGCCCGGGCCTCCGCGGCCCGCGCGGCCTCCGGCGCCTCGCGGGCCCGGTCCGCCGCGCGCTGCTCGCGGGCCTCGCGGTCACGCGCCTCGCGTTCTCGGTCGTTCATGACACCCGCGGTACCCCGGCCCGCCCGGTCCTCACACGACCGCACCCACTCCCGGGGCCCGCCGCTCCGGGCGCGCCGCGGCGGGTCAGCGGAGACGCCCGCCGGCCCGCTCCCGGACGGGGGCGCCGGCGTCGCGGTCCGCGTCCCCGGACGGCTGCTTGGGCCAGACGGTGTAGCTCAGCGCGACGATCACGCTGACCACGGCGACGATGCCCATCTTCGCCTGCCAGGCCCGCAGCGAGGTGCTCTGGCCGGGGTCGTCGACGAACCAGACGGCGGCCTGCAGCAGCCCCGCGGCGATGGCGGCGGCGAGCACGGCGCGGCCGGTCATCTTCCACTCGTGGACCGCGCGGGCCATCCCGTGGCGCGGCGGCTTCACCGGCGGCGGACCGCCCGCGAAGCGGTGGGCGAAGTGTCCGTCGGCCCAGCGGATCAGGTAGTGACCGTGGGTGACGGTGAACCCGATGTACACGGCGGCGAGACCGTGCTTCCAGTCCGGCGCGGCGCCGTCCTTCAGGTCGATCGCGGTGACGGCGAGCAGCACCAGTTCCAGGAACGGCTCGCAGAGCAGCACGGCGGCCCCGGCGCGCGGCATCCGCGCCAGGTAGCGCAGGGAGAGTCCGAGCGCGAGCAGCACCCAGAAGGCGATCTCGCAGGCGATGATCAGGGTGACCAGCACGGTGGCGCTCCTTCGCTGCCGCGGGGTGGGTGTCCGTACCCCTCAGCGTGGCGGCCGGGGGCCGCCGTCCGCGTCGTCACCAGCGACGATCCCGCGCTGCATCCTTCGATGTACCCCCGGTCTCCGCCCCTGCGCGGAGGCCGCGGCCGCGCCCGCCGTGCTGTGATGGACCCATGTCCCGCCCACGCCGCCCGCACCGAGACGACGTGCTGATCGCCGTCGTCGGCCTGGTGGGCGGTGTGCTGCTGTGGAGCCTCGGCCTGTTCAGCACCTTCGGGCCGGACCGGCCGGGTGCGCTCAGCCTGCTGCCGCTGACGGCGATGGCCGGCGCGGAGCTGCTGCGCCGCACCGGCCAGCCGTGGTCGCTGGCGCTGGGGACGGCGGCGCTGGCGGCGGACCTGGCGGCCGGATCGCTGCTGGTCACCGTGTTGATGTTCACCGATGTGGTGTACGCGGCCGTGCTGTACGGGCCGCAGCGGCTTGCCCGGCGGCTGCTGCCCGCCTCGGTGCTGCTCTCGGTGACGCTCACCGTCGGCGCGCTGGCCCTCTGGCAGCTCGCCGGCGGGCTCTTCGTCGGGCTGATCGCCGCGCTGGTGTCGGTCATGCCGGCCTCGACCGGGGTGATCGTGCGGAACCACCGGGACACCGCGGCGGCCGAGCGGCTGCGCGCGGAGCAGACCGCGCTGCTGGCCGAGATGGACCGCGCCCAGGCGGTGACCGCCGAGCGTGCCCGGATGGCCCGCGAACTGCACGACCTGGTGGCGAACCATCTCTCGGCCATCGCGATCCACTCCACGGCAGCGCTCTCGCTCCGGGAGGACGACGCCGCGGCGACCCGGGACGCGCTCGGCGTCATCCGGGAGAACAGCGTGCAGGGCCTGACGGAGATGCGCCGGCTGATCGGTCTGCTGCGCGACACCGAGGGCGCCGGCGAGCCCGGGGCCTCCCCCACCCTGGACGGCCTGGACGCGCTGCTGGAGCGGGCCCGGGCCGGCGCCGGTGGGCAGTTCGCGTTCGCCCTGGAGGACGAACGCGACGGGTCGGCGCTGCCGGCGCCGGTGGAGCTCGCGGCCTACCGGGTGGTGCAGGAGTCGGTCACCAACGCGCTCAAGCACGCGGCCGGGGGCACCATCGCGGTGCGGCTGTGGCGCCGGGACGGCGACCGGGGTCCGCTGCTGGTGCGGGTCACCAGTCCGCTGGACGGCGCGGGCGGCACGGGGCCGCGGGCGCCGGGGTCCGGGGCCGGGCTGATCGGCATGCGGGAGCGGGCGGAGCTGCTCGGCGGCACGCTCGCGGCGGGCCCGGTCCCGGACGGCGGCGCCGAGGGGGCGGGCCGGAAGGTGTGGGAGGTACGGGCCGAACTGCCCGTGGACGGACCGGGCGAGGGCCGGGAGGGCCGGGAGCGGTGGTACGGCCGCGGCACCGGCGGTCCCGGGGCGGCCGCCGGGGCCTCCGGGACGGCGGGGACGTCAGAGACGGCGGGGACGGCCGGGGACGCGAGCGGGACATCGGGGGGCGTGGAGTGAACGAGGCATCCGGAGCGCCGGAGCCGGTACGGGTCGTGGTCGCCGAGGACCAGCAGGCGGTACGGGCGGGGCTGGTGCTGATCCTGCGCGGGGCGGGCGGCATCGAGGTCGCCGGGGAGGCGGCGGACGGCGAGGAGGCGGTGCGGCTCGCCCGCGACCTGCGTCCTGACGTGGTGCTGATGGATGTGCAGATGCCGCGACTGGACGGGGTCTCGGCCACCGAGCGGATCACCGCGGAGGGCTGGGCCGACGTCCTGGTGCTCACCACCTTCGACCTGGACGCGTACGTGTTCGGGGCGTTGCGGGCGGGGGCCGCCGGCTTTCTGCTCAAGGACAGCGAGGCGGCCGCGGTCGTGGAGGCGGTGCGCGCGGTGGCGCGCGGCGAGGGGATGATCGCGCCGGCCGTGACCCGGCGGCTGATCGCGGAGTTCGCCCGTCCCGGGGCGCGCCGGGACCCGTCGGAGCGGCCGGCGGCGCTGGACGGGCTCACCCGGCGCGAGCACGAGGTGCTGGGCTGTCTCGGCGAGGGGCTGTCGAACGCGGAGATCGCCGGCCGTCTGGCGATGGCCGAGGCCACCGTGAAGACCCATGTGAGCAGGCTGCTCGGCAAGCTGGACCTGCGCAGCCGTACGCAGGCGGCGGTGCTGGCCCAGGAGTGGGGCGTACGGCCCTGAGGGTCCGCGCCGCGGGGGTGGGCCGGCATCTGGCGGTCCACCCCCGAACTCGCATGTGGTCCATACCTATTGACCACTGGTCCAGACCTCTCTACTCTCCCGGTGACTGCGGTGAGCGTGCCCACACACGCTTGCGAGGCGGCGCAGATCCCGACCCGACCCCCCTCCGGGTACACCGACCTCAACTCGAGGAGACCCCCTTGAGATCAGGAACCGCACGACGCTACCGGCTCAGAGCCACGGCTCTCGCCGCGGCCTTGCTGACCCCCCTCGGACTGCTCGTCGGGCTGGCCACTCCCGCGCAGGCGGCGGAGGAGGCCACGGCCACCTTCGTCAAGACCTCCGAGTGGGAGACCGGGTTCGGCGGTCAGTGGACCGTGAAGAACACCGGGGACACCACCATCGACGACTGGACGCTCGAGTGGGACTTCCCCTCGGGCACCACCGTCGGCTCGCACTGGAACGGCACCATCACCCGGGACGGCAACCACTACACCGCCACCCCGGCGAACTGGAACGCGACCCTCACCCCCGGCGCCAGCACGACCATCGGCTTCAGCGGCACCGGCACCGGGGAGCCGAGCAACTGCACGCTCAACGGCGAGCCCTGTGACGGTTCCGGCGGCGGCGACCCCGGCGACGAGCCGCCGTCCGCGCCCACCGGGCTGACCGCGGGCTCCGTCACGGACACCTCGGTCACGCTCGACTGGTCGGCCGCCAGCGACGACAACGGCGTCTCCCGCTACCACGTCTTCCGCAACGGCACCGAGGTCGGCACCGCGTCCGGCACCTCCTACCAGGACACCGGGCTGAACGCGGGCACCACGTACGCGTACTCGGTCACGGCCGAGGACACCACCGGGCAGATCGGCCCGGCCAGCGCCACCGTGGAGGCCACCACCACCGGCGACGGCACCGAGCCGCCGCCCGGCGACCACATCAAGCTCGGCTACTTCACCGAGTGGGGCGTCTACGACCGCAACTACCACGTGAAGAACCTGGTCACCAGCGGGTCCGCGGAGAAGATCACGCACATCAACTACTCGTTCGGGAACGTCACCGCGAGCGGGCAGTGCGCGATGGGCGACTCCTACGCCGCGATCGACAAGGCGTACACCGCCGCGCAGAGCGTGGACGGCGAGGCCGACACCTGGGACCAGCCGCTGCGGGGCAACTTCAACCAGCTCCTGAAGCTCAAGGAGATGTACCCGCACATCAAGGTGCTGTGGTCGTTCGGCGGCTGGACCTGGTCCGGCAACTTCGGCGAGGCCATGCAGAACCCGGACGCCTTCGCCGAGTCCTGCTACAACCTGGTCAACGACCCGCGCTGGCAGGGCCTCTTCGACGGCATCGACCTGGACTGGGAGTACCCCAACGCCTGTGGCAAGAGCTGTGACTCCAGCGGCCCCGGCGTGATGCGCGAGATGATGCGGGTGTTCCGCCAGAAGTTCGGCGACCAGCTCGTCACCGCCGCCATCACCGCCGACGCCTCCGACGGCGGGAAGATCGACAAGGCGGACTACGCGGGCGGCGCCCAGTACGCCGACTGGTACAACGTCATGACGTACGACTTCTTCGGCGCCTTCGACGCCGACGGTCCCACCGCCCCGCACTCGCCGCTGTACGGCTACGACGGCATCCCGCAGGACGGCTTCAACTCCGACGCGGCGATCCAGAAGCTCAAGGCCAAGGGCGTGCCCGCGGACAAGCTGCTGCTCGGCATCGGCTTCTACGGCCGCGGCTGGACCGGCGTCACGCAGAGCGCCCCCGGCGGTACCGCCACCGGCGCGGCACCCGGCACCTACGAGGCCGGCATCGAGGACTACAAGGTCCTCAAGAACAGCTGCCCGTCCACCGGCACGGTGGCCGGCACCGCGTACGCGCACTGCGGCAACGACTGGTGGAGCTACGACACCCCGAGCACGATCCGCGGCAAGATGTCCTACGCCAAGCAGCAGGGCCTCGGCGGCGCGTTCTTCTGGGAGTTCAGCGGCGACACCGCCAACGGCGAACTGGTGAGCGCGATCGACGGCGGGCTCGGCTGACCCGCACCGGCCCACGCCGGCGCTGACGCGCACCGGCAACCGTGCACCGACGACCGGGCCGGGGCCCGCGGGACCGCCTCCCGCGCGCCCCGGCCCTTCACGTGTACCGCGGCAGGTCCTCGGTGGAGATCGTCCACTCCCCGATGGTGACGTCCTCGCCGTACACGAAGTCCTTCCGGGTCGCATACCGGGGGCCCGACGGGGTCGGGTGGATGTCGGACAGCACGGCGCCCTCCCCCGTCCGCGGATCGAAGATCACGTAGACCGGGACCCCCAGCAGTGGGTAGTCCCGCATCTTGCCCGCCCAGTCGTTGTCCGGGTTGGACCGGGAGACGACCTCGATCGCGGCGAGCAGCGTGCGGGCGTCGAAGGCCCCCTCGACCTCCATGTCCGCCTCGGCGATCACCATGACGTCGGGGTGCCGCAGCACGCCTTCGTGAGCGTCCTCCACGTCCGGCGTCCCGGTGTGTGCCAGCAGGCCCTCCGGCATCACCTTCTCCAGCCGGCGGCTGACGCGGGCCGCGGTCAGCTCGTGCGGTCCCCCCGACGACGTCATGTCATGGACGATTCCCTCCTTGGTGATCTCCAGCTTTCCCGGCACACTGTCCTGTATCCGCTCGACGGCATCCCGCATCGCCCGGTACTGGAGCGCGTCCCGCGCGGCATGGTCCGGCGCGATCGTCATGCCGCCTTCTCCTTCCTCTGAGCGGCGGAGTCCGCTGCCGCAGACCGTGGTCTCGATCTAGCCGGGGGCGGCTGGTCACGGGCCGTGCACGGGCCCCGGCCCCGCCACCCCGGGGGAACGAGCCGGTCCACCGTTCACAAGTACGAGTGGGGAGCCCTCGTTCGAGTGACTTCCCCGTCATCTGTCACCCAGCGTGTCCGTCCTTGTCGCATCCTGTGAAGTACCGCCTCTCGTACGGAGCGTGGGTGTCCGGCTCAGGTCCGGACCGGTACGTCCTGTCCCCCGTGACACTCCGCGGGCGAGCGGCGTTGGTACGGCACGACGGAGGTGGGCGCATGGGTGCAGACGGCAGTGGCGGGGCTGAGCACACGACGGACGGGGCGGACGGCCCCCGGTGGGACGACGGCCTGGACGACGACTCGGCCACGGTGCTGCGGGTCGTCGGCAGGCAGATCAAGCTGTGGCGGGAGGCCGCCGGGCTCCGGCAGGCGGAGCTCGGGGCGGCGATCGGCTACAGCGGCGAGATGGTCTCCTCCGTGGAGCGCGGCAGACGCGCCCCCAAGCCGGAGTTCCTGGACAGCGCGGACGAGGTGCTCCGTGCGGAGGGGAAGCTCTCGGCCTTCCAGGGGGACGTGGCGGAGGCCCGCTACCCGAAGAAGGTGCGGGACCTGGCCAAGCTGGAGGCCGAGGCCGTCGAGTTGGGAGCGTACGTCAACCACAACATCCACGGGCTCTTGCAGACCGAGGAGTACGCACGGGCGTTGTTCGAGATGCGGCGTCCGGCGTACTCGGAGGAGGACCTCGAGCGCTATGTGGCCGCCCGCCTGGCGCGACAGGAGATCTTCTCGAGGGCTCCGAAGCCCACACTGACGTTCGTGCTGGAGGAGGTCACCCTGCTGCGGCCGATCGGCGGACGCGCCGTGCTACGACGACAACTCGAGCATCTGCTGATGCTTGGCCGACAGCGTCACGTCGAGGTCCAAGTGATGCCGACGACGCTTGAGGACCATGCGGGCATGGGCGGGCAACTGCAGTTGATGAAGCTGGCAGACGGCATGACCCTTGGGTACTCCGAGGCTCAACTCACCACCCGCATGACGTCTGACCCGAGGGAGGTCCAGACGCTCGATCTCCGGTATGGGATTATCCGGTCTCAGGCTCTCGCTCCCCGAGAGTCGCTGGCCTTCGTCCAGAAAGCGCTGGGAGACACATGACTGGCAAGCCCTCCGCCGGAAAAGACACCTCCGAGCTGCAGTGGTACAGGAGCAGTTACAGCGGGAGCGACAACAACGACTGCGTCGAGGTCGCCGCGTTCCGCGGCACCGTGCACGTCCGCGACTCCAAGAACGTGCCCGGTCCGCAGGTGTCGCTGACGGCCGCCGCCTGGGCCGACTTCGTCGCCTACGCGGCCTCCCGCTGAGGAGCACGCTCGGCCCGCAAAGCGGCCCGGCGGGGGCCGCGGCGACGGCTCCGCGGCACCCGTCCGAGGACGCGTCGCGTCAGGCGTCGCGGCGGCGTACGCACCACCAGCCCGCGAGCAGCGCAGCGGCCGCCCATGCCGCCGTCACCGCGAGACCCGCCCAGGGGCCCAGGGTCCCGGTCGGGTCCCCATGCAGCACCTGCTGACCGGCGCGGTCGGGGAAGTAGGCCGCGACGCCCGTCGCGATGTCGCCGACGACGAACGACACGATCAGGATGAACGGGATGAGGATGCTCAGCACGGCCATCCCGCTCCGCAGCACCGCCGCCAGCCCGGCGGCGAACAGCGCCATCAGTCCGAGGTAGACCCCGGCGCCCACACAGGCGCGTACCGCTCCGGGATCGCCGAGGCTCAGGGCGTACCGGCCCAGGAAGGCCTGCCCGACGAGGAAGACGGTGAAGCCGGTGACGACGCCGACGGCGCTGCCGAGCACGCCGACCACCAGGGCCTTGGCGGCGTAGAAGCGGGTCCGGGACGGCACCGCGGTCAGCGAGACGCGCAGCGCGCCGTGCACGTACTCGGAGGAGAAGGCGAGGGTGCCGAAGGAGAGGGCCGCGACCTGGCCGAAGTTGACGGCGTAGAAGGCGCCGAAGAGCAGGTCCTCGGAGCCGTCCGCCTCCGCCCGGCCGACGGTCGCCATCACCAGCACGGTGACGCCCACGGTGACGCCGAAGACGCTTGCCAGGGACACCGCGGTGCCGCGCAGCGTCCGGGTCTTGATCCACTCGGAGTGGAGCACGGGTGCGAACCCCATCGTCATCCCTCCTCGTTGCGCGCGGCGGCTGCCGGGCGGGACGCGTACCGGGTCGCCCCGGCGGTCAGCGCCAGGTAGGCCTCTTCCAAGGTGCCTTCCTCGGCGGAGAGTTCCAGCACCGGTACGCCGGCCCGGGCGGTGACCGGGCCGATGTCCTCCACCCGGGCGTCCTCCACGGTCCACCGCCCGTCGTCTCCCCTGCGGGCCCGGTAGCCGTGCTCGGTGAGGACGGAGTGCAGCAGCTTCTCGTCCAGCGTGCGCAGCCGCACGCGGGGCCGTACGCGCTGGTGCAGGAAGTTCCGCATGCCGGTGTCGGCCAGCAGCCGCCCCTGCCCGAGGACCACCAGATGGTCGGCGAAGGAGGCGGTCTCGTTCATCAGGTGGCTGGAGACGAGCACGGTACGGCCCTCCCGGGCCATGCGCCGCATCAGCTCACGGATCCAGACGATGCCCTCGGGGTCGAGGCCGTTGGAGGGCTCGTCGAACAGCAGCACCGGAGGGTCCCCGAGCAGCGCCGCGGCGATGCCGAGCCGCTGCCGCATCCCCAGCGAGTACGTGCGGACGCGGCGGTGCGCGACGGACTCCAGCCCGGCCTCCGCGAGCACCTCGTCCACGCGGCCGGCCGGGATGCGGTTGCTCACCGCCAGCGCCAGCAGGTGGCCGCGGGCGGTGCGGGAGCCGTGTGCGGCCTGCGCGTCGAGCAGCGCGCCGACATGCCGCAGCGGCTCCGGGTGGTCGGCGTACGGCCGTCCGCCGACCGTGGCGGCGCCCGCGGTGGGCCGGTCGAGGCCGAGCACCAGTCGCATCGTGGTGGACTTGCCGGCGCCGTTGGGGCCCAGGAACCCGGTGACCCTGCCCGGCTCCACGGTGAAGGTGAGCCCGTCCACGGCCCGGGTGTCCCGGTAGTCCTTGGTGAGTTCACGGATCTCGATGGAGGTCATGCCGCAAGCGTGGTCCGCGGAGGGGCAGCGTCGCCTCCCCCGCGCCGGGGAACCGCCTCCCCCGCACGGGGGAGCCGCCCAACGCCGTGGCCTGCCACGATGACGGCATGCGTGGAGTGCTGCGACCGCTGACCCGTGCGGTCACGTACACCCGCTGGCTGCACCTGCTGGCGGGCGCGGTGATCGCCTTCGTGTGCGGCGCCGTCTACCCCGGGCTGGACGGGGACACCGCCGGCCACTGGCTGCTGGTGGCGCTGGTGCCGGTTCCGCTGGTGCTGGGGGCGGCGGTGTTCCCGGCGATGCGGCCGGCGGAAGGGCATCAGGCGCGGTTGCTGCTGCTGCCGGGGCCGCATGCTCGCGGCGGCGGCCCGGAGGGCCGGTCCGCAATCGTGGCCCGTCCCTCCGCCTCGTGGCGGGACCGCGGCCGCACCGCGCTGTGGATGGTGCTGCGGCTGGAGACGGGTCTGCTCGCCGCGGTGCTGTCGCTGCAGCTTCCGGCGCTCTCGCTGGAGCTGCTCGATGCGGGGCTCGGCCGGGAGAGCGACGCGGCGTCCGTGCTCCGGGTCCCGGGGCACCACTGGGGGTTCGCCCTGCTGGCGCCCCTCCCCGTGCTGGCCCTGCTCTACGCGATGGCGGGTCTGGGGGCGCTGACGGCCGGTGCGGCCCGCCGGCTGCTCGGACCGTCCGCGGCCGAACGGGTCGAGGAACTGGAGGAGCTGACGGAGCGGCTGCTGGAACGCGACGCCCTCGCACGGGAACTGCACGACTCCGTCGGGCACGCGCTCACCGTCACGGTGGTGCAGGCCGGCGCGGCGCGGACGGCGGGCAGCCCGGAGTTCACGGACCGGGCGCTGACGGCGATCGAGGAGACGGGCCGGGAGGCCCTGGAGGACCTGGACCGGGTGCTGCGGGTGCTGCGTCGGCCGGGGCGGGAGGAGGCCGGGCGGCGGCCGTCGCTGGAGGACTCGGGCCGCTTGGTCGAGGCGGCCCGTGCTGCGGGGGCGGAGGTGGACCTGGAGGTCACGGGGCCCGTGGGGCGGGTGCCGGGGCCGGTCTCGCGGGAGGGGCACCGCATGCTCCAGGAGGCCCTGACGAACGCGCTGCGGCACGCGGGCACGGTTCCGGTGACGGTCCGGGCCCGGGTGGCGGTGGGCGACGGCCGGGTGGAGCTGGACGTACGCAATCCGCTGGCGCCGGAGGGCCACGGGCCCGACACGGGCGGTTCGGGCAACGGGCTGCGGGGCGTACGGGAACGCGCCGCGCTGCTCGGCGGCCGCGCCGACGCGGGACGGGTCGCCGGAGCGTGGCGGGTGCACGTCGAGCTCCCGCTCGACCCGCCATAGACCATGTCCGGCGGGTCTCGTCGTGGGAACCGCGTGCGCACCACCGGCCGTCGTTCAGGCCCGGGTGTAGCCGCCGTCGGCGAAGAGTTCGGCGCCGGTGACGAATGACGAGGCGTCCGAAGCCAGGAAGAGGGCGGCCTCGGCGATCTCCCCGGCGTCGGCCAGCCGCCCCAGGGGCACGACGGCCTCGGCGAACTGGTCGGCGTCCGGCCCCGCGGCGCGCAGCAGGGCAGGGGTCCGCGTGGGTCCCGGGCTGAGGACGTTGACCCGGAACCGGCGCTCTCGTGACTGCCGGGCCCAGTTGTGCACGAGATTGCTCAACGCCGCCTTTGAGGCGCTGTACACCTCGAGTTGCTCATGGGGGCGCACACTGTTGCTCGAGCCGATGACCAGGACGGAGGCGTTCTCCGCCAGGAGCGGAAGCGCCTTCTGCACGGTGAAGAGTGGGCCCTTGACGTTGACGGCGAGCGTCAGGTCGACGTTCGCCTCGGTGTGGGCGCCGAGGGCGGCGTCCGCGACGATTCCCGCGTTGGCCACCAGCACGTCGATGCGCCCGGCCTCCTCGCGGACTCGCGCGTAGAGCGCGTCCAGGTCGGCCAGGACCGAGACGTCGGATCGTACGCCGGTGGCCGCAGGGCCCAGCTCCTTGGCTGCCGCTTCGAGCCGGTCGATGTCCCGGCCGGTCACGAAGACCCGTGCGCCCTCCCGGACGAAGCGGTGGGCGAGGGCCAGCCCGATCCCGCTGCTCCCTCCGGTGATCACGGCCACCTTCTCCTGCAGCACGCCTGGCATGTCGAACCCCTCAGTTGTGGAATGGATCGTCCATAACGTAGGCGGTATTGGACGATCGAGTCAAGAATGGATAGGCTGAGCCCATGCCGAGACCACGCGCATTCGACGAACGCCACGTCCTGGAGCGGGCCCGGGAACGGTTCTGGGCGACCGGCTATGCAGGCACCCGGATGGACGACATCGCCCGAGCGACCGGCCTGGGCAAGGGCAGCCTGTACGGCGCGTTCGGCGACAAGGGCAAGCTGTTCCACCGTGTGTTCGACGACTGGTGCACCGCAGTCGTCGAGGTGGCCGAAGGGCGGCTGACGGGCGGCCCGGACGCAGAGGCCCTGGCCCGGCTGTCGGGATACGTACACCTCATGGCGGAGAACACCGCTTCCGACACCGAGCGTCGCGGGTGCCTGTTGGCCAAGGGTGCGGCGGAACTGGCCCAGTACGATCCGACGGTCGCGGGCCGGTCGGCCGAGACGATGACGGCACTGCTGGCCCTGCTGCGGACGGAGATCAGCGCCGCCCAGCGCCACGGCGACATCGATGGCGCTGCGGACCCGGAGCGGTTGGCGGCACTGCTGCTGACGGTGGTCCGCGGTATCGAGGCGGTAGGCAAGGCCGGCCTGGCCCCGGAGACGCTGCGGGACGTTGCAGACACCGCACTGGCGGTTCTGCCGAGGCCCCAGAGGCAGGAACGCCTCGCAACCGGGCGGAGTACGGCCCGCGAGAACCAACGTGGTGCCGGCACGGCCACATGATCCGCCGGACAGTGCCTAGGCTGGCCCGGTGACCGTCTCCGTGCTCCTCGTCGACGACGAGCCGCTGGTACGGGCCGGCCTGCGCGCCGTGCTGGAGGCGCAGCCCGGCATCGAGGTCGCGGGGGAGGCCGCCGACGGCGCTGCGGTGGTGCCGCTGGTGCGGCGGCTGCGACCGGACGTGGTGGCCATGGACGTACGCATGCCGCTGCAGGACGGGATCGAGGCCACCCGTGCCGTGCTGCGGCTGGTGGACGATCCGCCGAAGATCCTGGTGGTGACGACGTTCGAGAACGACGCGTACGTGTACGACGCGCTCCGGGCCGGGGCCGACGGGTTCCTGCTGAAGCGGTCGCGGCCCGCGGAGATCGTGCACGCGGTGCGGCTGGTCGCGGAGGGCGACTCGCTGCTCTTCCCGGCGGCGGTGCGGGACCTGGCACGCACGTACGGCTCACCCGCCGCACGGTCGGTGCTGGACCGGGCGTCGTTGACGGAGCGGGAGCGGGAGGTGCTGCGCCGGATGGCGCGGGGACTGTCGAACGCGGAGATCGCGGACGAGCTGGTGGTCGGGGCGGAGACCGTGAAGTCCCACGTCAGTGCCGTGCTGGCGAAGCTGGGCGCACGGGACCGTACGCAGGCCGTCATCCTCGCCTACGAGTCCGGCTTCGTCTCCCCGGGATGAGGCCGACGCCGGAAGGAGCCGTCAGCGTCAGGCCACGTTGACGCGCTGGCCGGGGGGCGCCGCCTCCAGCCAGGCGAGGAAGCCGGTGAGCGCGTCCTCGCTCATCGCCAGTTCGACGCGGGTGCCGCGGGGGACCGTGCAGGCCAGGATCACCTGGTCGGAGAGGAGCGCCAGCTCCTCCTCACCGGTGGGGCGGCGGCGGGCCAGCACCTCGATGCCGCCCCGTTCCAGGGTGCGGCGTGGCCGCGGGGAGTAGGAGAAGACACGGAACCAGTTGACCTGGTCGCCGTTGTAGCGGGCGACGCCGTAGACCCAGCCCTTGCCGCCGCCGTCCGTGCCGGGCTCGTCCGCAGGGACGTTCCAGCGGAGGGAACAGTCGAAGGTGCCGCCGGAGCGCTGGATGAGTCTGCGGCGCAGCCCGAAGACGAACAGGCCCACCAGGACCAGCACCAGGACAGCGCCGCACAGCAGCAGTGCGAGGACCATCTTCACCGACCTCCTCGCATCGTCTCCGTCGGGGTGCGGCCCGTGACCGCACCCGGTATGGCTTCAGCCGCGGGCCGCCCTGGAGAGCTCCAGTGCGGCCCGCGGCTGAGGGTCGTATCCGCGGACGCCTGCGTCAGTGGGCGCCCGCCACCGCGCGCAGGCGCACCGCGGCGCGCCGCTCGGCGGAATCGTCGGCCTCCGCCTTGGCCCGTTCGAGCGCACGCTCGGCACGCTCGACATCGATCTCGTCGGCCAGCTCCGCGATCTCGGCGAGCAGCGAGAGCTTGTCGTCCGAGAACGAGATGAAGCCGCCGTGCACGGCCGCCACGACCGTGCCCTCGCCGCTCTCGCCCGTGGTGCGGATCGTCACCGAGCCGGTCTCCAGCACGCCGAGCAGCGGCTGGTGGCCGGGCATGACGCCGATATCACCCGACGAGGTCCGCGCGACGACCAGGCCGGCCTTGCCGGACCACACCCTGCGGTCGGCAGCGACCAACTCGACGTGCAGCTCAGCCACAGTGGCTCCTCTTCACTGGGATGGGAAAAGTCTAGAGGGTGCGGGCGGGGACGGGAGTGAGGACCCGCCCCCGCCGCAGCCGGGCGTCAGGAGACGCCGAGCTCCTTGGCCTTCGCCTTCAGGTCGTCGAGGCCACCGCACATGAAGAACGCCTGCTCCGGGAAGTGGTCGAAGTCGCCGTCCGCGATCGCGTTGAACGCGGCGATCGACTCGTCCAGCGGCACGTCCGACCCGTCCAGACCGGTGAACTGCTTCGCCGCGTGGGTGTTCTGCGACAGGAAGCGCTCGATACGGCGGGCGCGGTGGACGGTGAGCTTGTCCTCCTCGCCGAGCTCGTCGATACCGAGAATGGCGATGATGTCCTGGAGGTCCTTGTACTTCTGCAGGATCCCCTTGACGCGGGAGGCGCAGTCGTAGTGCTCCTGCGAGATGTAGCGCGGGTCCAGGATCCGGGAGGTGGAGTCCAGGGGGTCCACCGCCGGGTAGATGCCCTTCTCGGAGATCGGGCGGGAGAGCACCGTGGTGGCGTCCAGGTGGGCGAAGGTGGTCGCCGGAGCCGGGTCGGTGAGGTCGTCCGCGGGCACGTAGATCGCCTGCATGGAGGTGATGGAGTGACCACGGGTCGAGGTGATGCGCTCCTGGAGCACACCCATCTCGTCCGCCAGGTTCGGCTGGTAGCCCACCGCGGAGGGCATCCGGCCGAGCAGCGTGGAGACCTCGGAGCCGGCCTGGGTGAAGCGGAAGATGTTGTCGATGAAGAACAGCACGTCCTGCTTCTGCACATCGCGGAAGTACTCCGCCATGGTCAGACCGGCCAGGGCGACCCGGAGACGGGTGCCCGGCGGCTCGTCCATCTGCCCGAAGACCAGCGCGGTCTGCGGGAGCACGCCGGACTCGGCCATCTCCTCGATGAGGTCGTTGCCCTCACGGGTGCGCTCGCCGACGCCGGCGAACACGGAGACGCCCTCGTGCAGCTTGGCCACACGCATGATCATTTCCTGGATGAGCACGGTCTTGCCGACGCCCGCGCCACCGAACAGACCGATCTTGCCGCCCTTGACGTACGGGGTCAGCAGGTCGACGACCTTGAGGCCGGTCTCGAACATCTCGGTCTTGGACTCGAGCTGGTCGAAGGCCGGGGCCTTGCGGTGGATCGGCCAGCGCTCGGTGACCTCGGACTCGGCCTCCGGCTCGTTCAGGATGCGGCCGAGGGTGTTGAACACCCGGCCCTTGGTGACGTCGCCGACGGGCACGGTGATGCCCTCGCCGGTGTCGGTCACCACGGCCTGGCGGACCAGGCCGTCGGTCGGCTCCATGCCGATGGCGCGGACCAGGCCCTCACCGAGGTGCTGGGCGACCTCGAGGGTGAGGGTCTTCTTCTTGCCGTCCTCGGACGGGTCCGCGACCTCGACGGTGAGGGCGTTGTAGATCTCCGGCATCGCGTCGACGGGGAACTCCACGTCGACGACCGGGCCGATGACCCGCGCGACGCGGCCCGTCGCCGTCGCGGTCTCAACAGTGGTGGTCATAGTTACCTGTCACTCCCCGCAGAAGCGTCGGCCAGCGCGCTGGCACCACCGACGATCTCGCTGATTTCCTGGGTGATGTCGGCCTGTCGGGCCGCGTTGGCAAGCCGCGTGAGCGACTTGATGAGCTCTTCGGCGTTGTCGGTCGCCGACTTCATCGCCCGGCGCCGCGCGGCGTGCTCGGAGGCGGCCGCCTGGAGCAGGGCGTTGTAGATGCGGCTCTCGACATAGCGCGGGAGCAGCGCGTCGAGCACGTCCTCCGCGGAGGGCTCGAAGTCGTACAGCGGCAGGATCTCGTGACCCTTCGCCTCCGTCGCCTCGCCCTCCCCGGGCTCCGCACCGGCCGCGTCGAGGGTGAGCGGCAGCATGCGCCGGTCGACCGGCGTCTGCGTCATCATCGACACGAACTCGGTGTAGACCAGGTGCAGCTCGTCCACCGAGCCCTCGGCGCCGGCCTCCGCGGTGATCGCCTCGATGAGCGGCTCGGCCACCATCTTGGCGTGCTCGTAGCGGGGGCTGTCCGAGAAGCCCGTCCAGGACTGGGCGACGGGGCGCTCACGGAAGCCGTAGTAGGAGACGCCCTTGCGGCCGACGATGTAGGTGTCGACCTCCTTGCCCTCCTCCGTCAGCCGGCGGCTCAGCGCCTCCGCGGTCTTGATCGCGTTGGAGGAGTAGCCGCCGGCCAGACCGCGGTCGCTGGTGACCAGCAGGACCGCGGCCCGGGTGGGGTTCTCGGACTCGGTGGTCAGGGCGTGCTTGCTCTCCGATCCCTGCGCCACCGCGGTCACCGCACGGGTGAGCTCGGTCGCGTACGGCGTGGAGGCCGCCACCTGGCGCTGCGCCTTGACGATGCGCGAGGCGGCGATCATCTCCATCGCCTTGGTGATCTTCTTGGTCGACTGGACGGACCTGATCCGCCGCTTGTAGACCCTCAGCTGGGCGCCCATGTGCTCAGCCCTCGCCCAGGAGCTTGCCGTCCGCGGTCTCGAACGTCTTCTTGAAGGAGTCCACGGCGTCGCTGAGGGCCTGGATGGTGTCGTCCGACATCTTCCCGCCCTCGCGGATGCCGGTCATCAGGCCCTTGTGCTCACGGTGCAGGTAGTCGAGCAGCTCGCGCTCGAAGCGGCGGATGTCGGCCACCGGCACGTCGTCCATCCTGCCGTTCGAGCCGGCCCAGATGGAGACGATCTGGTTCTCCGTCGGGTACGGGGCGTACTGCTCCTGCTTGACCAGCTCCATCATCCGCTGACCGCGCTCCAGGGCGGCCTTGGAGGCGTCGTCCAGGTCGGAGCCGAAGGCGGCGAACGCCTCCAGCTCGCGGTACTGGGCGAGGTCCAGCTTCAGCCGGCCGGAGACCTGCTTCATCGCCTTGTGCTGGGCCGAGCCGCCGACACGGGAGACCGAGATACCGACGTTCAGCGCCGGGCGCTGGCCGGCGTTGAAGAGGTCCGACTCCAGGAAGCACTGGCCGTCGGTGATGGAGATGACGTTGGTCGGGATGAACGCCGAGACGTCGTTCGCCTTGGTCTCGACGATCGGGAGACCGGTCATCGAGCCCTTGCCCATGTCGTCGGAGAGCTTGGCACAGCGCTCCAGGAGACGGGAGTGCAGGTAGAAGACGTCGCCCGGGTAGGCCTCGCGGCCCGGCGGACGGCGCAGCAGCAGGGAGACGGCGCGGTAGGCGTCGGCCTGCTTGGAGAGGTCGTCGAAGACGATCAGGACGTGCTTGCCCTGGTACATCCAGTGCTGGCCGATGGCCGAGCCGGTGTAGGGCGCCAGGTACTTGAAGCCCGCCGGGTCGGACGCCGGGGCGGCCACGATGGTGGTGTACTCCAGGGCGCCGGCCTCCTCCAGCGCGCCGCGCACGGACGCGATGGTGGAGCCCTTCTGGCCGACGGCGACGTAGATGCAGCGGACCTGCTTCTCCGGGTCGCCGGAGCGCCAGTTGTCGCGCTGGTTGATGATCGTGTCCACGCCGAGGGCGGTCTTGCCCGTCTGGCGGTCGCCGATGATCAGCTGGCGCTGACCGCGGCCGACCGGGGTCATCGCGTCGACGGCCTTGTAGCCCGTCTCCATCGGCTCGTGCACCGACTTGCGCTGCATGACCGAGGGGGCCTGCAGCTCGAGGGCGCGACGGGATTCGGTCTCGATCTCGCCGAGGCCGTCCACCGGGTTGCCCAGGGGGTCCACGACGCGGCCGAGGTAGCCCTCGCCCACCGGGACCGAGAGCACCTCGCCGGTGCGGTGCACCTGCTGGCCCTCCTCGATGCCGCTGAACTCACCGAGGATGACCGCGCCGACCTCGCGCTCCTCAAGGTTGAGGGCGAGGCCGAGGGTGCCGTCCTCGAACTTCAGCAGCTCGTTCGCCATGGCCGAGGGCAGTCCCTCGACCTTCGCGATGCCGTCACCGGCAACGCTGACCGTCCCGACCTCTTCGCGCGAGGCCGCGTCCGGCGTGTACGACTGGACAAAGTTCTCCAGCGCGTCCCGGATCTCATCCGGCCGGATCGTGAGCTCCGCCATCTGGGTTCCCTGCTCTCCTTGTTGGGCCCGTAAGTCTTGTCATTTACGGCCCAACTCGGGCCGCTAGTGGTGCTTGTTGAGTTGGTGTACGGCCGTGCCGTCAGCCGGCCACCCGGCGCTTCGCCTCGTCCAGGCGGTCCGCGAGGGAACCGTTGATCACCTCGTCGCCGATGCGGACCGTGATCCCGCCGAGGATCTCCGGGTCCACGTCCAGGTTGAGGTGCACCTGGCGTCCGTACAGCGCGGCCAGCGCGGCGCCGAGGCGCTCCCGCTGCCGGTCGCTGAGCGGCACGGCGGAGGTGACCACCGCGACCGAACGGTCCCGGCGCTCCGCCGCGAGCTTGGAGAGGGCTTCCAGCCCGCTCTCCAGGCTACGTCCTCGCGGACGGGTCACGAGGCGGGTGATCAGCCGCTCCGTGGCCGGCCGCGCCCGGCTGCCGAGCAGCTCCTGCAGAAGCCGCGCCTTGGCCGAGGCGGGGGCGGTCCGGCTGGTCAGCGCGGCCCGCAGCCCGGGTGAGGAGGCGACCGTCCGGCCGAACCGGAAGATCTCGTCCTCGGTGTCCTCCAGCGAACCCTCGCGCTCGGCCGCGACGAGGTCGGCGGTGTCCGCCAGCTCCTCGATCGTGTCGACCAGGTCGCGCGAGGAGGACCAGCGGGAGCGGACCATCCCGGACACCAGGTCCACGGCCGCCCCGCCGACCTGCTCGCCCAGCAGCCGCCCGACCAGCTCGGCCTTGGCCTCGCCGGGCTGCGCCGGGTCGGTGAGGACCCGGCGCAGCGACACCTCACGGTCGAGCAGCGCGGTGACGGCGGCCAGCTCGTCGGCGAGGGCCGCCGCGTCGACCGACGTGCTGTCGGTCAGGGCGGTCAGCCGCTCGCGCGCGGCAGCCTGTGCCTCGCGGCTCGCTCCATTCATCGGTCACACTCCCCGGCTCGCGCGCTCATCGTGCCGCCTCGGCCTTCTCCTCGAGCTCGTCGAGGAACCGGTCGATGGTGCGGCTCTGCCGGGCGTGGTCCTCCAGGGACTCGCCGACGAGCTTGCCGGCCAGGTCCGTGGCGAGCGTCCCCACGTCCTGACGCAGCGACTGCGCGGCGGCCTTGCGGTCCGCCTCGATCTGGGCGTGACCGGCGGCGATGATCTCCTCACGCTGCCGCTGGCCCTCGGCCCGCATCTCGGCGATCAGCTCGGCACCGCGCTGCTCGGCCTCGTTCCGCAGCCGGGCCGCCTCGTGCCGGGCCTCGGCGAGCTGGGCCTTGTACTGGTCGAGGGTCTGCTGCGCCTCGACCTTGGCCGCCTCGGCCTTCTCCATGCCGCCTTCGATGGCCTCGCGGCGCTCCTCCAGAACCCGGTTGATGTTCGGGATGAGCTTCTTCCAGAGGAAGAAGAAGACGATGGCGAAGGCGAGCGTGCCGATGACCAGCTCTGGTACCGGCGGCACGAGAGGGTTGAGTTCCTCCCCCTCCTGCGCCAGGTGCGTCATGGCGTTCACATCAGTGCCTTTCGTCGGAACGGGCTGTCAGCGAGCCCCGGTCACTTGCCGTAGACGAACGGCATGACCAGACCGATCAGCGCCAGGGCCTCACAGAAGGCGAAGCCGAGGATCTGGTTCTGGCGGATCAGACCGGCGGCCTCGGGCTGGCGGGCCAGCGCCTGGGTGCCGTTGCCGAAGACGATGCCGACGCCGATGCCGGGGCCGATGGCGGCGAGGCCGTAGCCGATCGAACCGAGCGAACCGGTGACCTCAGCAGCGAGGTTCATCATGTCTGCATTCCTTTGCTGTGAACTGGCCGGTGGGGGTTGGCCACCGGACATCTGTGGGGCTGGGCGGTTATCCGGGGCTCAGTGGTGCTCGGCGAGCGCGCCCTGGATGTAGCTGCACGCCAGGAGCACGAAGACGTACGCCTGGATGGCCTGGATGAAGAGCTCGAAGGCCGTCATGACGATGGTCATGAGGAACGAGACGCCGGCGTAGGCGATGCCGATGCCGTTCAGCAGGTACCAGCTCGCGATGGTGAAGAGCACCAGCAGCACGTGGCCGGCGAACATGTTGGCGAAGAGCCGGACCGCGTGGGTGAACGGCCGGACCAGCAGGTTCGAGAAGAACTCGATCAGCATGGCCAGCGGCAGCACCGGGCCCAGCGACTTGTCGTAGCCGGTGAAGTTCTTGAAGGCGCCCACGAAGCCGTGCCGCCTGAACGTGAGCGAGACCCAGGTGACGTAGACGACGAGAGCCAGCACCATCGGGTAGGCGATCACCGAGGTCACCGGGAACTGGGCGAGCGGGATCACCGACCAGAGGTTCATGATCCACACGAAGAAGAAGAGGGCGACCATCAGGGGGACGTACTTCTCCCCCTCCTTCTTGCCGATGGTCTCGTAGACGACGCCGCGGCGGACGAAGTCGTAGCCGGCCTCACCGACCATCTGGAGCTTGCCGGGCACCACCTTCGGGTTGCCGAACGCGGCCCAGAAGAAGCCGACGATCGCGATCGAACCCAGCAGGGCCAGCAGCATGACCTTGTTGAACTCGATCCCGCCCGCCGTGAAGAGCGGTTCGTGGACGAAGGAGTGGAGCCCCGGAGCCGGGAAGCCGCAACCGTCAAAGATGTGGCAATCGGTCTCGAAGGCAAGCGTCGTTTCAGCACTCACCGCGAGCTCCTTCTGCGTGGCGCATGGATACGGCTACCTCGATGTGTCGGCGTGGCACACGGCCACGGAGCGGCACTGGACTGGACTTGCGAATGTTGGTGACGGCGGCTGCTCAGCGGGCTGGGCCTTCCGTGACCGGCCGTCGACGACGTCACCGGCGGGGCCTGGGCCGCACGCACCTGCTGCGCCGCAGTTGGGAAGGGACGATAGCAGTTGCTTGAACCCGCCTTTACCCCGGCCCCGGGCGTCACGAACGCGCTCCCGTGGCGGCGGCCTTCGCCTGCCCGTCGCCGGTCTGCGACTCCGGCTGGACGTAGAGGATCTTCGCCTTCATGTGCGCCCGGGCCTGAGCCGCGATCCACACGAGGGTGGCACCGAGAAGGGTGAACGCGAAAGCCCGGGTGTCGAAGAGCGTGGTGTCCCGGAACACCGCGAGCACGACGGCGAGCAGCAGGATCTGGGTGGTGTAGAGCACCAGGCCCATCGCCTGGAAGAGATGCGGGAGGGACTCGGCGGTCTTCTGCAGACCGGCCAGGCCCATCCCCATGAAGAGGATCACGACCGCTGCTCCGGCTGCGGCGCCGATCACCCCCTCGCCACCGGCGAGCACGCCGCCGACGGCCATGCCCACACCGCCCGCGAGGGCGGTCGGGACGGCGCAGCGCAGCAACATGCGAGCGTCGTTCGACTGCATGGGGGTTACTCCGGGGAGTCGGGGGCGTCTGTCGTCGCTGACGAGCGTATCCCCGGCTTCTGGAGGCGCGTTCCTCCGGCCGGAGAACCGTCGCACTACGGTCCTTCGGGCTGGTCACCGGGTTCTCGTGAACGGTATCACAAACTATTTGATGAGGTCTTTACCTACTTGGTGTGCTGCCCGTCACACAAGTGAGTGCACCAACGCTCATCTTGCTGACGCGGCAGCGAGCCGTCTGCCGACGGCGGTTGGCCGCCCCTGCGACCGTCAGCCGCCGTCGTCGGGGCGCCGGCGGAGGGCGAAGCGGGACCGTTCGCCGAGCGCCGTGGAGCCGTTCAGTCCCGCGAAGGCCGGCTCGCGCTCACCGCCGTCCGGTGCCGGGGCCGCGTCCCGCAGCCGCGACGGCTCGGCGGCCTCCTCACCGGCTTCGTCACCTGTCCCCTCGCCGGCCTCCCGGGCGGCCGCGCCGGCTGCCGCGGGCTCCTCGTCGGAGCCTCCCGCCGCGTCGTCCGCTACGGCGTCACCCTCTGCCGCGTCACCGTCCGCCCCGTCCCTGCCGGACGCCGCCGCCCTGCGGCGGCGATAGCGCGGGGGCACCAGCGGCTGGGCCCAGCGCGGCACCCGCGGACGGAAGCGCGGCAGCAGCAGCACCACCAGCCCGACGGCGCTGAACACCATCATCACCAGCACGATCACCAGGCTGGAGGACTGCACGGAGAAGGCCACCGCGCTGAACGCGATCAGCGCCGACCAGAAGTACATGATCAGCACCGCGCGACTGTGCGAGTGCCCGATCTCCAGCAGCCGGTGGTGCAGATGGCCGCGGTCGGCCGCGAAGGGCGACTGTCCCTTCCAGGTACGGCGGACGACGGCCAGCACCAGGTCCGCGACCGGCACCGCGATGATCGTCAGGGGGAGCAGCAGCGGCATGTAGACCGGCACCATCGCGTAGACGCCGGAGCGGATCGAGCCCTCGTGGTTGGTGATCCGGTCGGGGTCGACCTGCCCGGTGATGGACACGGCCGCGGCCGCCAGCACCAGACCGATCAGCATGGACCCGGAGTCGCCCATGAAGATCCGCGCGGGGTGGCTGTTGTGCGGCAGGAACCCGAGGCAGACGCCCACCAGCACCGCGGCGAACAGCGCGGCGGGCGCGGCCTCCTCGATGCCGTGGCCGTACCACATCCGGTAGGCGTAGACGAAGAACGCGGCGGCGGCGATGCCGACCATCCCGGAGGCCAGCCCGTCCAGGCCGTCCACGAAGTTCACCGCGTTGATGGTGATCACCACCAGCGCCACGGTGAGCAGGGTGCCCTGCAGGGGGGTCAGTGCGACATTGCCCACACCGGGCACCGGGAGCCAGAGGATGGTGAGGCCCTGGAGCACCATGACGCCCGCGGCGATCATCTGCCCGCCCAGCTTGACCAGGGCGTCCACGCCCCACTTGTCGTCCAGCACGCCGAGCAGCCAGATCAGTCCGGCGCCGGAGAGCAGGGCCCGCGGTTCATCGGAAAGGGTGAAGACCTCCCCGATGTTGGTGAGCTGCGAGGCGACGACCAGCCCGGCGCACAGCCCCCCGAACATCGCGATGCCGCCCAGCCGGGGGGTCGGCTCGCGGTGCACGTCACGGGCACGGATCTCCGGCATGGCGCCGGCCGCGATGGCGAACTTCCGCACCGGGCCGGTCAGCAGATAGGTGACCGCCGCCGTGACGCAGAGGGTCAGCAGATACTCACGCACGGGCTCCCCAGTCGTCTCGCCGGCTGCTCCAGACCCCACACCTTACGACGCGTCCCCCGCCCGTACGGTTTCGCCTCCGCTCCGCGCCCGCCGTCCGTGTGCCCGTACGCGCCGCCCGTACGGGCCCTGCCGGACTCCGTGGCGGCAGACGCGTCACGCCCGCGCCCGCGCCCCGGTGAGGGCGGTGACCACCGGGTCCAGCGCCTGGCTGATCTCGTCCCCGACACTGCGGAAGTACGGGATCGGCGCGCCGTACGGGTCGTAGATCTCGTCCGCCTCCGGGCTGGGGGCGAGCAGCCAGCCGCGCAGCGCGGCCGCGGCCTGCACCAGCGCGCGGGCCCGCTCGACCACTCCGGCGGTGGTGCCGGGCGCGGGCAGGGTGGCCGGGTCTATGGCCCGGACCAGCCGGGTGAACTCCTTGAGCGTGAAGGTGCGGAGCCCCGCCGAGTGCCCCATGGAGATCACCTGGGCGCGGTGGTCCCGGGTGGCGGTGAGCACCAGGTCGGCGCGGATCACGTGCTCGTCCAGCAGTTCCCGGCCGAGGAAGCCGTCCGGGTCGGCGCCGTGCTCCAGCAGCACGGCGGCGGCGTGCTCCTCCATGGGAGCACCCTCGTGCCCCCAGGTCCCGGCGCTCTCCACCACGATGCCGCCGCTGCGGGCACCGCCGAGCCGGTCCGCCAGGGCGTGACGGGTCAGCCGCTCGGTGATGGGCGAGCGGCAGACGTTGCCGGTGGAGACGTGCAGGATCCGGAAGACCCCGGGGTCCGCCGGTGCTCCGGGGCCCGGCGGCTGAGCCGGTATGCCACGCCCTGCGGGCGGGGGCGTCAACTGCCCACCTCGAGGTCGGGCACGACCTTGCGCAGCTCCTCGGCGTCCAGCGCCCCGGCGCGCAGCAGCACCGGGACCGGCCCGGTGACGTCGACGATCGAGGAGGGGGCGGTGTCCGCGGTCGGCCCGCCGTCGAGATAGACCGAGACGGAGTCGCCGAGCATCTCCTGGGCTGCGTCGCAGTCCTGCGGCGCCGGGTGGCCGGTGAGGTTGGCCGAGGAGACCGCCATCGGCCCGAAGTCGGTCAGCAGCTCCAGCGCCACCGGGTGCAGCGGCATCCGTACCGCGACCGTGCCGCCGGTCTCGCCCAGGTCCCAGGTGAGCGACGGCTGGTGCCGGGCGACCAGGGTGAGCGCGCCCGGCCAGAAGGCGTCCACCAGCTCCCAGGCGGTCTCGGAGAAGTCGGTGACCAGCCCGTGCAGGGTGTTGGGCGAGCCGACCAGCACCGGGGACGGCATGCCGCGCCCGCGGCCCTTGGCCTCCAGCAGGTCGGCGACGGCCTCGGCGCTGAACGCGTCGGCGCCGACGCCGTACACGGTGTCCGTGGGCAGCACGACCAGCTCTCGGCGGCGCACGGCGGCGGCGGCCTCGCGCAGCCCGGTCCTGCGGTCGGTGGCGTCGGAGCAGTCGTAACGGCGTGCCATCTACGGCACCTCCCTGCGGGCTGTGGCGAATCGTGGGCGGTTGTTCAGGTCGGGGTGATCGGCGGCGTCCGACCATCCGCGGTCCTCGGCGAAGATCCACGGCACCTGGCCGCCCTGGGTGTCGGCGTGCTCGACGACCACGACTCCTCCGGGCCGCAGCAGCCGGTGCGCCGTGCGCTCCAGTCCGCGGATGACGTCGAGACCGTCCTCCCCGGAGAACAACGCGAGCTGGGGGTCGTGGTCGCGGGCTTCCGGAGCCACATACTCCCACTCGGTGAGGGGGATGTAGGGCGGGTTGGAGATGACGAGGTCGACCTGGCCGTCCAGCTCGGGGAGCGCGCGCAGCGCGTCGCCGTGGTGCAGCACGACCCGGCTGCCCTCCACGTTCTTGCGCGCCCACCCGTACGCGGCCTCGTCCAGCTCGACGGCGTGCACCCGGGAGCGGGGCACCTCCTGGGCCAGGGCCAGGGCGATCGCGCCGGAGCCGGTGCACAGGTCGACGATCAGCGGCTCGGCGACGTCCATCGCCCGGACCGCGTCTATCGCCCAGCCGACGACCGACTCGGTCTCCGGGCGCGGCACGAAGACCCCGGGGCCGACCTGGAGTTCGAGATAGCGGAAGAAGGCACGGCCGGTGATGTGCTGGAGCGGCTCCCGGGCCTCGCGGCGGGCGACGGCCTCCCAGTAGCGGGCGTCGAAGTCGGCGTCGGCGACGCGGTGGAGTTCGCCGCGCTTCACGCCGTGCACGAAGGCGGCCAGCTCCTCCGCGTCGAAGCGCGGGGAGGGCACACCGGCGTCGGCCAGTCGCTGGGTGGCCTGCGCCACCTCGGCGAGCAGCACCGGTCGGGACTGGGGGGTGCGTCCCCCGGGGGATGGCTGCACGTCCTTGAGTCCTCCACCCGTTCCGTACGCGCGCGGGGTGCGCACGTGTCGTGCGTTGTCGAGCGGCTACTGCGAGGCTGCCAGCTTGGCAGCGGAGTCGGCGTCCACACAGGCCTGGATCACCGGATCCAGTTCCCCGTCGAGCACCTGGTCCAGGTTGTAGGCCTTGAAGCCGACCCGGTGGTCCGAGATGCGGTTCTCCGGGAAGTTGTACGTGCGGACCCGCTCCGAGCGGTCGACCGTACGGACCTGGCTGCGGCGGGCGTCCGAGGCCTCCCGCTCGGCCTCCTCCTGGGCGGCGGCCAGCAGCCGGGCCCGGAGGATGCGCAGCGCCTGCTCCTTGTTCTGGAGCTGGCTCTTCTCGTTCTGGCAGGACACCACGATGCCGGTGGGCTCGTGGGTGATGCGGACGGCGGAGTCCGTGGTGTTGACGGACTGGCCGCCGGGCCCGGAGGAACGGTAGACGTCGATCCGCAGGTCGTTCGGGCTGACCTCCACGTCCACCTCCTCGGCCTCGGGCAGCACCAGCACGCCGGCCGCCGAGGTGTGGATACGGCCCTGGGACTCGGTGGCCGGCACCCGCTGCACGCGGTGCACCCCGCCCTCGTACTTCATCCGCGCCCACACGCCCTGGCCGGGCTCCGGGGCGCCCTTGCTCTTCACGGCGATCTGCACGTCCTTGTAGCCGCCGAGGTCGGACTCGGTGGACTGGATCAGCTCGGTGCGCCAGCCGGTGCGCTCGGCGTACCGCAGATACATCCGGAGCAGGTCGCCGGCGAAGAGCGCGGACTCGTCGCCGCCCTCGCCGGCCTTGATCTCCAGGATGACGTCCTTGTCGTCGCTGGGGTCGCGCGGCACGAGCAGCATCCGCAGCCGCTCGGTGAGCTCCTCCCGGCGCGCCTCCAGGTCCTTGATCTCGGCGGCGAAGTCGGGGTCGTCGGCGGCGAGCTCGCGGGCGGTCCCGAGGTCGTCCCCGGTGCGCTTCCAGTCGCGGTAGGCGCCCACGATCGGGGTGAGTTCGGCGTAGCGCTTGTTCAGCCTGCGGGCGTGCGCCTGGTCGGCGTGGATCGCCGGGTCGGCGAGCTGCTTCTCGAGGTCGGCGTGCTCGCCGATCAGTTCCTCGACCGCCTCGAACATCGTGGTGGTCCTTTGTCGTAGAAGGCGCGTACAGCGTGGCGGCGTCCAGGACGCCGAAGGCCGGACGGGACGGGGGTGTCGGGTGCGTGTGGCGACAAAAAGCGCCGGTCCGGCCGCCCGGGCGGGCGGCCGAGGACCGGCGCTCCTCGGGTCGCTACTTCTTGCCGGAACCGGCGCCCTTGCCGAAGCGGGCCTCGAAGCGGGCCACGCGGCCACCGGTGTCGAGGATCTTCTGCTTGCCCGTGTAGAAGGGGTGGCAGGCCGAGCAGATGTCGGCCCGGATGGTCCCGCCGGGCATGGTGCTACGGGTGGTGAACGAGTTGCCGCAGGTGCAGCTCACCTGGGTCTCGCCGTACTCCGGGTGGATGTCGCGCTTCAAGGTCACTCCTAGGTTCGGGAGGGCGCCGGGTCGCGACGCGGTCTGCGACGCGTGAACCGGGGCCGACGTACCAGTTTGCCACTACTGGCCGTACCGCCCAAAACCGGGGTCGGGGGCCGGTTATTCCCCCGGTCGTCCCCCGTCGTCCACCCGGTCTTCCTCCCCGGCGTCCTGCCCGGGAGGACGCCCTAACCGGAGCCGGGCTGCTCCACCGCGTCGCCGATGCCGCTGCGGTCCGTGGCGGTGCCCTCGGTCGCCGAGCGCGGCACCCGGCGGTCCTCCCTGAGCGCCGTCCAGACCTGCTGTGCCTTGTGTTCCATGGGCACCACCCGGTTCGGGTTCTGCGGGTCGTAGCGCACCGGCATGGTGAGCAGGCGCAGCTCGTCCGGGCCGACGCCGCGGAGCAGCCGGGCGATGCCGACCAGGTCGGCGACCGAGTCCAGTTCGGAGTCGGTGGTCAGCGCGGCGGTGGCGGTGTCGGCGAGGTCGTAGAGCTGCTTCGGGTTGCTGAAGAGCCCCAGGTCGTCGATCTTGTCGAGCAGGGCCCGGAGGAAGACCTGCTGGAGCTGTATGCGGCCCAGGTCGCTGCCGTCGCCGACGGCGTGCCGGGTGCGGACCAGGCCGAGGGCCTGCTCGCCGTCGAGGGTGTGGGTGCCCGGCGAGAGGTGCAGATGGCTGTCCGGGTCGTCGATCGGCTTGTTGACCGTGACCTCCACGCCACCGAGGGTGTCGACGAGCTTCCGGAAGCCGGAGAAGTCGATCTCGACGTAGTGGTCCATGCGGACGCCGGTGAGCCGCTCCACGGTCTTCACGGCGCAGGCGGGGCCGCCGGCCTGGTAGGCGCTGTTGAACATCGCGTTCCGCTCGGCGGGGACCGTGCCCCCGCCGGGCTTCCGGCACTCCGGGCGGCGGACCAGGGTGTCGCGGGGGATGGAGACCACGGTGGCCCGCTCGTGGTCCTCGTGGATGTGCACGATCATGGCGGTGTCGGACCGCGCGGTGCCGTCGTCGTCGCCGTACGGGGCGTTCTGGCCGGCCCGGGAGTCGGAGCCGAGGACCAGGAGGTCCAGCGAGCCGTTCGGCATGTCGGCGGGGCGGTCGGTGCCGAGCACGGAGTTGATGTCGACGCCGGCGATGTTGCCGTTCAGCCGGTAGTAGACGAAGCCGAGCCCGGCGCCGGCGATCAGCAGCACGGCGACCAGTGACCAGACGGCCACGATCAGTGCGCGCCGGTGGCGGAGTCGCCCCCCGTACGCCACCCGGCCGAATCCGCCGCCGTCTCTCGCCATGCCGCCGGTCCCCTTTCGTCGGCCCGGTCCTTCCGCTCCTTCCATGTGATGCTCTGCTCAAGGGTTGCGCCACAGGTCACGGGAGCGGCGACCGGCGGCCGCCTCGGCTGTGCTGCCGGCCGGACAGCCGTCCGGCGCTGCCCGGAACAGCCCGTGTTCCCCGTTCTCGCCGCGGCGACGCTCCCGCGCGCGGCGGGATTCCGGGGCGGCGGGCCGGGGCGCCTACGCCGGATGGGCGTCCACGGACGTACGGCGAGGGCCGCCCCACCGGTGCGGTGGGACGGCCCTGCGGATGTTCCGCCGAACGGGTGAAGACGAGGCGCTCAGTCGTTGCCGTTCGGCGTCGGCGTCGTCTTCTGGATCTGCATGAGGAACTCGGCGTTGGACTTGGTCTGCTTCATCTTGTCCAGCAGCAGCTCGACGGCCTGCTGCTGGTCCAGCGCGTGCAGGACCCGGCGGAGCTTCCAGACGACGGACAGCTCCTCGCCGCCCATCAGGATCTCCTCCTTCCGGGTGCCGGAGGCGTCCACGTCGATGGCCGGGAAGATCCGCTTGTCCGAGAGCTTCCGGTCGAGCTTGAGCTCCATGTTGCCGGTGCCCTTGAACTCCTCGAAGATCACCTCGTCCATGCGGGACCCGGTCTCCACCAGCGCGGTGGCGAGGATGGTCAGCGAACCGCCGTCCTCGATGTTCCGCGCGGCGCCGAAGAAGCGCTTCGGCGGGTAGAGGGCCGTCGAGTCCACACCGCCGGACAGGATGCGGCCCGAGGCCGGCGCGGCGAGGTTGTACGCGCGCCCGAGCCGGGTGATGGAGTCCAGCAGCACCACGACGTCGTGGCCCAGCTCCACCAGCCGCTTGGCGCGCTCGATGGAGAGCTCCGCGACCGTGGTGTGGTCCTCGGCCGGGCGGTCGAAGGTCGAGGAGATGACCTCGCCCTTGACCGACCGCTGCATGTCGGTGACCTCCTCGGGACGCTCGTCCACGAGGACGACCATGAGGTGGCACTCGGGGTTGTTGCGCGTGATCGCGTTGGCGACCGCCTGCATGATCATGGTCTTGCCGGTCTTCGGCGGGGCGACGATCAGGCCGCGCTGCCCCTTGCCGATGGGCGAGACCAGGTCGATGATCCGGGTCGTCAGGGCGCCCGGGTCGTTCTCCAGCCGCAGTCTCTCCTGCGGGTAGAGCGGGGTGAGCTTCTGGAACTCGGCCCGGCCCTTGCCGCCTTCGGGGGCCATCCCGTTGACGGAGTCCAGCCGGACGAGCGCGTTGAACTTCTCCCGCCGCTCGCCCTCGCGGGGCTGGCGCACCGCGCCGGTGACGTGGTCGCCCTTACGCAGGCCGTTCTTCCGGACCTGGGCCAGCGACACGTACACGTCGTTCGGGCCCGGCAGGTAGCCGGAGGTCCGCACGAAGGCGTAATTGTCGAGGATGTCGAGGATGCCGGCGACCGGGATCAGGACGTCGTCCTCGGAGATCTGCGGCTCGAAGTCCTCGCGGCCGCCACGCCGCCCGCGGCGGTCGCGGTAGCGGCCCCGGCGGCCGCGCCGGCCGCCGCCCTCGTCGTCGAAGTCGTCCCGGCGGTTGCCCCCGCCGCCCTGCTGCTGGCCGCCGCCGTCGTTCTTGCCGCGGCGGTCCCGCTGACGCTCGCGCTTGGAGGGGCGGTCCGGCTTGCCGCCGCCGTCGCCCTTGGACTCGGCGCCCTTGCCGCCGTCGCCCTTCTCCTTCGCCTGGCCGGCGTCCTTGCCGCCGTCCCGGGCGCCGGCGTTCCTGCCGTCGCGGTCCTTGGCGTCCTTGGCGTCCTTGCCGTCCTTGCCGCCGGCGCCCTTGGCGTCCTGCGACGACGGCTCGCGGCCCTCCGCGGTGTCCGCGGCGGCCTCCGCCTTGCCCTCCCCCTTGGCGCGGCGGCTGCGGCGCTCGTCGGCGGGCTGGCCGGGGATGTCGATCTGCTGCTGGGCGGTGCTCTGGTCCGCCGCCTCGGCCTGCGCCTCGCCCGTCCGCGCACGCGAGGTCGCGCGGCGCTTCGGCTTGGCCTCGGCCTGGCCCTCGGCGGTGTCGGCGGACGAGGCCTTCTTGCCCTCGTCCGCGGGCGCGGCGGCTCCGCCGCCCGCCTGCTTCTCCCTGATGACCTCGATCAGCTGGCTCTTGCGCATCCGCGCGGTGCCCCTGATGCCGAGGCCGGAGGCAACCTGCTGGAGCTCGGCCAGGACCATGCCCTCGAGCCCGGTGCCGGAGCGCCGGCGCTTGGGGGCTGCAGGAGCGTCCGTGGCGGGCGCCTCGGCAGCAGCGCCGCCGCTGCTGTCGGCGTTCGCGCCCATCAGATCGGTGGTGTCGCTCACGAAGGGGTCCTTCCCTGGAGCGGGCGTCGGCCTGTCTGGCTCGGCGACCGGTCGTGCTGTCCGGCGCGGTCCCGTCGGAAGGAGACCGGGCCGGGGCGGTGGTCCCGCCTGTACGTCTGGCGGTGAGATCAATTCACAAAGGTCCGGCATGACGCGGTGACCTGGGTCCGTCACACCGATTCCGGAGCGTGCACGGCACTGCTCGGCAGGATGCTCAGGCAGTGTGGGAGGCTCCCGGAAGAGAGGGTGGTCCCTGACAGGGACACCGGGCACTGCACTCTACGGGCCTTCGGCGCGACCCAGGCGACTGCGAGTGCTCACTTGAGGTTAACACTACCGGATCCAACAAACATTCCCCCTCTCGAATACCGGCGATCGGATGTCACTGTGCGGCGCCGCCACCCGCGGTCAGGGGCAGCACCCCGGCACCGGTCCGGTCGACCGCGAGCCGGTTGGCCGCCCAGCCCTCCCCGGCCAGCCGGGCGACCTTGTCGGCCGCACCCTCCTCGGCCAGCGCCAGGACGGTGGGCCCCGCCCCCGAGATGACCGCCGGGACGCCGTCCGCGCGCAGCCGGGCGACCAGGGCCGCGCTCTCCTCCATCGCGGGCGCGCGGTACTCCTGGTGCAGCCGGTCCTCGGTGGCGGCGAGCAGCAGCTCCGGGCGCCGGGTGAGCGCCTCCACCAGCAGCGCGGCGCGGCCGGCGCTGAACGCGGCGTCGACGTGCGGCACGGTGCGCGGGATCAGCCCGCGCGCGGTCCGGGTCAGCACCGGCTGGGCCGGCACGAAGACCACCGGAACGACGGACGCGGCGGGCTCCATCCTGACCGCGCGGGCGGCGCCCGCCTCCGTCCAGGCCAGCGTGAAGCCGCCCAGCAGACAGGCCGCGACGTTGTCCGGGTGGCCCTCGATCTCGGTGGCCAGCTCCAGCATCGCCGTCTCGTCGAGCCGGGCCTCGCCGCCGGTGGTCACCGCGCGGGCGGCCATGATGCCGGCGCAGATGGCGGCGGAGGAGGAGCCGAGGCCGCGACCGTGCGGGATGCGGTTCGCGCACACCACCTCCAGGCCGCGCGGCTGCCCGCCGAGCAGGTCGAAGGCGGTGCGCAGGGAGCGTACGAGCAGGTGGTCCTCGTCCCGCGGCAGCGTGTCGGCGCCCTCCCCGGCGATGTCGATGTGCAGACCGGAGTCGGCGACGCGGACCACCACGTCGTCGTAGAGCCCCAGGGCGAGGCCCAGGGTGTCGTACCCGGGGCCCAGATTGGCGCTGGTGGCGGGGGTGCGCACCCGGACTGCGGCTGCGCGGAACGCGGGACCGGCCATCTCTCGATGACTCTCCTCGTTGACTCGCTGTGGTGACGTGCAGAGGTGTGGGACGTGGGGACGGGACGACTCCCCTGGGACCGCGGGGGCCAGCCGGACCGGTCGCTGTCCCGACGCCCCGCGCGACGGGACGCATATCGGTGCTGCCGTCGCACGAACGTGGGACCGGGGTGAATGCCAGCCTATCGAAGGAAGGTTCCCCGGGGACATAGGGCGCACGGGAGGCGCACGAAGCGTGTCGTGTCACCCACGTGCGCCAGGACCGCGTGGGCGCCCGCCGCCCGGGGCGTGACCTGCGGGTCCGGGCCGCACCGGCGGCCCCGCGCACCCCCGGGACCGTGCGGTCCCGGAGCCCCGTGCGCCCGCCGCCGCGGAGTGCTGCGGCCCCGCCGGGCGTGGCAGGGGGCCGGGATCGCAGGGCTCCGAGTCGGCCCGGACCGCACCGGAGCACCGCGGGCCCGGACACCCCGGCGCCGCCCGGCCGGGCCCCCGGTTGCCGCCGCCCCCTCCGGCGTCCGTACGGCCCCGGGCAGCGTCCCGGGGCCCGGTCACCCGCGCGGGTGTTCCCGGAACCCGGCCACCCGCCCGGCTCAGCCGCGCAGGCCGAGCCGCTCGGCGGCCGCGTCCGCGTCGACCGGGACCGTGACCGGCTGCGGGGCGCCCGCGACGGCCCAGTCCGGGTCCTTGAGGCCGTTGCCGGTGACCGTGCAGACGATCCGCTGCCCCGGGGCCACCGTGCCCTGCTCGGCGGCCTGGAGCAGGCCCGCCACCGAGGCGGCCGAGGCCGGCTCCACGAAGACGCCCTCCTGGGCCGCCAACAGCCGGTAGGCACGCAGGATCTGACGGTCGGTCACGGAGTCGATGAGGCCGCCGGACTCCTCCTTGGCCCGCTCGGCCTGCTCCCAGGAGGCGGGGTTGCCGATGCGAATCGCGGTGGCGATGGTGGACGGGTCCTTCACCGGCTCGCCGTGCACCAGCGGCGCCGCGCCCGCGGCCTGGAAGCCCCACATGTGCGGGGTGCGGGTGGCGGGGCCGCCGGTCGCGCGGTCCGCGTACTCCCGGTACCCCTTCCAGTAGGCGGTGATGTTGCCGGCGTTCCCCACCGGCAGCACGTGGATGTCGGGGGCGTCCCCGAGCATGTCGACGACCTCGAAGGCGGCCGTCTTCTGACCCTCGATCCGGGACGGGTTCACCGAGTTCACCAGTGCGACCGGGTACTTCTCGGAGAGCCCGCGGGCCAGGGTGAGGCAGTCGTCGAAGTTGCCGTCCACCTGGAGGATCTTGGCGCCGTGCACCAGCGCCTGCCCCATCTTGCCGAGCGCGATCTTGCCCTGCGGCACCAGCACCGCGCACACCATGCCCGCGCGCACCGCGTAGGCGGCCGCGGAGGCACTGGTGTTGCCCGTGGAGGCGCAGATGACCGCCTGCGCGCCCTGCTCCTTGGCGTGCGTGATGGCCATCGTCATGCCCCGGTCCTTGAAGGAGCCGGTGGGGTTGGCGCCCTCGACCTTGAGGTGGACGTCGCAGCCGGTGGCCGCGGAGAGCACCCGGGCGGGCACCAGGGGCGTGCCGCCCTCGCGCAGGGTCACCACCTCGGTGCCGGGCTCCACCGGCAGCCGCTCGCGGTACTCCTCGATCACACCCCGCCACTGCCGCCCGGCCGGGCCGCCGGCCGCGGGGGCCCCGGCGCGCGCACCGGGCATGCCGGACGCGGAAGACGTACTGTCCATGATGGCCATTGTTCCTCTTACTCCCCTTCGACCCGCATGATGCTCGCGACGCCGCGGACGGTGTCCAGATTGCGCAGCGCCTCGACGGTCGCGGTGAGCGCGGCGTCGGGGGCGCGGTGGGTGACGACGACGAGCCAGGCCTCGCCGTCCTTCCCCTGCTGCCGGACGGTGTCGATGGAGACATCGTGCTCGGCGAAGACGGTGGCGACCTGGGCGAGGACGCCGGGCTTGTCGGCCACGTCCAGGCTGATGTGGTAGCGCGTGACCACGTCGCCCATCGGGGAGACCGGGAGCTGCGTGTAGGCGGACTCCCCCGGACCGCGGGCGCCGTTGACCTTGTTGCGGCAGGCGGCCACCAGGTCGCCGAGCACGGCGGAGGCCGTCGGCGAGCCGCCCGCGCCGGGGCCGTAGAACATCAGCTGCCCGGCCGCGTCGGACTCCACGAAGACCGCGTTGTAGGCCTCCCGCACCGAGGCCAGCGGGTGGCTCAGCGGGATCATGGCCGGGTGGACCCGGGCCGTGACGGAACGGCCGTCGGCGGACCGCTCGCAGATCGCCAGCAGTTTGACCGTGCAGCCCATGCGTTTCGCGGAGGCGATGTCCCCGGCCGTGATCTCGGTCAGGCCCTCCCGGTGCACGTCGTCCAGGCGGACCCGGGTGTGGAAGGCCAGCCCGGCGAGGATGGCGGCCTTGGCGGCCGCGTCAAAGCCCTCCACGTCGGCCGTCGGGTCGGCCTCCGCGTAGCCGAGCGCCATGGCCTCGTCCAGCGCCTCGCCGTAGCCGGCGCCGGTGGACTCCATGCGGTCCAGGATGAAGTTGGTGGTGCCGTTGACGATGCCGAGCACCCGGTTGACCTTGTCCCCGGCCAGGGACTCGCGCAGCGGCCGCACCAGCGGGATCGCGGCGGCGACCGCCGCCTCGTAGAAGAGGTCCCCGCCGTGCTTCTCGGCGGCCTCGTGCAGCGTCGGCCCGTCCTCGGCGAGCAGCGCCTTGTTGGCCGTGACCACGCTGGCGCCGTTCTCGAAGGCGCGGGTGATCAGGCCGCGGGCGGGCTCGATGCCACCGATCACCTCGACCACCACGTCGACGTCCTCCCGGGCCGCCAGGCCCGCGGCGTCGGTGGTGACCAGCGCCGGGTCCACCCCCTCGCGGACCCGGTCCGGGCGGCGTACGGCGATCCCGGCCAGCTCGACCGGGGCGCCGATCCGGGCGGCGAGGTCCTCCGCGTGCGTCGTCATGATGCGTGCCACCTCTGAGCCGACGACTCCACAGCCCAGCAGCGCCACCTTCAGCGGACGCGTACGCATCATTCGACCTCGCTCACTTGTCAATCGTGGTGCCCTCAGTCTCACGTACCGGTGGGGATAATCCCTGCTTCGTCCAGTATGTGAGACGTTCATCTCGCCCAACGGCACGGGTGGTACGGCGGCCCGCCCGGCAGCCGCCGCCGGCCGGTCAGCCGACGTCCAGCCGCAGCAGGTCCTCCTCCGTCTCCCGCCGGAGGATCACCCGCGCCTCGCCGTCCCGCAGCGCGACCACCGGCGGCCGCAGCGCGTGGTTGTAGTTGCTGGCCATCGAGCGGCAGTAGGCCCCGGTCGCGGGCACCGCCACCAGGTCGCCCGGCTCCAGGTCGGACGGCAGGAAGGCGTCCCGTACGACGATGTCGCCGCTCTCGCAGTGCTTGCCGACCACCCGGGAGAGCATGGGCGGCGCGTCCGAGGAGCGGGACACCAGCGCCACGGTGTAGTCGGCGTCGTAGAGCGCGGTGCGGATGTTGTCCGACATCCCGCCGTCCACGCTGACGTACGTCCGCAGCCCGTCGAGCTGCTTGACCGTGCCGACCTCGTAGAGGGTGAAGGCCGTCGGCCCGGCGATCGCCCGGCCCGGCTCCACCGACAGCCGCGGCACCGCCAGCCCCGCGGACTCACACTCCCGGGTGACGATGTCGTGCAACGCCTTGGCGATCACCTGCGGCTCGGCCGGGTCGTCCTCGGAGGTGTAGGCGATGCCCAGGCCGCCGCCCAGGTCGATCTCCGGCAGCTCGACGCCGTGCTCGTCCCGGACCTCCCGCAGCAGCCCGACCACCCGGTGCGCCGCCACCTCGAAACCGGAGGTGTCGAAGATCTGCGAGCCGATGTGCGAGTGGATGCCGACCAGCTCCAGGCTCTCCAGCCGCAGCACCCGCCGCACCGCCTCCGCGGCCTGGCCGCCGGCCAGCGCCAGGCCGAACTTCTGGTCCTCGTGGGCGGTGGCGATGAACTCGTGGGTGTGCGCCTCCACGCCCACCGTCACCCGGATCTGCACCGGCTGGCGGCGGCCCAGCCGCTCGGCGAGGTGCGCCACCCGCACGATCTCCTGGAACGAGTCCAGCACGATCCGGCCCACCCCGGCCTCGACCGCCTGCTCGATCTCCGCGGCGGACTTGTTGTTGCCGTGCAGCGCGATCCGCTCCGGCGGCATGCCGGCGTCCAGCGCGGTGGACAGCTCGCCCGCGGAGCACACGTCGAGGTTGAGGCCCTCCTCGTGCAGCCAGCGCACCACGGCGCGGGAGAGGAACGCCTTGCCGGCGTAGAAGACGTCGGCGCCCGGCCCGAAGGCGTCCCGCCAGTCGCGGCAGCGGGCACGGAAGTCGGACTCGTCGAGGAAGTAGGCGGGGGTGCCGAACTCGGCGGCGAGATCGCGCACGTCCCGCCCGGCGACGGTGACGGCGCCGGTGGCGTCGCGCCGGACCGTACGGGCCCAGATGCGCGGGTCGAGCGCGTTGAGGTCGGCGGGGGGCGCGGTGTAGTGGCCCTCGGGCAGCACGTCGGCGTGCCGGGGCCCGGCGGGGTGTGCGGAACGGCTCATGACTGGTGCGGTTTCCCCTCAGAGGTGTGCGGGTGCGGTGACGCCGAGCTGGGACAGGCCGCCTGCCAGCACCGTCCCGGCGGCCTCGGCGAGGGCCAGCCGGGCGCGGTGGGCGGCCCCGGGTTTCTCGTCACCGCGGGGCAGACACCCCTCGTGGCGGTCGTCGTGCAGGTCGCGGAGGGCACCGGCCGCGGCGTCCAGATGCCGGGCCAGCCGCCCCGGGTCGCCGGCGCCCGCGACGCGGGCGGTGTCGGCGAGCAGCGCGAGCAGCCGGCGCTCGGCCGGACCCGCGTAGCCGTGGCCGCCCGCCCCGGGCTCGGGGCGCAGGCCGAGCGCGGCGCCGTTGTGCAGCAGCGCACGGGCGCGGGAGTGGGCGTACTGGACCCGGAACAGCGCACTCGCGTCCGTACGGACCAGCAGCGCGGCCGGGTCCTCACCGGTGGCCGCCGCCCACGCGGCGGCGTCCCGCGCGGGGGCGTCGCCGGTGGCGGCGGGGTACGGGTCGGGGGCGCTCGGCGCTCCGGGCACAGTGCGCGCAGCGGCGCCGTACGCGCCGGGGTCGGCGCCCGGAGTGGCGTCGTGCCCGCGAGAGGGACCGGCGTTCCCGGTGTGCTCGGCACCCCCGGCGGAGCCGCCCGCCAGCTCACGTACGAGCGCGGCGCGCCCGGCGCCGTCCAGCGTGACGTTCAGGAAGCCGGGGCCGGAGACCTCCACGTGCGCGATCCCCGGCCGTTCCGCCAGCCCCCGCGCGAGCCGCCGCGCAAGCGGCTCCGCGTCCAGCCGGGCGGCCCGGGCCGCCCGGAGCACGGCCCCGGTGGCGTAGTCCCCGCTCCCGCGCCGCGGCGGCGACTCGATCACCACCCGCTCCGGGAGCGTCACCCGCCGTCCGGCGTCGGCGACCGCACCGTGCAGCGAGTGCAGCACGGTGCGGGAGAGCTGTGCGGGTGTCACCAGGCCAGGGTATGGGAGACGGGGTGGTTCCGCGCGAACCGGTTTCGCGGGGTGGGACGCCGCGCGCCGGTGCGTACGCCGGGTGGGCGTTGCGATGCGGGGCGCTCGGGCACACCTCAGGAGCATGCGGCGGACGAGCCCGCGCCCCACTGCTCCCCGTCGGCGGCCTCGGGCTGCGCGGCCGCTCCCGGGAGCCCCGGGGACTCCCTGGCCTCGCCCGCACCACGGGCCCCGGACTGTCCCGTGCCGCCGACCGCCCCGGGGGCGCCCGGCACTCCGGGCACGCCGCCGGTGCCCCGGCCCGCGCCGGCTCCCGTACCGCGGCCCGCGGCGTGCTGCGTCCCGCCCGCCGTGCTGCGGCCGTGCCTCCGCCCCTGCGGAGCCACGCCGTGGGGCGCTCCCCGGCCCGGTCCGCGCGTGCCCTGCCGGCGCCCGTCCCGTACCAGCCGCCGCACCGTCCGCACCAGCGCCGCCGGCTCGAACGGCTTCGCCACTATGGCCTCCACCGCGGCCGCCTCCGCCGGCTGCCGGGCCTCGATCTCGTCCGGTGTGCAGGCCGAGACCAGGGCCACCGGGATGTCCCGCGTCCGGGGGTCGGCGCGCAGCCGGTCCACCGTACGGAGCCCGTCGAGCCGGGGCATGACGACGTCCAGCGTGATCACGTCCGGTCTGACGCGATGGATGATCTCCAGGCATTCGGCACCGTCGTCCGCGGTCACGACCTCGAAGCCCTCCAGCTCGAGATTGACCTTGATCAGGTGCCGGATGACCTTGTTGTCGTCGACGACAAGCACCCGCCCGCTCACGCCCTGCACCCTTCGAGCGTAGGCGGGCCGGAGCGGCCACGTCCGGGTTTTGCCTGTTTCCGGCCCCTACCGGGACGTTCTCGGCGCACTCGCGCCACCCTCCCCCGGAGGCCGTAACCTCCGGGCCCTACTCCCACGGCGCCGCCTCAGCACACCGCGCCCCCGGCGACGTCCGCGCCCCGGGCCGAAGTCACAGGTTGTCTCCCCACCCTCCCTGGATCATCGTCTGGAACGCCCACGCGCCCTCCCGCCTGATCAGGATGTCGGCGTAGCGCAGCCGCTGCGTCTCTCCGCCCAGGGTCATCACCGAGTCGGTGAACACCACGGCCATCGCGGGCGACAGGAACACCGGCGTCCGGGTCGACTCGAACGCGAGCTCCTCGTCCCCCTCCCCCATCACCTGCGTCATCGTCGCGACGAACTGCTCCCGGCTCCACTGCGCCGCGCGCCCGTTCCCCGCGGAGTCGTCACTGATCAGGTTCAGCGGGAACACGGCCATCTCGGCCATGCGCTCCACCTCCCGCTTCGCGCTCCGCGCGTCGTACTCCGCGAACCACGCCTCCAGGCTCGCCCGGTCCTCGTCCGTGGCCACGTACCCGGTCTCCGGCAGTACCGTCATCCCGTCCCCATCTCATCAAATTTGACTAACTGCTCGGCACACTATGCCCGGCTCCCTCGCAAGTCAAACTTGATTACTCGCCCACCGCCGATGCCGGTCACCGCCGGCCCCTCCGGGCCCCGGCATCCCCCGGCCTCCTCCGGGGCTCAGCCCCGCCCGGCCCCCGGCACGTCCCCGCGCTTCACCGCCGCCAGCAGCCCGCGCAGCGCCGTACGCCCCACCTCCAGCACCGCCTCCGGCGCGTCGCTCTCCCGCACCCGTATCCCGCCCCCGGGCGCAGCGGCGACGTTCACGCAGTTCGCCCCTTCATTGCTGTACGAGGACTTCTGCCAGGCATCGACGTCCACGAGCGGTTCCTTTCACAGACTCTTGGCGATCCGGTGGATGAAGTCGCGGCTTCTCGCCGCCGACAGCGCGCAGTCCTGCATCCGGTCCAGCACCGACCGGTAGCGCTCCAGTTGCGCCGCCGCGTCAAGAACCTCGCAGCCGTGATCCGAGTCGAGCAAGACCGTGTCCAGTGAGGGCACCGCACCCTCGGCGTAGCTGATCGGCTGGCCCGAGGCGGGGAACTCGGCCCGCTCGAAGGGGATAACCAGAACCGACACGTTGCCGTGCTCGCCCACGGCGATCAGATGCCGAAGCTGCTCGCGCACCACCTCGGGCCCGCCGATGCCCATACGCAGCGCGGCTTCGTGAATGATCGCCGTGTACGGCAGCGGCGGATCACCGTGGAGCACACTCTGCCGCTTGACGCGGAAGGACACCCGGTGCTCGATCTCGTCCGGGCGCAACGCCGGCACGTTCTGCCGGTAGGAGGCGCGGGCGTGCTCCAGCGTCTGCACCAGCCCCGGCATGGTGACGAGCACGGCCACGCGGAGCGCCCGCGCCTCGTGCTCGAACTCCGCTACCTCCACCAGTGAGGCCGGAAGCAGCTCCCGGTACGCGTCCCACCAGCCCCGCGTGCGCCCGCCGGTGAGAGCTGCCAGCGCCTCCACGTACTCCGGGTCGTCGCAGGCGTAGCAGTGCGCCAGCGCACGCACCCGTTCCGCGCTGACCGCGTAGCGTCCCGCCTCGATCATGCTCATCCGCGCCTGCTGCACGCCGATCTGGGCTGCCGCCGCGGTGGAGCTCGACCCCGCCCGCTCACGGAGCTTCCGCAGCTCCACCCCGAGCCGCCGCTGCCGCAACGTCGGCGGCGCTCCCGTCGCCATCTGACCCTCCAGCCACGCCCATGTAACTCACACGGGTGGTTATAGATAACCCTTACCTCGAAGCACTGATAGACCTATCACTCCCGCAGCTACGCTCGAACCCGACAGCAACCCCTCTGTAGTTGGGAGACTGCACATGGCAACGGTATCCCCGGAGCCGGCAGCCGGGCCGGACACCTCGGACGTCCAGGACGAGAAGGTGCGCGCGCTGATCAGGGCCACCGCCCCCCGCCTGTTCGCCCTGATCGAGGAACGGGAGACCACCCCGCACGGCGAGCCCGGGCCGGAGATCGCCGCCTGGGGGCTCGCCCACCGCGACGGCACGGCACAGGTCACGACCGTGCGGGGCCACATCCACCTCTCCGCCCGCTCCCCCGACAGCGCCGCCACCCTCCTCGCCCTCGGCCGCGCCACCGACGTCCACCTGGTCTGGCCGGACACCCTCACCTCCCCCGGAGGGCACGGCTGACCCCGCCCTGACCTGCGACCGGTCCGCGCCGGGCACGCTGCGCCCGCATGATCACGCCCGACGCGGACCCCCCGGGAAACCGATTCGGGACCACGCCCGCACACCTGGTAGTGTTCTTCCTGTCAGCGCGAGAGAGCGTGACACGCCCCCGTAGCTCAGGGGATAGAGCAACGGCCTCCGGAGCCGTGTGCGCAGGTTCGAATCCTGCCGGGGGTACTTCCGCTGAAGTGCCGAAACGCCCTGTGACCAGCCTGGACGCTGGCACGGGGCGTTTGTCGTGTGCGCAGCCGGACGCGGGAGCGTACCGCGAGAGCGGCGGGTTGACGGTGATCGGTCGCTGCCGCCGCGCGCTGTGTCATGCGGCTTCCGGCAGCCCGCTCGTCAACGCTGCTCGGTGAACCCGTCCGACGGCCGACCGCGGGGATTGGGCCGTCCACGGTATGCGAAGCTGCTCGTCCAGTGCGGGCGTGGCATACGGCTGAGCACGGCCCGGACCGCCGGCGCACCCGGGCCGGGCGTGCTCGGGCACCTCGGCGGGATGCTTCCGGCAGGGTGACCTCGATGGCGCACTGGATTTCTCAGGGCCGGCCGACAGCAGGCGCGGAGGGGGGCTTGCGCTGCAGCCACTGCCGGAACGTCCGCCGCGCAGGCCGCACCACGACGCGGCCGTGCGTCTTCCGGCCGAGCAGCTCCACGCGGAGCGTGACCGGCGTCCCGGGGCCCGATGCCTGACGGATCTTGGCCTTGCTGTGGACCAGGTTCAGGGCACCGGCGTCGACCACGATGCCCGGCTTGGTGATCAGCGTAAGGGTCTTGCCCTGCATGTCCAGGTCGATCTGCACGGTGTCCTGTGTGATGACTGCCTGAGTGAAGTCGAGCGTCACCTCACACCACGCGGTCGCCAACTCCAGTCGGCGCGGCACGACCCAGGGCCCGCCACGCTGGACCGGGCCGCTGTGCGTCCCCTCGATACGGAGGACGTCCTTGACCTCCGTGACGGCCGCGCCGGTCGACGTCGACACGGGCGGCAGGTCGGCGGTGAGCGCGGTGAGCTCGCCGACGGTCCGTGCCGAGAGGGCACTCTCCACGCGTTCGTCCAGCTCGGCGGCGGTCAGCAAGCCGTCCCCCGCCGCGATGCGCAGCACGTCGACAGCCCGGTCCCGGTCCGCATGAGAGGCCCGCCGCTCGGGCGACGAGCCGGAGGCAGGACGTTTCCCGCTGGGTGACATCTCTCCCGACATGATTCCCCTCGACTCGTCGAACGTCGTCCCCCGCGATGTGGCCGACCGCGAGACCGGACGACGCACGCTATAACGCGTCCTGGCCCACCGTCATCTGCGGTGCGTCGCGAACCGGCCGGAATGACCAGCACGGTCACGGACGTCGTCCGGCTCGCCGGTGCCGGGCCTCTCCTGCCGGTCGCTCTGCCTTTCCCCTGTGGCGCCAGGACGGACGACCGGCCGGGTAGGTGAGGGCGCTGACGTACGGGCGAGTTAGCGGCAGGGGGCGTCAGGCCGGCTTCTCGGCGATCAGCAGGGCGTAGCCGAGGGTGCCGTCGGTGACGGCGGCGCGGGCCGCGGCCAGCACCGCGGGGGCGGCGTCCAGGTCCACCCCCGCCTCGGCAAGCCGCCCCGCGGCGGTCATGCGCAGCAGGTTCAGCCGGGCCTCGATCTGGTCGATCATGCGGGCCACGGCCTGGTCGTGCCGCTCGGTGCGCACCGTACGCAGCCCGGCCGCGGCCAGGATCCCGGCGTACTCCTCCCGCGGGCGGGCGCCGGCGATGCAGGCGATCCGTGCGGCCGGTCCGGTCAGTCCGGGCGGGAGCCGGTCGGGGTCGGCGGTGACGTCGGTGAGGCCGAGGCGGCCGCCGGGGCGCAGGACGCGGGCGAACTCGGCGGCCGCGCGGGAGGTGTCGGGGAAGGTGCACAGGGCGCACTCGCACACCGCCGCGTCGAACACGGTGTCCGGGTAGGGCAGGTGTTCGGCGTCCCCGGTCGTGAAC
The DNA here is from genome assembly GCF_021696945.1 of Streptomyces sp. JJ36. GTDB lineage: Bacteria > Actinomycetota > Actinomycetes > Streptomycetales > Streptomycetaceae > Streptomyces. The sequence goes on from NZ_JACYHE010000001.1 coordinate 169,289, forward strand.
ACGACCCTCTCGGCGAGCCCGGCGGCCTCGGCGGCACCCTGGGCGAGGGCGGTGTTGGCGGGCGCGTAGTCCACTCCGTCGACGCGAACACCGTAGGCGTCGGCGAGGAGCAGCGCGGTGGTGCCGCGGCCGGAGGCCACATCGAGCACGCGGCGGCCCGTCCCCAGGGCAAGGTGGTCGGCGAGGCGCCGGGTCAGGGCGGTGCCGCCGGGGTGGTAGGTGCCTCCCAGGAGGAGGTCGACGGCGTCGGAGGAGTACGCGGCGGCGCAGCAGGCCTTGAGTGCGTCGCCGGGCGGGCCGGAGGGCGCGGGCGGGCCGGACGGCCCGGACGGCGGCGTGTCCCGGCCGGTCATCGTCTCCCCTCCTCGGCGGAGTCGTGCGGGCGTGCGGTCTTGGAGCCGTACGGGGTGCTGGTGAGCCGGCCGGCGAGCGGCAGGGCGTTGGGGGCGACGTCGGCGACGGGCACGCCGGACATCTCGGCGCGGACCTGCTCGCGGTAGCCGGCGGAGTTGTACGCGCAGAACGGGATCAGCCGCCCGTCCGGGGTGATCTCCTCGACACAGCACTTCATGAGCTGCTTGACGTTGAGGGTGTAGGGGTCCTGAAAATCCTGCACGACGATCATGAACGCCTTCTCGTCCAGCTCCCGCACCGCCCGGGGCAGGTCGATGCCGCAGGCGTCCGCGCAGTCCAGGGCCTCGGCGGCGGCGCGCAACTGCTCCTCGGTCGTCTCCGTGCCCATGAACGCGGAGGCGGACCACAGCTTCTCCAGCGCCTCGCGGACGCCGTCGTCAGGCATGACCCGGTTGGTGACGTAGTCGAGGTGGTCCTCGACGTTCAGCAGCCGCGGGATGGGAACGACCGTGCGGTTGCCCGGTTCGCCGTCCACCAGGAGATAGGTGACGGAACGGCAGGTCGGGAAGCAGCAGGGGACGGGGAAGAAGTCGCCCTTCCGGAACCACTGCGGACGCTGCGCGTTGATGAGGCTGATCACGTCGGGGTTGGTGAGCCGGTTCAGCGGGTCGAAGGGCACATGCCGGCCGGAGTGGGTGACCGGCTGGAAGGCCACCGAGCGGACGGCGGGGTGGTCGATGCCGTACTCGATGATCGCGCCCAGTTCGTGTTCGTTCAGGCCGCGCTCGACGGCGGCCACCAGGGTGACGGTCAGCCCGGCCTCCGCGCAGTGGTCCAGCGCCCGCTGCTTGAACCTGCGCAGGTCCCGTCCGCGGATCTCCCGGTGGGTACGCTCGTCGAAACCGTCGAACTGCAGGTAGACGTTCACCGACCTGCCCGGCGTCCGGTTGCGTGTGCCGAGTGCGGCGACGAAGTCGTGGTCGGTGGCCAGGCGGATGCCGTTGGTGTTCAGCGTGACGTTCCGGATGGGGCGGGCCTGGGCGAGGTCGATGAAGTCCAGGATGTGCTGGTGGAGGGTGGGCTCACCGCCGGAGAACATCACCACCTCGGCCTCGCCCTCGGAGGCCACGAAGGTGTCCAGCATCCGCTCACACTGCGCGTGGGTGATCGCGTAGCCCTGCTCCTGGTGGCCGGAGTCGGCGAAGCAGATCGGGCAGTCCAGGTTGCAGCCGGTGTTGACCTCGATGATGCCCAGGCAGGCGTGCTGCTTGTGCTCCGGGCACAGCCCGCAGTCGCTGGGGCAGCCGTCCCGCACCTCGGTCTGGAAGGTGAGCGGAACGGTCCCGGGCTTGTTGAAGCGCGCCGAGGACAGGTACTCCTCGGCGTCCCCGTAGACCAGGGCCTCGAACGCACCGTGCTCGCGGCAGCGTTTCCGCAGGTAGACCTTGTTCTCCCGGATGTTGACCTGCCCGTCCACAGGTGTCTTGCACAGCGGGCAGATCGACTTGGTGAACTCCACGAACACCTCGTCGCGGTCCGCCTTGCGCTGTGGCGCCGGGGTCTGGTTCATCGCCGTGCTCCTCTCGACGGGGCGGTCGCCTCGCTTCCGGGCACCGCGGTCCGGGGCGGCCCTCACAGGGTGCGGGCCCACTCGGTGGGGCCGCACTCCGGCGGTCATCGGCTCACTCGTCCGGGCCGGCCGGGACGCGGAGCACCCTGCCGGGGACGCTACGGGGCCGGGGCGGCCCGCACTGTGTGCGCGCTCACCGAACCGGCCGCGTGTTCACCCGCGCGGGGCCGCACGGTGCTCGGCCTCCGCCTTGACCGAGTCCAGCGAGGCGGCGACCGTGGTCTCCCAGCGGGCGGCCACCGCCGCGCCCCACCACTCCCCGAGCCGCCACAGGTCGGTGCCCAGCTCGCCCTCGTACACCAGCCGCGTCCCCGCCTCCGACTCCTCCAGGACGAAGGACTCGGTGACCTGCGGCACCGGGCCGCGCACCAGCCGGAAGTCGATCCGCCCGGGCCGGGTGAAGCGGACCGTCTCCACCGTCACCGCCCGCAACCGCCCGCCGGCGACCGGGGTGTGGTGCGCGGCCAGCACCATGTCGCTGCCACGCTCCAGGACCCGCAGCTTCTCGCGCATCGCCCGCGGCGTGCGTCCCAGATACGGCCGGGCCACCACGTCGAAGACCGTCTCCCTGGCAGCGGCGACGTCCAGGGTCTGCGGGCCCAGCGGCCGCGTCCGGCGGCCCACGCCGATGTCGACGGGGACGGCTCCGGTCACCAGCCCCAGGTAGAGGCCGGCCAGTGCGCCGCCCGCGCCTGCGGCCCGTGTCACGCCCCGCAGACCCCGTGCGGCGCTCACCGGCTCTCCCGCGGCGCGACGTCCCCGACCGCCACGTCGCTCGGTCCCGGCGGGAGGTTCCCGCCCACCAGGGCCGTCCGCGCGGCCTCCGTGAGCACGATGCCGTTCCACCCGGCGCACATCATGACGGGTCACCTCCGGTGTGGCTGGTGTGGTCCATGCCTCGACGCTAGACGCCGGCCGTGGACCGGACGGTGACCGCGCCGGCGGTGCGCCGCCCGTGTCGGCGGCCGTTCGCACGGCTCCGCGAACGCGTCGCGGCCGTCGATCGGGCTCGTCGCCGGTGTGCCGGCCGGGCGAGGGCTCCCGGAGCACGGCACCTGGCCGGCATCTCGAACGCTGTTCGGAATTTCTGCGCGCATTGTTGACGGCGCGTGGACGGCACTCTACGTTGCCGTTGCTGTTCGAAGTTACGGTTGTGATTCGAGATATCGAACGCAGGAGTCCGCCTCATGCCGACCCCGCACCGCGCTTCCCGCTCCGCTGGTTTCCGCTCCCTCACCTCACCCGCGAGAGGACGCTCATGACCGCCCCGCTCCGCCCCGCCCGGTTCACGCTCGACCCGGCGTTCACCGTCGGCGACGTGCACCCCCGGCTCTTCGGCTCCTTCGTCGAGCATCTGGGCCGCTGCGTCTACACCGGCGTCTTCGAGCCGGGTCATCCGGCGGCCGACACGTCCGGGTTACGCACCGACGTGCTGGAGCTGGTCCGCGAGCTCGGCGTCACCGCCATCCGTTACCCGGGCGGCAACTTCGTCTCCGGCTACCGCTGGGAGGACTCCGTCGGGCCGGTCGAGGAGCGCCCTCGCCGGCTGGACAAGGCGTGGCGGTCCACCGAGACCAACCGCTTCGGGCTGAGCGAGTACGCCGGCTTCCTGCGGAAGCTCGGGCCGCAGGCGGAGCCCATGCTCGCCGTCAACCTGGGGACGCGCGGCGTGGCGGAGGCCGTGGAGCTGCTGGAGTACGCCAACCATCCCGGCGGCACCGCCCTGTCCGACCTGCGCATCGCCCACGGCGACCGGGAGCCCTTCGGCATCCGCATGTGGTGCCTGGGCAACGAGCTGGACGGCCCGTGGCAGACCGGGCACAAGACCGCCGCCGAGTACGGGCGGCTGGCGGCGGAGACGGCACGCGCGATGCGGCAGCTCGACCCGGGGCTGGAGCTGGTGGCCTGCGGCTCCTCGGGGCAGGCCATGCCGGCCTTCGGCGCCTGGGAGGCCGAGGTGCTCACCGAGACGTACGACCTGGTGGACCACATCTCGCTGCACGCCTACTACGAGGAGCTGGACGGCGACCGCGACTCCTTCCTGGCCTCCGCCGTCGACATGGAGTCCTTCATCGAGAACGTCGTCGCCACCTGCGACCACGTCGGCGCGACGCGGAAGTCGGCGAAGCGGATCCAGCTCTCCTTCGACGAGTGGAACGTGTGGTACCAGTCCCGCTTCGAGGCCTCCTTCCAGGCCGGCTCCCCGGACTGGCCGGAGGCACCGCGACTGCTGGAGGACTCCTACACGGTCACCGACGCCGTGGTCTTCGGCTCCCTGCTGATCGCCCTGCTCCGGCACGCGGACCGGGTCCGGGCCGCCTGCCTCGCCCAGCTCGTCAACGTCATCGCGCCGATCATGACCGAGCCCGGCGGCCCCGCCTGGCGGCAGACCACCTTCTTCCCCTTCGCACAGGCCGCCCGGCACGGCCGCGGCCAGGTGCTGGACGTGCGCGTCGACTCCCCGACGTACCCGACGGCGCGGTACGGGGAGGTGCCGCTGCTGCACGCCACCGCCGTACGGGACCCGGGCACCGGGGAGGTCACCGTCTTCGCGGTGAACCGCAGCCGCACCGGGACCCTGCCGCTGCACGTCGCGCTCGGCGGCGGCCTCGGGGTGACCCGCGTGGTGGAGCACAGCGTGCTCACCGACGCCGACCCGGACGCCCGCAACACCCTCGCCGAGCCCGAACGGGTCGGCCCCCGCCCCGGCAGGGGCGCCGCCCTCGCCGGCGGCGCGCTCGAAGCCGGGCTCGAACCGCTGTCCTGGACCATGCTGCGCCTGGCCTGACCCCGCACCCGTGGAGGGACGAGCCGCTATGCAACGACCACCCCTGACCCGGCGCAGAGCGCTGACCGGCGGTCTCGGCGCGCTGGCCGCCACCGGAACCCTGGGCCCGCTGACGTCCGGCTGCTCCGCGCCGTACGACACCGTCGCCTCCGACGCGACCCGGCTGCGCTTCTGGCACCTCTTCGGCGGCGGCGACGGCGTCACCATGACCGCCATGCTGGCGGACTTCCGGGCCGCGCATCCCGGCATCGCGCTGGAGGACACCGTGCTCAAGTGGGGTGCCCCGTACTACACCAAGCTGGGCATGGCCGGCGCGGGCGGCCGGGCCCCGGAGCTGGCCGTGCTGCACCTGGCCCGGCTGGCGGGCTTCGGGCCCGGGACGCTGCTCGACCCGTTCGATCTCGGCCTGCTGGCCGAACTCGGTGTGCGGGCGTCCGACTTCCCGCCGGACATCTGGCGGCGCGGTCAGGTGGCGGGGCGACAGTACGCCGTACCGCTCGACACCCACCCGGTCGTCCTCTACTACCAGACGGAGATCTGCGAGCAGGCCGGGCTGCTGGCGGACGACGGCACCCTGAAGCCGCTCCGCAGCCCGGAGGAGTTCGCCGACGCGCTGCGGGCGGCGAAGGAGGTCACCGGGCGGCCGGGCCTCGTCACCGAGACCCTGGGCCCGGACTGCATCACGCCCTGGCGGCTGTTCTCCACGTTCTACGCGCAGACCGGCGCCCGGGTCCTCTCCGCGGACGGCGCGCGGCTGGCACTGGACGAGGAGAAGGCGCTGCGGGTGCTGGAGTTCATGGCCTCCCTCGGGGAGGAGGGCCTGTGGATGCGGCGCGCCGACTACGTCTCGTCCGTCGGCCTCTTCGGGAACGGCGACATCGGGTTCCACCTGAACGGCGAGTGGGAGATCAGCACCTTCACCACCTCCGGCATACCGTTCTCCATGACGCCGGTGCCGACGCTGTTCGGCACGCCCGCCGCACAGGCCGACTGCCACGCCTTCGTCCTGCCGCACCAGCGCGACCGCGGCGGGCCCGGGGACCGGGCCGCCCACACCCTGGTGGCCTGGCTGCTGAAGCACTCGGTGGACTGGGCCGAGGGCGGCCATGTCCCCGCGTACACGCCCGTGCTGGACGACCCGGCCTATCTGGAGCTGGAGCCGCAGTCCGCCTACCGGGACGTCATCGACCACGTGGCGCTGGACGCGCCCGCCTGGTTCACCGGCTCCGCGTCCCGCATGTGGATCGAGCTCGGCGCCGTGTTCTCCGGAGTGCTCACCGGGGCCCGCAGCCCGCGGAACGCGGTCGCCGAGGCGAAGAAGCGCCTGCGGACGCTCCTCGACACCCCCAACCCGCTTCCGGGAGCCGCGTCATGACCGCGATCGCCCCACCCGCCGGGCCGGCCTCCGGACGCCCCGGGGCGGACCCGGCCCGCACCCCCGTCGCCACGGGCGTCCGCCGCCGCTGGACCGAGCACGGCCTGGCGTTCGTCGCGCCCTTCCTCCTCGTCTACGCGCTCTTCATGATCTGGCCGCTCCTCTCCGGCATCGGGATGAGCTTCACCGACGAGAACATCACCGGCGGCGACGCCTCCTTCGTCGGGTTCGCCAACTACGCCGAGGCGCTGGGCGATCCCGGCATGTGGGCGTCGCTGTGGAACACCGTCTGGTTCACGGTGCTCTCCACCGTGCCGCTGGTGCTGCTCGGGCTGGGGCTGGCGCTGCTCGCCAACGAACTGCGGGTGGTGCAGTGGCTCTGGCGGCTGAGCTGGTTCGCGCCCTTCCTGCTGCCCTCGGGCGTGGTCTGCATGCTCTTCCTCTACATGATCTACACCCCGGAGTTCGGGCTCGCGGACCAGCTCCTGGCCTCCGTCGGCCTGCACCCGGGCATCGGCTGGCTGACCGACGAGCGGTACGCGATGCTGTCCATCGTCGCCACCACCGTCTGGTGGACGGTCGGCTTCAACTTCCTGCTCTACCTGGCCGCGCTCCAGTCCATCCCCCAGCACCTCTACGAGGCGGCCGAACTCGACGGCGCCGGCGCCTGGAAGCGGCTGTGGCACATCACGCTGCCGATGCTGCGCCGGACCACCTTCGTGGTGGTGGTGCTCCAGGTGCTGAACTCCCTGAAGATCTTCGACCAGGTCTACCTGCTCACCGGCGGCGGCCCGGACGACTCCACCCGGGTGCTCCTGCAGTACGTCTACCAGCAGGGCTTCACCGGCTACCGCATCGGCTACGCCTCCGCCGTCTCGTACGTCTTCTTCGCCCTCATCCTGATCGTCTCCCTGGTGCAGCCCTGGCTGTCCCGGCGCAGAGCTGAGGAGGCCGCCACGTGAGCGCCCCGCCCCTGTCCTCCCGCACGCCCGGGCCATCCGCGTCCTCCCCCGGTGCCGGCCCGGCGGCGCGGCGCCCGCTCGCCGGGCTCTCCCGTACGCCCGGCGGCGGGCGGGCCGGAGCCCGGCGGCAACGCTGGACGCCCGGCCGGCTCGCCCTGCTGGGGCTGGCCCTGCTGCTGGCGGCGGCCTGGGTGCTGCCGCTGGCGTGGGGGGTCGCCACCTCGCTCAAGCCGGAGGCCGAGACCACACAGACCCCCCTGGAGTGGATCGGCTCCACGCTCACCTTCGAGGCCTACTCGAAGGTGTGGGCCTCCGGGGACCTGCCGCGCTGGATGCTGAACTCGGTCTACGTCTCCGTCATGACGACGCTGCTGACGGTGCTGCTCTGCGCGATGGCCGCGTACGGCTTCGCCCGCACCGCCTTCCGCGGACGCAAGGTGCTGTACGGGATCGTGCTGGCCGGGATCATGGTGCCGCCGCAGGTGCTGATCGCCCCGCTGTTCGTGGAGATGGTGCAGCTCGGGCTCGTCGACACCTACTGGGGAGTCATCCTGCCCCAGGTCGCGGTGCCCGCCATGGTCTTCATCCTGGTGAAGTTCTTCGACGGCGTGCCGCGGGAGCTGGAGGAGGCCGCCTTCGTGGACGGCGCCGGGCGCTGGAGGGTCTTCTTCACCATCGTGCTGCCGCTGTCCCGGCCGGTGCTGGCGGCGGTCGGCATCTTCACCTTCATCACCACCTGGAACAACTTCCTCTGGCCGTTCCTGGTGACCACCGACCCCAGCGGCATGACGCTGCCGGTGGGCCTGGTGAACGTCCAGTCCGGCTTCGGTGTGCGGTACGCGCAGATCATGGCGTCACTGACGATCGCGGCGCTGCCGCTGCTGGTGGTCTTCATGCTCTTCCAGCGCCAGATCGTGCGCGGTGTCGCGCACACCGGGCTCGCGGGGCAGTAGCCAGGCGCCCGGCGAACCCCGCGCGTCCACGGTCGCCCGGCCGGGGACGCGCAGGAGGAGGAACGCCTGCCGGTGCGGCCGGGTCAGTGCGTACAGGCGGCGGGAGAACCGCAGCAGGGGCCCGGCGCGGGCGGCGGGCCGTTACGCCGTGAGGGTGCGGGAGCGATGATTTCCGGCGGCCGGCCGCGTCTGTACTGACATGACACGCATCATCGCGGACATCTCGGTCTCCCTCGACGGGTTCGTCACCGGACCCGGCCCCGGACCGGACAACGGGCTGGGCACCGGCGGAGAGGCGCTGCACACCTGGGCGTTCTCCGACGACCCCGACGACCGCCGCGTCCTGCGCGAGGCGACCGCCCGCTCAGGCGCCGTCGTCCTCGGCCGCCGGCTCTTCGACATCGTCGACGGGCCGCACGGCTGGGACGACACGTCCGGCTACGGCGCCGGCGAGGTCGGCAAACCCGCGTTCGTCGTCGTGACCAGCGCGCCGCCGGAGTCGGTGCGACTCACCGACCTCGACTGGACCTTCGTCACCACCGGCCTCCGGGACGCCGTCACTGCAGCGCGCGAGCGTGCCGAGGCGGCCTCCGCGCAGAGCGGCAGGGACCTCGACGTCGTCCTCATGGGAGGCGGCGCCACGATCGGCTCGGCGCTCGACGCCGGGCTGGTCGACACGCTGACGCTGCACCTCGCACCGGTCGTGCTGGGCTCCGGGACGCCGCTGTTCACCGGCGGGGCGCAGCGCACGCTGGTGCAGCGGAGCGTGACCCCGACCTCGACCGCCACGCACCTCACCTACGACGTGCTCTGACGAGGTCGCCGCGGAACGCCGCACCGGGCCGCGCACCGTCGGACCAGTGCCTCCGGCAGCGGCTCGAGTCCGATCGCGCAACCCCTCACAGACCTGCGCGCTCCCGCAACACCGGCAGCGCCTGCGCTTTCACCTTCTGCACCGACCGCACCTGACCGAGTTGCAGGTCCTCCCGGCCCACCGGGTTCCGATACAGCGCATCCGTCGCCTCCGGCAGCAGAATCACCTCGACCCGATAGGAGAAGTCCGGGTCATCGGGATCCTCGTACGGAGCCCCTTCGACCTCCGCCACGGCCGCAACGGCCGACTCCGGAGCGCTGAAGAAGAACCACAGCCGGTCCCCCCTACTCATGCGGTTGCGCCGGCTGAGCCAGAGATCGAGTTCCGGCCTCTGATGGGCGAGCCTGCGGAGCGTCTCCTTGTCAGAGGGCTCCCCGTCCATCGTGTCCTTGTTCGGGTCAAGGATGTAGATCCAGTCCACATTTCCCCCATCACCGCCGTCTACGCCCCGGCGAACGTAGCTTGCGCTGCCGATGGATCGCACGTCCCGCAAGGACAGCCGCGAACTGTCGCTCAACCTTCCTACCGGGGGATGGCCACCGGGTCCGGCCCGTCGGTAACACCGAGACAGCAGCCGATGCACCGCATGCCGTTCAGCTTGAAGAGGAGCCACTCCAGCCATGGAGGGTCCACGTCGAGGGCGCGCGCCCAGAGATTCATCTGGTGCACATAGACGGCATAGCGCATGGCGCGGTTCGGTGTACCGGCCGACTGCCAACTCATCCAGCCGAGCTCATTGAGGGTCGCGAAGACGCGACTGTCCAATATCAACGCCCGGTCCCCGGCCGATCCGTCGTCCACAGCAGCGAACCACTTGGTGAAGAACGGGAAACCGACCCCTGCAATGCGGAAGGAGCGGTAGGCGCCGACCAGGTCACCCGCCCGCACCATCCCGTACGTGCGTAACAGGGTGGGGCTGAGTTGGGCGTCACTGAGCGCCTTTTCGGTGTTCCTCGGGCCCCGTCCGTTCGTCGTGCCGGAGCCCCAGATCATGACAGCGGTGAAGAGTTCGCGCAGACCGTCGGTGTCGGTACCCACTGCGTCGCGCAGGCCGGCAAGATCCTCGCGGCTCAACAAGCGCTCGGAGGGCCGCCGACCAGGAGACCCACATTCCAGCACAGCTGTGAGCCGGTGTTCTTCCAGCCACGGCCGCCAGGTATCCGGACGGAAGCGTACGGGGGCTTGGCTACAGCAGCGGTGCGCAGCGACGAGCGGACGCAGCCGTGCGAGGACGACATCGGACGCTTCCATGACGAGAAGCGTGCACCATTGCCGCCTGAGAACCAAGAGAACGCACACAATTGCCGGAGGCGCTGGGCAAGTTGCGGCAGGGGCCCTTCATGACTCCTCGGTGCTGCCGATGCCGAAGTGGCGTGTGACCTCGTCGATCGTGAAGCGGGCACGGAGCTTGCAGGCGGAGTTCTGATTCGCGAACAACCCCGTGCGCCAGAAGGATTCCGTGCGTGGCACAGCGCGCTCCCATTCCACGGGGACGACCCACTCCCGGCGGTCCCCTCCGCCCTCTTCGCCGTTCCCGGACTCGTAGTTGCCGTTCAGGGGGAGACCGGTCATCTGCCGGTCTTCACCGTCAACCTCCAGCAGGGCCTCCGCGAACGGGCGAGGCTCCCCGGACACCGTGCCCACGCCCACGTATCCGGCCTTGGGAATGTGCGTGAACACCCGGGCGCCGAGGGGCAGCGCGCGGATCGTGCGGGAGAACCAGTCGCCGCCGCCGGCTGACACGAAGCCGTAGCGCCGTGCGTCCTCCCAGCTCCGGCCGCCGTCCTCCTCGCCGAAGGAGACGTACCAGTCGGTGCCGTTCCACGGCTCCTGCTTTCCCCGTTGCTTCGGCCCCGCGGGCGGGAGCGCCGCTTCGGTCTCGTCCAGGAGCCAGGTACGTGCCAGGTAGGAGCGGCCCTCGTCCTCGAAGTAGCGGAAGAAGAGGACGTTGACGGGCACCTGGTACCCGGACGCCAGGTAGGTGACGATCCGTTCGGTCGCCGCGTCGATCTCGCTGGCGACGACGGTGAGAGTGTGGGTGCTGTTCAGCGCCTCCGGTGGGCTGCTGCCGAACTGCGCCGCGAACGCTTCGTCCAGCTCCGCTGCCGCTCCGCGGCCACGAGCGTAGGACGCGTAGACGTCCCGCACCTGCTCGTTGGTGAGGTCCTGAACCCAGGAGCCGTAGTCCAGCAGCTGGGCGACGACCTCGCGGGGAGTGCGGTCTCGTTTCAGCTCGAGTACGTGCAGTCCGCCTTCGGCGTCCATGCCCAGCAGGTCGATCATCTTGCCATGGAGCGTCTGCACCTGCCGGCCGATCAGAAGCAGTGGACGTCCCAGAATCCCGGGGTCGGCAACGATGAGCTCCTCCAGTTTCGACTCCAGTGGCATCGGCTGCGTGGCGACACGCACCGGCTTGTCGTCCACCCGCCACAGGCCGAATTCCAGCGGCACCTCACACGCCCCCCTCGCTACGACGAACCGGGCGATCAGCGTAGGGCACGCGGCGCGGGAGGTGCGGCACGTACGTGAGGAGAAGCGCCGGCGGGGCCAGGGGGCGATCGGGGGCGTCAGGCCGGCGGGCGCCGGCCGGGGGGCAGCGTTGCCGGGATGCGTTCCAGGACGCCGCCGGCGAAGACGTCGTACAGCGGCAGGGTCTCCAGGTGGACGTAGCCGATGTGGCAGTCGCAGGCGGCGAGGGGGCAGGGGCGCGGGCGCAGGGCATGCCGGTAGGAACCGTCGTAGAGGTTGCCCAGCTCCTCCGGGACGAAGTGGCAGCGGCGCACGGTGCCCTCGCCGTTCACCGAGAGGACGGACTCCCCCGTCCGGCAGGGCAGTCCCGCGCTGCGGTGCGGGTGCCGGCTGTAGGGGAAGAGCGGGTCGAGTGCCGTCCACTGCTCCGCCTCGGCGTCGGTGTAGGTGTGCCCCTCGGCGGCGTTGACCCAGAGGTAGACGTGGGTGGGGAGGTCGGCGCGGAGGCGGCGGGCGTGGTCCAGGTGCCCGGGCAGGCCGACGACGCCCACGCTGTACCGGACGCCGCGGGCGGCGAGGTCGCGGCACTTGGCCAGGAAGCGGTCGTACGGCGTCTGGCCGGGGTGGAAGGTGCACCACAGGGCGAGGGTGTCCAGGTCGGCGGTGTCCAGCCAGTCCAGGCGGCAGCTCAGGTTGGTCTGGATGGCGACCCGGTCGAGGTGCGGGAGCCGGCTCAGCTCCGCGAGGGTGCGCCGGTACCAGGAACGCACCAGGCCCTCTCCCCACGGGGTGAACAGCAGGGAGAGCCGGTCGTCCCGCTGTGCGGTCGCCCAGCCGGCGAAGCGTTCCAGCGCGGCGCGGTCCGCGGCGAGCCGGGCCCGGCTGTCCCGGCGCTTGGCGAACGGGCAGTACGGGCAGTCGTAGTCGCACGAGGCGAGCGGGCCCCGGTAGAGGAGCGTGAGATCCATGCGGCCGCCCGTCACTTCGGTTCGTAGGCGGCCATGCGCTGCCGCACGGCGGCGGAGAACAGCTCGGGGCCCAGCGCGTCGGAGTGGGCCAGGCCCTCGGGAGTGAGCCGCAGGAGCTCCGGGGCGGCTGAGTCGTCCAGCCAGCCCCGTGCACGGAACCGGGCCAGCTCGGCGGCGAAGTCGTCGCCGGGCGCGGTGCCGAAGCGGGTCGTGTAGTCCGCGACCCGCAGGCCCTCGGCCTGGAGCAGGGACTGCAGGAGGTGGCGCCGCCGGGCCTCCTCCGCGCTCATCCACCAGCCGAAGTCCGCGTGGCGGAAGTCGCCGGTCCCGCGGGCGGTGTAGGCGTCGATGATCCCGCGGATGCGGTGCATGTCCACGGCGTAGTCGAAGGAGTAGTGGAGGGCGGAGGTGTACGAGCGGGCGCCGCAGCCGAGGCCGACCATGCCGTCGGTCTGGCACGCGTAGTCCTCGCCGCCGGTGGCGGGGGCGTCCGCGCGGCGGAACATGCGCATGGAGACCTGCTCGTAGCCCCGGGCGAGCAGGTGGTCGCGGCCGTGCCGGTACAGCCGCAGGCGCTGTGCGTCCCACGCGGCGTCGCCGCCGGGGGACGTGCCGTGGCGCCGGCCGAGACCGGTGAGCGGGCGGACGTAGAGGGGGTAGAGATACAGCTCCTCCGGCTGCCAGGCGAGGGCGGCGTCGAGGGACCGGCGCCACGACTCCTCCGTCTGGCCCTCGATGCCGTAGATCAGGTCGATGTTGAGGACGGGGATGCCGGCGTCGCGGACCCGGGCGAGGGCCGCCTCGACGTCCGTCCGGCGCTGTGGGCGTACGGCGGTGCGTGCCTCGGCGTCGACGAAGCTCTGCACGCCCAGGCTGAGCCGGGTGGTGCCGCGCCCGGCGAGCACGGCCAGCCGGTCGGCGGTCGCCGTGGCGGGCGAGGCCTCCACGGAGAACGGGATGCCGGTCAGGTCGGCTCCGAGGCCGTGCTCGGCGAGGTCGCACAGTCGTTCCAGCTCCGCAGCCTCGAGGAACGTCGGGGTGCCGCCGCCGAACGCCGCGGCCGCGAACCGCGCTCCGTCGCCCAGGGCCTCGCGCACCGCGACCGCCTGGCGTTCCAGCGCGTCCAGGTAGGCGGTGGCCAGGCCGCCGGGCGCGCCGATCCGGGTGAAGAGGTTGCAGAAGCCGCAGCGCACCTCGCAGAAGGGTATGTGGAAGTAGAGCGAGAGCGAGTCCTTCGGCTCCTCCGCCCACAGCGCGCGCAGCGACGCCTGCTCCGGGCGCAGCGGGCGGTACGCGGTCTTGTGCGGATAGGCGTAGACGTAGTGCTGGTACGGGCGGACGGCGGGCGGGGCCGGCGTTGCGGTGCGGGTCATCGGGCCTCGTCGAGGAAGAAGTGGGCGTAGGGCACGGTCCAGACGACGTCGTGGCCGATGCGGTGACCGGTGTAGCCGTCCTCGCCGTATGCGGTGCCGTGGTCGGAGCAGACGACGGCGAAGCACGGGCGCCGGCTGCGGGCGGCGGCGAAGAGCCGTCCCAGGTGCCGGTCCACGTACTCCAGGGCCGCGGCGTGGGTGTCCCGGGTGTCGCCCGTCTCACGGGTGGCGCCGGGCAGATGGAACCAGTTGGGCTGGTGCAGGGCCGACACGTTCACGAAGAGGAACAGCCGCTGCTCCCGGGGGAGACCGGCGACGATCTGCTCGGCGCGGGTCACCTGTGCCTCGCAGGAGGTCGGGGAGGACACCCCGAACTCCGGCTCCCAGTGGCTCTCCTGGAACAGACCGGGCAGGACCGAGCCCAGCGGCCCCCGCTTGCTGAAGAAGCCCACGCCGCCGATGCAGACGGTGCGGTAGCCGGCGGCGGCCAGACCCGACACCAGGTCGGGTGTGTCGTGGACGAAGGTGCCGTCCGCGGTGGTCTCGCTGCCCGCGAAGGTGGCGGCGAAGAGCCGCGGATGCGGGCCGGGGGTGGCGGGTGTCGGCAGGAAGCCGGCGAAGATCGCCTGGTGGGAGGCGTAGGTGAAGCTGCCGGGTGCGTGCCGGCGCTCCCAGGCGCCGCCGGGCAGATGCCGGGCCAGGTTCGGGAGGCGGCCGGCCGCCGCCAGTTCCTGCGCCACGTCGTAGCGGAGCGTGTCCAGGGTGACCAGGAGGAGGTCGTGGCTGCCGACGACCTCGTTCATGTCAGGCGGTGGCGTCATGAGCGTGCTCCCTCGCGGTGTGCGGGCCGGCGCGGCCCGCCCGTACGGCGGCCGGTGCGGCGGCGACCTGCGCGGCGTAGGTGTCCCGGCCCTCGGCTCCGCTGCCGGGCAGGCCGGTCAGCCGGGGCAGCAGGTCCCCGAAGGCGTTCACCTCGCCGACGGTGAAGCGGCGCCACCCCGTGGCCGGCAGGATGTCCACGCCGGCACACAGGGTGCCGGGGAAGCACGCGGCCGCCCGCTCGGCCGTCTCCAGTGCGTCCTCGAAGCGGCCGCCGGCGGCCCGGACCGCCGCACGGGCCGTGTCCAGGTCGCCGCGGGCGCCGCCGAGGTGCAGGTTGGTCATCGGGTGCCGGCTGGTGCGGACGACGGCATGCGTGGCGCGTCCGGCGACCACCACCACCCGCAGGTCGGCGGCCCGGCCGCGCTGCGACGCCTTGGGCAGCCACCGCTCGACGTGAAGCCCGTCCGGGGCCAGGGCGTCGACCAGGGCGGCGACCTCGCGTTCCGACGTGTGGTGCCGTACCCGGAGGGAGTTGTACAGGCGGCCGTCGGACGTGGTCTCCACGGAGGTCGTGGCCTTCACCCGGCCGGGGCCGGCGAGGGTCAGCGCCACGACACCGGAGGCCGACGAACCGTGCGCGGGCTTCACGAACGCCCGCGGGATCCGGGCGCCCGTGAGCTGGGCCCGGAGATCCTCCCAGCCGCCGACCGGGCCCGTCAGCGCCGGGGGCACCGGGACGCCCGCGGCGGCGAGCCGGGCGTGGCAGCGGCGCTTGTCGAACATCACCGCGACCTCGTCCGGATCGGCGAAGGGCACGGCGCCCGCGCGGTGTGCCGCGCCCGTCACCTCGCGGACCGCGGCGGTGAAACGCCGGTACCACAGGGCCGTTCCCTCGACCCGGGACGGATCGTCGGTGCCCCGCAGCAGCCGGTCGACCTCGGCGTTCTCCCCGGGTGAGTCGATCCGTACGCACTCGCCCGGGGCGAAGGCGTACCGGCCGTGCAGCACGTCCCGCCACGCCAGCACCCGCGGGGCCGGGTGGCCGGCCGCGCGGACGGCGTCGGCGAACAGCGTCGTCCGGCGGTTCTCCGGGTTGCCGACGACGGCGAACCTGAGGCCGCTCCCGGGGCGCCGGGCCCGGGAGCTACTCGGAGACAGCGACATAGCGCCACTCCTCCTCCCCCCAGCGGTGCGGTGTCTGCTGCTCCGACAGGTCCACCTCCGTCCCGCCGGAGCCGACGGCGGCACGGACCCGGTCGGCCGTGGCGTCGCTCAGGAAGTGGTGGCGCAGGTCGAGCCGCTCGAGATGGTGCAGGGGCTGGCCCTGGAGGAGGGCCTCGGCGCCGGTGTCGGTGAGGGTGCCCATGGACAGGCTCAGCGAGGCCAACCGGGCCACGACGGGCGCCGAGGCGACCGCGGCCGCGATCTCGTCCTGCACCTCGCTGTCCTGCAGGCCGAGGTGGCGCAGTGCCGGGAAGCGGCCGCCGGACAGGATCGGCGCCAGGTCGGCCACCGACGCGTCGCCGCCGTACTGCGACACGCCGAGCCACAGTTCCAGGTGCTCCAGCGCGGGCAGTTCGCAGGCGCCGACCGCCCGTACGACCTGCCCGGGCAGGCCACCGGACTCGAAGCGCAGCACGCGCAGCGCCTCGTGGCGCACCGGGCGCAGCGAGAGGGGCTCCTCCCCCAGGCCCCGGGGGTCGCCGCCGCGGACGCCGAACTCCTCCAGCCGGGGAAAGGCCTCCAGGACGGGGGTGACGTCGGTGAGCTGCAACCAGGAGATCTCGCACTCCTCGACGGTGACGTCGGCGAGGAACAGGGCACGCAGCTCCGGGAAGCGTCCGGCGTCGGCCACCATCAGCTCCAGTGCCGGACGGAGGCCGCAGTACTCCTCGTCCCACCAGGGCCCGAGGACCAGTGCACGCACCTCCGTGCTCGGCACCCGGTCCGTGAAGCTCCGCCACACCTGCGCGAAGGGCAGGTCTCCGGCACCGAAGCAGTCCAGCCGCCAGGCCACCGCGTCCGCGGCCGGGAGCGGCCTCGCGCCGGGGGCGTGAGGGTGTGGACGGGCAACCCGTGCAAGCTCTGCAGATGCCGAGTGATGAGCATGACGGCCTCACTCCGCGACGGCGGTGAAACGGTGGACCACGCCGTCGTCCTCCCACGTCTCGCCGGGTTCGGACAGGTCGACCTCGACGCCGGACGGCTCCAGCGCCGCCCGGATCCGCTCGCTCACCGGCTCGGTGACGAAGTTGTGGTGCAGGTCCAGCCGGGTCAGGTGGGTGAGCGGCTGGCCGCCGAGCAGCGCCGTCGCGCCCTCGTCGGTGAGCACGCCGAGGGAGAGGCCGAGCGAGGTGAGCTGAGCGACGACCGGCGCCGCGGCGACGGCGGCGGCTATCTCGTCCTGGATCTCGCTGTTGCGCAGGCCGAGGTGGCGCAGTGCCGGGAAGCGGCCGCCGGACAGGATCGGCGCCAGGTCGGCCACCGACGCGTCGCCCTCGTACTCCTCGACGCCGAGCCACATGTCGAGGTGCTCCAGCGCGGGGAGCTCGCTGGCGGCGACGCCCCGCACGACCTCGCCGGGCAGGCCGCCGGCCTCGAAGCGGAGCGTGCGCAGGTGCCGGTGCCGGACCGCCGGGAAACGCAGTCCGGTGCCGCCGCGGATCCCGAACTCCTCCAGCAGCGGATAGGCCTCCAGGACGGGTGTGACATCGGACTGCTCGATCCAGGAGATCTCCGCCTCCTCCCTCTCCAGGTCCCCGACGAACACCGCCCGGAGGGAGGTGAGCCGGTCCCGGGCGTCCACGAGCCGCTGCACGACGCCGCTGGAGTCGTCGTCGTACGGCTCGCCCCACTGCCCCACGACGAGGGCGCGGACAGCGGTGAGGTCCACGGAGTCCAGGAAGCGGTCCCAGAGCTCGCCGAACTTCTCCTCCGAGGAGTCTCCGTAGGGGTCGACGGCCAGCCTCCAGGCCACGGCGCCCGCCTCCGGCAGCTCCCGGTCCGCGCCGGGCTCGGGGAAGTCGTGGGCCGGGAGGCCGTGCAGTTCCTGCAGGTGCGCGACGTGGGACATGGGCGTGGGTCTCCTGGGGTGGACGGGCGCTGCTCGTGCGGAGAGTTCTACCAAGTCCCGCTGACAGCACCGCCGACGGGCGTCCCTGCGGGGCCGGTCCGGACGGCGTTGTCAGACCCCCGGCGTAGCGTCCTGGACATCGGTCGGCGAGGTGCCGAGGGCGAAGGGAGAGGTGTATGTACCGGCAGGGGGACGTGCTGATGGTGCCCGTGGCGGAGACGTCCGTGCCGCCGGGCACGGACCGGTTGCCGCGCCAGTCACGGGACGCGCGGGGGCGGCTGGTGCTGGCCCTCGGCGAGGTCACCGGGCACGCGCACGCGGTCGTCGGTCCGGGGACGCTGGTGCGGGAGAGCGGGCCGTTCGGTGCCTCCTGGCTCCATCTCCCGGACGGCGGGCGGGTGGTGCACGAGGAGCACGCGGCGATACCGCTGCCCCGGGGCTGGTACCGGGTGGTGCGGCAGCGTGAGTACGTGCCCGGCGCGGTGCGCGTCGTGGCGGACTGAGCAGACACCGAGGAGACGGGGAACGGCGCGATGACGATGCCGACGGAGACGACGCAGGCGGACACGGCGGCGAGGTGGCGCGAGGTGATCGCGGCGACCGGCCCGGCGGACCGCCCCGCTGCCGAGCGGGGCGTGCGCCTGGCCTACCGGCGGGCGGGGCTGCCGGAGCCGGAGCGCGTCCTCTGGGCGGGCTCGCCCCGCGAGGGCGCGGAGCTGGCCCTGCGGCTGGCGGCGGAGGGCTCGGCCGGCCGCAGTGTCCGCGACGCGGTGCGCACCCGGCGCTGGGCCGCCGCGCGGCAGCGCCTCCTCGACCGGCTCGGACCGGCGGGCTGGGCCGAGCGGTGGGCCCTCACGGGCGCACCGCTGTGGGACACCACGGCCGCGCTGACGGAGCGCGTACGGACCGGCGTGGTGGAGGCCTCGGGCGAGGCGCCGGGTGGTGAGCAGGCGGTCCGGCTGGTCCTGCTCGACGCGGTCCTGGGGCAGCACGACGGTGCGTGGCTGGCGGCCTTCGACGACCGGGACGATGCCGGGGAGCTCGACGGGATCGCCGCGGTCGCCCGCGCCGCGGGCTGGTGGTGGCCGTACGAGCGCGCCGCAGTCGTCTGCGAACGCCCGGTGGAGCTGCACCGGGACGAGGCGGGCCGGCTGGACCGCGGGGACGGACCGGCGCTCGCCTTCCCCGACGGGTTCGCGCTGCACGCCTGGCGCGGCATGCCCGTCCCCGCCGCCTTCCTGGACGAACTGGGCACGCTCTCCCCGCAGCGGATACGCACCGAGGAGAACGCCGAGCTGCGCCGCGTCATGCTGGAGCACTACGGCTACGAGCGCTATCTGGAGGAGTCCGGGGCCGAGCCCGTGCAGCGGGACGCGGCGGGCGTGCTGTGGCGTATCGAGCTGGAAGGGGACGAGCCCCTGGTGATGGTCGAGGTGGTCAACTCCACCCCGGAGCCCGACGGCACCCACCGCACGTACTGGCTGCGGGTGCCGCCGCGGACCCGGACCGCACGGGAGGGCGTCGCGTGGACGTTCGGGCTGGAGGAGGCCGACTACGTACCGGATCGGGAGACCTGACCCGGCCGGCCGGTGGTCTCCCGTCCGGCCGGGCAGGGCACGGCTCCCGCCGCTGCCCCTCCGTAGCGGGTCGGCGCATGCGGGCCGGCACGCGGTCGCGCAGCTCGGCCGGTCGGCACCCGGTGCGCCGGGACCGCCGTGGCTGCCTTCGGGAGGAGAGCGGCTGACCCTCGTCCCGGGGCCCCGGGCCGGTGTCCGGTGCGCCCGGGGTGAGGGGGCCGGCGCCGGGGTTCGCGCCGTGCCGCGCCAGGCGGCGCCCGAAAAGCCTCAGCCCCGGGGGGAGAAGCGGAGGATGCCGGCGCTGCCGTTCTTCAGGCCGGTTCCGTGGGGGACGAGTTCGAGTGTGGTGCCGGACTGCGCGGCTCCCTGCAGCAGGCGCGCCTCGTGGTCGGCGGCCGTTCCCGCTTCCAGGACGAGGGTCTCGAGAGCCCCTGTGCCGGCGGCCTGGAGAAGCTGTTCGCCGCCTTCCACGGCGTTGTCGTGGCCCTGCGCCTCACGGAGCCGCGACGCGTTGTCCGCCAGTCGCTGCTCGACGTGTTCGGTGACCAGCCGGAGCACTTCCTCGTCCAGCGCTTCCCGTGCCCGGTCGTCGACGGCTCCCCCGCGGTCGGTCTCCGCGACGGGAGCCGGGAGGGCGGCGGGGAGCTGGGAGCGCAGTGCGGACCGCCCCTGTACCTCGCCCGCGAGAACGACGAGGTCGGGGGCGTGCCGGCCGGACAGGTCCGTGAGCGCTGCGGCGATGTCCTTGGCGTTCTGCTTCACGGCCTCGTCCGCGCGCCGCTGGATCTGCCGGTGGCTCAGCGCCCCTTCCCGCGGATGGTGCGGGCCTTCGGCAGCGCTGCCCTGGAAGGACACCTGTGCCAGTTCCTCATAGTGGTGGTCGGCGGTGACGGTGAGCGTGCTCACTTGGGCGTCCTCCTGAGCGGCGACGACCAGCAGCACCCGCGCCGCCTCGGCTGCCTGCCGCACATAGGGCCCGAGCTCGGGAAGCGGACCCCACCGGGCTCCGTCGCCCGCGCCCAGGGAGGCGTCCCAGGGCTCGTCGAGGGCGAGGCGGCCGCTGCCGGAGGCGACGAGTACGCGGCCGTCGGTCTGCTCCTCGCCGGCCTTCTCCCGGGAGAGCGCCTCGTCGATCGCCGCCAGCGCGGCCTCCGTGGCGCCGTCGGCCGCAAGCCGGCCGCGCAGGTTCTCCCAGCGGAGGCGTACCTGGTCTGCGGCGTCCTCGCCGGGAGAGCGGCCTTCCAGGTACACGGTGGCGAAGGGCTCCTCCTCCGCGTACAGCGCTGCGAGTGACGAAAGCTCCACGGTTGCCTCCTTCTCCCCGTACGTTCTCGGTCGGGCGGTTCCGGGGCCGCCGGACGGTCGGCTCTGCGCCTCGCCGCGTGCGGACTGCTCGGGCAGAGGCCCGGAAGCCGCGTGGGCCCGGGCTCCCGGTTTCGCTCCGGGTGCCCGTCACGGCCGTTCGTGTGCCCCGCGATGTCCTCGCCGGGCGCAGCAAGCCCAGTCCTGGGCGTCGATCTCCCGTCGACCGGTCACCCGCGTTCCCGTGGCGGCGGCAGGTATGCCTCGCGACCTCCCGGAAAGGCGGCCGCGGGACTCCGTGGCCGGCCACCGCCGAGGGCGCGAGCTCTCCGCCGGGCCTGCGGATCAGGGCAGGTCCCGGGGGCGGCGCCCCTGGGACCGCGACACCGTGCTCGCGCGCAGCGGGGTGTCCGTGCTGTGCGGCACGGGCAGGTCGTCGCCGGCCCGCACCGCCCCGACGACGGCCTGGTGCAGAGCCCGGCTCTCCTGCTCGGAGCCGCACGACACCGGGCTCCCGATGAGCGTGAACCACTCGGACGCCCCGCTGTACTGCACCGTGACGTCCGCGTGGTCGCCCGTCCACGTGGTGTGCACGGTGAGATCACCGCGTACGGTGCCTCCCTCCTCGATACGGACGCCCCCCTTGCCCGCGTACACCCCCGCCGTCGTCCACGACGCCCACGTCATCCCCTGCGCCCCTTTCACCCGGTATGTCCTCTCTCCCCATGGTCCCGCCTGAGGCGGAACCGCGCAGGGGCCGGACGTCCCGGGCCGGGAGGGCGGGCGGCGGGGCGGGTCAGGGCAGATCGATGAGGGCCAGGCCGACCTCCGGGCGGTAGGTCTTGGCCAGTTCCAGCGGGCTGTCCCGGATCACCACCTCCAGGGTCGGCCAGACCCGGCCCTCGAGCAGGTGGCCGCCGCGCGTGCTGCCGTCCGAGAGGCCGAGCACGGCGTGCAGGTGCGGCACGGGGCCCTGGTCGCCGACGGCGATGTCGCCGACCAGCGACAGCACCTCGCACTGCTCCTCCACGGGGATGCGCCGGTAGTCGCGGGCCTCCCGGTCGAACCACCCCACCACCGCGCGCTCGAAGGCGCCGACGGCGGTGACCTGCGAGGCCCCCAGGCCGTGTTCGCGGGCGAAGCCGGTGAGCGCGGTCATGGCCTCGTCGTGCGAGTCGAGCACCACCGCCCAGGTCTCCCCCGGGGCGGCCTGCATCTGTCGCCACTTCATGCGGCCGCGAGTACCCGGGAGGGCGGCCGGTCAACGTCCGGTCCGGCCGCACCCCGGGACGGGCGCCGGGCGGATCCCGCACGGCCCCGGAGTGCGGGCCGGGATTTATTGCGTATCCGTAGATCAGCGGACCCGTATGGCCGGGGCGGTCGCACGGACGTACGTTCCTGGCGACTCAGCGCACGGGCTTGCACGTCGAGCCCGGCCCCAGCGCGACCCGTCCGCGGCAGGCCTGCCGGTGCGGACGGCGTCGTACCCCCACAAGAGGAGAGTTGTCATGCTCGCGCTAATTCGAAGAATGGCCGCCGCCACCCTCGGCGCCCTTCTGGTGATCGCCGTCCCGGTCACGGCCAACGCCGCCGAGAGCGACACCGCGCGCCCCGCCGCCCAGGCCGCACAGGCCGCCGTGGACGGCACCGCCCTCAAGGGCGACCTGAAGGGCGACCAGGCCGGCAAGCGCGCGACCGCCGCACCCCAGGCTCCCGACCAGCGCGGCACCCAGGCGCAGGCCACCTGGTACTACCACATCACCAGCTCCTGCAACGGGCTCGAGAGCCCGATCCGCCAGGGCGCCAACTTCTGGGGCGGCGGCGTCGAGACGTCCTCCAGCGGCACCCCGGTCGAGTGCACCGGCGGCTACGTGCAGGGCTGCGGCGGCGGCTACGTCGTCGGCTGCAACTGGGGCATGGGCGACCGGATCATGCTCTCCACCCTGGTCAACGACTTCGCCCTGCTCGCCGCGCACGAGTTCGGGCACAACTGGTACGGGCACTCCGCCAACGGGTGCGCGAGCTGGGGCAGCGCCTACAACGTCATGAAGACGACCATGTGCTGATCCCGTACACCGGGTGCGGGCCGGTCGCGGCGGCGACCGGCCCGCGTCGTCGTGCCGGGGGCGATCCGTCCGGACGCGTCCCGGCCAGGGGCGTCCCGTCCGGGGACGCTGCCGTCCCGCCGTGCGCCCGGGCACCCGGGCGCACGACTGCCCCGGCCGGCCGTCATCCCGTCAGCGCCGGGGCGTCACCGTCGCTCCCGGTCGTACGGGCGTGCGCCACCCGGTCCGCCAGCACCTGCCGGGAGTTGACCCCGAGCTTCCGCATCGCACGGGCGATGTGCTGCTCGACCGTCCGCGGCGAGAGATGGAGGGTGGCCGCGATCTCCCGGTTGGTGAGCCCGGTGGCGGCCAGTCCGGCGACCTCGCTCTCCCGGGGGGACATGCGCTCCCCGTAGGCCGGACGCCCGGGCCGGCGCCGCTCCGTCCCGGGCCGGTGGGCGCGCAGCATCGCCCGTACCCGGGCCGCGTCCCAGGCGGCGCCCAGCGCGGTCAGTCGCTCGACGCACTCGGTGAGGCGGCGGGCCGCCGCCTCACCGCCGCTGCCCAGCGCGAACGCGCAGCGCCCCGCGCCCTCTTCGGTGAGCGCGCGGGCGTACGGGTGCGGCAGCGCGGCGTACGCCGCGCTCGCCTCCCGGAATCGTGCCTGCGCCTCCGCCGGGTCGCCGTCCGCCTCCGCGAGCAGCGCGCGGCACCACAGCAGGGCGGCCGCCGCGGAGGGCGCGTCCCGGCCGTCCAGCCCTCCGGCGAACCCGGCGACCAGCTCGGCCGCCTCCCGCGTCCGGCCGGCCCCGGTGAGGGCCTGCACCGCCCAGGGGGCCAGCTCGCTGCCCCAGACCCACACGCCCTTGCGACCGAGCCAGCCCCAGGCCGAGAGGGCGGCCTCGGCGGCGGCCTCGGTGTGCCCGCGGGCGAACAGGAGACGGATACGGGCGCCCGCCGCGGTGGCCGCGACCGGGGCCTCGCAGGAGTCGTACGACGAGCACGCCGGGACGCCCGGGAAGGACGAGGCCGCCGGGAGCGCCGCGAACGCGGGGGTCCCCGCGCGAGCCGGCTCGCGCGCCCCTGCCGCCTGCGCTGCCGCCGCCCGCCCGCCGGACGGCGCGGCCGTCCCGTCCGCCGGGCGCACCGCGCGGTCCCCAGTGCCGGCGGCCCGGGGGAGGCGGGCGGGCAGGACGCCGTCCGCTTCCCCGGCCGCGCCCGCACGGCCGGACCGCGCGGCCGCCTCGCCGTGACCGTCGTCCGGGGAGCCCGGCTCGCCGCTCTGGCCGATCCGGCCACCCTGGTCGTCACCCCGGACGCCCCGGGCACCCCGGATCTCGTCCCGGTCGTCGCCACGGGCAGGGTGGCCGTCGTTCCGGCCCCCGCCCGCGGAAGTGCCGCCGTGCGGCAGCCAGTTGCCGGCCGCGTCCCACTCCCCCTTCGCCAGTGCCAGCAGCGCCAGCACCACGCGGGCGTCGCCGGCGCTGCCGTCCTCGGCCACCAGGCCCGTGCAGCGGTCGGCGAGCCCCTCCCAGCGGCCCGTCAGCCAGTCGCGGAAGAGCGCGGTGCCGCGCCCGACCCGCTCCAGGAAGGGGGCGCCGCTGCGCGCGGCGAGCGCGACGCCCTCCGTCAGCAGGGCCTCGGCGCGGCGGTGGTGCCCGAGGTAGACCGCGCCGCTCGCGGTGTTGCACAGACCGCGGGCGACCTGCTGACGGCCCGCCCGGTCGGTGCTGTCGCGGGGCAGTGCGGCCACCAGCCGCCAGGCCTCGGGGTCGCCGATGTTCATCAGGACGGTGGCCCGGCAGGCCGCGACGGCGAGCCGGGCGACGTCGTCCCGGGAGGCGGCGGCCGCCCGTTCGGCGCGGGCCAGCCAGCCCAGGTTCTCGGCCAGGGGCGGGCCGGGGAAGAAGGGGTTGGCCAGGGCCGCCATCGCCGTCGCGGCGAGCGCGGGACGCCCGGCGAGTTCCGCGGCGGCGCGGCGCAGCTCCGTACGGCCCTCGGCGAAGCGTCGCTTGCGGTTGTGCAGGAGGAGACCGAGTTCGAGCCGTATCTCGCCGCGGACCGGGGCGGGCAGCGTGGGGTCGTCGACGATGCGGCGCAGCACCCGGGCGGTCTCCTCCGAGCGCAGGCCCAGCATGGCGCCGCGGGCCAGGGTCAGGGCGAGCCGGCCGCGGGTCCGTGGGGGCACGTCGTCGACGGCGAGGGTCTGTTCGAGCAGGGCGACGGCGGCCTCGTCCTCGGCGCCGTCCTCGCCACCCGCGGCGCGGGCGCCCGCGTCGCCCCCGTCGGCGGCCACCCGCTCGGCGGCGCGCAGCCAGTCCTCCGTACGGCCGCCGGCGCGCCAGTGCCGGGCGATCCGCGCCCAGGGCACCGGCTTGCGCCCGGCGAGCAGCGCCGCCGCCCGGCGGTGCAGCCGTTCGCGTACGGGCCCGGGCAGCTCCGCGTACACGACCCGGGCCGCCAGCGGGACGGCGAAGCCGTACCGGCCCTCGCCGTTCTCCCGCAGCGCCGCGTTCTCCAGCGCCGCGACCAGGGCGGCGTGGCCGGTCTCCGCGCAGAGCCCGGCGACGGCGGCCAGGTCGGACGCGGCGGCGTCCTCCCCCAGCACCGCGGCCGCCCAGACGACGGGCCGGTAGGGCGCGGGCAGCGCGGCCAGCTTGTCCAGCACGGCCTCGGCGAGCCGGGCCGGGACGCCCGCCTCGTCGACGTCCCGGGCGGTGAACTGGGCGCGGTACGCGCCGGAGTCCCGCAGCATCCGCAGCAGGTCGACGAGGACCTGCGGGGTGCCGCCGGTGCGGCGGGCCAGCCGGGCCACGAACTCCTGCGGGCAGCGTTCCGCGCCCAGCACCTCGCCGGCCAGGGTGCGCACCGCGGGCTCGGTCAGGGGTGCCAGCCGGCAGCGCGTCACCGACAGGCGGGCCGGGTAGTCCACGGCGCGCTCCAGCGGCAGGCCGGGGCGGGCGAGCCGTTCGGGCCGGTAGGTCAGCACGGCGGCGAACCGCCCCGGGGGCTCCGCCAGCAGGCCGCGCAGGAGAGCGCGGGCCGGCCCGTCGGCGTGGTGCACGTCCTCGGCGACGAGCACGGCGGGGCGTACGGCGGCGAGCGCCGACTCCAGTACCCGGTGTGCGGGCTGCCGGGGGCGGGAGCAGCGTGCCGCGGGGTGCGCGGCGGGAGGCGGCGCCCCGGCGGCCGCGGGACCGTGGCCCGCTCCGGCGGGCGGCCCCGGGGCCGGGCGTTCTCCGGTCGCCCGGTCGGCACCGGCGGGCGCGTCGGCCTCGGCCGGCGCGGGCTCGGCCACCACCAGCCCGCCGGAGGGCCGGAAGGCGACCACCAGCCGCGGCAGGGCACGCGCCTGAGTCACCGTCAGCAGCCGGTGCACCAGTCTGCTCTTGCCCATCCCGGCCGCGCCCTCGACCAGCAGCAGCGCGGGTTCCCGCGCGGCGCCGGCCAGCGCCTCCGTCCACCACCGTTCCCACGCACGTTCGCACACGAGAGGCCGCTCCTCGCAGTCGCCACGGTCTTCGTGCCCCGAAGCGAGCCGTCTGGGAACGGACGTGCTCGCCCTCCTCCGTCTGCTCGCTGCCTATCACGCCCGTCACCCCCCGCGACAGAGGGCCTTTCCGCGGCCCGGCAGCGTCGCCCGCACCAACCGTGGTCCGCGGACGCCTGCGCCGTCCGGGCACCGTCCGGTGCCCGGGGCGCATGGGACGGACGGGCCGGTGCGGCAGCTCCCGGTGTCCGGGCGGTGGGTTCCGCGGACGGGACGGCAGGAGGTGGAGGAGCCGCACTCCGCGGTCGCCCGGCCCGGGGCACGGCAGTCGTCCGTCGGCCCGTCCCGCCCGGCGCCCGCCGGCACGCCCGGCTCCCGTGGCCGCAGGGCCGGGAACCGCGGGCGGGCCGGGGCCGTCCGACCTCCACGGCAGGCGGCGGAGAGGAGCACCGGGAGATGCGCGAGAGCGGCAGAACGGGCGTGGCGGTGGCGGTGGTGCTCGCGGTGGCGGCGACCGTGGCCGGGTGCGGGAAGCAGGGTGCGGACGACCTCGTGGTGACCGGGGAGGCGCCCGCCCGCCCGTACGGCGGGCCGCTGTGGGTGCCGTCCGTGGACGCCGAGGGGGACGGCGCGGAGGGCGTACGCGCGGAGGCGGGGGCCGCCGGGCGGGCGCTGGAGTGCGACGGACCGGTGCGGTCGGGCGGGCGCAGCGGCCCCTGGAGCGAGGGGGACGGCGGGGAGACGCCCGAGGAGGGGCTGCGCGCGTACTTCGAGATCGAGCAGCCCGGGGTGCCCGAACGGGGCTACCGGGTGGAACGGCGGGAGGCCGGGCGGGTGCTCTTCTCCTACGACGTGGCGGGCGAGACCAAGGTCGCCGTCGTCGTCGCCGAGGACCGGCCGCGGCGGCCCGGGTGGGGGCCGGAGACCGCGGCGTCGTGCGATCCGGCCGAGTTCGCGCCGGAGTACGCCGAGGAGCAGGGGTGGGAGGTGTGGACGGACCGGCGGGGCGAGCGGGTGCCGCTCTCGGAGGTGAGCAGCTCGGCCGGCTCGGGGCACTGCGGCTGGGAGCAGGCCCACTTCCTGGAGCTGGGTGCCGGCGCGGACCGGAAGCTGTACGCGCGGGACCCGGAGGGCGTGCTGCCGCCGGACATGCTGACCGTCCCGTACGACGGGAGCGTGCGCCTGCCCGCGGCGGCCCGGGACACCGGATACCGGCTGGACGACCGGCAGTTGTGGCTGGTGGACGGGGCGCAGCGGGCGTACGTGCGCACCCCGGACGGGACGGAGGCGTGGCCGGCCGTCCGGGAGGGGATGAGCTGCGCCTGAACGGTCAGCGCGAGCCGCGGTGGAGGGCGGCGGCGACGCGGGGGCCCAGCCGGCGCTTGGCGCGGCGGAGCGGGCCGAGGTGCTCGACGGCCCGGTCGAGCCGGTGGTAGAGCCGCGGCGGGACGTGCGGTAGCAGCGGCGAGTGGCGCTGCCCGAGCAGCGCGAACATCTGCTCGGGCGGCAGCCGCATGTAGCGCGGCAGGTTCTCGTACCAGCGGGCGCTGTAGCGGGCGGCGCTCTGCACGGAGAGCAGGGCGCGCTGCCGGGTGCGTGCGTACTCCGCGCAGGCGGTCGCCGGGTCGGAGTGGCGGTGCAGCGCGTCGGCCAGGGCGGCGGCGTCCTCCAGGGCGAGGGTGGTGCCGGCGCCGATGGAGTAGTGGGTGGTGTGGGCGGCGTCGCCGAGGAGCACCACGTTGCCGTGGTGCCAGGTGCGGTTGGTGACGGTGCGGAAGGCCTGCCAGGGGGCGTCGCCCGCGTGCGCGTCCCCGGGCGGGCGGGCCAGCAGGGGCTCTCCGGCCAGGGTGTCGGCGAAGAGCTTCTCCAGCAGGGCGAGTCCGTCGGCCTCGGGCGCCCGGTCCAGTCCGAGGCCACGCCAGGTCGAGGGGGCGCACTCGAAGACGAGCGTGCTGTGCTCCTCGCTGAACGGGTAGGCGTAGCACCAGATCCAGCCGTGGTCCGTCTCCGTGAAGGCGAAGGTGAAGGAGGAGAAGACCCGGGTGGTGCCGAGCCAGACGTAGGAGTTCCGCCCGAGGGTGGTCTCGGTGCCGAAGTGGGCGGCGCGGCGCCGGCGCAGGGCGCTGTGCACGCCGTCGGCGGCGACGACCAGGTCGGCGCCGGGGAGCTGCGCGGGGTCGGTGATCTCGTCTTCGTACTCGAGCCGCACGCCGAGGCCGGCGGCGCGGTCGGCGAGGATCTCCAGGAGCCGGTGGCGGCCGATGCCGAAGCCCTCGTCGCCGGGCTGGGTGAGGGTGTGGTCGCCGATGTGGGCGATGCCCCGGTCCCAGGAGACCGAGTGCTCGCGGAGTGTCTGCGCCGAGACGGGGTCGTGGCGGTGGAGCCAGCCGAGCATGGCGCGCCAGTAGGTGACGCCCCAGCCGTAGGTCGCCCCGGCGGGCCGCCGTTCGTGGACGGTGACCTCGTGGGCGGGGTCCCGGAGCTTCATCAGGAGGGAGAAGTAGAGGCCGGCGGGCCCGCCTCCGACACATGCGACCTTCACAGCGCACCCCGTCGACGTCATACGGTGATCAAGGACCGGCACAACGTAACAGCGGGTGACGCCGCACACGGGGATGCGACGCCGCCGGGTCCCCCGGGTGCACGACAGCATGCACGGCGCGGGGCTGAGTGAACCCGGCGTGCCGGGTCGGCACCGGGCAGGCGCAGCCCGGGCGCGCCCCGCGGACAGCCGGCGCGAACCCGGCGGAGCAGCGCGGCGATCCGTGCGCGAGGTCTTGACGCCGCGCCCCGGGCGGGGCAGGGTCGGCACGCCGATGGGAGCGCTCCCATGCACATGCGCACCCACCGCGGGCCCGCCGCACGGCCGGCCCCCTTCGCCCGCCGGACGAGGTCAGGAGCTGAGAGAGTGCACGGACACAGCAGGAGCAGACTCGGGAAGGGCGCCCTGTTCGGCGCGGCCACCGCCGCCGTGCTGGCGCTGCTCACCGGAGCCGCCGCCCCGGCCGGGGCTGCCCCCGACGCCACCCGCGACGCCGCGCCCGGTGCCGCACGGGACGGGCACGGCCGGACGGACGGCGGCACCCGCCTCCACACGCCCCCGGCCAACCCGGACGCATACCGGCAGATCGGCTCGCTGCTGCGGGACGGGGAGTACGCGGACGCCGCGCGCGTGTTCCGCATGGTCCGCACCCCGCAGGCCGTCTGGTTCACCGGGGACGACGACGGCCGGACCCGGCAGGACGTGCGCCGGACGGTGCGCGAGGCGGACCGCAAGGACGCCCTCCCGGTGCTCTCGCTCTACAACGTCCCCGGACGCGACTGCGCGCAGTACTCGGCGGGCGGCGCCTCGGACACCGCCGAGTACCGGGCGTGGATCGACGAGGTGGTGCGCGGCATCGGGCACCGGCGGGCGCTGATCGTGCTGGAGCCCGACTCGCTGGCGCTGCTCCCCTCCGACTGCGGGCAGGACGACGCCGAGGGCACGCTGACCGACGCGCGGTACGAGGAGGTCCGGTACGCCGTGGACCGGCTGGGCTCGCTGCCCCGTACCACCGTCTACCTGGACGCGGGGCACAGCGGCTGGCACGCCGTCGGGTCCATCGTGCCGCGTCTGGTGCGGGCGGGAGTCGAGGACACCCGCGGCTTCTACCTCAACGCCTCCAACTACCGCTCGGACGCGGAGCTCGCCTGGTACGGCACGCTGATCTCCGGCTGCCTGTCCTACGTGGCGGAGGGCGGCGCCGCGGCCGACTGCCCGGACCAGTGGTCGGACCGGGCGGAGGCCCGGGCGTGGCTGGAGGAGCAGGTGACCGCCGGCCCGGCGGACCGGGCCCACTATGTGACGGACACCAGCCGCAACGGCCGGGGGCCGTGGACCCCGCCGGAGGGCGAGTACAGCGACCCGCAGGACTGGTGCAACCCGCCGGACCGCGGACTCGGGAAGCGGCCGACGACCCGCACCGGAGACCCGCTGCACGACGCCCGGCTGTGGATCAAGATTCCCGGCGAGTCGGACGGTGAGTGCCTGCGCGGCACCGAGGGACCCGAGGACCCGGAGCGCGGCATGGTGGATCCGCCGGCCGGCGCGTGGTTCCCGGAACAGGCCCGGGAACTGGTGCGGTTCGCGGAGCCGCCGCTCTTCCGCTGAGCCGTGCGGCCTGGCCCGTCCTCGCGGTCACACGGCCGGAGGGCGGGCCGTCGCGGCCGGCGGCGGGGCCCGGGGGCTCCCGGGCGGCCCGTTTCAGGCGTGACCCGTGTCCGGCTTCGCCGCGTCCGCGTCGGGAACCTCCTCGCGGTGGAGGAAGGCGGCGAGGAGGTCCCCGACGGGATGGTCCGCCTCGGAGGGGTGACGCAGGGCGACGGTGGGATCGACGGTGTAGCGGTTGCGGCGGCCCACCCGGGTCCGGGTGAGGTACCCGGTGGCTTCCAGGTCGGCGACGATGAGCTGCACGGCGCGCTCGGTGATGCCGATGCGCGCGGCGACGTCACGGAGGCGCACGTCCGGGTCGCGGGCGACGTGCAGGAGCACCCGCGCGTGGTTGGTGAGGAACGTCCACTGTCCACTGCCTGCCGGTGAGGTGCCCATGCCTCCATCGTAGGAAGCCGGCTTCGCCCGTACTCAGCAACGCGAAGAAAGTTACACGAAAAAATATTCGCGTAATCCTTGACGCCTGTTATCCGGTAACCGGACAATCGAGGACATCACAACCTCCCCCTGGAGCAGGTGAGCCGGAGTGACCGTCCTCTTCCCCCCACGCCCCGTACCCGCCTCGCCGCGCGCACCCCTGGCGGCACTGCCGCAGCCGGTGGCCGCGGTGCTCACCGACCGGACGGACGACGTGGCCGTGGCACAGGCGGCCGCCCGGAGCGCGCTGCTCCGCCAGGCGCCGCTGCTGCTGATCGCGGTCCTCCCGCACGCCCGGCCCGGCCGCCGGCCCGCGCCCTCCGCACCGGAGGTCCGTGCGGTCCTGGGGCGGGTCCTGCCCGGCGTCGAACCGCTCGGCCTGGGCCACATCCCGGCGGTGTTCACCCCCGTCACGCGCCGGGCGTCCCGCCTCGCGGCGCCCTGGCTCCTGCTGGACCTCGCCTCCCGCCACCGGGCGCCGCAGGTGTTCGCCGCCCGGCACAGCCCGTACGGGCTGGACGCGCACGCGTTGATCGAGGCCGCCTCCCACCGCGGCGGCCCGCGCGTGCACGCGGTCGGCCCCGGGAGGTGGGCTCCGCTGCTGCCCCGCCCGCAGGGGGCGGCCCGCTGACCGCTCCGGCGGGCCCGGGCCCCCCTCCGCCACCGTGGCCCCACCCGCCGGAGCCCCCTCCGACGGCGCAGCCCTCACCGGCGCCCGTCACTCCGCCCACCGACGCCACAAGAGACCTGAGATGAACGACCTGTCCTTCAGCGTGCCCCTGTGGGGGTGGGCGGTGCTCACCCTCGCCATCGCGGCGATGCTGGCCGTCGACCTGCTGGCACACCGCGACAACCACGTCATCGGTTTCCGCGAGGCCGCCGTCTGGAGCGGTGTCTGGATCGGCGCCGGGCTGGGCTTCGGCCTCGTTCTCCTGGCCTGGCAGGGCGGCGAGGTCTCGTCCACCTACTACGCCGGCTACCTGATCGAGAAGGCGCTGTCGATCGACAACGTCTTCGTGTTCGCGCTGGTGTTCTCCTTCTTCGCGGTGCCCGACGCCTACCAGCACAAGGTGCTCTTCTGGGGGGTCATCGGAGCGCTGGCCGCCCGTCTGGTGTTCATCTTCGTCGGCGCCGAGCTGCTGCGGGTCTTCTTCTTCACCGCCTACCTCTTCGGCGCGTTCCTCATCTGGACCGCCTGGAAGATGGCCTTCTCGAAGGACGAGGAGGTCCACCCCGACCGCAACCCTCTCGTCCGCCTGGTGCAGAAGGTCGTCCCCACCGACGCGCGCTTCCACGGGGACGCGTTCTTCACCCGCCTCGACGGACGACGGGTGGCCACCATGCTGTTCGTCGTCCTCGTCGCCATCGAGGCCACCGACCTGATCTTCGCCATCGACTCCGTCGCCGCCGTCCTGGCCATCACCACCAACACCTTCCTGGTGTGGACCGCCAACGCCTTCGCCGTCCTGGGGCTGCGCAGCCTGTACTTCTGCCTCGCCGGACTGCTGCGCCGTTTCGCCTACCTCCACTACGGCCTGGCCGTCCTCCTCGCCTTCGCAGGCGTCAAGCTGATCCTCTCCGAGACCCCCGTCGGCAAGCTCCCCGTTCCGCTCACCCTCGGCGTCATCGCCGCCGTCCTCACGGTCTCCGTCGCCTGGTCCCTGGCCGCCACCCGCGACCAGCCCGCAGCCGACGACGACCTCCAGGCCGCCGGCACCGGGCCCGGCGGGCACGCCCGGCACCGCGAGTGACACGACGCGAGGGCCCGCGCCCGGAAGGCGCCCCGGCGAGGCCCTCGCCCACCGCAGCCGGCACCGGCGTGCGGTGGG
Source organism: Streptomyces sp. JJ36 (assembly GCF_021696945.1). Taxonomy (GTDB): domain Bacteria; phylum Actinomycetota; class Actinomycetes; order Streptomycetales; family Streptomycetaceae; genus Streptomyces. The sequence goes on from NZ_JACYHE010000001.1 coordinate 201,800, forward strand.
GTACGCCGGGCCGGCCGACGCCCCGCCCCGCAGCGGCCCGGGACCGGGGCGCGGCACGATGCGAGGGGCCGGCCCCCGTACGTCACCAGTGGGCGTGCACCTGGTCCCGCAGGCGCCGGTCGTAGAGGTCGCGCACCGCGTCCAGGGTGGCGGGCGGCAGGGGCGGCAGCGCCGCGGCGGCCGCGTTCGCCCGTGCCTGCTCGGGCGAGCGGGCGCCCGGGATCACCGAGGTGACGCCGGGCTGCTGGACGATCCAGCGCAGCGCGGTCTGTGCGGGCGTGGCACCCTCCGGGGCCAGCTCCACGAACTCGGCGGCCGCTTCCAGACCGGTCGCGTAGTCCAGGCCGGAGAAGGTCTCGCCGCGGTCGAACGCCTGGCCCTCGCGGTTGAAGGCCCGGTGGTCGTCGGGTGCGAAGACGGTCTCCCGGGTGTACCTGCCGGAGAGCAGCCCGGAGGCCAGCGGCACCCGGGCGATGATGCCGACGCCCTCGCGTGCGGCGGCGGGCAGCACCTCCTCCAGCGGTTTGCGCCGGAACGGGTTGAGGATGATCTGCACGCTCGCCATACCCGGTCGCGCGAGGGCGGTGAGCGCCTGGGCGCAGGTCTCCACGCTGACGCCGTAGGCGGCGATGCGCTCCTCGTCGACCAGGGTGTCCAGGGCGTCGAAGACGGCGTCGGACGAGTGGACGGCGTCCGGCGGGCAGTGGAGCTGCACCAGGTCCAGCCGGTCCACGCCGAGGTTGGCGCGGGAGCGGTCGGTCCAGGCCCGGAAGTTCTCCAGCGTGTAGTTCTCCGGGAGCTGGTCCACCCGGCGGCCCATCTTGGTCGCCACGTAGACATCGTTGTCGGGTCGCTCGCGCAGGTACCGGCCGATCAGTTGCTCGCTCCGGCCGTCCCCGTAGACGTCGGCCGTGTCGAAGAAGGTGACGCCCGCCTCGACCGCCGCGTCGAGCACGTCGAGCGCGTCCTGCTCGCGCACCGTGCCCCAGTCGGCGCCGAGCTGCCAGGTGCCCAGCCCGACGACGGAGACCTCGCGGCCCGTCCTTCCCAGCACTCGTTGTTCCATGGGGCGATCCTAGGCGGCCCGCCGGAGGGCCGCTTCAGCGGAGCTGCCGGCGCACCAGTTCGTGGAAGAGACCGCCGGTGTCGGCGAGCAGCTCGGCCGGCGGCCCCTGCTGGACGACCCTGCCGTCCGCCATGGCGATCACCCGGTCCGCGTCCATGATCGTGGAGAGCCGGTGGGCGATGACCACCCGGGTGGCGTTCAGGGTGCGGGTGGACTCGATGACCACCCGCTGCGCCTCGTTGTCCAGGGCGCTGGTGGCCTCGTCGAAGAAGAGGATGCGCGGCTTGCGGATGAGCGCCTGGGCGATCATCAGCCGCTGCCGCTGGCCGCCCGAGACGGTGCCGCCGCCGTCGGAGAGCATGGTGTGCATGCCCATCGGCATGGCCTTGATGTCCTCGGCCAGCCCGGCCATCGCGGCGGCCTCCCACGCCTCCTCCAGGGAGAACTGCTCGGCGCCGCAGATGCAGTCCAGGATGGAGCCGGAGAAGGGCTGGGCGTTCTGGAGCACCACGCCGCACTGGCGGCGCACGGCGGACCGGTCGAGCGCCGCGAGGTCCTGGCCGTCGTAGAGGACGCTGCCGGCCACCGGCCGGTCGAAGCCGATGAGCAGCCGCAGCAGCGTCGACTTGCCGCAGCCGCTGGCCCCGACGATCGCCACGAACTCCCCCGGCCGCACCGCGACGTCGACGCCGTCGAGGACCAGGGGGCCGTCCTCGCTGTAGCGGTAGGACAGCCCGCGCGCCTCGAGGGCGCCGCTGAGCACGCCGGGCCGGGTGCTGCCCGCGCTCACCTCGGGCGTCTCCCGGAAGATCGGCCGGACCTGCTCGAACATGGGCACCACCGCGGCGGCCGAGAGCAGCGCTCCGGTGAGCTGGGTGACGGAGGAGAGCATCATGGTCACCGCGGTGTTGAAGGTGAGGAAGGCGGCGGCGGACAGGGTGCCCCGGGCCGGCCCGGCCAGCAGCACGAACATCACCAGCGTGGTGAGCGGCAGATAGACGGCGTTGAGCACCGTGATGACGTTCTTGATACGGCCGACGCGCTGCTGGAGCTCCCGGGTGCGGGCGAACTCCCGGGCCCAGGCGGCGTACGCGAAGCTCTCGGCGGCCGCGACCCGCAGTTTGGGGAGCCCGCGCAGGGTCTGGTACGCCTGGTTGTTGAGCTGGAGAGTGAGCTTGATCAACCGCCGCTGGTAGCGGAGCTGCCACAGGCCCAGTCCGAGGAAGACGGCCGCGATGACGACCAGCAGGGCGAGCGCCACCAGCGCCAGCGGCACGCTGTAGAAGAGCAGCAGCGCGAGGTTCATGGTCCCGACGGTGCTCGCCTGCACCGCGACCGAGCCGATGCCGGAGAGCACCCGGCGGATGGCGCTGATGCCCATGGCGGCGCCGGCCAGCTCGCCGGTGGAGCGGTCCGCGAAGAAGGTGGTGGGCAGGCGCAGCAGCCGGTCCCAGACAGCGGGTTGCAGCCCGGCCTCGATGCGGCCCTCCATGCGCAGGATGGAGATGTTCTGGAGCAGCATGAAGGCGGCCGCGACGACGCTGGTGGCGACGAGCGCCAGGGCGGTCCGCGTGATGAGGCCGGTCTCGGCGTTGGGGACGTACTCACCGAGGACCTTGCCGGTGGCGATCGGCACCAGGGCGCCCAGTCCGACGGCGACCAGCCCGCCGAGGACGAGGCTGCGGAGCTCCGCGCGGGTGCCGCGGATGCCGAAGCGGAGCAGCGCGAGCAGTCCGATCGGCCGCTCGGGCAGGGGGCGGTAGAACATCACGGCGCGCCGCTCGTAGCGGGCCTCGTCGTCCTTGCCGATGCGCTCCCGGGTGCCGGTGGCCGGGTCGACGGCCGTGTAGCGGCCGCGGCGCCAGAGCAGCGCGACGGGGGCGCCGTCCTGCTCCCGGCGGCCGACCAGGGGCCCGGTGTTCTCCCGCCACCAGCGGCCGCTCAGCCGGACCACGCGGGTACGGACCCGGGAGGCGAGCGCGACCCGCTCCACCGGGTCCATCCGGTCGGCGGCGGTGTCCGCCGCCACCGCCTGCCCGGGTTCGGTGAGGGCGATGCGGGCCTCCTCGGCGACCAGCCGGCAGGCGGCGAAGGTGGCGTCGTCGCCGGCCTGCCGCCGGTCCCGGCGGGAGCGCGCGATGGAGGCCAGCAGCGCCTGGTCGGCCTGGCTGCGGGCGGTCTCGCCGGCCTCGATTCCGGCGGCCGTGCGGTCCTCGTGGGCGCGTTCCTCCCGGGCGATCCAGCGGTCCAGGGCGTGCAGCAGGCGGTACTGCTGGTCGACCATGCCCTGCCACATGGCGGGGTCGACCAGCAGGGTGCCGGCGGCGTCCGCGGTGTAGGCGGCGCCGTACTGCACGCTGCCGGGGGTGAGCTGCATCCAGACGATGTCCTCGTCGCCGCCGGTGGGGGCGTCCGCGCGGTCGGCGGTGGGGCGGCCGTCCAGCGGTGCCTGGTAGAGCACCCGCAGCCCGCGCCCGACGCCGCGGGCGAAGGCGTCCTCCAGCGGGCTGAGCCGGGCGGCGCCGGCCTGCCCGTACGGGTCGCCCGCGCCCTGGTCGGCGTACCACTGGTCCGCGTACCACTGGTCGGCGTAGAACTGCCCGGTGTCCCACGGGCCGGTGCCCCACTGCCCGGTGTCGGGGCCACCCGCCGCGCCGGGGCCGCCGGGCCCGTGGCCGGGCGGGCCGTACGCCGCCGGGGCGAGTTCGCACAGCTCGACACGGCGCAGCCGGCAGCCCTGGAGCGGCCGGCCGACGAGGGTGTGCTCCGGGCCCTCGACGGGGCCCAGCAGCAGGGTGCCGGGGCCGAGCCGGCCCAGGAAGTGCCAGTGGCCGAGGAGTGTGGCGTCCACGGCGAAGAGGTCCAGGGCGCCGTCCCGCACCAGCCAGAGCACCAGCGGGCCCTCCAGGGAGAGGCTGCGCACATGGGAGCAGTCGACCTCGGCGCCGAGTTCGCCGAACGCGGCGACGACCGGGTCGGCGGGGTCCGCGTGCGGACCGGCGCCGGGTGCGGGGCCGGCGGGGGTGCTCGCGGCGTACGGACGGGCGGACGGGCCGGATGCGGACGGGCCGGGGTGGGCCACGCCCGTCGGCCCCGCACCGGAGGGGGCCGCGCCGGGGTGCGCGGGCCCGGGGTGCGCCGGGCCGGGCGCCTGCGCGCCGGGCTGCTGCGTCCCGGCGCCGTGCGGCAGGTGCTCCGGGTGGGTCTCCGGGAAGGTCACCTCAGTGCTCCCTCACCAGCTCGGCGTAGGCGCCGCCCGCCGCCACGAGCTGTTCGTGCCGCCCGCGTTCCACGACCGTGCCGCGGTCCAGCACCACGATCTCGTCGCTGTCCCGCACGGTGCTCAGCCGGTGGGCGATGACCACACAGGCGCAGCCGCGGCGGCGCAGGTTGTCGATGATGCGCTGCTCGGTCGCCGCGTCCAGCGCGCTGGTCACCTCGTCCAGGACCAGGATGCTGGGGCGCCGGACCAGCGCCCGGGCGATCTCCAGACGCTGCCGCTGGCCGCCGGAGAAGTTCCGGCCGTCCTGCTCGACCCGGCTGTGGATGCCGCCGGGACGCCGGGCCACCACATCGTCCACGACCGCGTCCTCCAGGGCGGCGCGGACGGCCTCGTCGGTGACGGACGGGTCCCAGAGCGCGACGTTGTCCCGGACCGTGCCCTCGAAGAGGAACACGTCCTGGTCGACGAAGGAGACGGAGGCGGCCAGCGCGCCGCGCGGGATGTCCTCCAGCCGCATGCCGTCGATCCGGATGGTGCCCTCCCACGGTGCGTACAGCCCGGAGACCAGGCGGGAGACGGTGGACTTGCCGCTGCCGGAGCCGCCGACGAGCGCGACCTGCCGTCCCGGGCCGACGCTCAGGGAGAAGTCCCGGAGCAGCGGCGCGTCCAGCGGGCTGTAGCCGAAGGTGATGCCGTCCAGCTCGACATGCCCCTTGAGACGGCGGGTGCTCGCGGCGGGCTCGCGGCGGGAGTAGAGCGGGTCGGCGGGGAAGTTCTCCACGTCCTTGAGCCGGGCGACGTCGGCGGCGAAGTCCTGGATGCGCCCGGCCACGCCGTTGAGCCGGGTGAGGGGCGCGGTGAAGGAGGTGATGAGCGCCTGGAAGGCGACCAGCAGGCCCACGGAGAGATGTCCCTCCACGGCCCGCATGCCGCCGATGAGCAGGATCAGCGCGCTGTTCAGGGCGGCCAGGGTGGGCGCCACGACGGCCAGCCAGGCGCTCGGCACGCCGAGTCGCTGCTGCACGTCCAGGGTGACGGCGTGCTGCCCGGCCCAGCGGCGGAAGAAGCCGTTCTCGCCGCCGGTGGCCTTCATGGTCTCGATGAGCTGGAGACCGCTGTAGGAGGTGTTGGTGAGCCGGGCGGTGTCGGCGCGCAGCTTCTGGGTGCCGGTGGCGCGCAGCCGGATCACGATGCGCATGGCGACCACGTTGAGCAGCGCGATGCCGATGCCGACGACGGTCAGTTGCGGGTCGTACGTCCACAGCAGCACCGCGTAGAGCACCACGACCACCGCGTCCACGCCGGCCGCGGCCAGGTCCCGGGCGAGCGTCTCGGCGACGGTGTCGTTGGACTGGAGCCGCTGGACGAGGTCGGCCGGGTTCCGCTGGGAGAAGAAGGTGACCGGCAGCCGCAGCAGGTGGCGCAGGAAGCGGGCGCTGCCCAGGGTGGAGGAGATGATCCGGCCGCGCAGCAGGTTGGCCTGCTGGAGTGCGGTGAGGGTCGCGGTGAGTACCAGCGAGGCCCCCATCGCCCCGAAGATCACACCGAGCAGCGAGGACTGGTCCCCGATCAGGAACATGTCGATGTAGGTGCGGCTGAGCGCGGGCACCGTGGCGCCGACGACCACCAGCAGCAGGCTGGAGAGGACCGCGGCGAGCAGGGTGCCGGAGGTGCCGCGCATCCGGGCCGGCAGGGCGCGCAGCACGCCGGGCTTGCGGCCGGTGCGGCGGAAGCCGGCCTCGGGCTCGAAGGTGAGCACGACGCCGGTGAAGCTGGTGTCGAACTCCTCCATGGGCACGAACCGGCGGCCCTTGTCCGGGTCGTTGATCCACACGCCCTTGCGGCCGAAGCGGCGGCCCATGCCGTCGTAGACGACGTAGTGGTTGAACTCCCAGAAGAGGACGGCCGGGGCGCGCACCTCGGCGAGCGCGGCCAGGTCCATCTGCATGCCCTTGGCGCGCAGGCCGTGGCTGCGGGCCGCCTTGAGCAGGTTGCTGGCGCGGGAGCCGTCCCGGGAGACGCCGCAGGCGATGCGCAGTTCCTCCAGCGGCACGAAGCGGCCGTAGTGGCCGAGGACCATGGCGAGCGCGGCCGCGCCGCACTCCACGGCCTCCATCTGGAGCACGGTGGGCGTCCGTACGGTGCGGGGCCGCGGCCCGCGGGGCACGGCCCGGGCCCGCGGGGCGGCCCGGCGGCGGCCGCCGCGGGCACCC
>NZ_JACYHE010000010.1 GCF_021696945.1 Streptomyces sp. JJ36
CCGGGGCGGGGCCCGCGGGTGCCGCCCGCCGGACCGGGCCGGGCGGGCTCACGCCCGGCTGCGGCCCCGTACCGGAGCCGTGCGGCGCCCCGGGACCGGCGGGTGTTCCCGGCCCGGCGGGCCGTTCCTGCCCGGGTGGGCCGGGCCTCCCGGGGCGGGCGGGCGTCACCGGCACGGGGACGGGCCGCGTCGCACGGTGCGCGCGCGCGGGTGCCGGGGCGTCCCGGCCCGGCGGCTCCGCGGTGCGGTCCGCGGACGTCTCCGGGTGCGCGCCCGGCGCGTCCCCCTCCGTCACGGGTGGGCCTCGTCCGCGGCGAGCGGCGGGTGGGCGCTGCGGGTGAGGGCGACCCGCCGGGCGATCTCCGTGGTGGAGCGCCCGTCGAGGTAGGGGAGGACCAGCGCCTGCCCGCCCCACTCGCCCAGCGCGGCCGCCTCCGGCAGCTCGTCGGCGCGGTAGTCGCCGCCCTTCACCCAGATGTCCGGGCGCAGCCGCCGGAGCAGCGGCTCCGGGGTGTCCTCGGCGAAGACCGCGACGGCGTCCACGCTGCTGAGCCCGGAGAGCACCCGCACCCGGTCGTCCAGCGGGTTGAGCGGGCGGCCCGGGCCCTTCAGCCGGCGCACCGAGGCGTCGGAGTTGACGCAGACGATCAGGCAGTCGCCGGTGCGGCGGGCGTTCTCCAGCAGCCCCACGTGTCCCGCGTGCAGCAGGTCGAAGCAGCCGCCGGTGGCGACGACGGTGCCGTCCCGGGCCCGTACGGCGTCCGCCAGCGCGAACGGGTCCGCGGGCCGCCGGGCGGGGCCGCGTCCGCCGCCCGGGGCGTCCTCCCAGAGCGCCGGGTTGCCGGCGCCCCCGGAGGAGACAAAGGCGGCCGCCTCGGAGACGGCGAGCTGCACCGCCTCCTCCGGCAGGCCCCCGGCCGCCAGGGCGGCTGCCGCGGTGGCGGCGAAGCAGTCGCCGGCGCCGCACGGGTCGCCACCGGAGGTGCGGGTGGTCGGCACGTACATCGGGCTGTGCCCGCCCGCCCGGGTGAGCAGGGCTCCGCGTTCCCCGAGGGTGACCGCCACCGTGGCGGCCCGCCAGCGTTCGGCGAGCCGTGCGCCGCGGGCGCCGTGCGTCCGCAGGCCGTCCCGTTCGGCGGGCCGCCCGCCGGGGGTGTCCAGCGCGCACGCCTCGGTGGCGTTGGGCGTGGCCAGCCGGACCCCCGCCACCGGGGGCCCGCCGCGCGGGTGCGGGTCCCACACCACCGGGGTGCGTCGGGCGGCCTCCGCGAGCTCGTCGCGCAGCGCGTCCGCCAGACCGCGCCCGTAGTCGGCGACGAGCACGGCCGCGGCCTCCCCGAGGACCTCCCGTACGGCGGCCCGCACGCCGTGGCCGGGCGGGCCGGGGGCGCCGTCTCCGCGGTCGATGCGCAGCAGCGGCCGGTTCCGGGTGCGGACCCGCGACTTGACGGGCAGGGTGCCGCGCAGCGGCAGCTCGATCAGCCGCACCCGCTGTTCCAGCGCCGCCCGCAGCGGGTCCGCGGCCGGTTCGGTGCCCAGCGCCGTGATCAGCACGGTCGGCCGGCCGGACCGGGCGGCCAGCGCGGCCGCGAGCCCGGCACCGCCGGGCCTGCTGCGGTCGCCCAGGACGTCCACGACGGGCACCGGCGCGTCCGGCGCCAGCCGGTTGACCTCTCCGTCGACGTCCTGGTCGAGCAGCGTGTCGCCGATCACGACGAGGGGCTGCCGGTCGTCCATGGATTCCTCCGGGTCGTGGGGGTGTGCCGGGCGCGTCGGCCGCCGTCCGCCGCCGGGCCTCAGGCGACGCCGCGGCGCCGCACCCCGTACGGAGCCGCGGGTGCGGCCGGTGTGGTCCGGCCGGACGGGCCGGGCGGGGCCGCCGGTGTGGAGGGGGCGGGGGAGCCGGCCGGTGCGGCGGCGGCCGGGACCGCGGCCGTGCCGTCGGCGGCGGCCGCGTCGAACGCCTCGCACAGCAGGTGCAGCGCCACCAGGTGGGCCTCCTGCACCGTGGCCGTGCTGCCGCCCTCGATGCACAGTGCGTCGTCCGCCCGCTCCGCCAGCGGGTTGGGCGCCGGGCCGGTCATGGCCCACACCAGCACCCCGGCCGCCCGGCCGGTGTCCGCGGCCTTGAGCAGGTTGCCGCTGCGGCCGGAGGTGGAGAGCAGCACCAGCACGTCTCCGGGGCGGCCGTGGGCGGCGACCTGGCGGGCGTAGAGCTCCTCGAAGCCGTAGTCGTTGCCGATCGCGGTGACGCTGGAGGTCTCCGCGTGCAGTGCCAGTGCCGAGTACGCGGGACGCTCCGTGCGGTACCGGCCCACGAGTTCGGCGGTGAGGTGCTGGGCCTGGGCTGCGCTGCCGCCGTTCCCCGCCGCCAGCAGCCGGCCGCCCACGGGGAGCACGGACGCCAGGTGCCGGCCCCAGGAGGTCACCTGCGGCAGGCCGCTGCTGCGGAAGCGGTGGAGCGCGGTCTGCAGCGACCGGCAGTGCTCCTGCGCCTGGTGAAGAGTGTCGCTCATGGGGGGTGCGGGCCGGTGCCGCCCGGTGCGGGGCGGCGGTGGCCCTTCCTCCTTCACAGGTGCGGTACGGAAAGGGTCGGCGGCGCGGTCAGGCCGCGCGCTGGGTCAGCAGCGACCGGGCGCCCGTGCGCGCCGCGGCCCCGGCCAGGTCGTGGTAGACGGCCTCGGTGGCGGCGGCCACCCGGTCCCAGCCGAAGCGGTCCAGGACCCGGCGCCGCCCGGCCGCGCCGCAGGCGGCCCGCGTCTGCGGGTCCGCCAGCAGCACCGCCACGGCCTTGGCGAGGGCCGCAGGGGAGCCGGGAGCCACCAGCCGTCCGGTCTCCGGGTCGCGGACGGTGTCCCGGTGGCCGCCGACGGCGGTGGCGACCACCGGCGTGCCGCAGCTCATGGCCTCCAGCGGCACGATGCCGAACGGCTCGTAGTCGGCGGGGCAGAGCACCGCGTCGGCGCCGCGCAGCAGCGCGGGCACCGCCGCGGGCGGTACCGCGCCGGCGAACCGCACCCGGTCCGCGACGCCCAGGTCCGTGGCGAGGCGGCTCAGCCGGCGCACCTCCGGGTCGCCGGCCAGCCCGGCCGCCGGCGGGCCGCCGGCGATGACGAGTTCGGCGCGGGGCAGCAGCGACAGCGCGGCCACGGACAGCGCCGCGCCCTTGCGCGGCACCAGCCGCCCGATCTGGAGCAGCCGGTGGCGCAGCGTGCCGCGCCCGGCGGCGGGGCCGTGCGGGGAGAAGTGCGCGGGGTCGACCCCGCACGGGACCACGGTGGCGCGGTCCGGGTCGACGCCCATGGCGCGGAGTTCGGCGACCTCGTCGTGGCAGGTGGCGACGATCCGGTCGCAGGCGCGGCCGATCTCGGTCTCCCAGGCGACGCGTTCGGGCGGTGAGGTGTCGGCCTCCCGTTGGTGGCGCCGCTTCACGCTGCCCAGCGCGTGGTACGTGTGGGCGAACGGCACGCCGGTCTCGCGTGCGGCGTGCAGCGTCGCCACCCCGGACATCCAGAAGTGCGCGTGCGCCACGTCCGGCGGCGCCGTCCGCCACTCCCGGGCGAGGAACGCGCCGAAGGCGGCCATGTGGGGGAGGAGTTCGTCCTTGGGCACGGGCCGCGGCGGGCCCGCGGGAACGTGCCGTACCGCGACGCCGGGCCGCAACGGCACGGTGTCCGGCGGTGCGGGGTCGTCCCGGCGGGTGTAGACGGTGACCCGGTGGCCGCGGTCGGCGAGCGCACCGGCGAGGTGGGCGACATGGACGTTCTGCCCGCCCGCGTCGACACCGCCCAGCACCGCCAGCGGGCTGGCGTGTTCGGAGACGAGCGCGACGGAGTACGGCTCGGTGTGCGGTTCCGGTGTGCGCGTCATCCTCGCGTCACCTCCTCGATCAGGCGCTCCCAGTCGGTCAGGAAGCGCTTGAGCCCGTAGCGTTCGAGCGCGGCGCGCCGCGCCCGGGCGCCGTCCTCGGCGGCGGCCTGCGGGTCGTGCAGGTAGTCGCGGGCCCGTCGGGCGAGCACCTCGGGCCGGGTGGACAGGGCGCCCGCGCCTTCCGGGACGGCCTCCACCACCTCGGTGGTGGCCAGCGCGACCACGGGCATGCCCAGGTGCATGGCCTCCAGCAGGGACAGCCCCAGGGAGGTCCAGCGCACCGGGTGCAGATAGAGCCGTCGCCGGGCCATCGCCGTGTGCAGCTCCGCCTGCGGCAGGTCCGCGCTGCGGCACCGCTCCGCGGGGAGCCCGAGCCGCCGCGGCAGGTCCCCGGTGCCCATGCCGAAGACGTCCAGCGGCACCGAGCCGGCGAAGAACGGGAGCAGGTCGGTGCCGGTGGTCCGTCCCCTGCGCAGCGGCTCGTTGACGACGACGGCGGCGCGCGGCTCGGTGCCCCGGTAGAGCTGCCCGGGGTCGACGATGCCGTGTTCGATCACGGCCGTGCGGGTGCCGCCGTTGTCCCAGAAGAGCCGGTTGAAGTGGGTGACATGGACGAGCACCAGGTCGTCGCGGTCGGCGTACGGGTGCCGGGTGTGCGGCACGCCCCCGTCCGGGGCGTTGTGCTCCAGGTAGACCGCGGGGACGTCCCGTCCGGGGCGCCGCCCGCCGAGCCAGCGCTCGGCGAGTTCCGCCTCGTGCGGGCGTTGCAGCACCACCAGGTCGACGGGTGTCTCCCGCAGTTCCTCCGGGGTGGCCTCGATCACCGCGTCCGGCCAGGGGAAGGTGGCGGCCCGGCCCAGGCCGTCCGGGCCGCGGCCGGGCAGCACCGGCACCAGATAGGTGTGCGGGCCCTGGACGAACGCCGTCGTCCAGGAGCCGTGCACGTGCCACAGCAGGATGTTCACCCGCCCACCTCCGTCCGGGCCGGTGCCCGTCCGGGCACGCGCCGCCGCGGCTCCGCGGCGGCGGCGCGGGCGGCGCGGTGCCGGGCGGTCGGGGCCGCCCGGCGGTGCTGTACCAGCCCGCGCAGCCGGTGTGCGACGGCGGCGGGCGGGATGAGCAGGCTGGTGAGCGTCATGGTGACGACCTCCTCCCGGTCCCGGGGGCCCGGCAGGATGCGCCGCAGCGCGAACTCCGCGGTGCCGCCCAGCCACAGACCGGCGCTCAGCGCCGCGGTCCGGGGCCGGCCGGCCGCGCCCAGCGCGACGGCCGCCACCGCGGCGGAGACCACCGCGAGATGGGCCGGCAGACGGCCTCGCGGCGCCTCCGCGCGGTCCCGCCAGCCGGGGCCGTGCAGCCGTCGCATCAGCACGTCGTCGGCGTTCCCGGCCTGCGCGCGCAGCGACGCCCAGCGGTCGGAGGGGCGCACCGGGTGGACGGTGCGCCGGGTGCCGCGGGCCAGGGTCCAGCCCGCGTCCCGGACGCGCAGTGCCAGGTCCGCGTCCTCCCGGAAGGCACGGGGGAAACGCTCGTCAAAGCCGCCGGCGTCCTCCAGCGCCGCCCGGCGGTAGACCATGTCGGCGGTGATCCAGCGGGCGCCGGCGAGCCCGGCGGTGCCGCGTTCCCAGTCCGTGGGCCGCCGGTCCGGGGGCAGCGGCACCTCGACACGGGCCTCGACGCCCCCGGTGTCCGGGCCCGCCGCGGCGAGGTCCGCGGCCAGCTCGGCGGCCCAGGCGGGTCCGGGCACCACGTCGTCGTCGAGGAAGGCCACCCAGGGTTCGGAGGTGGCGCGCCAGCCGGCGTTGCGCGCGGCGGCCGGCCCGGCGGCCCGCCCCGGGACGATCTCGACGGACCCGGCGGCGGCGCGCAGCTCCTCCGGGATCTCCGCGGGCAGCGGGGTGCAGTCCCCGTGCGGGCGGTCGTCCACCAGCACCACCCGGCGGGGCGGGGGCCCGGCGGCCGCGGCGAGGGCGGCCAGCGTGGCGTTCAGGCTGGGCCGGCCGAGGGTGGGGATCACCACGGCGTAGGCGGGTTCCGGGTGCGTGCGGTGCCCGGTGGCCTCCGCGGGCTTACGGGGCGCGGTCACCGGTCCGCCTCCGCGCGCGCGGCGTCCGGCTGCCCGTGGGCGAAGAAGGCGCTGCGCCGGACCAGGAAGGGGCCGATGGCCAGCACGTCCACCGGCGCCGAGCCGAAGCACTCCAGGGCGTCGCGGGGGTCGTCGACCATCGGCCGGCCCGCGGTGTTCAGACTGGTGTTGACCACCACCGGAAGCCCCGTCAGCCGTTCGAAGTCCTCCAGCATGCGGGCCACCAGCGGTTCGCTCTCCGCGTCGACCGTCTGGATCCGCGCGGTGCCGTCGACGTGGACGACGGCCGGGATGCGTTCCCGCCACTCGGGCGCGACCTCGTGCACGAAGAGCATGTACGGGCTGGGCAGCGGCCCGTCGAAGATCTCCGCCGCGCGGTCCTCGAGCACCATCGGCGCCACCGGCCGGAACTGCTCCCGCCCCTTGACGTCGTTGAGCCGCTCCAGGTTGCCGGAGCGCCCCGGGTGGGCCAGGAGCGAGCGGTGGCCCAGCGCCCGCGGCCCGTACTCCGACCGTCCCTGGAACCAGGCGACGATCGCGTCCCCGGCCAGCGCGTCGGCCACCGCGGCGGGCAGGTCCTCCGGGCGTTCGAAGGGGACGGCCGCGGTCTTGAGCCAGGCCTCCAGCTCCGCGTCGGACCAGCGGCGCCCGAGGGCGGCGCCGGCCATCGGCTCGGGCCGGTCCCCGTCGTCCGCCGCGGCCTGCAGGGCGCTGCCGAGCGCGGTGCCCGCGTCGCCGGCGGCCGGCTGCACCCACACCCGGTCGAAGGGGCCCTCGCGGGCGATCCGGCTGTTCGCCACGCAGTTGAGCGCCACCCCGCCGGCCATGGTGAGCAGCCGGTCGCCGGTGCGTCCGTGCAGCCAGCGGACCAGGTCCAGCAGGGTCTCCTCCAGGCAGAGCTGGGCGCTGGCGGCCAGATCGGCGTGGTCCTGGGACCACGCCTCGCCCGGCCGCCGCGGGGCGCACAGCTCGCTCCAGGGCACCCCGGCGGCACGGAAGCCGCCGTCGCCCGTGGGGTACACGTGGCGGCGCAGCTCGGCGAGCATCCGCGGGCGGCCGTAGGAGGCGAGCGCCATCACCTTGTACTCGTCGGAGGAGCGGAGGAAGCCCAGATGCTCCGTCAGTTCCTCGTAGACCAGGCCCAGCGAGTGCGGCAGCTCCTGCCCGTGCAGCGGCTCGATCCGGTCGCCGCGGCGGCGGCCGGCCAGGTGGGAGGTCGCCTCGCCGCGGCCGTCCAGCACGAGCACCGCCGCCGACGGCTCTGACGAGGACGCCTCCGCGGGTGCGGCGAGCGCGCAGGAGGCGGCGTGCGCCATGTGGTGCGGCACGAAGCGGACGCGTTCCGGGTCCAGCCCGGGCAGGGCGGTGCGCAGGAAGCCGGGTACCTCGCGGGCGTAGGTCAGCCGGAGGGAGTCCCAGGGGTCGTCGAGGCCCATCGCGTCGGCGGGCCGGGCCAGCGCCGGGTCGAAGGAGTACGCCACGGCGTCCAGGTCCTGCGGCCGGAGCCCGGCCTCCCGCAGGCACCAGGCGGCCGCCTGTTCCGGGAGCTCCCAGGCGGCGAAGGGCACGGGGCGCTTGCCGTGCTTGCGCCGGGAGAACCGCTCCTCCTCCGCGGCCGCGACGGTGCGCCCGTCCACCACGAGAGCGGCGGCGGGGTCGTGGAAGAGGGCGTTGATGCCGAGTATCCGCATGGGCGGGCCTTTCGAGGAAGGAGCGTCCGGGGACGGCGACCGGGCCGGAACGGCGGTGCGGAGGGGCGGACGGCGGCGACGACGGGGGTGCCGCACCGGTGCTCCGGGCTCCGCCGCCGGACGGCCGCCCGCCCGCGCCGTTCTGCGCGGTCCGTGCGGGGCCGTGCGGTCTGCCGGGGGGTCAGCCCGGGTCGTGGGCGCGGTGCCAGGCGATGGTGCGGGACAGGCCCTCGTCCACCGGCACCTCCGGCTGCCACTGGAGCTTGCCGCGGGCGAGGGTGATGTCGGGGCACCGGACCGCCGGGTCGTCGGTGGGACGTTCGGTGAAGGAGACCTCCGACCGGGAGTCCGCCAGCGCGATGACCCTGCGGGCCAGGTCGTGCATGCTGATCTCGTCCGGGTTTCCGATGTTCACCGGTCCCAGCAGGTCGGAGGCGGCCATGGCGAGCACCCCGCGCACGGTGTCGTCGACGTAGCACAGGGAGCGGGTCTGCCGCCCGTCGCCGGTGACCGTCAGCGGCTCCCCGGCGAGCGCCTGCCGTACGAAGGTGGGCACGGCGCGGCCGTCGTAGCCGCGCATCCGGGGACCGTAGGTGTTGAACAGCCGCACGATGCCGGTGTCCGTGCCGTGGGCGCCCGCCTCCGCGGTGGTCAGCGCCTCGCCGAAGCGCTTGGCCTCGTCGTAGACGCTGCGCGGGCCCACGGGGTTGACGTTGCCCCAGTACTGCTCGCTCTGCGGGTGCTGCTGCGGATCGCCGTACGCCTCGGAGGTGGAGGCCAGCAGGAAGCGGGCGCCGTACCGGCGGGCCAGGGCCAGCGCGTTGCGGGTGCCGGAGCTGCCGGTCTCCATGGTGTGCAGCGGGAGCCGGAGGTAGTCGGCGGGCGAGGCCGGGGAGGCGAAGTGCAGCACCAGGTCGGCCGGGCGCTCGACGTCGAACGGGCGGCTCACGTCGGCCTCCAGCAGCCGGAACCCGGGCCGGCCGGTCAGGTGTGCGACGTTCTCGGGGGAGCCGGTGCAGAAGTCGTCGACACAGGTGACGGCGGTCCCCTCGGTGAGCAGTGCGGTGCACAGATGAGAGCCGAGGAAGCCGGCTCCGCCGGTGACCACGGCGTGTTCCCAACGGGGGGCGGTGGCAGCAGCCTTCATGGACGGTCTCCCCTCTGCGCCGCTGTGGCGCCACAGGCGTCCGACGCGTGGGCCGGCGGGGGACGCCCGCCGGGGTCGTGCAGTCAACGGCCGGGAGTCACCGACCGATGCCTCACCGCAGTACCCGGGAGAACCGGTTCGAATCAGGATATTCCGTGTTCAACCACGTTCCGGCCGCGTTCGCGGTCCCGCCACCACCGCGGGGGGCGGTCACCGCGGTCGCTCAGCCCACGTAACGGCGGGCTGCCGACCTGCGCTGGGCGCGTTCCAGCAGGCGGAGCTGGTGCTCCACCCCGGGGGAGACCACGCGCCGCTCCCGCGCCACCCAGGGCAGCCCGGCGGCGGCACGGCCGAAGGCGCGCAGCGACGCCCGGTCCCGCGGCACCGTACGGGCGAGATGCCAGGTGCGGCGCAGCGCGGCACCCGCCGGGCGGCGCAGCCAGCAGAACCACAGGGTGTTCCGCAGCCCCTGGATCCGCCGGGCGGTGGAGTCCCGCGCGGAGGGCGCGTGGTGCACGGTGAGCTCCTCGGCGTACGCCAGCCACCAGCCGCGGTCCAGCAGGTCGGCGGCGAGCAGCTCCTCCTCGCCGCCCAGCCGCAGCCGCGGCGAGAAGCCGCCCGCGGCGCGGAAGGCGTCGGTGCGCAGTACGGTCGCGGCGGCGAGGAACGAGCCCAGCGGCGGCCCGGGCAGCCAGGACGGCCCGCGCAGCGGCGAGTCCCGCAGCTCCCGCACCACCGGGTCCTCGGTGCCGCGCGGTTGCACCACGATGCGTGCGGTCACCCCGGCCAGCCGCGGGCGCGGGTCCAGCAGGCCGGCGGCGCGCGCCAGCGAACCCGGCTCCCACCAGGTGTCGTCGTCGCAGAAGGCGAGATACGGGGTCGTCACCTGGCGGGCCGCCAGGTTGCGCCCCACCGCCCCCAGGTTCTCCGGGCAGCGCAGCAACCGCATCCCGGGGTGGTGCCGGGCCACCGCGTCCGCGGTGCCGTCCGTGGAGGCGTTGTCCACCACCAGCACCGGCGGCCGCTCGGGCAGGGCGGCGAGCCGGTCCAGAGTGCGCAGCAGGCTCTCCCGCCGGTCGTGGGTGATGACGACGACACTGACCCGGTCATCCGGCATGGGCGGGGGCCTCCTCCCGCTGCCGCTCCACCCGGCGGGCGGCCGCCTCCACCCGTGGCGGCAGCGGGGAGCGCCGGCGCAGCGCGGACGGCAGCCGCAGCAGGGCCCCACCCAGCGCCCGCCGGGCCGCGGGGTCGTGGCGGCCGTCGGCGGCGAGCGCCGCCGTGCGGCGCAGCGCCAGCGGCAGCGGGCGCCGCAGCCACGCCGTCAGCAGTTCGTTGCGGCGCACCAGGACCGGGCGGTCGCCGCGGCCGCCGGGGGAGGGGTGGTGGTGGGCGACCACCTCGGGGCAGTGCGCGACGCCCCAGCCGCGCGCCGCCAGGTCGTACGCGAGCAGGGTCTCCTCCGCGCCGAAGAAGAGCAGCGGATGGAAGCCGCCCGCGTCCAGGAAGGCGGACCGCCGCACCACGGCCGCACAGGCGAGGAAGCCCAGCACCGCGGGGCCCGGCAGGGTGGGGTCGGGCGGCAGCGGGGACGCGGCCAGGACGGCGTCCAGCGGGTCCGGGACGGCCGCCTCGCCGACCCGCACCCCCGCGGCGACCAGTCCCAGCCGGGGATGGCGGTCCAGCAGGCCGGCGGCGGTCCGCAGTGCGCCGGGGGCCCACCAGGAGTCGTCGTCGCTGAACGCCACGTACGGGGTGTCGAGGGCCGCCACCCCGTCGTTCCGGGCCACGGCGCCCCGGTTGCGGGCCAGCCGGATCAGCCGTACCTCCGGGTGCTCCCCGGCGACCAGGGAGGCGGTGCGGTCCCGGGAGGCGTTGTCGACCACGACCACCGGGGGGCGCTCGGGCAGATCCCGCAGGCGCTCCAGGGCGGTCGCCAGGCGCTCCGCGCGGTTCCTGGTGGCGACGACGACGCCGACCGGCGCCGGTGCGGTCATGGCGGGCCCCTTCCGTCGGTGACGGGCGGTGCCGCCGCGTCCGCGCGCACCGTTCCGGAACGGGTCCCCCGGTAACCCGCGGGGGCCCGGGCGAAACCCCGGGCCCCGGCCCGGCGCCCGCCCGGGCGGCGCCGGTCTCAGTCCGCCGCGCGCTCTCCCTGGTCCTCGGTCTCGCCGGGGCCGGCGTGCCGCGGCCCCGCCAGCCGCCGCGCGATCTCGCGGCGCGGGCCGGGCGCCACCGTGAAGTCCACGCTGTCGTGGTGGAACCACTGGCTCAGCCGCACCCGCAGCCGCTGCCGCCGGGTGGGCCGGTGGCCCGCGCCGAGCTGCGCGAGCGTCAGCGGGCGCGGTTGCTCCCGGACCAGGATGTGGTGGGCCCGCTCGGCCGGGAGCGAGGTGTGGGTCTCCGCCATGCCGCCCTCCACGCTGACATGGACCTGACCGGTCTCCTCCCCCTCCTCCAGCCGCTGCCGGTCGGCGGCCTGCAGGGCGAGGCAGACCCGTTTGGTCAGCAGGTACGCCAGCACCGGGGCCACGACGAGCGAGATGCGGAACGTCCAGGTCAGCGCGTTCACCGAGACCTGGAAGACCACGGCGAGCACGTCGTTGCCGCCGGCCATCAGCAGCACCGCGTAGAAGGTCACCCCGGCGACGCCGAGCCCGGTGCGGGTGGGCCGGTTCCGCGGCCGGTCCAGCAGGTGGTGCTCCTCGTCGTCGCCGGTCACCCATCTCTCGAAGAAGGGATAGACGAACAGGCAGAGGAAGAGCAGTGCCGGCAGCAGCACCGCGGGCACGAAGACGTTCCACATGATCGTGTGGCCGAGCACATGCGTCTCGAACGGCGGCATCAGCCGCAGCGAGCCCTCCAGGAACCCGACGTACCAGTCCGGCTGGGAGAACATGCTGATCTGGCTCGGGTCGTACGGCCCGTAGACCCAGACCGGATTGATCTGGACGGTCCCGGCCATCACCGTGAGCACACCGAAGACCAGGAAGGACAGCCCGGCGGACTTGGCGGTGAAGTGCGGGACCATCGGCTGCCCGACCGCGTTCCGGTTGGTGCGCCCGGGCTTCGCCCACTGGGTGTGCTTGAGGTAGACCACCAGCACCAGGTGGACGACGACCAGGGCGATCAGGATGCCCGGCACCAGCAGGATGTGCGTGACGTACAGCCGCGGGATGATGTCGTGCCCCGGGTACTGCCCGCCGAAGACGAAGAAGGCGACATAGGTGCCGACCACCGGGATCGAGGTCATGATGCCCTGCGCGATGCGCAGGCCCGTCCCGGAGAGCAGGTCGTCCGGCAGCGAGTAGCCGGCGAACCCCTCCACCACCGCGAGGATGAACAGCGTCACGCCGAGCACCCAGTTCGCCTCCCGCGGCCGGCGGAACGCGCCGGTGAAGAAGATGCGCAGCAGGTGCACGCCGATGGCCGCGACGAAGACCAGCGCGGCCCAGTGGTGGATCTGCCGGGTCAGCAGCCCGCCGCGCACGTCGAAGCTGATGTCGATGGTGGAGGCGTACGCCTCGGACATCCGTACCCCCTGGAGGGGCACGTGGTCGCCGTGGTACACCACCTCCGTCATGCTGGGGTCGAAGAAGAAGGTGAGGTACACGCCGGTGAGGACCAGCACCAGCAGGCTGTACAGCGCCAGCTCGCCCAGCAGGAAGGACCAGTGGTCCGGGAAGGCCTTCCGCAGCAGCCCGGCCCCCTCGGACGCGGGGAGCCGGCGGTCCACGGCCCGGTAGCTCTCCTCGGCGAGGTGCCCGGCCGTCGTTGCCGGGACGCTCTTCCTCCGCTTCAGCGGCGACACGGCACTCCTCTCCTCAGGCCGAGCGGTGGGTGAACTCGAAGGCGAACGCGGCCACCCCGGGGGCGAGGACGCCCACCCCGATGCAGGCGAGCCAGACGCCGTAGACGACCCCGGTCGCCAGCACGGCCGCGCCCAGCGCGGTGATCACCGGCGCGTAGCTCTTCGGCGGGAAGAAGTCCAGGTGGCCCACGCCCTCCTGGACGCGGGCGTCCTTCCGGTCCTGGAGCCGGGTGCCCCGCTTCAGGTGCTGCCGCCAGCAGAAGGCGGAGATCAGCGCGGCCATCAGGCAGGAGACGGTCAGCGCGACCGTGCCGACGGGTTCCAGGTGGTTCGTGGCGTAGCCGGTGGCGACGATGCCGAAGAAGACCGCCACGCCGGCGAAGACCAGGGCTTCGAGTTTCACCGGGTGTCCTCCTGCGGTGCGGTGGTGGCGTCCCGGTACGGGCCCCGGTGGGGGCGGGGCGAGCCGGTCTCGCTGACCTCGGGGTGGTGCAGGTCGAAGGCGGGGCTCTCGGAGCGGATGCGCGGCAGCGCGTGGAAGTTGTGCCGCGGCGGCGGACAGGTGGTGGCCCACTCCAGCGACCGGCCGTAGCCCCACGGGTCGTCGACGGTCACCTTCTCGCCGTACCGGGCGGACTTCCAGACGTTGTAGAGGAACGGCAGCGTGGAGAGCCCCAGCAGGAAGGCGCTGATGCTGGAGACGGTGTTGAGCAGGGTGAAGCCGTCGGCCGCCAGGTAGTCGGCGTACCGGCGCGGCATACCCTGTTCACCGAGCCAGTGGTGCACCAGGAACGTGCCCTGGAAGCCCACGAAGAGGGTCCAGAACTGGATCTTCCCCAGGCGCTCGTCCAGCATCCGGCCGGTCATCTTGGGCCACCAGAAGTAGAAGCCGCCGAACATGGCGAACACGATGGTGCCGAAGAGCACGTAGTGCAGGTGGGCCACCACGAAGTAGGTGTCCGTCACATGGAAGTCCAGCGGCGGCGAGGCGACCAGCACCCCGGAGAGGCCGCCGAGCAGGAAGGTGACCAGGAACCCGATGGACCACAGCATCGGGGTCTCGAAGGAGAGCGAGCCCCTCCACATGGTGCCGATCCAGTTGAAGAACTTCACGCCCGTCGGCACCGCGATGAGGAACGACATGAAGGAGAAGAACGGCAGCAGCACGGCGCCGGTGGCGAACATGTGGTGCGCCCAGACGGTCGCGGAGAGCCCGGTGATGAGCATGGTGGCGCCCACCAGGCCGATGTAGCCGAAGATCGGCTTCCGGCTGAACACCGGGATGATCTCGGTGACCACCCCGAAGAAGGGCAGCGCGACGATGTACACCTCGGGATGGCCGAAGAACCAGAAGAGGTGCTGCCAGAGCAGCGCGCCGCCGTTCGCGGCGTCGAAGACGTGCGCCCCGAACTGCCGGTCCGCCTCCAGCGCCAGCAGCGCCGCGCTCAGCACCGGGAAGGCGAGCAGTGCCAGGATCGAGGTGAAGAGCACGTTCCAGGTGAAGATCGGCATCCGGAAGAGCGTCATGCCGGGGGCCCGCAGGCAGATGATGGTGGTGATGAAGTTGACGGAGCCGAGGATGGTGCTCAGACCCGCCACCACCAGGCCCATGGTCCACAGGTCGCCGCCGGTGCCCGGGCTGTACTCGGAGCGGTTCAGCGGCGCGTACGCGAACCAGCCGAAGGGCGCCGCACCGGTGGAGGTCAGGAAGCCGCCGACCACCATCAGGCCGCCGAACAGGAAGACCCAGTAGGTGAAGGCGTTCAGCCGGGGGAAGGCCACGTCCGGAGCGCCGATCTGCAGTGGCATCACGGCGTTGGCGAAGCCCGCGAAGGTGGGCGTGGCGAACAGCAGCATCATGATGGTGCCGTGGATCGTGAACAGCTCGTTGTACTGGTCGTGGTTCACGATCTGCATGCCGGGACGGGCCAGTTCGGCCCGCATCAGCATGGCCATCAGCCCGGCCGCCAGAAAGAAGACGAACGAGGTGACCAGGTACATGTTCCCGATCACCTTGTGATCGGTGGTGCCCAGCAGTTCGAGCACCCTGCGGCCGGTGGACAGCCGCTTCTCCGCCGCCGACCCGGCCGGCGGCGTCTCCTCCTGGGCAGACTCCATCAACGCCTCCCGGGTGCGGCTTGCGGCAGCGGGACGGGACCGGTCCTTCCGCTCGGTGGTCTGCGGCCCGGGCCGCGGCGCGACCGGCGCAGGAGCCTCCGGGCGGGGCCGCGGCCCCCGTCATCGTGCCGAAGGGCGTCCGCGGCGGTGGCCCGCCACGCCGACGGGCCACCTGAGTGGCGTGTCGCGGGGTGCGGGGGCCGGGGGAGGGCGGGTCGAGCGGCGCACATCCGCGCAGGAGTAACCCGTCTCGCGCATGTCAAACCCTCCGTTTCCGCCCCGGGGGCCGGGGTACCCGGCGCTCTCGCCGGGTGTCCCGGCCCACTGGGCCTTCCGGGTGTCCCGGTGCTCCCCCGAACGGAGGTGGACCGATGGCTCAGGGCGGCGCCGCACGCGCGGCGGGCGACCCGCGGCGGAAGGAACCGGCCGCCTGGTCGGACGTGGCGGGCGTGGTCGCGTCCTGCGCCCGCACGGGCGGACTCGACGGCCTGAACGTGGCCGTGGTCGGCGCGACCGGCAACTTCGGCACCAGCGTGGTCGACGCCCTGGCCGGCGACGACCGGATCGGCAGGGTGATCGGGCTGGCGCGCCGGGTACCGTCCTGGCAGCCGCCGAAGACCACCTGGGTGAGTGCCGACATCGTGACGGAGGCCCGGCTGGCCGAACTCTTCCGGGCGATGGACGTGGTGGTCCACCTCGCCTGGCTGTTCCAGCCGACGCACCGGCCGGTGCTCACCTGGCGCACCAACGTCCTGGGGTCCGTCCGGGTGTACGAGGCCGCGGCCGACGCGGCCGTCCCGGCGCTGATCCACGCCTCCTCCGTGGGCGCCTACTCCCCGGGCCCCAAGGACCGGAAGGTGGACGAGTCCTGGCCCACCCACGGCTGGCCGGACGCCGCCTACTGTCGCGAGAAGGCCTACCTGGAGCGTTATCTGGACGGTTTCGAACGCCGGTACCCGTGGATCCGGGTGGTCCGGATGCGTCCGGGCTTCCTCTTCAAGCGGGAGGCCGCCGCCGAGCAGCGCCGGCTCTTCGCCGGACCGCTGCTCCCGCAGTGGCTCGCGCGCCCGGAACTGCTGCCCGTGGTGCCCGACGTACCGGGCCTGCGGTTCCAGACGATGCACACGGACGACGCGGCGGACGCGGTCCGGGAGGCCGCCACCAGCACCGTGCACGGGGCCTTCAACCTGGCGGCCGAGCCCGTCGTGGACGCCACCGAACTCGGCCGCATGTTCGACGCGCGCCCGGTGCGGGTGCCCGCGGCGGCCGTACGGGCCGCGCTGCGCGCGGGATGGCGCACGCGGATGGTGCCCGCCTCGCCGCACCTCTTCGACGCGGTGCTGCGACTGCCGCTGATGGACACCTCCCGGGCGCGGGAGGAACTGCACTGGTACCCCCGGCACTCGAGCACGGACGCGCTCCGGGAGTTCGTCCGCGGCCTCCGCGAGCACGCGGGCATGGCGACCCCTCCGCTGCGCACCCGGCTGCCGGGCGGCCGCCTGGAGGAGACGGCGAAGCGGGTGCGCGCAGCGCCCTGAGCGCCGTGCCGCGCCGGGACACGTCCCGGGCCGCCGCGCTGCGCCCGGGCCCCGCCCCGCAGCCGCCGTCCCGGCGCCCGGCGGCGCGCACAAGAGCGCCCCCGGGTGTCCCGGGGACGCCTCGCCGGTACCGCCCTCAGCCGGGGGCCGTCGTCACTCGCGCTCACCCTTGGGGCCGCGGCCGCGCTCCGTGTGCGGCCCCGTGGGCCGGTACTCGGGGTCCTGTTCCAGCCGCTTCTTCGCCTCCGCGTTGGCGTGCCGGTCGGGAATGCCCTCCTTCTCGGCGTTCTTGCGCAGATGCTTCCGCTTCTTGTCGTACTCGTGGCTGCCGGGCTCCGGCATGGTGCTCGCCTCCTCGTCCGGCGTGGTGCGGGTCGTCCTCGGCGGTATCCGAGGTCACCCCTCGGCGGTACCCGGCACGGCCGCGCCGATTCCTCCGCGCCGCCTCCGGGTGCGGCTCAGCCGACAGGCCGCCGGGCCCGGAACTCCAGGCTGCGCCGCTCCGCCAGCTCCCTCCCCGTGCCCAGGCACCAGCGCCACCACTGCTCCAGGCGTGCGCGGTCCAGCCCTTCCACCGGCACCAGGGCCGGCCAGCGGCACACCCGGGCCTGGGCGGTGACCTTCGCCCCGCCCTCGACCGGGTCCACGGCGAGCGCCGGCACGCCGCAGCGGAGCGCGAGGACCAGCCCGTGCAGCCGGTCGGTGACCACGACGTCCAGCCGCTGCACCACGGAGAGGTACTGACCCGCGCTGGCGCAGTGCCGCCAGTCCCCGGCGTCCAGCCGGGTGTCGACCTCCAGCCGTGCGCAGTCCTTGCCCGCGAGCCACGTGGTGACCGTCTCCGCGACCCTGTCGTGCCGGCGCAGCCGCCCGTACTCCCGCTGGCCGCCGGTGAGCACCACGCCGGTGACCGGCACCGTCTCCTCCGGTGGCGCCCCGGCGGCGAGGTCCAGCCGGTCCCGCAGGCTGCCCGGCCCGTCCCGGCCCAGTACCCGGTGGAAGCCGCTCACCGCGCGGTCGCCGGGGTCGATCGTGGTGGTGCCCACCGCCACCCGGTAGCAGTGCGCGAAACGCTCGTGCAGCGCCGCGATCTGCGGGCCGTGCAGCGGTCCGCAGATGAAGAGCAGCCGCGAGTAGTCCTCCGGGTCCGCCGTATCCAGGGAGAGCGCGCCGGAGCGGAACCCGGGGCTCCAGGCGGTGTCGTACTCGATGCCGGCACTGTCCAGCATCGCCTGCACATGGCGCAGCGCGAGCGTGTCGCCGGCCGTGATCTCTCCGTGCAGGAAGCTGAACCAGCCGGTCAGTAGCGTCCTGCGGCCTCCCATGCGGGGCCTCCGTGATCTCGTGGCTCCGGTTCAGAGGAGCACCGCCCAGGCCAGGAAGTAGACGACGAACACGATCACGAGGACCGCCAGGACGAGCAGCGGCGTCCTGGCCCAGCCGCGGACCGGGTTGTGCGTCTCCCGCGGACCCGCGCCGGGCGTACTGCCCTCCGCGGGCGGCGTCTCGCCGGGCGGGACCTGACCACCGCGCTCGAGCCCCGGCGTGGTCCGGGGATCGGGATCGGGATTCCTGTCGTCCATACCGGCCGAGTGCGCGCCGGGGGCCGGGTCAAACCGCCCTTCCGGCGGCCCGGCCACGTGCGGGGCGGGATCGGCGGGCACGCTTACGGCGCGGCACCCCGCGGGGTGCCGCGCCGGAGCGTTCCGCCGCGTCGTCCTGCCGGGCGGGGCGGGTCAGTCGGTGGACAGCGCCTCGAGCAGGTCGCCGACCTCCGGGTCCGGCAGGGCCCGGGCGACGTCCGCCTGCGCGACCATGCCGACCAGGTCGTGTCCGTCGATCACGGGCAGCCGCCGCACCTTGTGCTGGGTCATGGTGGCCATGACCTCCTCGGCGTCGTCGTCGGCCCCGATGGTCACCGCCTCGCCCTGGGCCAGCTCGCCCGCGGGCGTGGTCTGCGGGTCCCGGCCCGCGCCCAGCACCTTCACGGTGATGTCGCGGTCGGTGAGCACGCCCTTGAGCTTGTTGTCCTGGCCGCAGATCGGGAGGGCGCCCACGCCCAGCCGGCGCATCTTCTCCGCGGCGAGCTGGACGCTCTCGTCGGTGCCGATGCACTCGGCGCCGGGGCTCATGATGTCGCGTGCCTTGGTCATGTCTGTCGCACTCCTGCTCTGCTCGCTCTGTTCGTCTCGTCCGGCCGGTGGGCGGCGACGGGCGACCGCCGGGCGGGCACCGTCTGCCCGGCTCAGCCGGTGTGTCCGGGCCCGCCGCTGCCGAAACCGCCGCCGCCCTCCTGCCACTTGGGCCGTTCCCGTGCGTCGTCGGACTCGGTGACGCCCCAGTCCCGCACCTCGTACGGGTACCGTCGCCGGCCGTCGTGCGGCATCTCGTCGGGCGAGGTGATGTGCTCCTCATGGGTGCGGGCACCGCGTGGCCGGCCCGGCGGTGCGCCGGACCTGCGGTATTCGCCCCGGCTGCGCAGGCGCATCCCGTACGCCACCGCTCCGATCAGCACCGCGACGGCGCCCAGCCCGATCACCAGCGGCGCCAGGCCGATGAGGTGGTCGCGGGTGACCGCGAGCAAGACGGTGGTCGCTGCCGCTGTGTCCATGCCGCACGGGTTCCACGGTTGCCGCGGCCTAAGCAGGGCGGCTGCCCGGCGTCAGTCCGGCTCGCCCATGTACGTGTGGCGCGCCGCGACCCGGGCGAGCAGCACGTCCAGGGCGCCGACCAGCAGGTAGACGGTGACCGTGCCCACCCCGGTGAGCGGCCAGGCCGCGAAGCCGGGGACGCGCGAGAGGGCGTAGGCCGTCAGCACCGCGGCGATCACCGACAGCACGTCCAGGCCGCCGCTGAGGGTCTGCTCGCGCTCGTCCTCGCCGAGCCGCTCCGGCCGTACGCCCAGCAGCGCGGCCAGGCCCACCAGGAGGAACGCCGCCGCGCCCGTGACCGCGAAGGTGACCGTCTCCAGCGGGGACGCGGGGCCCTGAGCGCCGCTGACCAGGCCGTAGGCCGCCGTGACGGAGAGGGAGAAGCCGTAGGCGGTGGCGTTGTCGCGGAGGGCAGTGCGGACCGCGCGCCCGTAGCGGTCGAGCTGGGCCGGCTTGTGCTTCCCCACGGCGCCCGGCAGCGGTTTCCGCCGCCGTCCCCGCCGTCCCGGGGCGTGCCCTTCCCGGCCGTCGTCCGGCTCACCGGTCCCGTCGCTCTCCTCCGTCACGACCGCAGTCCTCCTTCCGGGGCTCTCCGGCGGGCGGCCGCCGGCCGGATCGGGCGTGGCTCGCCGTCCCGGGTTTCCCCGGTGTGCTCCGGACCTCACCGGTGACGTTCCGGCGTCGCCGGCGGTCCCGCCGGCGTCCTGGCACCCTGCCGTCCGCCGCCCGCACCGGTGACCCTCCGCCGCACGTCCCGCCCCGACTTCGCCCGATCGGAGGAAGCCCGGGCTGCCGGAACGGTTCGCCAGCGCGGCCGCTGCGTACGGTCCGGACATGCCCCCGATTTCCGCGGCCGCCGTCACCGAACTGCGGCTCTCGGCCTTCCGGTCCCACCGTGGCCTGGCGCTGCCCCTGGCACCGCTCACCGTGCTGGCCGGGCCCAGCGGCAGCGGCAAGTCGGCGGTGCTGGAGGCGTACGCCGCGCTCGCCCGGCTGGCCGGCGGCGAGGAGCTCGGGCAGGTCTTCGGCGAGGTGCGGGGCGGCCCCGCCGGCTGTGTCCCGCGGGACGCGCGCCCCGACCGGCAGGGCCGCCGCGGCTTCCGGCTGGGCTGCACCGTGGACGGCCCGGCCGGGCCGGTGCGCTGCGACGTGGCGGTGCAGGCCGAGCCGGAGCTGCGTGTCGCGGGGGAGCGGCTGACCGCGGCCGACGGGCGCACGCTCCTCTCCACCGCACTGCGCGACCCCGGCCGGCGGCAGGTGCACGCCGAGTGGCACACCGCGGGCACGGCCCGGGTGACCCGGGCGCCGCTGCCGGACGACCGGCTGGCGACGGCCCTGCTGCCGCTGCGCGTCGCGGGCGTCACCGACGGCCAGCGCGAGGTGCTGGCCGCCGCCGAACAGGTGGTGATCGCGTTGCGCGCGGCGTTCGCCTGCGATCCCCGGCCGGAGGCGATGCGCGCCCCGGCGGACCTGGCGGACGGCCTGCTGCGCCGCGGCTGCGAGAACCTGGCCGCGGTGCTGCGGCGTACCCGGGCCGAGTGCGGCACCCGGCACGCGGCGCTGGTGGAGGCGGTGCGGGCGGGCTGTGCCGGTCCCGTGGCGGGGCTGTCCACCACCCCGGGCGAGCGGGCCCGGGTGACCGCGGTGCTCGAGCGCGGCGCGGGGCGGGCGGACATGCCGGTGGAGTGGCTGGGCGACGGCGAGCTCCGTTACCTGGCCCTGGCCCTGGTGCTGCTCACCGGCCCCGGGGTGCTGGCCGTGGACCCGGTCCGGGAGGTGCTGCCGGCCCGGCAGGCGCTGACGGTCCTGGCCGACGGGCTGGACCGGGGCATGGACCGGCGGCAGACGCAGGAACTGCTGGCGCTCGCGGCGCGGATGTGCGAGCGGGGCCACGTGCGGCTGCTGGGCGCGGCCCAGGGCGTCGCCGAGGTGCCCGGCGGCCGCCTGGTAGACCTGGGGGGTGAGCGAATCCCCTGACTCCGCGTCCTCCCGGCCCGCCGGCCGGCCCCCCGGCTCGTCCGCCCGTACGCTGGAGCAACTGCAGCGCCGGCTGGCCGAGTTCGCCGAGGCCCGGCAGTGGGGCCGCTACCACACGCCGAAGAACCTGGCCGCGGCGCTGAGCGTGGAGGCGGGAGAGCTGGTGGAGATCTTCCAGTGGCTCACCCCGGAGGAGTCGCTGCGGGTGATGACCGCTCCGGACGCGGCGGACCGGGTGCGCGACGAGGTGGCCGATGTGCTGGCCTATCTCCTGCAGTTCTGCGAGGTGCTGGAGATCGACGCGCTGGATGCGCTGGAAGCGAAGATCGAGAGGAACGAGAAACGTTTCCCGGTGCACGGAAACGGTCACTCTATGGAGTGACGGAGTTGCTCAGCGCCGCCCAAATGTCCCGAATATCCAAACCCTCTGGCGATCGCGACCCCGGGTGGTCACGCTGAGTAATCGCCAGTGGAGGGGGACGACCGATGGAAGCAGTTCTTCTGATCGACGCCACGCGGCGGGCCGTGGCCCGCAGCCGCACGGTGCGGGCGGTCATCGCGGAGGCGTGGCAGGCGCAGGCCCTCGTCGAGGCCGTCGGCACCCTGCTCGCCACGGACGGGCCGCCCGCCGTGCGCCCCGAGGCGCTGAGCCTGCGGGAGGCGGGGCGGCGCGGCTCCCGGCCCTACCACCACGAGTGGCAGGCCGTCCCGGGCGGGCTCCGGGCGTCCCGGCTCAGCCTGATCCGGGACGCCCGCTGCACCCTGGTGGCGCTCTCCCGGCTGCTCGGCGAGACCGGCGTGGCGCTGGTCGGGGTGGCCGTGGCCGCCGAGGAGGAGGGGCTCTACTGGCAGTGCATCGAGGCCATCGACGCGGTGGACGAGGCCGGCGACCGGGTCGCGGGCGTGCTGCGCGGGATGGCGCTCCCCGAACGCGGCCCCGCGGTGTGACGGGGCCGGGCGCCGGGCCGGCGCCCCGCAGGGCAGGATGGAGGTCGTGGAACGGCGTACCGGCACCCCGCACCGGCTCTCCCCGGCGTCCCCGCTCGCCGCGGCCCTCGCCCGCGGCCCGGTGGTCCTCGACGGCGGGCTGTCCAACCAGCTCGAGGCCCAGGGCTGCGACCTCGGCGACGCGCTGTGGTCCGCCCGGCTGCTCGCCGACGACCCGGAGCAGCTCACCGCCGCACACCGGGCGTACGCACGGGCCGGGGCCCGGGTGCTCCTCACCGCGAGCTACCAGGCGTCCTTCGAGGGCTTCGCCCGCCGCGGCCTGGACCGCACCGCCGCGGCCGCGCTCTTCCGGCGCAGCGTGCACCTGGCCCGGAAGGCCGCTGAGGGGCGGCCGGTGCTGGTGGCCGCGTCGGTCGGCCCGTACGGAGCGGTGCGCGCCGACGGCGGCGAGTACCGCGGCCGGTACGGGCTGACCGTACGGGAGCTGACGCGCTTTCACCGCCCGCGGATCGAGGCGCTGGCCGAGGCCGGGCCCGACGTGCTGGCGCTGGAGACGGTGCCGGACGCCGACGAGGCCGAGGCCCTGCTCGACGCGGCCGCCGGCTGCGGGCTGCCGGTCTGGCTCAGCTACACCGTCGCCGGGGACCGCACCCGGGCCGGCCAGCCCCTCGCCGCGGCCTTCGCGGTGGCGGCCGGGCGGGACGAGGTGGTCGCGACGGGCGTCAACTGCTGCACGGCCGCGGACGCCGAACGCGCCGTCCCGGTCGCCGCGGAGACCACCGGCAAGCACGTCGTCGCCTACCCCAACAGCGGCGAGGACTGGGACGCGGCCGCCCACCGGTGGCGGGGCAGCGGCACCTGGGACCCGGCGCGGGTGGCCGGCTGGACCGCCCTCGGCGCCCGGCTGCTCGGCGGCTGCTGCCGGGTGGGCCCGGACGCGATCGCGGAACTGGCCCGGGCGCTGGAAAAGCGTTAGGGGCCGCGGCGCGCCGCGGGCGATACTCGCGCCTGTGTTCCTGTCGCTCTCGGCCGCCGGCACCCCCGGCGCACCTGCCACCGACCTGGGGTACCTGCTGCACAAGCACCCCGACCGCGCGCAGCCGTTCTCCACCTCCGCCGGCACCGCGCACGTCTTCTACCCGCGCGCGGACGCCGCACGCTGCACCGCCGCGCTGCTGCTCGAGGTGGACCCCGTGGCCCTGGTACGCCGCGGCCGCGGCCGCGCCCCGGACTCCGCGCTCGCCCAGTACGTCAACGACCGTCCGTACGCCGCCTCCTCGCTGCTGGCGGTGGCCCTCGGCGCGGTCTTCCGCAGTGCGCTCGCCGGGAAGTGCCGGCAGCGTCCCGAGCTGCCGGAGCGGATCCTGCCGCTCCGGGCGGAGGTGCCGGCGCTGCCCGCACGGGGCGGTCCGGCGCTCGTACGGCGGCTCTTCGAGCCGCTGGGCTGGGCGGTCGACGCCGAGCCGGTGCCGCTCGACGCCCGTTTCCCCGAGTGGGGGGACTCCCGGTACGTGCGGCTGGTGCTGGAGGGCGAGCAGCGGGTCTCCGCCGCGCTGCGGCAGCTCTACGTCCTGCTGCCGGTCCTGGACGGCGCGAAGCACTACTGGGTGACCGCGGACGAGGCGGACAAGCTGCTGCGGGCCGGCGAGGGCTGGCTGGAGCACCACCCCGAGCAGGACCTGATCGCGGGCCGTTACCTGGCCCGCCGCGCCACGCTCACCCGGCAGGTGCTGGAGCGGCTGGAGCTCGCCCGGCTCGCCACGTCCGACGACGCGCCGGTGGAGGAGCTCGACAACGCGGTGCCCGACGAGCAACCCGGCTCCGCGGAGGAGCACACCGGCACGGCGGGTGCCCGGGTGGTGCAGGCCCCCGGCGCCTCCGCCGGGGGCGGGCCCGGTCGGCCGCCGTCTCCGGCGGAGGCCGGGGAGCCGACGGTGCCGGCGGCCAGGGAGGCGGACGTGGCGCACCCGGGCCTCCCGGCGGGCGCCGAAGCCCCGGCCGGTCCTGCCCGGGCGCACGAGGGGCCGTCGGCCGGGCACGGACACGACGGCGCGGGGGCCCCGGGCGTCCCTCCCGTACGTGACCGGACCGCGGACCGCGCGCACCGCCCCGGCCATGCGGCCCCGCCGACCGGTCCGTCGCTGGCCGAGCAGCGGCGCACAGCCGTGCTGGCGGCGCTGCGGGAGGCCGGCGCCGAACAGGTGCTGGACCTGGGCTGCGGCGAGGGCCGGCTGCTCGCGGAGCTGCTCGGCGACGGGCGCTTCACCCGGATCACCGGGCTGGACGTCTCGGTGCGCGCCCTGCAGGCGGCCCGGCGCCGGCTCCGGACGGACCGGATGAGCGAGCGGCAGGCAGCCCGGATCACCCTGCTCCACGGCTCGCTGGTCTACACCGACACCCGGCTGACGGGCCATGACGCGGCGGTGCTCAGCGAGGTCGTGGAGCATGTGGACGCGCCCCGGCTGCCCGCGCTGGAGCACGCCGTCTTCGCCGCCGCCCGGCCGGGCACCGTCGTCGTCACCACCCCCAACGCCGAGTACAACGTGCGCTGGGAGACCCTGCCCGCCGGCCGCCTGCGCCACGCCGACCACCGGTTCGAGTGGACCCGCACGGAGTTCCGGGCGTGGGCTGGGCGGGTCGCGCGGCGGCACGGATACGCCGTCGAGCTGCGGCCCGTCGGGCCGGACGATCCCGAGGTCGGTCCGCCCACCCAGCTCGCGGTGTTCACGGCGTCCCCGAAGGCCCGGGAGGCCGCTGCATCGCCCACCCCCGCGCCCCGGGAGGCCCCCGTATGACGGACCGTACGCTCGCCCTGCCCGATCTCTGCCTGGTGGTGCTGATCGGCACCACCGGCTCCGGGAAGTCCACCTTCGCGCGGCGCCACTTCCGGCCCACCGAGGTCCTCTCCTCGGACGTCTGCCGCGGGCTGGTCGCCGACGACGAGAACGACCAGAGCGCCACCCCCGACGCGTTCGAGCTGCTGCACCACATCGCGGGCAAGCGCCTCGCCGCGGGGCGGCTCACCGTGGTCGACGCCACCAACGTGCAGCGGGAGGCGCGCCGGCAGCTCGTCGCCCTCGCCCGTGCGCACGACGTGCTGCCGGTCGCCGTGGTGCTCGACGTGCCGGAGCGGGTCTGCGCCGAGCGGAACGCCGGCCGCCCCGACCGTGCCGGGCTGCCCCCGCACGTCCTGGCCCGTCAGCACCGGGAGCTGCGGCGTTCGCTGCGCGGCCTGGAGCGGGAGGGCTTCCGCCGGGTGCACGTGCTGCGCGGTGCGGAGGAGGCCGACCGGGTCGCCCGGGTCGAGCGCGAGCGCCGCTGGAACGACCTGCGGCACCTCACCGGCCCGTTCGACCTGATCGGTGACGTGCACGGGTGCCGCAGCGAGCTGGAGACCCTGCTCACCGGCCGGCTCGGCTATGTCCTGGAGCGGGACGCCGCGGGGCGCCCGTGCGGCGCACGGCACCCGGAGGGCCGTACGGCGGTGTTCGTCGGGGACCTCGTCGACCGTGGCCCGGACAGCCCGGGGGTACTGCGCCTGGTGCGGGGCATGGTCGTGGCGGGCACGGCGCTGTGCGTGCCGGGCAACCACGAACACAAGCTGGCCCGCTGCCTGCGCGGCCGCAAGGTGACCCGCAGCCACGGTCTGGCGGAGACGCTGGAGCAGCTGGAGCGTGCCGAGGCCGCGGACCCCGGCTTCACCGAGCGGGTGCGGGAGTTCCTGGACGGCCTGGTCAGTCACTACGTCCTGGACGGCGGCCGGCTGGTGGTCAGTCACGCCGGGCTGCCCGAGAAGTACCACGGCCGCACCTCGGGCCGGGTCCGCGCCCACGCGCTCTACGGCGACACCACCGGCGAGACCGACGCGTACGGCCTGCCGGTGCGGTACCCGTGGGCGGAGGACTACCGCGGCCGTGCCGCGGTGGTCTACGGCCACACCCCCGTACCGCGGGCCGCGTGGCTCAACAACACCCTCTGCCTGGACACCGGATGCGTCTTCGGCGGGGCGCTCACCGCCCTGCGCTGGCCGGAGCGGGAACTCGTCGACACCCCGGCCGAGCGGGTCTGGTACGAACCGGTGCGGCCCCTCGCCGCCGAGGCCCCCGCCCCGGCGGGCGACCGGCCCCCGGCCCTGACCGACGTGCGGGGGCGGCGCGTGGTGGAGACCCGGCACGCCGGGCGCATCACCGTACGCGAGGAGAACGCCGCCGCGGCCCTGGAGGTGATGAGCCGGTTCGCCGTCGCCCCCGGTCTGCTTCCCTACCTGCCGCCCACCATGGCGCCGTGCGCCACCTCGCGGGAGGAGGGCCACCTGGAGCACCCGGCGGAGGCCTTCGCCGAGTACCGGGCGGCCGGTGTACGGGAGGTGCTGTGCGAGGAGAAGCACATGGGCTCCCGCGCGGTCGCCCTGGTCTGCCGGGACGCCGCGGTGGCCCGCGAGCGGTTCGGCGCGGACGGCGAGGTGCCGGGTGCGCTCTGCACCCGCACCGGCCGCCCCTTCTTCGGGGATCCGGAGCTCACCGCCCGGGTGCTCCGCAGGATCGGCGCCTGCGTGGCGGGCGCCGGGCTCTGGGAGGAGCTGGAGACCGACTGGCTGCTGCTCGACGCCGAGCTGCTGCCCTGGTCGCTGAAGGCCGGCGGGCTGCTGCGCGAGCAGTACGCCGCGGTGGGCGCCGCTGCGGGCGCGGCCTTCCCGCCCGCGCTCGCCGCGCTGGAGGACGCCGCCGCGCGCGGGGTGGACGTGGCCGGGCTGCTCGGCCGGCAGCGGGAGCGGGCCGCCGACGCGGCCGCGTTCACCACGGCCTACGGGCGGTACTGCCGGCGGGTGGCGGAGCAGGGCGACGGGCTGCCGGAAGGGCTGCGGCTGGCGCCCTTCCAGCTTCTCGCCCTCGCCGGGCGCAGCCTCGCCACGCTGCCGCACGACCGTCAGCTCGGCCTGGTGGACCGGATGATCGAGGCCGAGGAACGGCTGGGCGACGGCACCGCGCTGCTGGCCCCGACCCGCCGGCTGCGGGTGGGCACCGGGGACGACGCCTCCGTGGCCGCCGGCGTGCGGTGGTGGCGGGAGCTCACCGCGGCGGGTGGCGAGGGCATGGTGGTCAAGCCGCTGGCCGCGTACGTGCGGGGGAAGGACGGGCGGCCGGTGCAGCCCGGGATCAAGTGCCGTGGCCCGGAGTACCTGCGCATCGTCTACGGGCCGGAGTACCTGCGCCCGGAGCACCTGGCGCGGCTGCGCCACCGGCACCTCGGCCACAAGCGGTCGCTGGCCCTGCGGGAGTACGCCCTCGGGCTGGAGGCGCTGGACCGGCTGGCGGACGGCGAGCCGCTGTGGCGGGTGCACGAGGCGGTGTTCGCGGTGCTCGCGCTGGAGTCCGAGCCCGTCGACCCGCGACTGTGAGCGGCGCTGCGTCCCGGCGGGCGCCGGCCGGGGGCGGGGTCGCAGGGCCGGGCGTCAGGCCGGGGGCCCGCCCCGGGAAACGGCCGGGAAAAATCGTTCCGGGAGCCGCGCGGCGGCCGCCCTCCTCGGACAGGATGGGGACATGGGATTCCATGTCGACTCCGAGGCCGGGCGGCTCCGCCGCGTCATCCTGCACCGGCCCGATCTCGAGCTGAAGCGGCTCACCCCCTCGAACAAGGACGATCTCCTGTTCGACGACGTCCTCTGGGTGCGCCGCGCCCGGCAGGAGCACGACGCCTTCGCCGACGCCCTCCGCGACCGCGGGGTGCAGGTCCATCTCTTCGGGGACCTGCTCACCGAGAGCCTGGACGTGCCGGCCGCGCGCTCGCTGGTGCTGGACCGGGTCTTCGACGAGCGGGAGTACGGGCCGCTGGCCACCGCCCACCTGCGGTCCGCCTTCGACGCGCTGCCCACGCCCGAGCTGGCCGAGGCGCTGATAGGGGGCATGACCAAGCGGGAGTTCCTGGAGCGCTCCGCGGAGCCCACCTCGGTCCGCTTCCATGTGATGGAGCCGGACGACTTCCTGCTCGCGCCGCTGCCGAACCACCTCTTCACCCGGGACACCTCCGCCTGGGTCTACGACGGGGTGTCGATCAACGACATGCGGTGGCCGGCCCGCCGCCGGGAGACCGTCCACTTCGAGGCCATCTACCGGCACCACCCGCTCTTCACCGGCAACACCTTCCGCCTCTGGTCCGAGGGCGGGGGCACCGGCCACCCCTCCACCATCGAGGGCGGGGACGTCCTGGTGATCGGGAACGGCGCGGTGCTGGTCGGGATGAGCGAGCGCACCACCCCGCAGGCCGTGGAGCTGCTGGCGCGGAACCTGTTCGAGGCCGGCTCGGCCACCACCATCGTGGCGCTGGACATGCCCAAGCGCCGGGCGTTCATGCACCTCGACACGGTGATGACGATGATCGACGGCGACACCTTCACGCAGTACGAGGGCCTGGGGATGCTCCGCTCGTACACCATCGAGCCGGGCGGCGGGCCGCACGAGCTGAAGGTCACCGACCACCCGCCGGAGCACATGCACCGGGCGATCGCGGCGGCGCTCGGGCTGGACGCGATCCGGGTGCTCACGCCCACCCAGGACGTGCACTCGGCGGAGCGGGAGCAGTGGGACGACGGCTGCAACGTGCTGGCCGTCGAGCCCGGCGTGGTGCTCGCCTACGACCGGAACGCGACCACCAACACCTTCCTCCGCAAGCGCGGCATCGAGGTGCTGGAGCTCCCCGGCAGCGAGCTGGGCCGGGGACGCGGCGGACCGCGGTGCATGAGCTGCCCGGTGGAGCGCGACGCCGTGTAGCGGGGTCCGGGTCCGGGTCCGGGTCCGGGTCCCGGGCCCGTGCCGGTCCGGGGTGCGGTGGAGGCGCCGGGCCGGCACGGGGCGTCCGGCGGCCGCCGGGCCCTTCCGGGCACGCGTGCCGCGGCCGTGCCGGGTGGCGCCCGTATAAGAATGCGCCGGATCGTATAGACTTCCGGTCCGGCGTTCGCGTCAGCTTCGTCGTCCGCGTCCGTGTCCGCACTCAGGAGCCCGCCATGTCCACAGACCTCAGGGGACGCCCCCTGGTGAAGGAGCTGGACCTCACCCCCGGGGAGTTCCGCCGGCTGCTCGACCTCGCCGCCCGCCTGAAGGCGGAGCGGGCCACGGGCACGGAACGGCAGCGGCTCCAGGGCCGGACCGTCGCGCTGATCTTCGAGAAGGCCTCCACCCGCACCCGGTGCGCCTTCGAGGTGGCCGCCGCCCACCAGGGGGCGGCCACCACCTGCCTCGACCCGTCCGGCTCACACCTGGGCCACAAGGAGTCGGTCCGGGACACGGCCCGGGTGCTGGGCCGGCTCTACGACGCCGTCCAGTTCCGCGGCGCGGCGCAGGAGACGGCCGAGGAGCTGGCCGCCCACGCCGGGGTGCCGGTCTACAACGGCCTGACCGACGACTGGCATCCCACCCAGATGCTCGCGGACGTGCTCACCATGACCGAGCACTGCTCCCGGCCGCTGGACCGCATCGCCTACGCCTACCTCGGCGACGCCCGCTCCAACATGGGCAACTCCTACCTGGTCACCGGCGCCCTGCTGGGCATGGACGTACGGATCGCGGCCCCCGGCAAACTGTGGCCGCGGGACGCGGTGGTGGCGCGGGCCCGCGAGCTCGCCGCGACCACCGGCGCCCGGATCACCCTCACCGAGGACGTCGGCGAGGGCGTACGCGGCACCGACTTCGTCGCCACCGACGTGTGGGTCTCCATGGGCGAGCCCCCGGAGGTCTGGGACGAGCGGATCGCCCTGCTGCGCCCGTACGCCGTGACCATGGACGTGCTGCGCGCCACCGGCAACGACGAGGTGCGCTTCCTGCACTGCCTGCCCGCCTTCCACGACCTCGGCACGGCGGTGGCCCGGGAGCTGCACGCCCGGCACGGGCTGGAGTCCCTGGAGGTCACCGACGAGGTCTTCGAGTCGGAGCACTCGGTCGTCTTCGACGAGGCGGAGAACCGGATGCACACCATCAAGGCGCTGCTCGTCGCCACTCTCGCGGAGTGAGGACGGCGCGCTCGTATCGCGCACCGGTGACGACGGTCACGAAGGGGTGATACGTTCGGGGTTGCGCCCGACTCGCCGTCCGGAGGAGACCCGTGTCATGAGCCCCTTCACCGGTTCCGCCCGCGCCACCGGACGCTGGGAGCACCTCCGGGTGACCGAGGAGGACGGCGTCGTCACCGTCACCCTCGACCGCCCCGACAAGCTCAACGCCCTCACCTTCGAGGCCTACGCGGACCTGCGGGACCTGCTCGCCGAGCTCTCCCGGGAGCGCCGGGCCCGGGCGCTGGTGCTCGGCGGCGAGGGCCGCGGCTTCTGCTCCGGCGGTGACGTGGACGAGATCATCGGCGCCACGCTCGGCATGGACACCGGGCAGCTCCTGGACTTCAACCGGATGACCGGCCAGGTCGTCCGCGCCCTGCGGGAGGCGCCGTTCCCCGTGGTGGCGGCCGTGCACGGGGTCGCCGCCGGCGCCGGCGCGGTGCTGGCGCTCGCCGCCGACTTCCGGGTGGCCGACCCCACCGCCCGCTTCGCCTTCCTCTTCACCAAGGTGGGGCTCTCCGGCGGCGACATGGGCGCCGCCTACCTGCTGCCGCGGGTCGTCGGCCTCGGCCACGCCACCCGCATCCTGATGCTCGGCGAGCCCGTCCGCTTCCCGGAGGCCGAACGCATCGGGCTGGTCAGCCAGGCCGCGGAGGACGGCGGCGCCACGGAGGCCGCCGCGGCCCTCGCCCGCCGCCTCGCCGACGGGCCCGCCCTCGCCCACGCCCAGACCAAGGCGCTGCTCACCGCCGAGCTCGACCTCCCGCTCTCCGCGGCCGTCGAGATGGACGCCGCCACCCAGGCCCTGCTGATGAGCAGCGAGGACTACGCCGAGTTCCACGCCGCGTTCACCGAGAAGCGGCCCCCGAAGTGGCAGGGGCGCTGAGATGGCCGCGGACGGCGCGGGCCCGGCGCAGCGCATCGCGGTCATCGGCGGCGGCCCCGGCGGGCTCTACGCCGCCGCCCTCCTCAAGCGGCTGCGCCCCGCCCGCGAGGTCACCGTCTTCGAACGCAACGCGCCGGAGAACACCTTCGGCTTCGGCGTGGTGCTCTCCGACGAGACCCTCGGCGGCATCGAGCACGCCGACCCGGAGGCCTTCGTCGCGCTCCAAGAGGCGTTCGTGCGCTGGGACGACATCGAGATCGTGCACCGCGGCACCACCCTGGTCTCCGGCGGGCACGGCTTCGCCGCGCTCGGCCGCCGCCGGCTGCTCGGCGTGCTGCACGACCGCTGCCGCAGCCTCGGCGTCGACCTGCGGTTCCGTACCGAGGCCCCGCCGGCGGCCGCGCTCTCCGCGGCGTACGACCTGGTCGTCGCCGCCGACGGGGTGCACAGCACCACCCGCGAGGCCCACCGCGACGCCTTCCGGCCCCGGCTGACCACCCACCGCTGCCGCTACATCTGGCTGGCCGCCCCCTTCGCCCTGGACGCCTTCCGTTTCGAGATCGCGGAGACGGAGCACGGCGTGGCCCAGCTCCACGCCTACCCGTACGCGCCGGACGCCTCCACCGCCGTCGTCGAGATGCGCGAGGAGGTCTGGCGCGCGGCCGGCCTGGACCGCATGGACGAGGCGGCCTCCGCCGCCCACTGCGCCAAGCTCTTCCCGGAGACCCTCGGGGGCCGCCCGCTGCACGGCAACAACTCCCAGTGGACCGCCTTCCGCACCGTGGTCAACGAGACCTGGTCGCACGGGAACACCGTGCTGCTCGGGGACGCCGCGCACACCGCGCACTTCTCCATCGGCTCCGGCACCAAGCTGGCCGTCGAGGACGCGCTCGCCCTCGCCGCCTGCCTGGAGGAGCACCCCGGGGTGCCGGACGCCCTCGCCGCCTACGAGGCCGAGCGGCGCCCCGTGGTGCTCTCCACCCAGCGGGCGGCCCGCGCCAGCCTGGAGTGGTTCGAGGACCTGCCCGCCTACGTCGACCAGCCGCCGCACCAGTTCGCCTTCAACCTGCTCACCCGCAGCCGCCGGGTGACCCACGACAACCTGCGGCTGCGCGACCCCGGCTTCGTCGCCGCCGTCGAGCGGGCGCAGGGCGTGCCGGCGGGCACCCCGCCCATGTTCACGCCGTACCGGCTGGGAGGGCTGGAGCTGCGGAACCGCGTCGTGGTCTCGGCGATGGACATGTACTCCGCGCAGGACGGCCTGCCCGGCGACTTCCACCTCGTCCACCTCGGCTCCCGGGCGCTCGGCGGCGCGGGCCTGACCATGACGGAGATGGTCTGCGTCTCGCCCGAGGGCCGCATCACCCCCGGCTGCACCGGGCTCTGGTCCGACGCGCAGGAGGCCGCCTGGCGCCGGGTCACCGACTTCGTGCACGCCCAGGCGCCGGGCGCGGCGATCGGCGTCCAGCTCGGCCACTCCGGGCGCAAGGGCTCCACCCGCCTGATGTGGGAGGGCATCGACGACCCCCTCCCGGAGGGGAACTGGCCCGTCGTCGGGCCCTCCCCGCTGCCCTACCGGAACGGCGTCAGCCAGACCCCCCGGGCCCTGGAGCAGGCGGACCTGGCGGAGCTGCGCGAACAGTTCGCCGCCGCGGCGCGCCGCGCGGCCCGGGCCGGCTTCGACCTGCTGGAGCTGCACTGCGCCCACGGCTACCTGCTCTCCAGCTTCCTCTCCCCGCTGACCAACCACCGCACCGACGCCTACGGCGGCGACCTCGACGGGCGGCTCCGCTTCCCCCTGGAGGTGCTGGACGCGGTGCGCGCCGTCTGGCCGGAGGACCGCCCGCTGACGGTCCGCATCTCCGCCACCGACTGGGCCGAGGGCGGCACCTCGGCGGAGGACGCGCTGGGCATGGCGGCGGCCTTCGCCGCGCACGGCGCCGACGCGATCGACGTCTCCACCGGCCAGGTGGTCTCCACGGAGCAGCCCGACCACGGCCGCTCCTACCAGGTCCCGTACGCCGACCGGATCCGCAACGGCCTCGGGATCCCGGTCATCGCGGTGGGCGCCATCTCCTCCTGGGACGACGTCAACTCCCTGCTGCTGGCCGGCCGCGCCGACCTCTGCGCCCTGGCCCGGCCCCATCTCTGGGACCCGCACTGGACCCTGCACGCCGCCGCCGACCAGGGGTACACCGGGCCCGGCGCCCCCTGGCCGCTGCCGTACCGGGCGGGCAGCCGCAAACCGCCGGCCGGCCGCACCGACGCGCCCAAGCCGCGCCTCACCCTCTGAGCGGGCCGGCCCCGGGTGCGCCGGGGACACCGCCTCCGCACCGCCGGGACAACTCCCGGGGACGTCAGGGCCCGCCCTCGTCCCACCAGCGGTCCTCCGCGTCCCGCCGGTTGCCGACGATCACGGCGGCCGGCGGGATCACCATGGCCACCACGCACATCGCGATCGCGGCCGGCACCGACCAGAAGCGCACGAAGCCCCAGGCGCTCACGAAGAGCACCAGGCAGATACCCATCAGCACGAAGTAGCGCACGCGACGCCGCGGGTACGAGCCACGCGGTGCGCCCGCGCCCCCGGGGCTGGAACGGGGTGCCGTCATGTCTCCAGCGTAGGTCGGCGGCGTGCGGCGGCGCGTTCCGCGCCGGGGCGTGCCGCCACGCGACGGAGGACCGCCGGCCGCCGCCGCACGCCCCGCCACGCCGGACGGAGCGGCCGGAAACCGGGCCGACGGGCGCGATCTGCCAGGTGCGGTACGGGGTGTGGCCGGGCGACACCTGTCGGTCGGCACACACCGGACGGACGCCCCGGAGTGCCCCTCCGGTGACGGGAAGGCCGGGAAGGGGGCTTCCGGCGGACCGGAACCGCTGTCACGCTGTGCAGTGAACAATGAACCGATTGTGCGTGTACGGCACAGGTGCCGGAAGTGGCCGATCACGTGTTCATCTGCGGATGGGGCAGATGTGCATTAGTGTGCAGCCGGGCTGTCCTCGAGGGGGCCGGGCGAGTTCGTGGATCTCGTCGGGAGGAAGTCGCGTGGTGAGTGGATTCGGCTGGCGGAAGAGTACGCGTTCCGAGGACCCGAAGGGATGTGTCGAGGTGGCACGCGACGTGCGGAACACGTCGGTCCGCGACTCCAAGGACCGGAACGGGCCCGTCCTCGCCTTCTCCGCAGGGGCCTGGTCCGCCTTTCTCGCCGGTCTCGACTCCCTGGCAGGGCTGCCCGTTGACGCGCACGACCCGATCTGACCGTATCGAGGTGGGCCCCATGGACCCTGCCGGTTCCGGCGAAGCCGGCCCCCTCCGGGAAGGGACGCGGCGCAGTGCCCGGCGTCCCGCGTCGTCTCGCGCGTTCCTGGCGTACTGCCTGGTGGCCGGTGCCGTGGCGACGGTCGCGGGCGCGAGCGTCTCGCTGCTCGCTACCGGTGCGTCGGACAAGCGGGCGGCCTGGCTGGTGGTGATGGTGGCGGTGTCCTTCGCAGCAGGCCTCGGCTGGAGCCTGGTGCCGCTCCGGAGGCGCGGGTCCACCATGGATCGCTGACCGGCGGTCAGGCGTCGTCCCCGTCCGGCGTGCGGGCCTCGCGGGGGCGGCCGAAACGCCTGCGGACCAGCGCGGTGACGGTCAGGCCGAAGGCCGCCGCCACCGCGGTGAGCAGGGTGTTGAGGGCGTAGCTGCCGGCCGCCAGCACCCAGCCGGGCATGGATATCTCCAGGCCGGCGGAGGCACGTATCACCAGCACGGCGCAGAGGGTCACCACCAGGCAGAGCACGATGAAGCAGAAGGTGACGACCAGACAGCCCACGGAGAACACGCCGGCCACGTTCCAGAGCCGCCGCCGGTCGTGCCGGCTCAGCTCCTCCAGCCGTCGGCTCTCCCGGCGGTGGCGGTTGGTCCCCAGCTCCTCGAACCGCTGAGCCAGTTCGGCATCCTCCGCGGCTGCCAGGTCGTGGCCGAGGGCCGCCGCCGCGCCGTCGCCCGTCCCGGCCGGGGGCAGCGGACGGAGCAACGCGCGGGTGCGCCGCCACCACTCTCGCCAGTCCAGCATCTGTGCTCCTCAGTCCGGTGGGCCGCACCGCCAGGGGTCAGCTCTCGGTGAACCGCTCCAGCGCCCGGTCGATCAGCGCCAGCGCCTCGTCGCCCTGTGCCGACCGCTCGCTGATGTCCTCGAAGCACTCCCGGTACGTCGCGACGTGCTCGATCTCGTCACTGCTGGCGAGGGCGCCCACGGCGGACTCCTGGTAGAGCAGGTCGTTCTCGCCGCCGCTGAAGCTCAGCAGGGTGAAGCTGTACTGGACGCTGTAGTGCGCCCCGGCCGTCAGGGGCAGCACCCGCAGGTCGACCCGGGGATTGGCCGCCACGGCCTTGAGGTGCCGCAACTGGTTCCGCATCACGGCCGGGGTGCCGATCTGCCGGAGCAGCGCCGCCTCGTCGACGACCAGATGGACCTCCGGGCCGGACTCGGCCTCGAAAATGCGTTCGTACCGCTTCATGCGCAGGTCGGCGCTGCGCCGGGCCTGTTCCTCGTCTGTCTGGGCGGAGAGCAGGGCCATCGCGTAGTCGTAGGTCTGCACGTAGCCGGAGACGAGCACCGGGTGGTAGGCCAGGATCTCGGAGGCAGCTCCCTCGTAACTCAGCAACTGGGCGAACTGGGGCCGGATGAAGGAGCTGAACTCCGCCCACCAGCTGTTCCCCTTGCTGTGGCGGGCCGCGTGCTCCAGTTCCCGCACCGTCTCCGGGTCCTGGACGTCGTAGAGCTGCAGCATGGCGCGGAGGTCGGTGACCGAGAGGCTCACCGTCGCCGCTTCGATGCGGATGATTTTCGACAGGGACCATTCGAGGGCGTCGGCCGCCTGGCGCTGTGTCATGCCGGCCTTGACGCGGGCCTCGCGCAGCGCCTCCCGCAGGGTGCGCCGGTTCAGTGCGGGGTCGTCGGTAGCCACGTCGGGTTCTCCTCATGAGGGGTGAGTCGTCCGGTTCTCGCCACGCCCCGGGTGCCGGACGGCGCTCTGCAGAGTGAGCATGACGAGCAGTCATGTGCAGTATGACACATGTCTTTTCGGGTATGTCTCTCCGCGAGCGGCGGATGTACATCCGGGCGCTTTCTGACGTACCGCCACCGTCGGGCCGGAAGAAGGCGGTCCGCTGCGCGCCGAACGCCCGCAGCGCTCGGCCGACGGTGGAACGGCAGCGGGCCTTCCGCGGACAGCGGCCGGGTGGGCGTCGCCCCCCGGGTGCCGGGGACTCCGAGGTCGTCGACCCGGCCGGCACGGTCACCGGACTCGCCCGCGCGCTGGCCTCGGCCGCGGCGCGCGCGCCACGGCAGACGCCACCCGGCTGATCACGCACGCCCGGGGCGCCCGGCCCGGTCCGGCGCACTGCCCGCCGGGAGCTGCGTCCGTCAGCTCCCGCGCCGGTCCGGGGTGCGGGCCGGCCGGCCCGCGGAGTGCAGCACCTCCCGGACGAAGGCGGCGCCGGGCGCGCGGAGCAGGGCGTCCAGGGCGGCGAAGACCTGCGCCGAGCGTTCACCGGGCCAGTCGGCGGGCAGCACCGCCGGCGGCAGCCCGGGGTCGGCGTAGGGCAGGCGGCGCCAGGCGTCCAGCGCGAGCAGATAGTCCCGATACGCCGCCTCGGGCGGCACGGGTGGTGCCTCGGGCGGCACGGGTGGTGCCTCGGGCGGCACGGGAGCAGCCTCGGGCGGCACGGGTGGTGCCTCCGGCGGCACGGGTGCCGGCTCGGGCGGTTCGGTGCGGCGCCGCTCCCAGGCCCGCAGCACCGGTTCGTGCTCCGCGAGGAAGGCGCGGTGCCGCTCGGCCAGGGCGGGCAGGTCCCACCAGCGGGCCACCGCCTCGGCGGTCGGCTCGAAACCGGCGTGGCCCCCGCGGAAGAGGTCCACGTACGCCGTCAGCCCGAGCCGCTGGAGGACGTGCCGGGTCTCCTCCTCCAGATGGGAGGGGGCGACCCAGACGCCCGGGGCGGCGTTGCCGAAACCCAGCCGGGCCAGCCGGGAACGCAGAACATGGCGGCGCTGCCGCTCCCGCTCGGGCACCGAGAAGACCGCGAGCAGCCAGTCGCCCGCGGGGTGGGGACGGTCGTAGATGCGCCGGTCGCCGTCCTCCAGCAACTGCCGGGCCGCGGCGGAGGGAGCGTAGCCGGCCGACCGGCTCCCGGCGCGCTCGGCGACCAGCAGCCCGCGGCGCTTCAGCCGGGAGACGGCGGAGCGCACCGAGGGCGCGTCCACGCCGAGCGCACCGAGCAGCCGGATCAGTGCGGCGACCGGCACGGTGCCGCCTTCGGCGTGCGTACGGCCGTAGGCGCCGTAGAAGGTGACGATGAGTGAACCGGGGGAGGGAAGCTGGGCCACCCGGTCACTCTAGATCGGACTGCCGCAGCCGGAACCGCTGGAGCTTGCCGGTGGGGGTGCGCGGCAGCGCGTCCGAGAAGACGATCTCCCGCGGGCACTTGAAGGGGGAGAGCTCCGCCTTGGTGAACTCCCGCAGGAGTTCCGCGGCCTCCGGTCCGCGGGGCGCCCCCGGGCGGAGCACCACATGGGCGACCACGGCCTGCCCGCGCCGCTCGTCCGGCCTGCCGACCACCGCGGCCTCCAGCACGTCGGGGTGGCGCAGCAGCGCGGCCTCCACCTCCGGTCCGGCGATGTTGTACCCCGACGAGATGATCATGTCGTCGGCGCGGGCCACATAGCGGAAGTAGCCGTCCGGCTCCCGCACATAGGTGTCCCCGGTGATGTTCCAGCCCGACCGGACGTAGGTGCGTTGCCGCTCGTCCGCCAGGTAGCGGCAGCCGACCGGCCCGCGCACGGCGAGCAGCCCGGGCTCCCCGTCCGGCACCGGGGTGCTGCCGTCCTCCTCGACCACCCGGGCCTCGAAGCCGGGCACCGGCAGGCCGGTGGTGCCGGGACGTATCGCCGCGTCGGCGGCGGAGAGGAAGATGTGCAGCATCTCGGTGGCGCCGATGCCGTCGATGAGCCGCAGCCCGGTCCGCTCGTACCAGGCCCGCCAGGTGGCCTCCGGCAGGTTCTCGCCGGCGGAGACGCAGCGGCGCAGCGAGGAGAGGCCGGGTGGCGCGCCCCCGCCGGCCGTGCCGCCGGTCCCGCCGCTTCCGGCCGCCTGCTCGTCCAGGGCGGCGAGCATCGCCCGGTACGCCGTCGGCGCGGTGAAGAGCACGCTCACCCGGTGCCGCCGCACGGCGCTGAGCAACTGGTCCGGGCCGCTCCACTGCTCCAGCAGCGTCGCCGCGCCCGCACGCAGCGGGAACACCAGCAGTCCGCCGAGCCCGAAGGTGAAGCCGAGCGGCGGGCTGCCGGCGAACAGGTCGTCCGGCCGCGGCCGCAGCACCTGCGCCGAGAAGGTGTCGGCGATGGCCAGCACGTCCCGGTGGAAGTGCATGCAGCCCTTGGGCCGCCCGGTGGTGCCGGAGGTGAAGGCGATCAGCGCGACGTCGTCGGCGGCCGTCGCGACCGCGCCGTAC
This sequence comes from Streptomyces sp. JJ36, assembly GCF_021696945.1. GTDB lineage: Bacteria > Actinomycetota > Actinomycetes > Streptomycetales > Streptomycetaceae > Streptomyces. The sequence continues at coordinate 38,261 of NZ_JACYHE010000010.1, forward strand.
GGTCCGGGGTGCCGCTCCGCCAGCCGCAGCAGGTCGTCCGGCCCCTCGCCGCCGTACGGGGTGATGCGCAGCCCGGGGGCCTCCGCCTTGACCAGGTCCTCCAGTGCGGACGCCGCGCACAGGGCGTGGCTCACCCGGGCCATCTCGCAGAGGGTGCGCAGTTCGTGGCTGCGCTGCGCGGCCAGCACCGTGACCGCCACCGCGCCCGCCTTCATCACCGCCAGCCAGCACGCCGCCAGCCACGGACCGGTGGGCCCGCGCAGCAGCACCCGGTTGCCGGGGACCACGCCCAGGTCCTCGGTGAGCACATGCGCCAGGGCGTCGACCCGGCGGCGCAGCTCCCCGTACGACCACACCTCGCCGTCGCCCGCCAGCAGGGCCGGCCGGTCGGTGCCGTAGCGTTCGATCGTGCGGTCCAGCAGTTCGGCGCCGCAGTTCAGCCGGGGCGGGTAGCGCAGCTCCGGGAGGCCGAAGAGCAGCTCGGGCCACTGGGCGCGCGGGGGCAGGTGGTCGCGGGCGAAGGTGTCGACGTGCGCGGACGGGACGGTTTCCATGGCGGTGCCCCCTTGCGGCGGACCGGAAGGCGAGGTTCCCGGCGTGCCGGGATGCCGTTGAGCGTAACGTGTTGGTGACGACAGTCAACGGTCCGCGATAAGGGAGGGTGGCGCCGATGCGGGCGTTCGCACTGGAGACCGAGCAGCTCGAGTGGTGTGCGGAGCTGCGGGCGCTCGCCGCCGAGCGGCTGCGCCCGCTGGCGGAGGACGCCCCGACGGACGGCGTCAACCGCCCGCTGGTCGCGACGCTGGGCGAGCTGGGCCTGCTGGAACGCGTCCTCCCGCCCGGCGGCGGCCCGCCGGGCGCCCTGGACCTCTGCCTGCTGCGCGAGTCCCTGGCCCACGGCTGCACGGAGGGCGAGACCGCCCTCGCCCTGCAGGGCCTCGGCGCCTGCCCCGTCGCGCTCTCCGGCACCACCGCACAGCAGGAGCGCTGGCTCCCCGGCGTACGTGCCGGGCGGCTGGTGGCCGCCTTCGCGCTCAGTGAGCCGGACGCCGGTTCCGACGCCGCCGCGCTCGCGCTGGCCGCCGAACCGGACGGTGCGGACGGCTGGCGTCTGCACGGCACCAAGACCTGGATCTCCAACGCCCCGCACGCCGACGTCTACTCAGTCTTCGCCCGCACCGGCCCGGAGAGCGGAGCCCGCGGCATCACCGCGTTCCTGGTCCCCGCGGGCCGCCCGGGGCTCACCGGCGAGCCGCTGGAGATGCTCTCGCCGCACCCCATCGGCACCCTCTCCTTCGACGGCGTGCCGGTGACCGGCGCGGACGTGCTGGGCCAGACCGGCCAGGGCTTCGCCGTCGCCATGCGCACGCTCAACCTCTTCCGGCCCAGCGTCGGCGCCTTCGCCGTGGGCATGGCCCAGGCCGCGCTGGACGCCGCCGTGACGCACGCCGGCACCCGCACCGCCTTCGGCGGGCCGCTGCGCGACCTCCAGTCCGTCGGGCACCGGCTCGCGGAGATGGCCACCCGTACGGAGTCCGCACGGCTGATGGTGCACGCCGCCGCGGCCGCCTACGACCGCGGCGATCCGGGCATCGCCCAGCGCGCGGCCATGGCCAAGCTGCTGGCCACCGAGACCGCGCAGTACGTCGTCGACGCCGCCGTCCAGATCCACGGTGCCGCCGCCCTCCGCCGGGGCCACCTGCTGGAACACCTCTACCGCGAGGTGCGGGCACCGCGCATCTACGAAGGGGCGACCGAGGTCCAGCGCTCGATCATCGCGAAGGAGCTCTACCGGTGACCGCCGACCGTCTCAACCCCGCAGACCTCGCCCCGCCCGCCGGCTTCTCGCACGCCGTCACCGCCACCGGCTCCCGGATCGTCTTCCTCGCCGGGCAGACCGCGCTGGACGAGACGGGGCAGGTGACCGGCGCGGACCTGCCCGCCCAGTTCGACCGCGCCCTGGGCAACCTGCTCACCGCCCTGCGCGCCGCCGGGGGCACCCCGGCGGACCTGGCCCGGGTCACCGTCTACACCACCGACGTGGCCGGTTACCGGGACCACGCGCGCGAGCTCGGCCGCATCTGGCGGGCGCACGCAGGCCGGGACTACCCGGCGATGGCGCTGATCGGGGTGGTACGGCTCTGGGACGAGGAGGCGCTGGTCGAACTGGACGGCGTCGCCGTGCTCGACTGAGCTGCCGCGCCCGGGCCCGGCCCGTGCGCCCTTGCGCGAGCCGGTCCCCAGGGCCACGGTCCCTCCGGGTCCCGGTCCGGAGGGACCGCGGCAGGCGGCCGCCACGGGCGCCGGCACCGTCCCCGCACACGGCGCCCCGCCGGCCGCGCCTCAGCTCCCGGCGCTCTCCATCGCCGCCGGGTCCATCCACACGACCTCCCACACGTGACCGTCCGGGTCCTGGAAGCTCCGCCCGTACATGAAGCCCTCGTCCATGGGTTCGTTCGCCGGGCTGCCGCCGTTCGCCAGCGCCCGCTCCGCCAGGTCGTCGACCTCCGCGCGGCTCTCCGCGCTGAGAGCGATGATCGTCTCGGTGGTGCGGGTGGCGTCGGCGATCTCCTTCCCCTTCGGGGTGAAGGTCTTGAAGAACGGCTCCAGGAGCAGCATCGCGTGGATGCCGTTGTCCTCGTCGATCACCATGCCCAGCGCGTTCTCGTCGGAGAACTGCGGGTTGAAGGTGAAGCCCAGCGCCGTGAAGAAGGCGCGGGTGCGCTCCAGGTCCTGCACCGGCAGGTTCACGAAGATCATCTTGGACATCGGGGTACCTCTCCTCCGGGTGTTCCGGGTCCCCTCCGGGCCCGGGCGGTCCGCGGACCTGCGGCCCGCGGCTGCCTTGTGCAGAGGTAGACCGGACCGCCCCGGGAAACTCATCGCCGCTCCGGGAACAAGTTCAGTACATGACTTCCTGGATTCAGGAAGTCATGTACTGTCTTCCCGTGCTGACCTCGTCTCCCGGCGCCCCCTCCGGCGTCCCCTCCGACATCGACGTGCTCGTCCGGTTCGGCCGGGCGCTGGCCGACCCGCTCCGCTGCCGCCTGCTGCTGCGGCTCGCCGAGGCCCCCGCGTACCCCTCCGACCTGGCCGACGCCCTGGGCGTCTCCCGCACCCGGCTCTCGAACCACCTGGCGTGCCTGCGGGACTGCGGACTCGTCGTCGCCGTCCCCGAGGGCCGGCGCACCCGCTACGAACTGGCGGACACCCGCCTCGGCCACGCCCTGGACGACCTGCGCGGCGCCGTGGTCACCGTGGCCGCCGGCCGTAGCTGCCCCGGCGCGGCGGAGGAGGAGTGCTGCCCGTGACGACGCTGAGCCCGTCGCCGGCCCGCCGCGAGGCGCTCACCCGGCGGGTGCGGCGGCTCGTGGCGGCCACCATGGCCTACAACCTCGTCGAGGCCGCCGTCGCTCTCACCGCAGGCGCCCTCGCCTCCTCCACCGCCCTGATCGGCTTCGGGCTGGACTCGCTGATCGAGGTCTCCTCCGCGGCCGCCGTCGCCTGGCAGTTCTCCGCCCGCGACCACGCCGTGCGTGCGGCACGGGAACACCGCGCCCTGCGCGTCATCGCCGTGTCCTTCTTCGCCCTCGCCGCCTATGTGTCTCTCGACGCGGTCCGCTCCCTGCTCGGCGGCGGAGCGGCGGACACCTCGCTGCCCGGCCTCGTGCTCGCCGCGCTCTCCCTCCTCGTCATGCCCCTCCTCTCCTACGCGCAGCGCCGCACCGGCAGGGAACTGGGCTCCGCCTCCGCCGTCGCGGACTCCCGGCAGACCCTGCTCTGCACCTACCTCTCCGGCGTCCTGCTCGCCGGACTCCTGCTGAACGCCACCCTCGGCTGGTCCTGGGCGGACCCGCTGGTCGCCCTCGTCATCGCCGCCGTGGCGGTCCGCGAGGGCCTCGACGCCTGGCGCGGCGAGGACTGCTGCGCCCCGCCCGGGATGGCCCTCGCCGTCCCGGAGAAGGCGACCGGGGCCGCCCCCGGCGGCGGTGCCGACGCCTGCGGCTGCGCGCCGGGCTGTTCCTGCTGCGGCCCGGTCTCGTCTCCGTGACGGCCCCGGACGGTGCCGCCGCCGGGATGGCCGTCGCGCCGGGGGAGCCGCTAGGCTCCCGATAAGCGATCGCTTAGCCCCTGTCGCTCGGCCCCGGGCGGCGGCCCCGGGAGAGAGGCAGGCAGCCCGTGCCCGTCATCGACGCGTGGATGCAGCACCCCACCCTCCGTCTTTCCAGCCACGAGATGTTCGCGTCCCTGCGCCGGTGGACCGGGCAGAGACCACTGGAGGAGCCCTTGCCGGTCGAGGCCACCGTGTCCGCGATGGCGGCGGCCGGGGTCGAGATCGGGCTCTCCGCCGCCTGGTACGGCCCCCAGGGGCCGCTGATCAGCAACGACGAGGTGGCCGAGTGCGTCGCCCGGTCCGGCGGCCGGCTGCGCGGGGTGGCCGGCGCGGACCTCACCCGGCCCGTCCAGGCCGTACGGGAACTCCGCCGCGCCGTGGCGGAACTCGGCTTCGTGGCCCTGCGCATCATCCCCTGGCTGTGGCAGCTTCCGCCCACGGACCGGCTCTACTACCCGCTGTACGCCGCCTGCGTCGACCTCGGCATCCCCTTCTGCACCCAGGTCGGGCACACCGGTCCGCTGCGCCCGTCCGAGACGGGTCGCCCCATCCCCTACATCGACCAGGTCGCCCTGGACTTCCCGGAGCTGACCCTGGTGTGCGGGCACATCGGCCACCCGTGGACCACGGAGATGATCGCGGTGGCCGACAAGCACGCCAACGTCCACATCGACACCAGCGCCTACACCACGCGCCGGTACCCACCGGAACTGGTGGACTACCTGCGCGGCCGGGGCCGCAGGAAGGTCCTGTTCGGCTCGAACCACCCCATGATCACGCCGGCCCGGGCGCTGGAGCACCTCGGCGAACTCGGCTTGGACGAGGAGACCACCGAACTCTTCCTCTCCGGCAACGCCCGCCGCGTCTTCCGCCTCTGACCGCCGGCACCGGGCCGACCGCCCGCGCCGGCGGTGCCGTACGTCCCCCGCCGCCCGGGTACGGCGGTGGAGGTCGGCGACCGCCGTCCATGCGGCGTCCCGGACGGCGCCGGCGACTCGGTTCCCGGGCTACGCGGGGGCGAAGGTGAGGCAGTCGACCTCGGTCTGCTGGTAGCCGACCGTGATCCCGGGGGCGCGGCACTCGAACTGGGCGTTGTGCCGGCAGGCGGAGACCTTGCAGGCTCCCACCCTTCCGGTGGTGGAGGGGTCGCCGCCCTTGGTGCCCGCGCTGAAGTAGGTGTCGCAGCGGGGGTGCTGGACGTCGCCCACGGTGATGGCGAGGGCGTGGCAGGCCTCCTCCCGGTTGTAGACGCACTCGGTGACCGTGCACTGGTTCACGATGGGCATGTCCATGCGGCGGTTCCTTCGGGGTGTCGGTGCACCCGGCGGCGCGGGGCGCGGGACAGGCCCACGATGGACGGCCCGGCCCGGTTCCTCCGGGCCTGCCGCTCGCGACATGCGGGAGTTCGTCCGAACGACCCCGTCCGGTGGCGTGACGCCCGCCCGGCAGGCCCGCCGGCTGTCCCGGCCGGCGTGACCGGCAGCGGGCCCTGCGGGCCGCCGGCCCGCGCCCGGCGACGCCCCGGCTCGCGGGAGGCCGCGCCCCGCAGCACGATGGAGCAGAGAGAGCCGTACGTCCATGCACCACCAGGAGGCAGTGATGGCTGGTGAACTGCTCCGCCGCGTCCCCGGCCGGTGGCCCACCCTGTCGGACATGTTCGAGGACTTCCCGTTCGAGCTGCGCTCGCCCATGGGCGAGCACCCGATCCGGATCGAGGAGGCCGAGGAGGAAGGCGCCTACGTGGTCCGGGCCGAACTGCCCGGCATCGACCCGGACCGGGACGTGGACATCACCCTGGACGACGACGTGCTGACCGTGCACGCGGAGCGCAGGGAGGAGAGGAAGGAGAAGCACCGCTCGGAGTTCCGCTACGGGGAGTTCACCCGCAGCGTGCGCCTCCCCGCCGGTGTCACGGCCGACGACGTCACCGCGAGCTACGCGGACGGCGTACTGACCGTCCGGGCGCCGCTGCCCGCGGAGACGCCGCGGGCCAAGCGGCGCATCGAGGTCGCCCGGGGCGACGAGCCCGCCGCATAGCGCGGGCGTCCCGCGGAGCGCGCCGTACGGCACAACCGGCGGCCGTACGCACCGGGGCGCCACGGCACCCTCCCCGCGGCGCGTACGGACCGGCGGCGGCCGGCCGCACCCGCCCGCGGTTGCCGGGCAGGTACCGGGCTCCCAGGCTGGGGAGAGGCGCGGACGGAACACGCACCCTTCCACGGAGGCGAGAACCATGGCCGGGCGACAGCCCGACGACGCCACCTGGATCCGGTGGTTCGACGACCTCTCGAACGAGGACGTCGCCACGGTCGGCGGCAAGAACGCCTCACTGGGCGAGATGACCGCCCACCTCGCGGAGGAGGGCATCCGGGTCCCCGGCGGCTTCGCCACCACGGCCTCCGCCTACCGGGCCCTCCTCGGCACCGGGGACCTCCGTGAGCGCGTGACCGGACAGCTCGACGCCCTGCAGCGCGGCGCGGAGCTGTCCGAGGCCGGCGCCGCGATCCGCCGGGCCTTCCTGGAGGCCGACCTCCCGGAGGCACTCGTCACGGCGCTACGGGACGCGTACCGCAGCCTGGCCGAGCGGCTCGGGCGCGACGCCCCGGACGTCGCCGTGCGCAGCAGCGCCACCGCCGAGGACCTCCCGGAGGCCAGCTTCGCCGGCCAGCAGGAGACCTTCCTCCACATCAGCGGAGAGGACGCGCTGCTCGACGCCTGCCGCCGCTGCTACGCCTCGCTCTTCACCGACCGGGCCCTCAGCTACCGCGAGGAGCGGGGCTTCGACCACCTCGCGGTGGCGCTGTCCGTCGGCGTCCAGGAGATGGTCCGGTCCGACCTGGCCGGAGCGGGCGTGATGTTCACCCTCGACACCGACAGCGGCTTCCCCCGCGTGGTGCTGGTCAACGCGGCGTTCGGGCTCGGTGAGTCGGTCGTCTCCGGGACCGTCGACCCGGACGAGTACCTGGTCTTCAAGCCGCTGGCACGGGAGGCCGGGCTGCGGCCGGTGATCTCCCGGAAGGCGGGCCGCAAGGAGTCCAAGGTCCTCTACAGCGACTCGGGGGATCCCCCGACCACCACCGTGGAGACCACCGGGGACGAGCGCGACGCCTATGTGCTCGACGAGGACGAGGTGCTGCAACTCGCCCGCTGGGCCCTGACCATCGAGGAGCACTACGGCCGTCCCATGGACATCGAGTGGGCCAAGGACGGGCGGACCGGGGAGCTCGCCGTCGTCCAGGCACGCCCGGAGACGGTGCAGACCCGCAAGGAGGCGGCTTCCCTGCGTTCGTACCGCCTGAAGGAGAGCGACGGCACACCGCTCGTCCGCGGGCTGGCCGTCGGTGACGCCGTGGCCGCCGGCCCGGTGTGCAACCTCCGCAGCCCCGCCGAGATCGACCGCTTCGAGGACGGGGCGGTGCTCGTCACCGCGGTGACCGACCCCGACTGGGAACCGGTCATGAAGCGGGCGGCGGCCATCGTGACCGACCACGGCGGCCGCACCTCGCACGCCGCCATCGTCAGCCGGGAACTGGGCGTCCCGGCGGTCGTCGGCACCGGCGACGCCGGCCGCACCCTGCACCACGGCCGGGACGTCACCGTCTCCTGCGCCGAAGGCGAGGAGGGCCTGGTCTACGACGGGCTCCTCGACTACGAGGAACGCGAGATCGACCTCACCGGGATCCCCGGGACCCGGACCGAGGTGATGCTCAACATCGCCAACCCCTCCGCCGCCTTCCGCTGGTGGCGGCTCCCGGCCGACGGCATCGGGCTGGCCCGTATGGAGTTCATCGTCAACAACCACATCAAGGTGCACCCCATGGCCCTGGTCCGCTACGGCGAACTCCCCGACGGCGAGGCCCGGGAGCGCATCGCCCGCCTGACCCGGGGCCATGACGACAAGACCGCCTTCTTCGTCGAACGGCTGGCCCACGGCATCGCCCGGATCGCCGCCGCCTGGTGGCCGAAGCCGGTGATCGTACGGATGAGCGACTTCAAGACCAACGAGTACGCCAGGCTCCTCGGCGGCGAACAGTTCGAACCCGCAGAGGAGAACCCGATGCTGGGCTGGCGCGGCGCGAGCCGCTACTACAGCGAGGGCTACCGGGAGGGCTTCGCCCTCGAATGCCGGGCCCTCCGCCACGTACGCGACACCATGGGCCTCACCAACACCGTCGTGATGATCCCCTTCTGCCGCACCCTGGGGGAGGCCGACCGGGTCCTGGAGACCATGGCCGCCCACGGCCTGGAACGGCACCGCAACGGCCTCGAGGTCTACGTGATGGCGGAGATCCCCTCCAACATCGTCCTCGCCGCCGAGTTCTCCGACCGCTTCGACGGCTTCTCCATCGGCAGCAACGACCTGACCCAGCTCACCCTCGGTGTGGACCGCGACTCCGAGCAGCTCGCCCCGCTCTTCGACGAACGCGATCCCGCCGTCACCCGCAGCATCGAACGCCTCGTCCAGGACGCCCACGGCCGCGGGCGCAAGACCGGCCTGTGCGGCCAGCGCCCCAGTGACGACCCGGACTTCGCCCGTCTCCTGGTGGAGGCCGGGATCGACTCCGTCTCCGTCACCCCGGACAGCTTCCTCGTCGTCAAGCAGAACGTCGCCGCCGCCGAGCGCGACGCGCGGCAGCACCCTCCCGGGGACGGCCCCTGACCCGCCCCGGCCGCCCGCCCCCGGCAGCGCGCCCCGCCCTCACCGGTGCGCGTCCTCCCCGGTGCGGCGAGAGTCGTACTGGCGGAGCAACGCGCGTATCCGCTCCGCCCGTGCACCCTTGGCGCACTGCTCCGCGGTGCGACCGTTCCGGACCACCGACGGGTCGGCGCCGGCCTCCAGCAGGACCCGCACCATGGTGGTCAGCCCCCTCGCCGCCGCGTGCATGAGCGGGGTCCGGGCCTCTCCGGCGGGCCCCTCCGGGTCCGCGCCCGCGTCCAGCAGCCGGCGGACGATGCCGGCCGAACCCTCCACACAGGCCGCCTCCAGGGCCGCGTCCAGATCGCTCCCGGCGCCCGCGGCGAGCAGCAGGTCGACGATCTCCACCCGGCCGCCCCGGACGGCCGACCGCAGCACGCTCCACTCCGAGACCACCTCCGTGCCGTCCGCGCACACCACCGGCGTGCTCCGCCAGCGTGCCGCCGGGTCAGCCCCGGCGCGGAGCAGCACCCGCACGGCCTCCGGGTGGCCGCTCGACGCCGCCTGGGCCAGCGGGGTCACTCCGTACTGGTCCACCGCGTCGACGGGCGCGCCGCGGCGCACGAGCTCCTCGACCACAGCGGTGTGGCCGTGGAAGGCCGCCCACCACAGGGCCGACTGGTCGCCCGTCCCGCGGCACGCCGCCGGATCAGCCCCGGCCTCCAGCAGCGCGAGCGCGGCGGCGGACTGCCCGGCGACGAGCGCCACGAGCAGCACCGGGTCCCCGTCACGGGTGACGTGCGGGCTCACCCCGGCGTTGAGCAGCCGCCGGACGTCCTCCTCCCGGCCGGCCGCCGCGGCCTCGGACAGCGCGGCTTCGGCGTCCTCCGGGAGCGCCGGGGCGGGCTGCGGCTCCTGCCGTGACGGTGACTGCGGCTGCGGCGACGGCTCCGGCTGCGGTGACGGCTCCGGCACCGACTGCGGGGAAGCGTCGAGACCGAGCCCGAGCCGGTCGAGCACCTCCTCCACGGCCCGGTGCAGGGCCTCCCGGTCCCCGAAGTAGCGGGACCGCTGGTCCGCGTGCTCCTCGTACAGGTGCCCGAGAGCCCCGATCTTCACGATCTCGATCCAGTCGTTCTTCCAGTGCTCGATCGGCGGGGCACGCAGCACGTCCCGCAGCACCTCGTCCACGGACGGGTGACACCGGTCGACGAGCAGATCGGCCAGCAGCGCCCGGGAGATCCAGTCCGGCAGCTCCCAGTACCGCGCGGCCAGCCGGGGCACGTCGCCGGGGTCCACCTCGCCCCGGGCGGAGTCGATGCCCCGCATGTCGTGGGCCCGCGCCAGCTGTTCACACACATCCACAGTCGCCATGCCCCGCAGAGTAGAGCCGGGGTCCGACAGTCCGGCCCGGCCCGGCCCGGACCGGACCCGGACTGTCGGACCCGCCGGTCGGCAGGCAGACGTGGGGCCTGTCCCGGAGGATCGTGCCGGACAGGCCCCTGCCCTGAGGGAGGCTCAGCGCTTGAGCGTGAAGGTGAAGTCGCCGGAGAGCTTGCCGCCCAGCCGGACCGCCGAAACGAGCTTCCCCTCAGCGAGGAGTCTCTCGACCCCGGCCCGCGACAGACCGCAGCCTTCAGCGATCAGTCGCACCGGCCGGACGGGAATCCGCACCGCGAAGCGGACCAAGACGTCGACCACCTCGCGCCCGGCTTGACCCGGGGCGGTCCGGCCACGCCGTGAACAGGGGGAGTGTGTCGCCGGGAGCGGTCGGGCGTACCGACCTGCCAGGCCGCCACCTTGCCGGTGAACGCCGCGGACGCCGTCCAGGAGGCCCGCAGGCTCGGTACCCACAGAGCGTGCGGGAGCGCGGGAAGGGCGCGGGCCGTAGGGGACATCAGCAGGCCCTTGCCACGCCCGCGAGCGCTCTGCGGCCGGCCGGCCAGCCGGGGCCGGCAGGCCTACCCGATCCTCTCGAACCGGTCGATGTGGATCTCCGGTCGCTCCGGGACGTCGTCGCCCCGGTGGCTTCCGCCGAGGAGAGCGGTGTCCTCGGCGGTCGCCCCAGGCGCGACGCTCTGGAACCAGAAGCTCTTGTGGGCCACCCAGTCCTCTCCGTCGCCGATGCTCACCCGGAGCTGGTAGGTGGCCTCCTCGTCGGTGTCGTTGGAGACGGTGACGGCTGTCCGTACGCCTTCGTCCTCGGGCGTGGCGCGTACCTCCACGGTGCCGTAGGTCAGCACGCGGGTGCTTCCGTCCTGCGTGAAGGAGGGGGTCGGCTCCGCTGCCGATTCCTCCGAGGGCGCGGCGGTCGGCTGCTGCGTGGCCGACGGTTCGGGGGTGGCGGTCGGCACGTCGTCGGACGCGCCGGAGCCCGTGCACCCGGCGAGCACGGCGATGAGTGATGCGACGCCGATGCGTGCGCAGGTCTTCACGGCGAATCCCCCCGTCGGTGGCATGTACGTGGCCCTACCGCACGCTCACGTTACGTCAACCGGATCTTCAGGGCTGAAGGGGTTCGGGGAGTGCGCCCGGCCCCGTCCCGTGAAGCTGCCGGGCCCGGCACCTGAGGAGCCAGGCCGGTCAGAGGCCGCGGCGGCTGTTGGCGTTCTGTTCGGCGACGAGTGCGCGGCCATGTCGGAGGAAGTGCCGTGCGACCCATCGACCTGAGTGCCGCGACCTGGCGCAGGAGCAGCTACAGCAACCAGGACGGGGGCGAGTGCGTCGAGGTCTCCGGCGACTTCGCCGCCCTCGTCCCGGTGCGTGACAGCAAGGCGCCGCACGGCCCGGCCCTCGTCTTCCCGGCGGACGGCTGGACCGCGTTCGTGTCCGCGGTCAGGGAGGGCCGGCTGGCAGCCCGAAGGACTCCGGACGGCGTATGAGACCTGCGTAGCGGGGCACAGGGGAACGAGTCGGGCTTCCGACGTTCGCGGGCGGTGGCCGACGCAGGCTGCGACGCCGCATCCGCGCCGGAGGCCTGTCCGTAGCAGCGGAGCGCACGCCATGGTTTCTCTCACCGCAGAGCAGCAGGTCTCCCTTCCCATGCTCAAGGTGGGCTGGCTGCATCAGACGTTCGTCCACTGGCCCTACGACCCCGCCGCCGTGCAGGCGCTGCTGCCGTCGGGGCTGACCGTGGACACGTACGACGACGCGGCATGGGTGAGCCTCACCCCGTTCCTGATGAGCCGCCTCAGGATGCCCGGTCTGCCGGCCACTGCGCTCGCGTCGTTCCCCGAGACCAATCTGCGGACGTACGTCCGCCTGCCGGACGGCCGGGACGCGCTGTGGTTCCTCTCCATCGAGGTCTCCAGCGCCGTGATGCTGACCGCCCACGCCATCGGTGTGCCGTACTACGTCGGCGATCTCAGCCTGCACGTCGGGGAGGACGGGACCGTCGCCTACGCCGGGACGCGCCGGGGCGGGGAGCCCTCGTACCGGCTCACCGTGCGGCCGGGCACACCGATCGCCGCGGAAGAGCGTGACCTCTGGCTCACGTCACGCTGGCGGGCGGCCACCCGCCGTGCCGGGAGGCTGTGGGAGGTGCCCGTCGACCACGAGCCGTGGCCCTTGGCCACGGTCGGTATCGAAGAGTTCCAGCAGTCCCTCCTCCGTGCCGCCGCTCTGCCGCCGGCCGCCGGGGAGCCCCTCGCGCACTTTTCCGAGGGGGTACACAGGGTGCGGCTGGGGGTGCCCAGGCGGGTGCGGTGACGGTCGCGATGTTCGCGTCGCCGTCCGGGCCACTATCCTGACAAAGAGGGCAATTGGCTCACGTCGAGGGATCGCCGATGGACTCCGAGGCCGAGAACGAGGACGTGGAACCGGTCGACTCCAAGGAGGCTGTAGATCGCGCGGGCCGCGGCCCGTCCCAGGATCCAGACGTCCTCCTCGACGTTCCCAACCTGTCGGTGGACGAGATCAGTCTCGAGGTCGAGGACCTCCGTGCACGGGTCTCCCTGCGGGCCGAGGTCCTCGACCTGCTCAGGCTCAACGTGGGGGCCGACGTGGAGCTGGGGCGCGTCCACCTGGACATCAAGGGGGTCGAGGCCCAGGCGCTGCTCAAGGTGCGACTGGACAACGTCGCCGAGATCGTCGGCAGGGTGCTGACCACGATCGACCGCAACCCGCAGATCCTGGAGCAGGTGACGTCCGGCGTCGGCTCGGCCGTCCGGGAACTGGGTGGAGGGGCACGTGAAGCCGTCGGTGAGCTCGGCCGTGGCGCGGGCGAGGCGGTGGAGGACGTGGGCCGGGGTGCCGGTGAGGCGGTCGAGGATGTCGGCCGTGGCGCGGGTGAGGCGGTCGAAGATGTGGGGGAGGGTGCCGGTGAGGCGGTCGAGGATGTCGGCCGTGGCGCGGGTGAGGCCGTCGAGGACGTGGGGGAGGGTGCCGGTGAGGCGGCCGAAAGCGTGGGGGAGGGCGCCGGTGAGGCGGTCGAGGATGTCGGGGAGGCGGCCGAGGACGTCGGGGAGGGCGCAGGGAAGGCAGTCGAGGACGCGGGCGAGGGGACCCGCGAGGTCGCCGAGCAGGCCGGGAAGAGCGCCGGGAAGGCCGCTGGCGCCGCCGCCGGGACCACCCGCAGGACGGCGAAGAAGGCCGCACGTCAGGCCCCCGGCAAGGGGCGCCAGGCCACCTCGTCCCGTGCGAGGACTGCGAAACGCAGCTCCCGTACGCGCGGCGCGCGCGAGCGCGGCCGCCCGCCGTGAAGGACGCCGCCGACCACGGCACCCCCCGACGACATCGCGTTCGCCTCGCAGGTCGAGGCAGACCGGCTCGGATTTCGCGAGGTTCCCGAGACCGGCGTCCGTTTCCACGGGACGCCGGGCCGTACCTCGGTCTCCCGCAGTGAACGACGCAACCTCCCCGAGCGGATCACCGAGATCTCGGAACACCACGAGGTGCGGATCGACTATCTGCTCGCCACCCGCCTCGACGCCCCGAGCACGGGCGATCAGCCTGCGCCCTGACCGGGTCGGCGTGTCCGCTGCCGGCGGGCAGGCGTACCGGGCCGGCCGGAAGGGTGTCCCGTCAAGGTCGTACGGGGCCCTCGTGGCCGCCGGCCTCGGCCCGCGGGGGCGGGGGAACCGTCGGTCGCGGGCATCACCCCGGTCGCCCCGTGGTACGCGGGCCGGCCGGTACGCCCTGCCACCGTCCCGTCGACGACGACCCGTGCACGCCCGGAGGGGCGGGGCGGCGGGGCCGCGCTCGCGCCCCTCCGGGCGGCGAAGTCAGCGGGTGCGGCGCAACTGGCCGCGGATCGCCCCGGCGGGGAACTCCTCGTTGTGGACGTTGACGTAGAAGAAGAACGCGTCCTGCTTGATGCCCTGGAGCTCCCAGAAGGTGAGCACTCTGGCGGCGTTGCGCGGGTTCTGGTCGTGCCGGGCTCTGATGCAGTCGCTGACCTTGACCCCCACCCGCGGGGTTCTCAGCGTGACCGCGACGGGGCCCGCCTCTCCGCGCGGACCGAAGTGGATGTGCGCGGCGGTCGGGGTCTCGATCCGGCGGACTCTCAGGGTGTAGCAGAGCAGGTCGCCCTTGATCACGTACCGGAAGCGGCCCCGGCCGTCGGGGTCACCTTCCTCCGGAACCTCCTGGGCACCGTCGAGGAACGCCCGGCCCTTGACCGTGTCGTGGTGGCGGCCGCCGCCGGTGTCGCCACCCGCGACGGCGGGACCGGCCACCGAGGTCAGGACGGCCGAGGCGGCCAGGGCCGCTGCTGCGGCGAGGGATATGGCGCGCATGTCACTACTCCTTGTGTACGGAGGGGGGTTGCCCTTGCACCGTATGTGAGGAGCGGTGCGAATGCTCGCGGACGAGGCATTCAGGTCATATGCGGTAATCTCCGCCCCGCGGGGCCGCGGGCCGAGCCGGACGGAAGTCCACGCTGATCAGCGGCAGGCGCCGCAGGTAGGATGCCTGCCCCGTCGCGCGTCACCGTTCGTGCCCGGGCGGACGCTCCGGAGCTCCCGCCGGGGCGCAGGTGCCGAACCAGGAGGACAGCCCCATGGCCGACCCCGCACAGGGTCACTCTCCGTACCAGGACGCCCGGCACCCGGGTGAGGAGCCGCCACCGCATGCACTGCTCGCGCCGGTGACGGGGCTGCTCGGAACCTGGGTCGGCCGGGGGAGCGGCGGGTACCCCACGCTCGCCGAGGACTTCGTCTACGGGCAGCAGGTCACCTTCAGCCACGACGGCCGCCCCTTCCTCCACTACGAGGCACGTGCCTGGCTGCTCGACGCCGACGGCGCACCCTTGCGTCCCTCGGCCCGGGAGAGCGGCTGGTGGCGGCTGCAGCCCGAGGGGCGGGTGGAGGCGCTGATCACCCAGCCCACCGGGGTCGCCGAGCTCCTGACCGGCCGGGTGAGTGCCGGCGCGGTCGAACTCGCCAGCCACCAGGTGGCCCTGGCGCCCACCGCCAAGCAGGTCGACGCCACCCGTCGGCACTACACCCTGACCGACCGGGACACGCTCGACTTCCGGCACGACCTCCAGGCGGTGGGCCGGCCGTTGCAGCACCACCTCTCGGCACGGCTCCGGCGTGCCGCCGAAGGCTAGGCACGCAGAAGGCCGTTGCCCTGTGGTGAAGCGCCGTCCGCTCGTTGGTCCGGGCGGCGCGGGGACGCCCGGCCGTCCGTGTGGCTCAACGCGTTCGGGTCAGCGAGACCGCGGTGGTGATCAAGCGTTTGCGGCAGTACGGGCAGATGCCACTCGGTCGGCAAGCGCGGCTGTGTCCTCCGGGACTGCGGCAGCGGCACCCCTCGTCATCCGGCTACGAACGGGATCGCCCGGACACGTCCTGGACCGCGGCCGCGTCCGATGCGGCTTCCTCCACGAGGTAGACCGGCGGGTCGGAGAACTCGACTCCGTGTGCGAGAAGACGCTCCACCACCTGGCCGCTGAACATGCGGACAGGAGCGACGGGGTAGGTCTCACCGTCCACCTGGTACGTCTCTGCGACGGCTATGCCACGACGCTGCAGAAAGTCCAGGTTTCCGGGGGTGAGGACCCTTCTGCCGTCGTGCGCGATCATCCAGAGGCCGGTGGTTCCCTGGTCGAACTCCAGTGCTCCGGCAACGACGACGGGTTCGGGGAGGGTGGGTGCCGTCGCGAGCTCCCAGAGCCCGTCGGTCTGCCTTCGCAGCCACTCCGGACCCGTCGCGACGGGTGCCAGCAGATCGGTCAAGGCGTCGTTCGCCAGTACCGTCTCCTCGTCCTCGGAGTCCAGGAGGACGGGGCGTCCCTGCTGAAGCGGGGCGGCACCTTCGGGGACCAGGCAGAGTTCCGCTCCGTAGGACGTGGGGGAGTCCTCTTCGTCCGGGGAGAAGGTGTAGAGCAGGTCGGCCTGGAGCCCGCGGGCACGCAGCGCGGACAGCGCCGGCAGCAGGGCGGCCTGCGTGCCGGTCCACTGGCACGGGTCCCGGGGGACCGCCCCGTGGGCAGTCATCGTTTCGGCAACCTCTGGGCTGGGCGCCGTCAACACACTGTGCACGACCTGCATGGAGCATCATCCCCCGATCCGCGTGTCCGCCCAGCACGGTACAGGGGGTGCTCGGAGGTGAGCAGCACGGTGCGGACCCGGCGCACCGGGGCCCTCTGAACAAGGTCGGGCACGGCAACTCCCGGCCGGTTCGGGAACGTGGCACGCGCGGATTCGAGGACAATCGTTCGATCCCCTATGGTCGAGGATCTGCCAGACACCGGGCTGAGGAGTGCCGGCGATGATCCTCCCGAAGGTCCGGGACCCCCGCTTCGTGACGATCCGCCGCGGGGGGACCCTCACGGACGCGGATCACCATCTGCTCGCTCTGTGGGCGGCATCGTGCGCGGAGCACGTTCTCGGCCACTTCGAGTCGGCTCGGCCTGAGGACCCACGGCCGCGTCAGGCGATCGAGCATGCCCGCGCCTGGGCGCGTGGCGAGGTCAGGATGATGCAGGCCCGTGCCGCGGGCGGCCACGCCATGGGCGCGGCCCGGGACCTGCGCGGGGCGGCACGGCATGCCGCGTACGCCGCCGGCCAGGCCGGGGCCGTCGCACACGTCGCCGCGCACGAACTCGGTGCGGCCGCCTACGCGATCAAGGCCATACGCGCCGCTGCCCCGGAAGGGGAGGCCGAGGCGGCAGGGCGGAGCGAGTGCCGGTGGCAGCGCGACCAGCTCCCGGAGGCGATCCGCGAGCTGGTATTGGATGACCAGCGTTTGCGGAACGACATCTGCTGGTCGGTGTTCGACTGCTGAGCGCGCGCCGTGACCTCCTCCGGGGCAGGGATACTCGGAGGTGATGGTAGGCCCGGCCTGCGAACGAGAAGGGCGCGAGAGCGTGGGTGGCATCGGCCCGCGTAGGTGTGCCGCGGCTGCCGTCCCCGCACGCCCGCCACAGCTTCGACGTCTCGGGGCCGGTCCGCCGTCACATGGCCTGGCCGGAGGAGAAGTGCTTCGGTTCTGCCAGAACCGTCCGTGCGCCGTCGAAGTCGGCCAGCCGGGCCGCCACTGTGGCGACGGCCAGCCGTTCCGGGAGCGCTGCCGAGAACTTCAGCCCATGCACCGCACGACGGTCGACGTTCGGGAGGACGAGTGCCGGGGCTGCTTCGGCGGCCTGAACCGCGGTGCGCCACATAGGCTGGGTGAGGTCCTCCCGCAGTCGCACGTAGCAGTCCGTCGGACGCTGCACCGGGTCGGCTATGGACGAGAGAGTCGCGCCCAGTGTCGCGTTGGCCCGGTAGCCGGCCCACGTCCACCAGCGCACCTCGTTCCCCCGTCGGGCGATGACGGTCCCGCCCGGATGGACGATGTCCGGCCCGTCCGTCTCCCGTCGCTCCTGGAGGCAGACTTTCGCGCGCCGGGTGAGTGAGACGGGGGGTTCGGCGCCCAGGAGCACCTCTCGCATCGCACGTGTCAGCGCATACGAGAGCCCCGCGAGGGTGCCGCTCGACCACTTGGCCACGCCACCGCGGTCGACCGGCTCGACGAAGACCCGCTTGCGTTTCCAGTCGATGAAGGTGACCTGCCAACTGCGCCCGGACAGCAGCAGGCGCCGTGGACCCGGCCGTTCCTCGGTGAGTACCGAGGGGTCCATCCGGCCGATCTCGCTGCGTCCGGACAGGACGGTGAACTGCGGCGGTGCGGTGAAGGAGGCGGTCAGTTCCAAGAAATGCCGCCGGCCGAAACGGTGCTCGGCCTCCGGGCCGATGAACAGCATGCCCTGATCCGAGTCGAGGAAGCCTTCATTGGTCAGGTGACGCAACACCGGAGCGGCCGAGCGGTCGAACGGGGCCAGACCGTTCCACTGCTCGGGCCACACCGTGTCGCCCAGGCGGTGTTCCTGGAGCGTGGCGGCCAGCAGTTGTTGTGCGACGAGGTGGCGTGGCTCCGGTGGTGCGACGACCGGCTCCACCCATCCGCGGCCCCACAGCAGCAGCAAGCCCGCAGCCTGGAGCAGCGCGTCCTGGTGGGTGGCCAGGAACAGGCAGTTGCGCGTGGTGTCCGCCCGGCGTCCGGTCCGGCCGATGCGCTGCAGGAAGGCGGCGACGGTGCCCGGTGCGTCGATCTGGACGACACGGTCCAGGTCGCCGACGTCGATTCCGAGCTCGAGCGTGGAGGTGGCCACGATGACGCAGTCGCGTGCCTCCGCGAAGGCCTGCTCGGAGCGAGCCCGTTCATCGGCCGAGAGCGACGCGTGGGAAAGGAAGACCGTGACGCCGCGGGCGCTCAGCTCCGCGCCCAGTTCCTCCACCTGCCGCCGCGAATCGCAGAACACCAGTCGTTTCTCACCTCGGTGCAGAGCGGCGATGACCTTGGCCGCGTTGGCGAGGGAGCCCACGTGGTCGACCTCGACATCCCCCGGCGGGGGCCCCGCCGTCCCGGCTCCCGTGTCTCGGCCGGAAGATGTCGCAGAGGTGTCCGGGACACCCGGGGCGACGACCCGGCCCGGGCGACGGCCTGCGCCCGAGCCCTGGAGCCAGGTGAGCAACTGCTCCGGATTGCCCACGGTCGCGGACAGTCCGATCCGCTGAATGGGCCGCCCTGCGACCCGCTGAAGGCGCTCGAGTACGGCGAGCAAGTGCCACCCTCGGTCATCGCCGGCGAAGGCGTGCACCTCGTCGACGACGACGGCCCGGACCCCGCCCAGCAGGTGGGCGTGGTCCGTTTTCACCCCGATCAGCATGGCTTCCAGTGATTCCGGCGTCGTCAGCAGGATGTCGGGTCGTTCGGTGCGGATGTGCCGGCGCTGGGACTCCTTCGTGTCGCCGTGCCACAGCACTGCACGGCGGCCCAGCCACTGCGCGTACCCGTCGATGCGCGTCACCAGGTTGTTGAGCAGGGCTTTGAGCGGGCAGAGGTAGAGGACCGAGGTGCCCGCCCAGCCGTGCGCGGACATGGCCGAGAGGACCGGCAGACACGCGGCCTCGGTCTTGCCCCCGGCCGTGGGGGCCAGCAGCACGGTGTCCTCGCCGTCCAGCACCGGATCGATCGCCGCTCGCTGCAGTGGCCGCAGGTCGGACCAGCCGAGCGTGTTCACCACATGGTGCTGGATGACGGGATCGAGGCGGTCCACGGGGTTCACCGGCGGCGTCATCACAGCTCCAGCTCGACGTCATCGGCGGACGCCGATGCGGCGAGGTTCCGTTCGATGTCGTTGAGCTCGGTATGCGCCACCGTCAGCCGGTAGTGCTGTCGCGGGTCGAAGTCTGGGAACTGGTCGATACGGTCCAGGACGTCGCCCACCAGCTTCTTCAGGAACAGCCGCGGCGCCACGCCGGCCTTCCCGCCGAGCGCTCCGCCCACCGCTCGGGCGAGGTCGGCGATGTACGTGTCGTCTGCCAGGGAACGGATCCGGTCGTCCGCGTCGGCCCCGGAAGCGTAGAGGTCACGGATCGTCGTACCGAGCTCCGCCAGAGATTCCTGCGTGAACCCCGTCAGCCGCAGTTGCACGGCGCGCGGGTTGTCGAAGCGTGGATCGGTGGTGAAGTCCGTGGCGAGGCGCTGGGCGAGGGGCGCGAGGCGCTGGACCCCCTGCCGGCCCTCGTAGAACGCAGGTGTTCCGGTGATGACGAGGTAGAGGCCGGGGAACCGGCCGGAGTGGACCTCGTCGATCAGTTGCCGCAGCGCGTTGAGCGCCTTGTCACGGGCGTCCGACCGGACTCTCTGTAGAGTCTCCACCTCGTCCAGCACGACGAAGAGCCCACGGTGACCGGAGTCCCGCAGGACGGTCAGCAACCCTTGCAGGAAGCCCAGGGCGCCGAAGTGGTCGAGGTCGCCGCGCACGCCCGCGGAGCGCCGGGCGGCGGAAGCGACATGAGGCTGGCCGCCGAGCCAGGCGAGGACGGCAGCCGCCGTGGCCTCGTCTCCGTCGCCGAGCGCGGTGCGGTAGCCGCGCAGCGCCGTCGCGAAGGACGGGGCATGTCGCGACACCTCGGTCAGCCGGCTGGTCAGCAGGCGTTCCACTGCTCCGTCCAGTTCGGCCTCGTCCGTGCCGGCGGCGAGAGAGTCCTCCTCCAGAGCATAGAACCACGCGTCCACCACGGGCCGCAGCGCGCTCGGCGGGAAGCTCGTCGTGGTCAGTCGCTCCGTGAGCCGGCGGTACACGGTCTCCAGCTTGTGCAGCGGGGTCTCCGTCTCGGAGATCTGGATCTCGGAGACGGCGAAGTTTCGCTGCTTGGCGCGCTCGGCGAGCCAGCGGGTGAAGAACGTCTTGCCGGATCCGTACTCGCCTCGTACGGCCTTGAAGACGGAGCCGCCGGAGGCGACCGCGTCGAGTTCCGCGTCGAGCGCGGACTCGAAGCGGTCCAGCCCGGTCGCGAGCAGATCCAGACCGCTCTCGGGGACGGCGCCGCGCCGGAGGGCGTCGATGGCGGTGCGCCGCCGGACTGCGGAGACGGCGGAGGAACGAGGGTCGGTCATCCGCTGATTTTCCCATCCGTGAGGAACCGGTTGCGCCCCGCTCGCTTTCCGGTAGCCGGCGTATCGGGCCCCGGGCGTGGCGCGACACTGCGGCGTGCTCAGCCCAGACCGAACTGGGCCCGCAGCAAGGGGAGATCCAAACGCACCGTACGGCCGTCCGGGAGCGTTTCGAGCACCTGCACACCGTCGTAGTTGAGCAGCTGGCGCAGGATCGCGGCGAAGCCGTCCGCCCGGGTGGCCGGGTACGAGACGCGTTGCGCCAGGGCGGTGACCGGCAGGGTACCGCCGGCGTCCAGCAGCGCCCGGATCGCCTGTTCCACCTTCTCCATCGGCGGCTTCCGGGCGAGCAGGCCGATCTGGCCCTGGAAGACCTCCGACGCGAAGAGAGCCGTCACCAGGGCGTCCTGGGGATCCACCACCTCCGGTGTGACGAGGGCGCCCGCGTCCTCCGGGGCGGGAACCAGGGACACGTCGAACAGCGAGTCGTGGGTGCGCGCGAACTCCTCCTGCGACTTCTTCGGCCGCCGGCGGTCCGGTCGCTTCAGCGACGGAGCCGGTTCGAGCGCAGGTGCGGAGCCCGTCTCCTGCGGCCGCTCGCCGAGAAGCCACCAGAGGGGTCGCTGGTCTCCCAGCTCCCGCCATCCGGGAGGGGGAGCGGCCCCGAAGGGGAGGAAGGCCAGCACCGGGATGCTGAACTCTGCCAGTGAGGCCCCGCCGTGGTAACCGGCCTTCCGGGCCGTGTACCGGGAGTCGGCGTCCCACAACGCCACGATGGAGCCACCCGGCTCCGGTGCGACCACCCGGGGTCCGCGCAGCTCGACCTCCGCGGGGCCGACCTCGCCGCCCGGGGGCCGGTGGCGCGCGGACGACGGCGAGTCGGCCGCGGCCTTCTCGCCGTGCCGGTCCACCACGTGCCCGTGGTCACTGGTGATCACGACGGCCATGCCCTGTGCGGCGGCAGCCCGCAACAGGTCCAGGAGCGCCGGGATGTGCTCAGCCCTCCAGGTGCCGTCGCCCAGCTTCTGCTCCTTGGCGAGCCGGTCGTCGACGGCGTTGAGGACGACGGCCACATGGGTACGGCCGTCCGCCAGCGCCTCGGTCAGCGCGGGCCCGAAGGTCTCTCCGGCACTCTCGGCACGCAGGTCGTCCTTGTGGAACACGGCGGCCGGCGCCCCGCCCCACAGCGGAAGCCCGGCGAACAGCCTGCTCTCGTCCTGCTGCGACCCCTGTAGGAGTCTCCCCGCGAACAGCGAGGTGCGGGAGACGGCGGTGACCGTCGGGAGCGCCGCGGCCATGGCGCGCCGCCGCGGAGCGCCCTCGGCGACCGGGTCGAACTCGGCCCAGGAGGCCCGCAGCTCCTCGCCCAGTTCGGTGGCGATGGCCGCGCTCATCCCGTCCACGACCAGCAGCAGGACACGCCGTTCCGTGCCGGACCGGACGACCGGCTTCACCACCCGCTCCAGGAACGTCTCCACCGTGAGCATCGTTCCGGGGTCCGTTCCCGCCGCGGTCCAGATCGCCAGGGAGCGGGCGAAGGAGCGGTCGATCTCGTGGCGCCGCTCCCGCACCGCCGCGGTCAGCCGGTCGTACGCCGCCCGCAGCGCCGGGTCGGGGTCGCCGCCGGCCTCGATGTGCTCCAGGGCGCGGTCGACCCATCCGGTCTCCGTCAGATGCCGGGAGAGAGCGTCGGCGACGGTGGGCGCCTCGGACGCCGGCTCCCCGGACAGCCACTGGACGAGTCGCTGGGCCATGCGGGTCCGTTCGATGCGCGCACGCACCTCCGGGGCACCGGCCCGGAGGTGGTCGCTCAGGGCGTGCACCGCCGGGACGAGCCGGTCCTGCTCACCTGCGGCGAGTGCGTTCCCCACGGCGCGGAACCGGGCGTCCAGGCCGGCCGGAAGGAGAGGGCTGCTCCGGGTGGCCGCCTCGGCACCGAACTGCCGGGCCAGCACGGACGCCCGTTCCAGCACCGTGTCGCTGGTGCGACGCGCCTCCCGTACGTCCTCCGGGCCGGTGCCGCCGGCCCCGTCCACCACGGCGAGCAGCCCGCCGACGTACTCCTCCGCGGCCCGGCCGAAGGCGGTGGCCAGCGCGTCGAACTGCTCGCCCTCCGCCGGAGGGCGTTCCCCGAACCAGCGCTCGGCCCGGCCGCGGGCCGTGTAGGTGGCCGCGTCCGGCTCCGCATGGCACCACAGGGCTGCGCAGACCAGGCCGAAGGCCACCGCGTCCGGGCCGTGTTCGGCATGGACCAGGGCGACCAGGGCACGCCCGGCGAGTCCGCCCTGGTCCTCCTCACCGAGGAACTCCGCCAGCCCGGACCGCTCCGGGCCGCGCAGCTCCAGCAGCCGTTGCGGCCCTCCCGGAGCGAGTGACCAGCCCAGCAGCGTGTGGATGTCGAGGCTGCCGCCGGTCGGTGCCGTGTGCTCGGCGGAGGCCGTCCCCTCCGCGTACCGGCCCAGTCTCAGCCGGCGCAGAGCGAGGGCGGACAGTGCGGTGCGCCGCGACAGCATGCCCCCGGCCAGGCGCGGCCAGCCCCCCGGGGGCGCCGCGTCGAGCAGCGCCTCGGCGGCCCAGTTGTCCTCCTTGAGCCGCCGGTCGACCTGGTGGGCGCCGAACGCCTCCCGTACCACGTCCCAGCGGTCCACCGCGTCGATGCGCTGTTTGTGCGCTCGGGCCAGGATCGCCGGGTCGAGTTCGTTCTGCTCGCGGTCGGTCAGGACCACGAGCACGGCCGGGCCGGTCGCCTCCTCCGCGAGGTGGTCCAGCACCAGTTCGTGGACGGCCAGCGGAGAGGCCGCCGCCGCGATGCGTGCCGTGTTCCCGTCGTCCCAGAACGGTTCGTCCGGGCCGTCCCACTGCGGTGCGGAGCGCAGCAGCACGGCGCGCCGCCTGCCCCGGCCGACGAGGGAGTCGGCGAGCGAGCTCTGACCGGACAGGTACTGGGTGAGCGTCGCGAGGTTCAGCCGTACCGCGACGCTGTTGCTCGTCACCGTGCTCATGCCTCGACGACCCGCCAGCTGATCTCCACCGTGGCGCCGGGCTCGCGCTCCGCCAGCGCGGCGATCTCCGCCTGGAGCTCGGCCGCCGCACGCGCCGCGATGGTCCGCCCGCCGCCGTGGCGCCGTACCGGACCGGTCCCCGACCCCGCCCCGGCGCTCCGCTGCTCGGGAACCGGCGGGTGACTGCTCGCCGTGTCGAGCGACACGTCTCCCGAGCGGGGAGCCGGCGGCGGAGGGGTGGGCGGCGGAGTGACCGCCGCGCGGTTCCGCTTCACCAGGGCCAGCACCTCGCGCTGGGTGCGGGCCAGTGCCTCCTTCAGGTCGTTGGTCCGCTGGTCGCTGCGGGCGGCGTTGCGGAGTGACTCCAGCAGCGCTTCGCCTTCGGGACCTTCGGAGGAGGCCAGTTCCAGTGTCGTCCAGGACGCCGAGTCCAGAGCCTGCGCCACCGCACGCGCCTGCTTCACCGAGGTCCCGAAGCGGTCCGCTCCGACTTCGCCGAAGTCGAAGGAGGCCAGCGTCTCGACGGTCCTCCTGGCTCCGGCGGCGCCCTGACCGGCCGGGCGGTTGAGTGCCTGCAGCAGTTCCACGGCCCGGCGCGCGACGGTCAGACGGCCCGTCTCCGCGGTCTCGTCGAGCTGCAGGAAGGGGGCGTGCCGTTCGAGCTGGACGACCAGTTCCCGGGCCGCATCCTGATGCGTGCCCGCCTGCAGGGTGATCTGCCGGGCGAGCTGGTTCACCATGCGCCCGCGACGCAGGGTCGGCGCCGGCTCGCCGAACAACGTCGTGAACCGCTGCCGTGCGGTTGACCAGTCCTCCTCCGAGGGCAGCGGCTGGCTGCGCAGGGCGTCGTGGTCCTTGATCTCGTGGAGCGCGGGAGCAGGGTCGAGCGGGGTCCCGGCGCGCACCCACACCCGGTCGTCCATCTCCGCGAACGAGGCGACGACGAGGCGGGCGAGGAAGCCGGGCAGACCGCGCGGAGCCGGCCGGTCCGTCCAGTCGGACAGCGTGATCAGGCTGAGGTCGCCCGTCACCCCCTGCTCGCGTGCGAGCTTGCGGAAGTGGTCCGGCCAGTAGTCCGACACCTCGAAGTACGCTTCCTTCTGCCGGCCGAGCCGCAGCGGGCCGGCCACCCGCCGCATCAGGTCCCGGTCGGCGGCGGGCACTTCGGCACGCCCGTCGCGGGCCTCGGCGGCGGCGCGTACGTGGGTGAACACCTTGCGCGCGTCGGCTGGTTTGACGGCGGTCCCGCGGTGGTCCGGGTCGAAGTCCGGGTGGTCCGGGTACTGGCCGGCGAGCAGCCGGCCGGTGAGGTGCCGAATCCCGTCGCGCAGGGACTGGCCGAAGGACAGGGTCAGTCCCTCGACCTCGCGCAGCGAGGCCAGATGGTCGACGAAGCCGAGCTCCACGTCGGCGGCCTTCTTGTCGGCGAGACCGTACGCCTGCTTGAAGGCGGCCTTGACGTTCTTGGTGAGGGATTCGAGCTGGGTCTCCAGCAGGCCCTTCGCGCGGGCCCGGTTGTCGGGGCTCAGGTGGCCCGCGTACTGGGCGTCGAACCGCTGGTCGTCGGCGAGCGCCTTGTCGATGACGACGAGGCGGCGGAAGTCGGCGTAGCGCTGGCTGGAGAGGTGGGCGGGGAGCCAGGCGAGGGTCCGTGAGGGCTCGCCCTGCCGTTCACGGAGCCGCCGCATCCGGTTCGCGTCCTCGACCGGGCCGTATTCGCTCTCGTCGAAGGGCAGGTCGATCACCACGCGCCAGAGCCCGTCCTGCTGCGGCATGAGGTCGTGGTCCGGCAGCTCGTCCTCGTCGGCCACGTTTCCGAAGACGATCTCCACGCGGCGCTCGGTCCCCCGCCACACGAAGTGCAGCTCGTCGATCAGCTGCCCCTGCGTGACGCCGAGCTCGTCGACGAGGAGGCGCCGGGCCAGCGCCTGGCGGTTGCCCGGGTTGTCGTTGACGTTGGCGTTGGCGATGACCGAGTCCACGTCCACGCCGGAGAGCTCGAGCCGGACGCCGGGGTTCGCCTCGGTGCCGGTCTCCTTGATCTCGGGGAAGCGGCCCGCCCACTCGGCCACCTTGTTCTTCAGGATGCCGTACTCCCGACCGGGTATCGGGGCGACGACGGAGCCGTAGTTGAGCGCGGACAACCGGCGGATGGTCAGGTCGGAGAGGGCCGGGACGCTCGGGGCTAGGGCGGAGAGCAGCAGGGTGCCGATGATCCGGTTGTCGCCGGTGAACTGCCGCAGCCGGGTGCGCAGCGCTTGGTCGGTGACGCTCCCGGGGCGGTGTGCGTACTGCTCGACGACCTCCTCCGACACGTTGTGCGTCAGCAGCAGATACGGCCGCAGCTTGGTCCGGTAGAGCTTGTCGGCGGCCTCGAAGACCACCTTCAGCCGGTCCGTGAAGGGCTTGTCCCCGCCCGCGGTGATCAGCGGATAGAGGTCGCCCACCGGGATCAGGTCGCCCAGCCGCAGCTCTTCGCGGTGGTCCGCGAGTAACTGGCCCATGAGCTTCATGCCCGTGCGGTTGCGCTGGAGCGCCGAGGAGACGTGCACGAGCGTGTCCATGAACGCCGGCGAGAACGGGTACGTCAGCCGGAAGCTCTCCTCGTCCGCGCCGACGCCGTCCGCGCCCCGGTCGGACCCCAGAAGGGTGTCCCACACCTCCTGGCGCACCTTGCGGGTCTTCTCGAACTCCGCGGTGACGAGGGCGGCGGCCTCCGCGTCCTTCGGCTTCAGCAGCCGGGCGTGGGCGACCTGGGGGAGGTTCCGGTCCTCCAGCGTGATCTTGTCGAACCGTCCCGAGGCCAGGTTGAGCGTGTCCTGGATGGACGCCTCCGCCGCCCCGGACACCTCCTCGCCGACCAGCTCGCGCAGGTCGCGCTGGCGGGCGATGAAGGAGATGACCGGGACGGCGCGGCGGGAGTCGCCGCTCTCCACGAAGTTGGTGATCTTGCTCGCTTCCCGGGCCACGAACTTCTGGTCGTGGATGAGGGTGGCGAGCCAGAGGATCAGCTCGTCCATGAAGAGGATCAGCCCGTCGTAGCCGAGCTCCCTGGCGTGCTCGGCGATCACGGACAGCCCGGCGTCGAGCGAGACGAAGCCGTGCTCGTCCTCCGCGGCGTTCTTCGCGAAGCCCGGAAGCAGGTGCGTGCTCGCGTCCTGGACGAGTCGCGCCCGCAGCTCTGCGGGGGCGGACGGGCTGACGAGGTTCAGCGCCTGGCCGGCTTCGTGGACCTCCTCGGCGGCCAGGGCGGTGTCGAGCAGTTCCGGCGTCCAGCCGAACGCCTCACCCCACTCGTCCTCCTCGTCCGCCGCGCCGTCCTCGGCCGCGGTCAGGCCTGCGATGATGTTCTTGTCGCCCATGCGGATCCGCATCGCCCGGATGCTGTCGAAGAGGGCGTCCGTCCGGTACACCTGCGGTGTGGGGGCGTCCGGATGCAGCTTTCTGACGTGGCTGACGTAGCCGCCGAGGACGCGCTGCTCCAGGGCCTTCGCCCCGAGCATGTGGTACGGCACCAGCAGGAAGCGCTTCCCCTCCGTGCCGAGCCACTCGTGCCGGGTGAGCACCGGGTCCAGGTCCGTCCGCGCCCGGGCGGCCGGGCTGCCGCTGAGGAGGGCGTGCAGCACCGCCATGAAGTGCGACTTACCGGAACCGAAGGACCCGTGCAGATAGGCCGCCTTGGAGGTGTGCCCGTCCAGCGCGGCCCGGATCAGGTTCAGCGCCTCGTCGAAGTTCTCCAGCAGCCGCTCCGTGACCACATAGTCCCGCAACGCGCGCTCGGCGCCCTCGGGCGTCGTCGCATCGGAGAGCTGCAGGACGAAGTCCGAGGTGGAGATGGACTCCTTGATGTCGATGACATCGCGGAGCAGGGGCGGCTGATGGGCCATGGGCGATCACGCTCTCCGACGGCGGTGTGCACGGGCTCGTCCGATCGTATGATCTCGGTCTGCCTGCTGATGCCCGTTTCCCGCAGGCGGTACCGGACGCCCCGGAACTACGCCGACGCGGGCACCCCGGAGCCGGACTCCACGCCGATCAGCGACCGCAGCTTCTCCTGCGTCTCCGCGTCCGTGGAGTAGACGATCGTGCCGACCATGCCGCGGGTGAGCAGCACCTTGTAGGTGTTGCGGACGAGCCGGTCCACGTCGGCGTCCGGTGTCGCCCTGGTGAAGGAGGGGTCCTCGGACGCGGCCCGGTCCACGACCCAGCGGTCTGTGCGCCACACCAGGTCGGGCCCGAGGATCACGCCCGACCAGTCGTACTCGAAGCCCTGCGCGGTGTACACGCAGCCGACCTGGCCGAAGCCGGCCGGGTCGGTGGCCCACAGGGGCGCGGGCGGCGCTCCGAGCACGGAACGGTCTCCGTAGAGGTTCCACGGCCGTGCCCAGTCGCCGATGACGACGTCGGCGGGGAGCGTTGCCATGTCCGGGGTGATCTTCTTCGTCCATCGCCAGCAGTAGCCGGCCGACATCCGCGCGCGGTAGTCCTCCTCCCGCCGTGCGGCGAGGAAGTCCTCCATCTCCTGTGGACTCCCGGCGACCGCCAGGTGCACCTTGCCGTCGGGCTCCCACGGGACCGGGCCGTCGCCCTCCAGACCCAGCAGCGCCGTGACCCACTGCACGTACGCGTCGCTTCCCCCGCAGCGGAACTGGTCGTCCAGCTCGACCACGGTGCAGTCGACGCCGTGCGCGGCGGCCGCCGCCTCGATCTGCTCGCGGGTGCCCATCTCGCCGGGCCGCACCACCTGGTACTGGTCGAGCAGGAACACCGGAACCCGGGCGGCGTCGATCAGCTCGGACACCTGGGGACGGCCGGTGCGCAGCTCGGCCTTCGTCCACCGGTTGGCGGAGGTCTTGCGGAGGCGGTGGGCCTCGTCGCAGATGAGCACGTCGAGATCGTTCGGTTCGGCGTCCATGAAGCTGTTGAAGTACTTGAAGAGCTGCTGCACCTCCCGCTTCCGGGCACCGGCGACCTTGCGAATCGTCTTCGTGAACGACTGGGATCCCGTCGCGTGCAGCGCGGTCACCCCGCGCCGGTACAACTCCCCGAGCAGCGACAGCGCGATGACGCTCTTGCCGGAACCGGGGCCGCCCGTCACCACCACGATCTGCTTGCGGTTGGCCCGCTTGGCCTTGCGCACAGCGGACAGCACCAACTCGTACGCGAGACGCTGCTCCGCGACGAGCGTGAACTGCTCGCGGTCGCGAACCTCCGCCGCCGCGACGGCCATCAGCTGCTTCGACGGCCGCACCTTGCCCTGCAGCAGCCTGTCGGCGGCCTCCGCGCCGGGCCTCGGGGCCAGCCGGGAGCGCAGGAAGTCGAGGAACGCGCCGCGCTGGTCCCCGGTGTACATCCGGCCGTACGCGTCCTCCGGCACCTCCCGCAGCCCGGACACCAGGAACTCCGTCGCGTTGTGCAGGAACGCCACCCCGGCCAGCGACCGGGGCATGCGTTCCAGAGCGCCGTTGAACGACAGCAGGTACTCGCAGTAGCCCCGGACCTGCTCGATCGGGTTGAGCACCGGGCGCGGGTAGGCGTCGAGCCGGCAGAGCAGCGGGTCGTCCTCCTCGGGCTGGGCGGCGCTCCACTGCTTGAGTTCCACGACGACGTACGACGGCTCACCGGTCGACGGATGCACACCCGCGAGTACCGCGTCGGCCCGCTTGCTGGTGAGCGGAAGGCTGTACTCGAGGAGGACCTCGACGTCGTCGAGGCCGGCCTCGATCAGCGCGTGGACGAGCGCCGGGAGGCTGCGTGCCCAGGACCGCTCCTCCGCGGCGCCGGGCCGGCGGCCGTGCTGGTGCACGAAGCTCTCGGACAGATGCAGCGCCAGCGACCCTTCGAGGAGGCGGGCGGCCACGAACTTCGCCGACTCACGGAACAGCAACGGAGAATGCCCCCAGGCAGCACGAAGTGGACTCGTGCGGGTGGGGGCATGTCCTGGTGCGCCCGCGGGCGCACCTCAGGAAGCCCGTCGGGCCGCTGAGATGTTTCCGCCATCCTAGGACAGCCCGTTGATCACGGGCAGGGGATCGAGAGGGTCACAACCGCTGATGGTCGTGCTGCAGCCGTGGTTCCTGCTCGCTGCTATCTCGGAGTGGGACTGGGCATATCCCCCGACCACCCAGTTGGAAGGCGCAGCGCGACCACATGCAGCGAAACGACCCATGGCTTGCTCAACGACCCGAGCGCCGGACATCGTGCCCAGGACGCGCGTTGCCGGTTTCTCAGTCGAAGATCGCATACAGGTCCTTCATCAGGGACGCAGGTCTCAGGCTTACCGGTGGTTCCTGTGGGACCTGCGGGAGGGAGCCGACGTAGCGCCCCGGAGTGAGCAAGTAGTCCTGCTCGCGAACCGTCGCGCTGTCTGCCGAGAAACAGAAGCCGGGCTCGTCCTCGTAGGTGAGCTGAGCGCCACGTGCCGAGGCAGTGCCCCGCCACGCATGGTAGGTACCGGCGATCTTCGAGATGTCGTCCCCGGTGAGCACGCGCTCCGTGCGATCCACCAGCCGGCCCGCATCGCGGGCATCGACGAACAGGATCTGGCCTCGGCGGTCGGCAAGGTGCTTCGACCCCTGCCCGGACTTGTCCTTGGCCAACAGCCACAGGCACGCCGGTATCGACGTCGTACGGAACAACTGGGACGGCAGCGCGACCATGCAGGCGAGCTGGTCAGCTTCCACCAAGGCCCGCCGGATCTCACCATCGGGGCGCGCGCGGGAGCTCATCGAGCCGTTGGCGAGGACGACTCCGGCCGTCCCTCGGGGGGCCAGTTTCCAGAGCGCGTGCTGGAGCCACGCGTAGTTGGCGTTGGCCGCGGGTGGGACCCCGTGGCGCCAGCGGTCATCGTTCTCGTCCCTCGGCCAGGCACTCATGTTGAAGGGCGGGTGGGTCATCACGAAATCGGCCGCGAGACCTGGGTGCTGGTCGTTGCTGAAGACGTCTGCCGGGTGATCCCCCAGGTTGCCGTCGATACCGTGGATTGCGAGGTTCATCCGGGCCAGGCGCAGGGTGCGCTCGTTGACGTCCTGGCCATGGACGAGGAGGTCGGCGGCATGGTCCCGGCCCAGGTTTCGCTCGACGAACCTGGTTGCGGCGACGAGCAGGCTGCCCGAGCCACACGCGGAGTCGTACAGGCGGCCTTCGTATGGCTCCAGTGTCTCCACGATCAGCTGAGCCAGGGAATGCGGGGTGTGGAACTCGCCGCCGCGTTTGCCCTCCGCCCTCGCGAAGTACTCGAGAAAGTGTTCGAACCTTTCGCTCCACACCTCCGGCGCCGGCCTGCCCTCCGTGGAGGTGAAGCGCCTGTCGCTCATGAACTGAATCAGTTCTACCAAGCGCCCATGATCGACTTGGTCGCGGCTGAATACGACGGGAAGGGCACCGGCCAGGCGTGGGTTCTCCCACGTGATCGTCTTCATTGCGTCGTCGAGGACGTCGCCTGCGTTGCGGCTGCTCACGTTCGCCCTGATCGTGGACCAGCGGGCCTCTCTCGGGATCCAGAAGACGCCGTGGCCGGTGTACTCGTCGCGACTTTCCAGACGGGCGTCACCTTCCTCTTCGGGGACGCCGTCCGCGGCCAGTTCCTCCGCGAGCTCGGCGCGGCGCTGGTCGAACGCTTCGGAGAGGTACCTGACGAAGAGCAGCCCGAGAACGAACTCCTTGTATGCGGCGACGTCGACCGAGCCGCGGAGCTTCTCTGTGGCCCTCCACAGAGCATCGTGGATCTCTGCCTGCCCAGTGGCTCCCACTTTTTGCACTGGCACGGCTGCCGCCTCCCCTGTACCGCCGATGCACCCTGACTCGGGTCCAAGATGCCCTCGTAGGTTGTAACGTACCGGTGACCCACTGTTCTTACACCGGGGGCGGGCAAAGGTGTCGACGATCGGGCTGGCTGCGGCCATCGAGGAGCTGCGGCGGGAGTTGTACGAGGCGCAGGCGTGCGGCGCCGATCAGCAGTTCGCGTTCAGCGTCGAGGAGGCCGAGCTCGAGCTTCAGCTCGAGTTACGCAACTCCGTCAAGGGAGACGGCAAGCTCTCCTTCGGTGTTGTCAGCGTCGGCGGGGGCGGCGACCATTCCTCGGTCCGTACCCACAAGCTGACGCTGAGGCTTGCCGTCAGGGACCGTGCCGCAGGCGGTGCCGGCCCCGAGATCGGGGACGACGAAGCCGGGTCGTGGGACGAGGAGTGACATGGATCCGGGCAGACTGGCGCTGATCCGCAGCGGAACCGACGAGGCACCCCAGCGCCTTGGCTCCGGCTATCTGATCGCTCCGCGACTGGTCCTGACCGCCAGGCATGTGCTGGTCGACGCTACGGGGAACCTCTGGCCTGCTGTCCACGTGCGCATCGGCCACCACTGCGGCGGTGAGATGACTTATGTGCGAGCGGAGGTGATGTGGCACCCGGATGAACTCGATGTCGCACTTCTCCGCATCGACCGTGAGGTCCACCTACCCGGCGCCGTTCGCTGGGGCTCCCCTGCTGGTACCGCCCCGCTGCGGTACCAAGGGCTCGGCTATCCCCTGGCCGCCAAGGGCGAGACCCGGGCCCCGGAGCACCTGCGCGGTGAACTGCCTCCCTTGTCGGGCAGCCACAACAGCTATGTCCTCGACCAGGGCCCAGCGCCCACTGCCCGAACGGACGACAAGAACGCCTGGGGCGGAGCCTCTGGGGCCGCGATCTTCTGTGACGACCGTCTGGTGGGCGTCGTGACCGAGGAGGTGCACTCCTACGGAGCCCGTCGGCTGATAGCTCTGCCGGCGCGGTGCTTCACCGACGACGGAACTTTCGTGTCCCTCCTGGCGAAGTACGGCGGCGGGCCTCCTCGAATGAGCACCGTCGGTGCGTCGCCGCCGAGGGCGAAGCCGTTCGCCGAACGGACCAGCGCCGAGTGTGAACTCGAGCAGCTCCTGGCCCCGTTGTTCGCCGACCCGGCCTTCCGTGTCGGCCATGCGCGGGATCTCGCCCGGGATCTGGGCTACGGCACCGACGGCTACGAGCCCACCGTCGCTGACCTTGCTGCTCTCGTGATGGCGCACTCTCGCGGGCTCGCGTCGCTCGGTGAGGCCGGGGTCCGGCGCGTCGAGGGGACCGCCGTCCGAGCTGCGTGGACCCACCTGTTCGGGCGCTCCCGTCTCCTCGGCGCGTCCCTGCTCTCCTTGAACGAGCACGAAGCCTTGATCGCTTTGCTGCGCCGGGTCTGCAAGCAGCGGCCGGAGGTCATGCCGTGGGCGGCTCGTGAGGCTCTGCGCTACGTCGTCCTGCCCGAGACGCTTTCCGGTGCGCAGTTCGAGGAACAAGATCTCATCGGCGTGGTCGAGGCGCTGGAGGAGCTGTCCGATGCGGAGAGCATCTCCGGGGGCACCACGCCGGTTCCCGTGCTGTTGCGGCTCGTCGAGTACGTTGCAGCGGCCATGGATGACGCCGCGCTCGGTGATGAGCTGCGCTCCTGGTCGTCGGCGACCGCTGAGCGGTTGGGTGTTCAATCCGGCGCTCTGGGCGAGCGACGTGCGGACGCCGCCCGGTGGAGGCAACGTCTGATCTCCCCCGTGGCACGGGTGGTGATGGAAGTGCAACGTGATGCGGCAGCGGCCGAGGAACGCTATCGGTGCAGGATCCTACTCGCCCGCGGCGATGGCTCGCGCAGCGTGCTCAAGGATGTGGAGTCGGCGTCGAAGACCCCCCGCGAGGCGGCGCGATGCCTGAACGACGCGGTCTCCACAGCCTGTCAGGAGCCCGGCCAGGGCGACCAGGTGCCGTGGGTGACCGTCGTGGTCGACCGCGCGGGACTCGATCTGGCTGTCGACGAGTGGGAGCCGGAGGCTGACGACTTCCTGCCCGCATGGCCGATCGGAGCGCAGTACCGGGTTTCCCTCAGCTGCCCGGAACTCACGGATCAGAGGCCGGACCGTGAAAGCGACCAGCAACGCCGCTGGAAGCGCGGCCGCTCGGTGACGCTCGCTACCGGCAGCGCGTGCGCCGGCAAGCGGCAGCTGATGCACCTGCTGCAAACCGACCATCGCGACACCGCGCAGATCGTCCTCCACGGCCCCGCCACCCAGCGCAAGTCCTGGCTCGTGGTCTGTCTGGCCCTGGGCGTTCCCGTGGTGCTCTGGGATCGCGACGCCGACGGCTACGAGGACGCCGAAAGACTGCGAAGCCTCGCTCCCGGCGGGCCGCCGGAAACGCTCCCTGAGCGGGTCCGGCATTTCCGGAGTCACTCCGCTGCGCACCCGGATCAGCGCCGGGCACGGCCTTCGCTCGTCTGGGAGCCGGAAGGCCGTCACCCGCAAAGCGAGTCGCTTCACCTGAGGGACCCCAGGAGAGGAACACACGCGTCATGACAACCCCAGAGCATCTGCCCGGCAGCAGCGCCGGTGATCTGCCCCCTGCCGTTAGCAGCGATGACTGGCGGTTGTTCCGCGGGGACGGCGAGCGCGTCGAGGTCCCCTTTCCTGCCGCCCCTCCGTGGCGTCGGTTCGACGAGAGGCGGTCATCGACCGTAGCCAAGGACTCCGACCCCCGGCCCTACCTCATCGGCCCGAACGAGGCCGACATCGTCAACGCGGCGCTCCATCTGCGCCGCCCCCTCCTGGTCACCGGTCAGCCCGGTACGGGGAAGTCCTCGCTGGCGCACGCCGTGGCCCACGAACTCGCGCTCGGTCGTGTCCTGCAGTGGCCGGTGAACAGCCGCTCGACCCTGCAGGACGCCCTGTACCAGTACGACGCCGTCGGCCGGCTCCGCGAGGCCACGTTACGCCGGGACGCGGACGGCACGGAGCCGGACATCGGCCAGTACATTCGGCTCGGGCCGCTCGGCAACGCTCTCGTGCCACGGGAGCGCCCCCGCGTGCTGCTCATCGACGAGCTGGACAAGGGTGACGTCGACCTGCCCAACGATCTGCTGACCGTCTTCGAGGAGGGTGAGTTCGCCATCCCCGAACTCACTCGGCTTCCCGAGAACCATGCGCCGGTTCACGTCCAGACCGATGATCCGGACGACCCCGCCCCTGTGACACGCGGCCGCTTGTGCTGCAGGGAGTTCCCGGTCGTGGTCATCACCAGCAACGGCGAGCGGGATTTCCCGCCCGCATTCCTCAGACGCTGTGTGCGCCTCGACCTCCCCGAACCCGACGAGCGACGTCTGAGGGAGATCGTCGCCGCACACCTCGGCCCCGAGGCGCTGACCGACGTCGACGACCTGCTGGGGGAGTTCCTCGGCCGCCGCGCTGCCGGAGAACTCGCCACCGACCAGCTGCTCAACGCGGTCTACCTTCGCAACGGCGGCGCCGATCTCGATGCGGGCTCCCTGCTCCAGGCGGTTCTGCATCAGCTCGGCGGAGCAGTGTGACGTCGTGATCGCTCACATGGCGAAAGTGCTGGCCGACAGTGGGGTGGAGCTCTCCCGGGACGAACTCCTCGATGTCCTGTGGCTCGCGGTGACCCTGCCAGAGGACGCCAAGCCACTGGCACGCGCTGCCGGCGTGTCCGCGGTGTCGCCGGAGCGGCCCGACACGTCGGAGCACGACGGGGCTTCGTCGCCGCCCGAGGCCTCGAAGTCCTCCGGCACGGTAAGCGAGAAGATGGGCGCCGAGAACACGGAGACCGGTTCGGCGCACCCGCTCCTGGCCGCCGGGCAGAAGCCCTCGGACCAGACTGCGCGGACCGACGCCGACGCGACGTCATCCCCGGCGATCGGCGTCCGCACACCGGACTCCCGCTTGGCCGGTGCCGGGCAGCTGCGCCTCGGCAAGAGTCTCCGCCCGCTGCGGCAGCGTTTCCCCGACCGGATCGGTCACGAGCTCGACGTCACGCGGACCGTCGCCGCCATTGCCGACACAGGCGTGCCCGAGACCGTGACGCGCCCGGTGAGGAGCCGCTGGCTGTCGCTCGCTCTCGTTGTCGACGACGGGGTGTCCATGGTTCTGTGGCAGCGCCTCGCCAGCGAGGTCCGCAAGGTCATGGAACGCGCCGGAGCCTTCCGCGACGTGCGCGTCTACGGTCTGGACACACGTGGGTTCGCGCCGGGCCTGCGGACCGGCCCGTTCCGGCACCGCGGACACCTTCAGTCACCGAAGACCCTGTGCGATCCGGCGGGGAACACGCTCGTGCTCGTCGTGAGCGACGGTGTGGGAGCTGCGTGGCGGGACGGCGGGATGCGGCGGGTGATGGACCTCTGGGCCCGATGCGGCCCCACAGCGGTCGTCCAGGCCCTGCCGACCCGGCTCTGGGGGAGCACCGGGCTCGGCGCACGGCAGTGGCAGGTCACCACGCACCGCCGCGGCGGCCCCACCCATGCCTGGCACGTCACCGATCCGGACCTGCCGCCGAACCTCGTGAGCTTCGACTCCGTAGCCGTCCCGATCCTGGAACCGACCCCCGCGGCCGTCGCCGACTGGGCGCAGCTCATCGCCTCACCCGGCGCAACCGCCCTTCTGCCTCTGTGGGACGACAGCCGGCCCGGCGCCGAACCGTCCATCGCCGATACCGACCGGAGCAACGCTGCCGAAGCGGTGATGCGCTTCAGGGAGGCCGCGTCCCCGGAGGCATACCGGCTCGCCGCCCACGTGGCCGCCGTATCGCCTGTGACGCCACCGGTCATGCGCCTGGTGCAGGCCGCTCTCCCGCTTCCCACCGACCCCGGGCATCTCATGGAAGTGTTCCTGGGGGGCCTGATGCACGAAGTCGATGTCGACCAGCGCGGCAGGCTGCCGCATCACAGGCGATTCGACTTCTCCGGCGATGCCCGCCGCATTCTGCTTAGTGCCGTCTCACCGAAGGAACTGCTGCGCACCGCCGAGGCCGTCACGCGACGCATCGAGGCCGCCGTCGGTCGTGCCCCGACCTTTCCGGCGTGGGTCGGCCACCCGGACGGCGCTGCCGTGATCGAGGACAGCCAGCTCTCCTTCGGATGGCTCCGCGATCAGCTGCTGGAGCGGCTGGGCATCCCGTCCGCGGATGCCCAGCCGGCGGTGCCCGTAGCGGTCGGCCGCCACGCGTCCGGGGGCGCGACCGAGGATCCTGCAGGAACCGGGACCGTCGGCAGCGGAGGATCCGACCCGTCCAGCGAACCGTACATGTCAGCCGACGACGACGTGCGTGCGGCGCTGGGGGCCGGCTGGGTGGGGCTCGAGCCGGGGGAACCGGCGCGAATCGGCCGGTTCCGGCTTCTGGCGCGTTGCGTCAGGGGCTGGTCGCACTTGGCGATGTACCTGGGCCGGGACGAGGACGGTGCCGTTGTCGCCATCCGGGTGCCCACACCCCTGCACATCAGGAATCCGACGGCCGCGCTGGACCTCGTCCGCAGGGAAGCCGAGTGTCTGCTGCGGATGCGGGGCGCCCACGCGCCCGCCCTGGTCGACGTGCAATCGCACACTGCCGAGGAGCTCCCCTGGATTGCGGCGACGTGCGTCCATCGTCGTGAGGGCGATCCGTCGTCGGCTCCCGCCCCCACACTGCGAGGCGTCCTGCACGAGCATGGGAGAGACGTTCCGGGGGAGCTCTTCCTGCGGATCGGCCTCGGCCTCTCCGAGGCACTCGCCCGTGCCCACAGTCTCGGTATCGTGCACGGCTCGCTCGCGCCTCGGACCGTGCTCGTGTCCGACAGTGACGTTCGGCTGGTCGGCTGGGCGACGGCGACCCTCGACGGCGTCGACAGCGACCATCGAGAGGTCCTGCCTGTGGGCGAGGCCTATGTCGAAGCGCGCGATGGTGGACCCTCGCTCACGCCCGAGAGCGACGTGTATGCCGCCGGGGCGGTGCTTCTCGCCCTTCTTGCGGGACAATGGAAGGATCCGAAGGCCGGGCACCGCGACCAGAGTCCCTCGACCACGTCCAGGATCGATCCTGCGCTCCTGCGGATCCTCTGGCGTTGTCTGGAGCACGAGCCCACCCGTAGGCCGTCTGCCGCCTTCGTGGCTGAGGCGTTCGCCGCCGCAGCTGGAGGTCCGGCAACGGCGATGGCGAACCAGGCGTTGCTCGCCCGCACGGCCGAGGAGATCCGCCACCGGCGATCGCTCGCCCGCCAGGACATGAGAACCCACGGCCAACGACTCGCTCGCCTCCTCCGTAAGCATTCGAATCAACTGGCTCTCGTGGGGCAGCGGGAGGAGTCGGTCACCACAGCGCAGGAAGGTGTGGAGGTGTGCCGGGAACTGGTGGCAGTAGAGGGCCGGTCTCGCTTCGGCGACCTGGGTGCCGCTCTCAGTAACCTGTCCGTGAGGTTGTCCGAAGTCGGCCGGAGGGAGGAGAGCCTCGATGCCGTGTCCGAAGCGAAAACGCTGTACCGGGACTTGGCTCAGGACGACTTCGACACTTTCGGCTCGGGCCACGCAAGGATTCTCAACAACCAGTCCATCCATCTGGCGGAAGCGGGGAGAGGAGAGCAGGCGCTTCAGGCCGTCCAGAAGGCTGTGGAGATCGACCGCAGACGGACCGCTCAAGGGGACCGTGCAAGTGCGGGTGATCTGGCGAGAAGCTTGGCGAATCTGGGCAGTCGACTGGTCGACCTCGGACGTGAGCAAGAGGCGTTCGCAGCCGTGGCCGAAGCGATTGACATCTATCGTGACCTGCACACGGACCACGCACACCAGGTCTCGCGGGACTACGCCGTCAGCCTCAACAATCACGCCGTCCTGCTGGGAAACCAGGGACGCTATCGCGAAGCTCTGAGCACGGTCGAGGAGAGCGTTGCGGTTCAGCGTCGGTACGGACGCGATCTCGCGCACGGTCTCACCGAGACCAGTGAGCAGTCAGAGCGCATCGAGAGCTGGCTCAAGGATCGCCGCACGCGAGCCCCTGGGACGTAGCGGACGATCCCTTCTCCTGAGCCTTCCTCACTGGATCTCCGAACGGACCGGGGCAGGCCGAATATGAGTGTGGGTCGCTTCTTCGTGCTGACCTGAATCACCCTGCAGTCCACGACTCGGTGCAATGCACAGTAACCGGGGTATTCGTACAGAGACGATCTGTCAGGTGTCGGACCGTGGCGAAGACGGTTGCCTGTGGGAATTCTCGCGTGCAGAGGCGAGCAACAGCCGGTGAGTGGGAGAACGGACCAACTCGACAGAGCCGCCCTGGGGTGGCCGACAGGCATTCCGGCCGCACGCGAACGAGCGTCACCGGCGCGTCCGGAGGTCGAGGGGCGGCGTGTCATGTCACGTGGCGATGTTCCCCGAGTCGGGCTGAGTCCGGGAGGCGGAGCCATGCGGTGCTCTCGCAGTCCCAGCCGCGCAGGCGCATGGGCCCGAACCGGGTGTGCACGGGTGCCTCCTGGGCCAGGAGCAGCCCGGTGAAGGTCAGGTGCACGGCGTGGTAAGAGGCGGTGACCCGGTGCCAGTCGATCCCGGGCGCGCCCTGCGGCCGGGGGGCGGCGAACTCCTCGCACAGGGTGGCGAAGTCGGCGGCGGAGGCGATGGTGAACACGTCGCAGCCGGAGCCGTCCATGAGCAGGTCGATGCCGGTGAAGGGTCTGTCGAAGCCCAGGTATCCGGTGTCGACCACGGCAGTCCAGGTGGGAGCCCCCGTCGGCAGGAGTGAGGAGGTCCACAGGGCGCCCGCCGGCTTGTCCGGGTAGGTGGGGTCGTCCTCCCGCAGGCGGGGTGGCCGGAGCGTGTGCACAGGCGTGCCGTTCTCGGCGACGACGACCTGGGGGAAGGTGAGTTCCTCGAGCGGGGACCACCATTGCCGTTCGGATTCGAGGAAGGCGGCCAGGCGCTCCACCGCCTCACGGTCGGATACGGGAGTCCAGGTCTTCAGGTCGTCCCACACGGAACCGGTGGAGAAGGACAGTGCGATGTCGACGGCCAGGTCGTGCAGTTCCGGCATCGACAGATCCGGTTCCAGGGCGGCCTCACGGGCCAACTGGAGAGCGACCGGGGCCGCATGGAGTGCGGAGGCCGAAACCGATGCGGAATTCATTGGTTCCTTTCGGAGGCGCCGTGCCAGAGCCACACAGCGGTAACCTCTCCCACTTCCGGGTAGCTGCTGGTCCGTTCTTCCGGTGGGACCGACCAGTAGATCTGTATCGTAGCGTAGGTGTTTCGCGGACCCTGGAACAGGGAGCGCGGCATGGCAATCGACGTATGGCCCGTGCTGCCTCCCCGGATCGAGCACGGGTCAGCGCTGCCCGCCCGGCACGTCCATACATTTCCGTCGCCCTCGGGAATGCCTGAGGAGTCGACGCGGGAATAGCCGTTCACCTCGACCAGATAGGGCCGACCGGATGTGTGCAAGGTGAGCCACCCGTTGTTTGCGTTGCCCGTGTCCGGCGGGGGCCACGCCACGTGGGAAGAGGGTGGTCGTCGCTCGCTCCCATCGACGGCAAGCCAATCGAAGGTGAAGAGCGGTAGTTGTCGGTCATGGAGGACTGCGGAAGGTGGCTGCATCGGAGCTTCCCGAGCCACCCGCCCGCTGTCGGATGCGCAAGCTGAGACGGCGGCGCAGCCGAGGTACGCGGCAAGCAGGCCGCGCACCCCGGAACGCAGCGTCGCATTGACTAGCACTTGATGGTTCGGGTCCGGCTGATGTCGTTCCCCTTCACCGTCTTTCCGCTGCGGAAGGTGACCCAGCTGTTGGCGGTGATTCGGTGCTTGTTGTTTCGGCACTTGTCGTTTGCGGAGGCCTTGACCTTCTTCTTGTTGTGCCGCGTCACGTCGCCCTTCTTGCCGATCCGGTCCCAACCCCACCAGCGGTCCTCCCAGAGCTGGGCGGTAACCCGAATCTTCGGCTAGCTCTTCTTACAGGTCGTGACGGCCTCGCCGTTCGTCCGGCCCGGACTATGGTGGGAGTTGTGCGGATCGTGGGCCTTCACTGTGCAGTCGCAGCTGCCGCAGTTGTCGGAAGCGCGACCCGCGGGACTTGCTCCGGAGTCGCGGATGACGTTGTTGACGCTCCCGGTGCGCTCGGTGTCGTCGGCGGCTGCAGGCGTTGCTGTTCCCATCAGGATGATTCCGACCACGAAGATGGCAGCGGTCGATATCCTGGTACGCAAAAGTGATCCCCCAAGAAGTTCCCCGATGCGGGTCGATGGTCAGTTCGACTCGCAGTAGCATGAGCGTAACACATGATGAATGCGTCCCAGCGAGATGACTGGCTGCGCGGAAACGGAACCTGGGGAAGGGGCATTGCCGGGCGAACGCGCTGCGGCTTGGGCTCTTTGCTGACCAGATGTGCTGTCAGAGCCCCTGGCGGCTGTGTTTGTTGAGTTCGGCGACGAGGGCGCTGAGGAGTTCGTTCTGGGTGAGGGGGTGGAGTTGGTCGGGGTGGGCGTCCCATTCGTGGCCGCCGCCGAGGGGGCGGAGTTGGAGGTAGGGGCCGGTGTGGTCCATGACGCGGCCGACGCGGTCGCGTGCGGTGTCGCGGACTGCTGTGCCGACGGCGGGCACGTCGTGTCCGGTCACCGGGCCGGGCCCTGGTTGAGGGCGTCGGCGAGCAGGTGGGCCACGGGTGCGGAGCACACGCCGAGTTGGACGAGTGCGTACTGGGCCTCGCCGTGGTGGTCGACGGCGCTCCAGGGGATGCGGATGTCCATGGCGGGGAGCTGGATGCCGGCGCGGGTGAGGGCGGCGGCGAGTGCGTCGCGGGCGTCCAGGGCTTCCTGGACGCGGGCTGCCGGTGGGGGAACGGCGGAGGCCGGTGCGTGAGGGTGTTGGGGCGGTGTCGTCATGGTGTGTCCCTCGTCCGTGTGCATGGTGGACTGATGTGCTGCCGCGTTCTGCTGGGCGAACTACGGTGCGTAGTGCCGGTGTGACGACGATGCACCGGCGGGTGGGCGGGTGACGGTGTGGGCGGGGAGGTGCTTCCCGGCCGCCCGGGGCCGGTTCCACACCTTCCACACGGTCCCGCGCGAGATTGCTTCGGAGGAGAGCCGCATGCCGCAGCGACGTGTCATCACCGGCCGCAGCCAGGAACCCCGCCAGCGGTTCGCCGAGGAGCTGCGCACGTTGCGCACGGGCAGCGGGAGGAGCCTGCGTCAGCTCGGCGAACGGATGGGCTGGGACTGGTCGTTGTTCGGCAAGATGGAGAAGGGCGAGACCCTGGGCAGCCCCGAGGTCGTCCAGGCCCTGGACACCCACTACGGCACCCCGGGCCTGCTGCTGGCCCTGTGGGAGCTGGCAGCGGGCGACCACACCCAGTTCCGCGAACGCTACCGCCGCTACATGGCCCTGGAAGCCGAGGCAGTCAGCCTCTGGCACTTCGCCGTCAGCGTCCTGCCCGGCCTCCTCCAGACCCCCGCTTACGCGCGGGAGGTGCTGCGGGCGGGTGGGTTGAAGGGCAAGGAGCTGGACCAGCAGGTGGAGGCCCGCATGGGACGCCGAGAGCTGTTGGACGGCGAGGACGCACCACCGTTCCGCACGATCCTGTCCGAGGCCGTACTGCGGACGCCGATGCGGGACATGGGGGAGTGGCGCGAACAGCTGGAGTACCTGGCGGAGGCCGTGGAACGCACGAACGTGTCAGTTCATGTGCTCCTGCAGAGCGCTGGGTTGCACGGCCTCATGGGGGCAGACATGTGGTACCTCCTCCTTCCGGAGGGGAGGACTGTTGTGTACGCCGAGAACGGATATCGAGGTGAGCTGATCGAGGAAGCCAGTCCGGTTGTACGTTTGCAGAAGACGTACGATGCGGTGCGCGACCTGGCGCTTTCCCCATCGGAGTCGCGGAAGTTCATCCTGAAGATCTTGGAGGAAGTGACGTGCGATCCATCGACCTGAGTGCCGTCTCCTGGCGCAAGAGCAGCTACAGCAACCAGGACGGTGGCGCATGTGTGGAGGTCTCTGAGGACTTCGTCGGTGTCTTCCCCGTCCGGGACAGTAAGGTTCCGCACGGCCCAGTACTGGTCTTCCCGGCAGGTGGGTGGGACGCCTTCGTGTCGGCAGTCAAGGATGGACGGCTGACAGCCTGAACGAATGGGTGGGGCCCGGCGATAGCTTGGATCGCCGGACCACCACCGTGCGTGCGCTCGATGATCTACTTGGGTCGGCGTCCCCTGGCGGCTGCGGCCGGGCGCCACGCGCGCAGGTCGTCATCGGTGAGGCCGTGCTTGCCCTGTTCCATCTGCCGGTCGCCCTCGAAGAACTTGGCGGGGGTCGGAGCGAAGACCGGGTCGGGCTCGTTGTGCCACTGGTTCAGCCACGGCTGGAGTTCCAGCAGACCGGCGAGGAGTGGCGTGACCTCCTCGGTCGTCAGCGCCTCGTGGGTGGCGATGTAAGAGTCGAGTGCGATCGCCTGCTCTCGATGGTCCCAGCCGGCCCAGCCGTACAGCTCGGGGGTTGCCGCGTTGGTCTGCCCGTACGAAATGAAGCGCTCCTTGGGCACATCCAGCTTGCCGCGCGCGCGCCAGAAGGTTGGGCGGAGGAAGTCAGCCGAGGTGTACTTCGGCGGCACGGGGATGGTGTCCCTGATCTTACGCTTGGCCAACTCGTCCGGAGCGTCGTCCTCTTTCCGCTGGAGTTTCCAGACGTGCTCCCAGTCCGAGCGCTTCTTCAGCCCGGAGGGCTTGTAGCGCAGAGCGGCGAGGAACGGCACGTGCTCGTCGGACATCAACTCGGCAACGACGGCGGGTAGTTCCTTGCGGGGTGCGTAGATCTTCGCGACCGAGACGAAGTCCTCGTCCCGGGACAGACTGTCCGTGAGTCGGGAGAGTGAGATGAGGGCGGGCGTACCGTTCTCATCAAACCAGTGCTTTCGGTCCTCGAGCTGGTCGAGTAGCCAGCTACGAAGGGCATTCTCTTGGAGCGCATCCCACTCTTCGATCGCCCAGCGTCGCTTATACTCCGGCCGTTCGACCATGCCGATGGCCCGAGATGACTCAATGGCGTCGATCCGCTTCTGAACGACCTCACGGTAGGTGGTTGGCCAATGGGCGGGAATCTCGGTTTTTGGTTCCGACCCGTGGCGCTGAAACCACTCGTCACCGGCTTCCCCTGCGGCAACGCGGCGAGCGAGAACGATCTCAAAGGCACGCTCACCGAGGGCGAGGTCAGGGATCTGCGGAGAGTTGGGATCTTTGGAGGCTCGCAGATCTTCTGGGTGTAGACTGTAGAGTGAATAGACTTGCCAATCCAGCTCTTCTTGGATGGCGATCATTCGGGCGCGAGAGGTTCGCCAGATTGTGCGCGCTTCACGAAGGCTGTGACTTGTTGGAACCTCATTCTCTGCGCTGTAAAAAGGGCTAGTCGCGACGGTTTCTTCGGCAAGCGTGCTAAGGGTTCTGGCGAAGTCTGTGGGGTAATGAGTGGGGAGAGGGAAGCGTTCGATATTTGACCCGTTGAACTGATAAAAGCGCTCCCATTCGGAACTGGTGAATCCGCCCCCTTCTCCTCGGATTCCTTTGTTGTGGCAGTTCAGCTTCAACCAAAGACATGCGGTCGAACTGTTGAGGATCCCGAGGAGCTTCAGATGGTCTTCTCGGTTGGCGCTCTCTTTGAGTTTGATTACTGGTGCTGTTTGCTTGAATACGGCGTTCCCGCAGTGGAGGGCGAAATGGTTATGTGTTGCCACTTCGGCGAAAGTAAGGGATAGCTGTGTTTGGTATGCCGAAGCAGTGTATTGCATGTAGTCCCACCAGGCGAGTCCGGCGTCTGCCATGCTCCCCTGGAAAGTGCGTCGCATTTCAAGCACACGGCGAAATCTCCAAAGGTCAGCAGTCAGGTCTCCTGACTGGAGTTCCTGCGCATACGGGAACCAAATTGCCTCCGCCGGGTCTGCCGCCCAGTCACGGACGGTCTCGCCAGTCATCAGTGGGCGTAGCGCCATGCGATTCGCAACGGTTCGGTAAGTCCTACGCGCGGGGCGAATATACGCCTCATCTGCCCCCGCACGAATGGCGCGTCCCACAGGGGGATCGATAGTAGCCTTCAGTGTCTGGATGCTGGATTCTTCGATTCGCTGAATCATCTCGAGTCCACCATCAGCGAGGACCCAGGGCTGTCGGCCAAAGTAGCGCCCTCTTTCCAGGTCGTCTACTGAGACCCACTTGCTCACGGATCCGGGGTCGTCAATTTGACCTGTAATTGCAGTCCAAACGAATCCATCTGGAGCTCGCTCAGGCTCTGACGGCTCCCCCTGGATGCTTCGTACTGTACGGATTGTCTCGGAGCGACTGCTGCCACTCCGGCGCTTACCGGCCAGGATGACCGTTGGGGTCCCGTGCCCGGGTATGTACGCCCCCGAGGTATCGATGACCTCGGTCAGTTCCACCTCGTGTCCAAAGTACGTCTCG
The DNA here is from genome assembly GCF_021696945.1 of Streptomyces sp. JJ36. Taxonomy (GTDB): domain Bacteria; phylum Actinomycetota; class Actinomycetes; order Streptomycetales; family Streptomycetaceae; genus Streptomyces. The sequence goes on from NZ_JACYHE010000010.1 coordinate 83,127, forward strand.
ATGAGCCGGGTGCCGAACTCTCGCTTCATGAATGAGTTGGCTGTGATTTGCCCAACCATTCCGTATCCGAGTCCACTATCGGGGTCCCCTGTCTTCGCCAACTCGAAGAACCGCTGAGCGAACGGCACCGACAGCGCATACGTTCCCGCACAGGCGTTGTACAGCTCCCGGTACAGCGCGTTGAGCTTCTTGTCCTTCACCGTGATGTACGGGGGGTTCCCCACGACCACGTGGTAGCGCCCCGGCTCCAGAAGCCGTGGGTGCTCCTGAACGTCCTCCGTCTCGTACTTGAAGTCGGCGAGCTCGTCCGCGCCCTCCTCGTCCGAGTCGTCGAAGAGGTTGCCCTGCTTGTGCCGGTGCTTGATGAGGGAGTCGCCCACCGCCAGGTGGATCGGCCACTCGTACCGCGACGCCTCCTCCAGCGTCCGTACCCCGCTCGCGGCCATACCGGCGACCAGCAGCCGGAAGCGGGCGATGGCCACCGCGAACGGGTTGAGGTCCACCCCATGCACCGAGTCCAGCGCTTCCCGCACCCGCTCGTGCACGTCCTTCCCCGGCCGGCCGTGCGCCCACAGCCGCACCAGCCGCCGGAAGGCACCCAGCACGAAGTGGCCCGACCCGCAGGTCGGGTCGATCATCTTCAGGCCCTCGTACCCGAACTCGTCCACCGCCGGGTTCATGGCCCGGTCGAGGATGAATTCCTCCACGAACTCCGGAGTCTGGAGCAGGGCATAGGTCTTCCGTGCGGCCTCGCTGAGGTCCTGGTACAGGTCGCCGAGGAAACGCGTGTCCCACCCCCGCGTGCCGTCGCCGTCCTCCTCCAGCGGGTCCGTGAAGTCGTGGACGAGCGCACCCGTCTCGTCCCGCGTACGCCAGAACTCGACCAGCTCCCGCGCCCCGTCGTGCGACAGCGGGATCTGGTACAGCGGGTTGTGCCGCCGGTCGAACAGGAGGCGCCCCGCCTGACCCGCCCGGATGTCCTCGAACGCCTGCTCCAGCCATCCCCGGTACGTCGGGTCGTCCGACTGCGCGAGGTAGTCCTCGTACCGTGCGAGCGCCAGGTCCCGCCGGTCGTTCTCGGGTGCGGTTAGGTAGGGCTCCGGGATGAGCCCGTTGTCCTCGCAGAAGCGGACGAAGACGGTGCCCAGCACCCAGGCCACGGCGACCTGCGTGACGCGGTCGTCCAGCCAGGAGTTCCAGGTGGCGGCCGTGCGGCCTAACTTCCGGGCCTGCTCGTACTCGGCTCTCAGCCGGTCGCCGACTTCACCGACGGCCTTCACCTGTTTCCCGAGGTCGGTCTCGACCGCCTTCACCTGCCGTTTGAGATCGTCCAACAGGGCTGCGCGGTCGATCACGTCTCGTCTCCCTTGGTTCCGTTTTCGTTTCCGTTCGCGCTCGCGTGCGCGTTCACCAGTCCGGACCGGTGGGCGTTGCGCACCCATGAGTCCGGAAGTTCGATCCATTCGCCCAGGCCGGCCTGGTACGCCACCGCCACCTGCCCCAGCCTGGGTTCCCGCCCCGGGTCGGGCTGCGGCACCAGCAGCCACAGCCCCCGCCCGCCCCCGCGGGCCGCCTCCGCCAACCGGTCCAGCACCCCCATGGCGTCGTACCGGGCGAAGACGGCCGCCTCCGTCAGCAGCACCGGCCCCGCCCCGGCCCCCGGCGTGAGCAGTTCCCGTATGCGCGGCTCCACCGCACCCCACGCCGTACGCGCGTACTCGGCGAACTTCAACGCGCCCCGGGAGCCCGGTTCGGCCACGTCCGCCTTGAGCAGCGTCTCCCAGGTCGGCTTCGTGCCCGGCGGCACGAGAGCGTGCAGCGCGTCCAGGAAGAGCGAGGTCACCGAGACCGGCTGGGCGCCGATGCGGCTCTTCGACAGTTCCCGTACCGCCTCGACCGTGCGGCCGTGGTGCACGGTGAGCACCCGGTAGCCGTCCCGCCGGGCCGAGGCGGTCAGCCGCTCGTCCGCGCGGACGGCGCCGGCGAGCAGCGGGTCGTCGGAGTAGCGGGTGACGAGGCCGGCGTCGGTGGAGCGGCGCCAGGCGGCGACGGTCAGGTAGCTGGACGCCCCGTCCATCTGCGAGGGCAGGTAGCGCAGGGTGCGGGTGTTCTCGCGCGTCGACAGCGTGAGGTCGAACCCGGCGTCGCGCAGGGCCTTGGTCAGGGAGCCGCCGGTCGGTAGCTCGTGCGTGGTCCCGCCGCGGCCGTCGGGGACGACCAGCTCCGGGAAGCGGGCCCGTACCCGCTCGTGGACCTCGCCCGGCGGCAGGCCGGGCTGCCGCTCCTCAGGGACGCCGGGGATCAGCCGCACCAGGCCCGCCTGGGTGAGGCGGAGTGCCCGGACCAGTGGCAGGTCGCGCGGGTAGATCTCCAGACGCGGGGTCGCTGCCGCGTTCGGCGAGGCGGCGGCGGCCAGCTCGACGAGGCGTCGTTCGTCCCACTCGACCAGTCCGGGTGGCGGGTTGAGCCAGCCCAGCTCGGTGAGGACGGTGGCCGCGGTCGGCAGGGTCTCCAGGCGGGCGAGGCGGTCCGCGGTCTTGCCCAGCCGCGCGGCGTAGTCGAGCAGGCCGGGAGCCGTCGGCGTGTCCGGGGCGTCGCCGTCCCGGACGTCCAGGGCGAGCAGGCCGGCGGCCAGTGCCTCTTCCGTCGCCTTGCGGTTGGGCTGGTGCTGGAACTCGGCCTCCTCCGGGACGAGCTGCTCCACCTCCACGACGGCCCGCACGGCGGCGAGGGCGAGTGCGCGCCGCTGCTCCCGCTCCGGCAGTTGTGTGCCGCGCCGCAGGGCGAGTGCGTCGGCGATCTCCACGGCCGAGGCGACCCGGCCGAGGTCCGCCAGCAGGTCGAGGATCTCGTTGCGCAGCGCCTGGATCGCCGGTTGCTTCTTCCAGCGCTTGCGCTCCTCCTTGAGCATCTGCGGAATGCGCCCGGCGGACAGACCGAGCGCGTCGGCCACGTCCTTCTGCTTGGGCCAGGCCCCGATGGCGGGCAGTTCCCCGCGCTCGTTCGGCAGGCGGAGCAGCAGCCGCACCATCTCGGCCTTGTTGCTGTTGGACCGGTTGTTGTTGAGCTCCGGGACCAGCAGCGTGGCGAGGGCGTCCAGGCTCACCGCGCGGAGCGCGGCCTCGCTCAGCCCGCCGGCGTCCTCGCCGGTGGCGAGCCTGCCGAGGAGGGCCGTCTCGGCCGCGGTGAGGTGTGCGATCTCCTCCTTCGCCTCGGCCCGGCCCTTCGTGGTGAGCGGGGAGGCCGGCGTCTCGCGCAGCAGCCTGCCCCACTGGCGCTGGCGGCGCTGCACCTCGGTGCGGGTCTTGGTCCCCAGTCCGGGTGCGTTGAGGAGTTTGGTGCGGCTGTAGTCGAGGAGTTCGCCGACGGTGGTGACGCCGAGGCCGTAGAGGAAGGACTCCGCGGCCGGGGTGAGGCCGGCGGCGGAGAGGTGCGTCTCCCGGGTGACCTCCGCCGCCAGACGGTCGCGCTGCTCGTCGGCCGTGAGGAGCTCCGCCTCCGCGATCGCGGGCCGGTCGCCGCCGGACTCCTGTCCCGCACCCGCCGGGTGGCGGGAGCGGTGACTGGACGGCACCGTACGGGAGGCGTCCAGGAAGATCTTCCGCCATGCGTCCCGCATCGGTTTCAGATCGGGGAAGCGCTGCGCCGCGTCCCGGTGCAGGGCCTTGCGGAAGAACGCCACCAGCCCGTCCCGCACCGCCGGCTCGAAGGCGTCCGCGGCGATGACCGGGCAGGGGAACTCGGCGGGGTCGGTCATCCGGGGCGGCACCGACCCGTCGCCCCACTTGGGCAACTCGCCGGAGGCCATCTGGTGCAGGGTCACGGCGACGGCGTACCGCTCGGCGTGCGAGTCGTAGGCGGTGCGGGTCAGGGTGCCGATGAACGGGTCGAGGTACCCCTCGGTGCCGGCGTCGTGGTCCCTGGCCGGTAAGCCGGCCAGGGAGAAGTCGATGAGGACGAGTTCCCGGGTGCGGTTCGGGCGGATGCGGATGGCGATGTTGTCCGGCTTGATGTCGCGGTGCCAGACGCTCTCGCCCTCCAGGAAGTCGACGGCGCCGAAGAGGTAGTCGCCGTACGCCTCGAGCTGGTCCATCTGGAGCCGGCCGCGTTCCCGCAACTGGCGCGCGACCGTCTCCTCGCGGCGGGGGGACCGTGTCCGGGGGCCGGTGTCTCCGTCCTCGGCGGGCTGATCGGCGTCTTCGCGCTCGTCGCCCACGTACTCCAGGGCGAGGACGGTCCGGCCCCCCAGGGACAGCGGGTCCGGCTCGACCAGCCGGATGACCCGGGAGTCGGGGCGCAGCCGCCCCATCACCTCGGCCTCGCGGACCAGCACCTCGCCCCGGCTGTCCGACAGGGCCACCTTGAGCACGGCCAGTGGCCTGGTCCGGTGCGCCTCGGCCTCCAGGTCGCGGACGAGGAAGGCCCGGCTGGTGGAGCCGGTGCCCAGGCGCCGGCGGACCTCCCAGCGCCCGCCCAGCACGTCCCCGGCCACGGCCTCCAGCGGGTCCTTCCCGGGGTCCCCGGACGCCTCCGGCTCGGGCTGGGCCGCAGGAGCGGTCAGATCGGCCTCGACGACCTCCAGCATCTCCAGGAAGTCGTCGACCGAGGACAGCCGCTGCTCGGGGCGGTAGGCGGTCGCCGCCTGCACCAGCTCGTCGATGTACTCGGACAGGCCGTCCACCAGGGAACTCGGTCGCAGGCCCTCACCCGCCTCCAGACGGGCCAGCAGCTCTGCCTGGCTCGCTGCCGGGGCCTTGCCGGTGACCAGGAGATAGGTGAGGACGCCGAGTCCGTAGACGTCCAGCGACACCGGATCGGGGTTCAGCGCGGTCAGCTCGGGCGCCAGAAACGGGTCCGAGCCGTCCGGCACATGGCGCGTCGACAGGGCCGTCGGGGCGAGGCGGGGTCCGCCTGGTCCGCTGCCGCCCGTACCGGAGGCGCGCTGGGTGGCGATCTGCCAGTCCGAGATCTCCAGGCGCGGGGCCAGCCAGGTCGTGTCCTCGCCGACCGCCTGCCCCCGGCGGCCCCGGTCGCGCGGAATCACATGGACCGAACGGGCGGCCAGAGCCCGGTGGTGGATCCGGCTGGCGTGCGCGGAGCGCATCGTTTCGGCGAGCTGGCGCACCAGATCCATCCGGCCGAGGATGTCCAGTCCCTGGCCGTGCTGGAGCAGGTACTCGTCCAGCCGGAGCGTCTGCGGGTGGTAGTCGAAGATCAGGGCCGGCCCCGCGGAGTGCCCGGAGGGGAAGTACTGCTTGAGCTGGACGACGCCCGGATGGCGGAACCGCTGGAGCACCGCGGCCTCTCGACGGGCGGCGTTCTCCACCGACTGCCGGATCGACGCGTCCGAGCCGCGCTCGCTGAGATACACCCGTACCCGGGCTGCCTCGGGCAGTTCCTGGTGGTTCGCCCGGTAGTCGGCCCATGTCTCGCCGGAGTCGTAGGACTTCCGCTCGAGCTGGTACGGGCCGACCTTGAACTCGGCGTCGCTGCGCCGGATGCCGATCCGCTCCAGCGCGGCCTTGGTCTCGCGGGAACCGGTGACCGTGATGCGGCGGCGCTCGTCGCGCGGCGGCCGCTGCAGCATCTCCACCAGCTCGGCGACGGTGTACACGCCGTTCCGGTCGTGGGCCGGCAGCCGCACGCGAAGGGCATTGTCGGTGAAGCACACGGCCTCACTGACCCATACCCGCGGTCCATGCTGCTTCAGCAGGCCGGCCAGCTCCTTCGCCTTCCGGTTCACCAGGTGAAGGGGGTTGCCGTGGGGCCGGCGGTGGCCGCTCGGCGTGGTCTGCACCCAGGTGCCGTTCTCACTGGTCACGGAACCGTGCCAGTCCTTCAGCTCGACCATCCAGACGCCGCCGGGAGCGACGACGAGCAGGTCGACCTCGCGGACGTGGCCGGTGTGCGCGGTGAAGGTGAAGTTCGACCACGCGCGCCAGGGGTCGGCGTCCGGTAACCGCTTCCGGATGGCCTCCAGTCCACGGCGCTCGTGGTCGAACTCGGACTCGGTGACGGTGGTCCACCGGCCTTCCCGCATGCGCTGTCCCCGCCTCGTGCCATCGTGCCGCGCGTAGAGGTCCATCCCCCGGCCGCAAATACTCTTGTCCTACATTGCGGGCCTGGTGAAATGCTAGCTGCGGGCACGGACGCCGTGGGCGCGATCGCCCAAGACGACGGTCGACGGCCAGCGGCTTGCCTCCCGGGGCCGTGCCTCGGCGCGCCCAGGTGTGGAGAACGGCACGGAAGGCGTGTGCGCCGACGAGGAGTCCAGCGTCGTCGGGACGGCGGAGCCGGACGGTACGGATGGAGGTCGTAGTCGCCGGCGAGCGGACCGGGGCCTGAGCAGGGAAGCAGTCCCGTTCAGCGGCACAGCGGTTGATCCGGAAAGGGTACGGGCAGAGCTGTCTGCTCGCGTCCGGTGAGCTCACGGCCGGCGGTGATGTCACACAGCGCGTCGGCCCATTCCTCGGGGCGCAGCCGCAGGGTCTCGAGCCTGGTGCGGCCGCCTGCGTCCCGGCCGTACAGAAGGGTCTTGTCGGCGACGTCGTAGAAGCCGTAGGGATCGTCGGTACGGAAGGTGGTGTCCGGGTCGTAGCCCCCCAGGGAATAGGACTCGGTGTACGTGCCCTCGCTGATGTCGTAGAGGCGGACGGTGTTCTGGGCGGCGAGGAAATAGTGGCCCTCGTCGTCCGAGAAGCCGCCGACATACGGCACCAGTTGATCGAAGGTGGACAGCGGGCCGATCCGGGGGGCGAGCGGGTCGGTGGTCCACAGTTCGAGGCTTCGGCTGGTGCGGACGACCACGAAGTGGTCTCCGCTGTCGTCGAAAGCGGCGGAGTTCGCGCCCTCACCGATGCGGTGACGGCGCACCATCCGGCCGGACGCCAGGTCGACGATGTGCACGTACGGGTCCTGCGGAGAGGTGATCGCGACGCGATCGTCCCCGGGGTGGGAGCCGAGGGTCAGCTTCTCGTCTCCGGCGTGGGGGACGATGCCGGAGAGGTCGAGACGGTCGACGAGCCGGCCGGTGCGGGCCTCCCATCGTGCGACCTCGGAGCCGATACGGGTGATCAGGCGGCGCGGTCCGTCGTAGCGGAACCGGACAGGCGGAGGATCATCCGGACCCTGTGACGCGGCCGCAGGCAGGTCGATCCGGCTCACAGGCCGTAGAGAGCGGCTGTCGCGGACGACGATCCGGCTCGCCGCCTCCCGCAGCGCGAAGGTCTGCAGGTCGGGGCTCACGGTGAGGCCGAGTGGCCCTTGCCACCCCGTGTCGGGTAAGTCGGCGCTCTTCAGCATCCGGTGATCCCCTGCCGGCCGGCGAAGCTGAACCGTCGAGCGCTCGCTGCCGATCATCACCATACGCGCGCCGCCGACGAGACGAGCCGCGACACCGTCGAGAAGTGCGGTCTCGGCGTCGACCGCGTACACGGCGTGCCCTCGGAATCTCAGCAGCGCGCTGTGGGAACGGGAGGTCACCAGTCGGAACGGCCGTCCCCGGTCGGGGCCGTAGCCGTAGGCGGTCGCAGTGACCCGGTCGTGGCCTACGTCCACGAGGAGCGAGGTCAGGCCGTCCACGGTGAAGCGTCCGCCGTCCCCGTCCGCGATGACCCGGGAGCAGCCGAAGGCGTCGGTGTCCCGAAAGCTGCCGTGGCGAGCGCCGTCGGCGACACGCAGACGCCGGTAGAGCGCTCCCTTCTCCCGCTCCTCACACGTCACGACGAACCGCCCGTCGCCGGAAGGGCTCACTTCCCGGACGCCGTCGACGAGCGTACGCACCTCCGCGGTGCCGATGTCGGCCACGGCGATGCGCCGGGACAGACCCCTGACGGCCACTGCGAGAAAGGTCTGGTCGTCCGGCCCGGCCCACACCATGGCGGTGCCCTCGCCCCTGCGCCGGACGGTGATGCGGTGCGGCTCGTCCGGCTGCGCCAGGTCCCACCACACGAGGCCGCCGTTCTGCACGACGGCGACCCGCGTGCCGTCCCGCGAGAAGGCTGCCGCGGCGGCGCCGCCGGCATCGTCGCCCATGTCGACGGCGTCGCGCAGCGGCAGGGTGTTGGCGAGGCCGACCGCGCCGTCGTCGTCCACGTCGAACCAGACCAGCACCTCCTGCGTCAGGTAACCCGCACGGCCTCCGTCCGGGGATACCAGGGGCACCATGGCGTCGGCCGGACCGTCCAGGAGAACAGTGTGGGGTGTGTCGCTCAGGGCGCCGGTGAAGAGCGTGACGCGCCCGCCGGCAGAGAGGACGGCGATCACGGATCCGTCCTGGGAACTCTGCGCCGTCGTGATCTCGCCCGGTGGGTTGGACAGGATGCGTTCGATTCCCCGGTGCGCGACGTAGTACCGCAGGAGCGCGTTGCGGGCCTGCCGGGTAGGAGACGTGCGGTAGGCGGCCACGGCGAGGGTCAGGGCCGCAGCGGGATCCTGTACCTCGGTGGCGGCAGCCGCCGCCGCCAGGGCCCGGGAGGCTGCTCCGGCACCCTGGCGGGCGGCCTCTTCGCGCTGCTGGACGAAGAGCGTGCCCAGCACGAGAGCCGCGGCCAGGACCAGGCTGAGCACAGTCCACGTGGTCCGGCGTCGTCGGCGGGTGGTCCGGAGGTGACGCCTGCCGTGCTCGAGGTACTCCTGTACGGTGGCGTCGACATCGTCGCGGCGGCCCTCGAGCCGGCGGTCCGCTTCGCTCAGCGTACGCCGACCGGGCAGCAGCTCGGCCGGGCGGCCGGCGGCACGCCAGCGCTCCGTGTCGTGACGCACGTCGCCGTACCAGGTGAGGAACGCCCGGTCCGCGTCCACCAGGTGCCGCAGCTTCTGCCAGCCGGTGATAAGGGCTTCGTGGGCCAGTTCGACAGTGTCCTGACGGCCCGAGACCCCTTGTCCGGTGACCAGCAACCGCGTGGTGGCCAACTGCTCCGCCAGTCGCCGCTGCCCGGATGTGAGGTCGGCGAGCAGCACGGTCCGGCGGGTCACCGGGTCGGTGGCGGTCGACGGAATACGGACGAGCATGCCCAGCAGCCGGTCGGCTTCCGGGACCCGTTCTGCCGGGACGTGGCGGTTCCACACAGCGTCGGCGTGTGTGCTCAGCGCACCCGCGACGCCACCGAGACCCTCGTACGCGACGTGGGTGAGCATGCCGCCCGACTGCTTCTGCCACAACAGATCCAGCGTGTGCGTCAGCAGCGGCAGCGCGCCGGGCACTCCTGCGGTGTCGGCGAGGATCCTCTCTGCGAGCCGGTCCTCGTAGCGGACACCGGGAACCCCCTCGACCGGGAGGGTGACAACCTGGCGCAACTGGTCACGGCTCATGGGCCGCAGCGGGTGCACGCACCGGTCGACCAGTGCGCCGAGGACGGGGTCGGCCAGGGCGTCGTCGAGGGCGTCGGTGCGCAGAGTGAGGAGGACACCGACGTGGCGGTCCAGTCCCGGCCTCGTCAGCGCCTCGGCCAGCGGAGCCAGCGTTGAGGAGGCGCCGAGCGCCTCCTCGCACTGGTCGAGGACGACGAGCAGCCGGTGTGCGTCCGGCCCGCGCAGTGCCTTGGTGAGGCAGCGTTCCAGTCCGTTTCGCTCGATGTCCGTATGCAGCCGGTCGACCGCGGCGTCACGACTCTCCTCGCCGAGCCGGGCGGCGTCCGGAGCGACGAGCGGAAGCAGTGCGGAAGCCAGGGACCACAGTGGCAGCGGCTCCCGAGCGGGCCGTAGCACGACTGCCACATGGCCGGAGGCGCGGAGCAGAGGAACGACGCCCGCCAAGGCCAGAGACGACTTGCCGCAACCCGAAGGCCCGGTGAGCGTGGTGACGTGCTCCGTGCGGACGCGCGCCACCAGCGCGTCCCGCTCCGCCTCACGGCCGACAAGAAGCGCCGAGTCCGCCTCCTGGAGCGGCTTCAGGCTGCGGAAAGGTGATTCCGGTTGCGCCCAGGAGCGAAGCGGCGGGTAGGCGTCGAGAAGCCGGGACGTCGGGATCAAGACGGCTGCGGGCGGGTCCCGCTGTTCCCCCCGCACCACCATCCCGACCACCCCGGTCAGCTCCTCGTCCCAGACGGCGGTGCCGCTGAAGCCGCGGGTGATCCGGTATCCGTGCGGAGCCGCCAGTTCGGCCTGGACACGTCCGCTCGACTGACGGGCGCGCAACACGCCCGAATGCCACACCCCGTCGTCCCGCGCCTGCGGAAACCCGAAGGCGCGGATGCGATGTCCCCACACGTCCCCGGCGTCGACCAGTCCCGCCCGGCCGGCGCTCTCCGGGAGCCCGGCCACGCGGAGTACGGCGATGTCCTCGGCCTCGTCGACATGGATGACATCGGCTCTGTGGCGACGCGGAGCCGCCGAAGACACCAAGGGCAGATCCACCTCGACGGCCTGGCCGCAGGGGCAGCCCGGCTCCCGGCCGCACTCGTCCGAATGCGCGGCGTCGGGCGTGCGCGACCCCTCCCCGTCCGGTAGCGCTGCGCCAACCACATGCGCACAGGTGAGAGCCGTGTCTCCGCCGACCAGAAAGCCCGCGCCCACCGGTCGGCCCGCACCTGTGCCGAAGATCCGCAGGATCGCCGACTCAAACATCCAACTGCCCCTGCCTGACAGCTTTCAGGAGCCGGCGGGCGACGTCGAGCCCGCTCCCCCTGCGGGACCGGATGCCTGCGGCGGCACGGTGTCCCCGCCTCTCCCGGAGGGGTGCCACGTCAGCGACACGGAGAAGTTCGCGGCGGCCGACGTACTGGTGATGACGGCATCCGCCTTCGCATCCAGAGAGATGCCGAACGAGACCGTGATTTCGTCCGGAGCCTGGGGAAGCCGGGAGAAGTTGTCCACGAACGAGGCGGCCACCGGTCGGACCGATTGCAGCATCTCCTGGAGCGAGCGGGCGCTGCGCGCCACCACCTGACCGGGCCGGGCGACGTCGACGAGTCCCTCGTCCACGTCCCGGACCTCGATCAGTAACCGGCCTGCTCCGTCTCCCGTCGGCACGTCGACCACGTACATGCAGCCTCCCCCCCCACTCGACTCAGCAGCCAGCCCAGTCTAGGTGTGACGGTCTGCCCGGCGCTGAGAATTGCACCGGCAGCCGGAGCCGGTGACCATCCGGACGATGCGGGCCTGCCCGGCGGGCGGCCGTGCCACAAGGTACGCGACTTCTGAGCGTGCGCCGGGCCCGCCGACACCCCTGCAACAGGGTCGGCAGACCCGGCGGCACCCGCCCGTCAGATGTCGCGGAAGGTCTCGATCTGGGCGCCGACCTCGTTGAGGCGCTCGGCGAGGTCCTCGTAGCCGCGGTTGATGACGTAGACGTTGCGCAGTACGGAGGTGCCCTCGGCGGCCAGCATGGCCAGCAGGACGACGACGGCGGGGCGCAGCGCGGGCGGGCACATCATCTCGGCGGCGCGCCAGCGGGTCGGGCCCTCGACCAGCACCCGGTGCGGGTCGAGGAGCTGGAGGCGGCCGCCGAGGCGGTTGAGGTCGGTGAGGTAGATGGCGCGGTTGTCGTAGACCCAGTCGTGGATGAGGGTCTTGCCCTGGGCGACGGCGGCGATGGCCGCGAAGAACGGCACGTTGTCGATGTTGAGCCCGGGGAAGGGCATCGGGTGGATCTTGTCGATGGGCGCCTCGAGCTTGGACGGACGGACCGTCAGGTCGATGAGCCGGGTGCGGCCGTTGTCCGCGGCGTACTCCGGGCTGCGGTCGGCGTCGAGGCCCATCTCCTCCAGCACGGCGAGCTCGATCTCCAGGAACTCGGCGGGCACCCGGCGCACCGTCAGCTCGGACTCGGTGACCACGGCGGCGGCCAGCAGGCTCATGGCCTCCACCGGGTCCTCGGAGGGGGAGTAGTCGACGTCCACGTCGATCTCCGCGCGGCCGTGCACGGTGAGCGTGGTGGTGCCGACGCCCTCCACCCGTACGCCGAGCTGCTCCAGGAAGAAGCAGAGGTCCTGGACCATGTAGTTGGAGGAGGCGTTGCGGATGACGGTGGTGCCGTCGTGGCGGGCGGCGGCGAGCAGGGCGTTCTCGGTGACGGTGTCGCCGCGTTCGGTCAGCACGATGGGGCGGTCGGGGGCGACGGAGCGGTCGACGACGGCGTGGTAGAGGCCCTCGGTGGCGGTGACGTCCAGTCCGAAGCGGCGCAGCGCGATCATGTGCGGCTGGACGGTGCGGGTGCCGAGGTCGCAGCCGCCGGCGTAGGGGATCTGGAAGGTGTCCAGGCGGTGCAGCAGCGGCCCCAGGAACATGATGATGCTGCGGGTGCGGCGGGCGGCCTCGGCGTCGATCGCGTCCATGTCGAGCTCGGCCGGGGGCACGATCTCCAGGTCCCCGCCGTCGTCGATCCAGCGGGTGCGGACGCCGATGGAGTGCAGCACCTCGAGGAGCCGGTAGACCTCCTCGATGCGGGCGACCCGGCGCAGCACGGTGCGGCCGGAGTTGAGGAGGGACGCGCAGAGCAGGGCCACGCAGGCGTTCTTGCTGGTCTTGACGGCGATACTGCCGGAGAGGCGCCGGCCGCCGACGACCCGGAGGTGCATCGGGCCGGAGTAGCCGAGGGAGACGATCTCGCTGTCCAGGGCCTCGGAGATTCTGGCGATCATCTCAAGGCTGATGTTCTGATTGCCGCGCTCGATGCGGTTCACGGCGCTCTGGCTGGTGCCCAGCGCCTCCGCCAGTTGGCTCTGCGTCCAGCCACGGTGCTGGCGGGCGTCGCGGATGAGCTGGCCGATGCGCCCAAGGTAGTCGTCCGTCATGCAGGCGACGATATCTCAGATGTGAGATAGGGGGCACCCGGAGGGCCGCCGAACGGGTGAGGGGTTTCGTGCGGGGTGTGGCTGCGCGGAGCGGTCGTGGCGGCGGCCGGGAACCACTCGCACGCCGCGGAGGTTGCCTCTTCGGGCATGGTGGTCCCGCCGGGCGGTTTCCGCCAGTCGGCGCGCGGGGCGCCCCGCGTGTCGGCCGGGTGCGTGGAGCGGCCGTGGCCTGGTACTCGCACCGGAGGGCGGGGCGGGGTCCGGGCATGACCCGCCCGCGGTCGTGTACTAGAGTTATCTCGACATCGAGATATCTGTCCAAAGGCGTACGGCGACCGCTCGGAGTAAGGCTTACCTAACCTAGCTGTCCCCCGGGTGGATCGCCAATCCGTGCATTGAAGGAGACTGTCGTGTCGGCGAACAGCTTCGACGCCCGCAGCACGCTGCAGGTGGGCGACGACTCGTACGAGATCTTCCGGCTGGACCGGGTCGAGGGCTCCGCCCGCCTGCCGTACAGCCTGAAGGTCCTGCTGGAGAACCTGCTCCGCACCGAGGACGGCGCGAACATCACCGCCGACCACATCAGGGCCCTGGGGAACTGGCAGGCCGACGCGCAGCCCAGCCAGGAGATCCAGTTCACCCCGGCCCGCGTGATCATGCAGGACTTCACCGGCGTGCCCTGCGTCGTGGACCTGGCCACCATGCGGGAGGCCGTCAAGGAGCTGGGCGGCGACCCGGCCCGGATCAACCCGCTGGCCCCGGCCGAGCTGGTCATCGACCACTCCGTGATCGCCGACAAGTTCGGCACCGCCAACGCCTTCGCGCAGAACGTGGAGCTGGAGTACGGGCGGAACCGCGAGCGCTACCAGTTCCTGCGCTGGGGCCAGACCGCCTTCGACGAGTTCAAGGTGGTGCCGCCCGGCACCGGCATCGTGCACCAGGTGAACATCGAGCACCTGGCCCGCACCGTGATGGTGCGGAACGGCCAGGCCTACCCCGACACCCTGGTCGGCACCGACTCGCACACCACCATGGTCAACGGCCTGGGCGTGCTGGGCTGGGGCGTGGGCGGCATCGAGGCCGAGGCCGCGATGCTGGGCCAGCCGGTCTCCATGCTGATCCCGCGGGTGGTCGGCTTCAAGCTCACCGGCGAGCTGCCCACCGGCACCACCGCCACCGACCTGGTGCTCACCATCACCGAGATGCTGCGCAACCACGGGGTCGTCGGGAAGTTCGTCGAGTTCTACGGCGACGGCGTCGGCTCCGTGCCGCTGGCCAACCGCGCCACCATCGGCAACATGTCGCCGGAGTTCGGCTCCACCGCCGCCATCTTCCCCGTCGACGGCGAGACGCTGAACTACCTCAAGCTCACCGGCCGGGACGAGAAGCAGCTCGCGCTGGTCGAGGCGTACGCCAAGGAGCAGGGGCTCTGGCACGACCCGTCGCGGGAGGCCGAGTACTCCGAGTACCTGGAGCTCGACCTGTCCACCGTGGTGCCGTCCATCGCCGGCCCGAAGCGCCCGCAGGACCGGATCGCGCTGGCCGACGCCAAGGAGAAGTTCGGCCAGGACGTCCGCGACTACGTCAGCGACGAGTCGGACCTGGACGAGGCGGGCAAGGAGTCCTTCCCGGCCTCCGACGCCCCTGCGGTCTCCAACGGCGTACCGGCCAAGCCGACCCTGGTCACCGCCGCGGACGGCAGCAGCTACGAGATCGACCACGGCGCCGTGGCCGTCGCCGCCATCACCTCCTGCACCAACACCTCCAACCCCTACGTCATGGTCGGCGCCGCGCTGGTCGCGAAGAAGGCCGTGGAGAAGGGGCTGACCCGCAAGCCCTGGGTGAAGACCACCCTGGCCCCCGGCTCCCAGGTCGTCATGGACTACTACGACCGGGCCGGCCTCACGCCCTACCTCGACAAGCTGGGCTTCAACCTCGTCGGTTACGGCTGCACCACCTGCATCGGCAACTCCGGCCCGCTGCCGGAGGAGGTCTCCACGGCGGTCAACGAGAACGACCTGGCCGTGACCTCGGTGCTCTCCGGCAACCGCAACTTCGAGGGCCGGATCAACCCCGACGTCAAGATGAACTACCTGGCCTCCCCGCCGCTGGTCGTGGCCTACGCCATCGCCGGCTCCATGAAGGTGGACATCACCAGCGAGCCGCTGGGCACCGACACCGAGGGCAAGCCGGTCTACCTCAAGGACATCTGGCCCTCCGAGCAGGAGGTCGAGGAGGTCGTCGCTGGCGCGATCGGCCAGGAGATGTTCACCAAGAGCTACTCCGACGTCTTCGCCGGCGACGCACAGTGGCAGGCGCTCCCCGTCCCCACCGGCAACACCTTCGAGTGGGACCCGGAGTCCACCTACGTGCGCAAGCCCCCGTACTTCGAGGGCATGTCCATGGACCCGGCCCCGGTCGAGGACATCGCCGGCGCCCGGGTGCTGGCCAAGCTGGGCGACTCGGTCACCACCGACCACATCTCCCCGGCGGGCGCCATCAAGGCCGACTCGCCGGCCGGGCAGTACCTGACCGAGCACGGCGTGCAGCGGCGCGACTTCAACAGCTACGGCTCCCGCCGCGGCAACCACGAGGTCATGATCCGCGGCACCTTCGCCAACATCCGGCTGCGGAACCAGCTCGCGCCGGGCACCGAGGGCGGCTTCACCCGGGACTTCACCCAGGACGGCCACCCGGTCACCACCATCTACGAGGCCTCGCAGCACTACCAGGCCCAGGGCACCCCGCTGGTGGTGCTGGCGGGCAAGGAGTACGGCTCCGGCTCGTCCCGCGACTGGGCCGCCAAGGGCACGGCGCTGCTCGGGGTCAAGGCGGTCATCGCCGAGTCCTACGAGCGCATCCACCGCTCGAACCTGATCGGCATGGGCGTGCTGCCGCTCCAGTTCCCGGCCGGCTCCTCGGCGCGGGAGCTGGGCCTGACCGGTGAGGAGACCTTCTCGATCACCGGTATCACCGGACTCAACGACGGCGGAATCCCGGAGACCGTCAAGGTCACCACGGACACCGGCAAGGAGTTCGACGCCAAGGTCCGTATCGACACGCCCGGCGAGGCGGACTACTACCGCAACGGCGGCATCATGCAGTACGTCCTGAGGTCTCTCATCAGGAAGTGAACCCGGACGGCTTCACCCCCTGAAGACGGCGCCGTATCCCCCCACGCGGGATACGGCGCCGTCCTGTGTCCGGGAGGTCTCAACTAGGGAAAGACTCGCCGGAAAACGTCTTCGATCTTGCCCCGCCGTGGAGAAGTGGACTATACCTGTCGGCACCTCGTACGGGCCCCTTGCGGACCGCGGGCCGCACGGTCCGTACGACCCCGTTCCACCAGCACGAACCCAGCTTCGAACCGACGCGCGGTGTCGGCCCCTTCGCCGGTGGCGAGTTCCTCCGGGAGAGCGGTGCACCGCCTGAGTCCTGGAGAAGGCGAGGACTTGAGCATGGGACCCACCTCCGATGTCAACCGCCGTGACGTCATCAAGCGGGCCGCGGCCCTGGGCCTGATCGCCGTGCCGTCCATGAGCGCACTCTCCGCGTGCGCCAGCGGCGGCAGCGACGACGACACCGAGAAGAAGTCCGGCAAGAAGACCGCGGACAACCCGCTGGGCGTGGACAAGAACGCCGGGCTGGACTTCGTCATCTTCGACGGCGGCTTCGGCACCCAGTACGGCGAGGACGCCGCCAAGATCTACGAGCAGAACTTCGGCAAGGTGAAGATCACCAAAACCGAGAAGATCCGCTCCCTGCTCCAGCCCCGCATGGTCGGCGGCACCCCGCCGGACCTGGTGGACAACTCCGGCGCCGAGGCCATGGACGCCGCCACCCTGATCTCCAAGGGGCAGATCCTCGACCTCACCCCGCTGCTGGACGCCCCGTCGGTCGACGACCCGGACACCAAGGTGCGGGACACCCTGCGCCCGGGCACGATCGAGATGGGCCAGTACGGCGACGAGAAGTGCTACCGGCTGAACTACGCCTACACCGTCTTCGGCACCTGGTACTCCAAGAAGCTGCTGGAGGACAACGACTGGGAGTACCCGAAGACCTGGGACGAGATGCTCGCCCTGTGCGCCAAGGCGAAGAAGAAGGGCATCGCCGGCTGGACGTACGCGGGGAAGTACCCCTATTACCTCCCCTTCACCCTCTACCCGTTCATCGGGAAGATCGGCGGCCCGGAGGTCATCAAGGCCATCGACAACCTGGAGCCCAACGCCTGGAAGCACGACGCCGTGAAGAAGGCGTTCGACGCCTATTACGAGCTCCAGGCCAAGGGCTACATCCTGAAGGGCACCCCCGGTCTGGACCACATCCAGTCGCAGACCGAGTGGACCAAGGGCAACGCGCTCTTCATCCCCAACGGCTCCTGGGTGGAGAACGAGGCCAAGGACACCACACCCAAGGACTTCCAGATGACCTGCGCCCCGCCCACCAGCCTGGACTCCTCGGACGCCATGCCGTTCGAGACCCTCTGGGCGCAGGCCGGCGAGCCGTTCATCGTGCCGGCCAAGGCCACCAACTCGGCCGGCGGCATGGAGTTCCTCCGGGTCATGCTCGGCAAGAAGTCCGCACAGAACTTCTCCCGGCTGGTCTCCTCGCTCGCCTGCGTCGAGGGCTCCGAGGAGGGCCTGGAGCTCACCAGCGGTCTGGGCTCCGCCAGCGCCTCGCTCAACGCCGCCGGGGACAACGTGCTGAACCCGCGGCTGCCGGACTGGTACCAGCAGCTCCACAAGGAGCAGATCGGCGACGTGCTGGCGAGCATGATGGCCGGGCGCACCAAGCCCGACGAGGCCATCAAGAAGATCCAGAAGTTCGCCGATGAGACCGCCAAGGACGACAACGTCAAGAAGTACAAGCACGCGTGACGCGGCGGCGGGACCGGCGGCGCGGGTACGAGCGATGGAGCGGGGCGGCATGAAGAGCGACAGCCCGACGGCGGGCGGCACGGCCACCACGGCGCGGCCGGCCGGGAAGGGCCCGGTCAGGGGCGGTACGGCGGGAGCCGGCGCGGGGGGCGGCGGCGGGTTCCGTACGTCCCGCCACTACCGCACCTTCGTCAAATACCGGTTCATCGCGGGATTCCTGGCGATCCCGCTGGGACTGTACGCGACCTTCGTGGTCTCGCCGTTCGTCCAGACGTTCTACTACTCGCTGACGGACTGGACGGGATACAGCAGCGACTTCTCCATGGTGGGCCTGGAGAACTTCGACCGATTGCTCGGTGACGACGTCTTCTGGGCGGCGCTCGGCAACAACATGGTCCTGCTGATCCTGCTCCCGCTGCTCACCCTGTCGCTGGGTCTCTTCTTCGCCTTCATGCTCAACGTCGGCGGCCGCCACCGGAAGGGCGAGGCGGTCGCCGGCGTGGGCGGATCGAAGGCCTACAAGATTCTCTACTTCTTTCCGCAGGCCCTCTCCATCGCCATCATCTCGGTGCTCTGGCAGAACATCTACGCACCCCGCAACGGGCTGCTGAACGGCATTCTCCCGGAGTCGCTGGAAAAGGCCTGGCTGGCAAATCCCGACTGGGCCCTGTGGGCCGTCATGATCGTGATGATGTGGGCCTTCGTCGGCTTCTACGTGGTGCTGTTCTCGGCCGCCATGGGAGCCATTCCCAAGGAGATCTACGAGAGCGCGATCCTGGACGGCGCGAACCGTTTCACGACCTTCTTCCGGATCACGCTGCCGCTGATCCGGGACACCGTGCAGACCGGCTGGGTCTACATGGGCATCCTGGCGCTCGGCAACGAGTCCTTCGCAGTGGTCAACATCATGACGCAGGGACCGGGCGGGCCGGAGAACTCCACCATGGTCATGGGCGTGCACCTCTACAACAAGGCGTTCCGGGACGGGCAGGCCGGTTACGCCACCGCCATCGGTGTGGCCCTCTGCCTCGTCACCATTCTCTTCGCGGTGATCGCGATGTCGATCGGCCGGCGCCGCGAGCCGATCGAGTACTGAGTCCAGACCGGGGAGACACGACGATGACCACCGCACAGCCGACCGACGCACCGGACGCCGCCGCGGCCGGCCGCCGGGACGACGCCCCGCCGCCCGCCACCGCCGCCCGGCGGAAGAAGGAGGGCACCGGCTTCAACGTCTTCTCGCACGGCTTCCTGGTCCTGTGGGCCGTGATGGCGGCAGGGCCGCTGCTCTGGGCGCTGATGAGCTCCTTCAAGACCTCCGCGGAGATCCTGAAGAGTCCCTGGTCGCTCCCGGACTCGCTGCACTGGCAGAACTGGACGGAGGCCTGGTCGACGGCGCACATCGGGCAGTACACGATGAACTCGGCGATCATCGTGGCCTGCACCGTCACCGGCACCATGCTCTTCGGCTCGATGGCCGCCTATGTGCTGGCCCGGTTCTCCTTCCCCGGCAACCGGCTGCTCTACTTCCTCTTCATCGGGGGCATGACCTTCCCGGTCTTCATGGCGCTGGTGCCGCTGTTCTTCGTGATGCAGAACTTCGGCATCCTCAACACCCGGCTCGGGCTGATCCTGGTCTACATCGCCTATTCGATGCCGTTCACGGTCTTCTTCATGACCGCGTTCTTCCGGACGCTGCCCAGCTCCATCGCGGAGGCCGCGGAGATCGACGGCGCCTCCCAGACCCGGACGTTCTTCCAGGTCATGCTGCCGATGGCCAAGCCGGGCCTGATCAGCATCGGGATCTTCAACTTCCTGGGGCAGTGGAACCAGTACGTGCTGCCCTTCGTGCTCAACACCGACGAGGACCAGTGGGTGCTGCCGCAGGGCATCGCCGCCCTCGCCGCCCAGCAGGGGTACGACGGCGACTGGGGCGCCCTCTTCGCCGGGCTCACCCTGGCCACCCTGCCCATCCTGACCTTCTACATCCTCTTCCAGCGCCAGGTGCAGGCCGGCATGACCGCCGGCGCGCTGAAGTAGCACCCGGGCCCCCGGCCCGGACCGCGGACCCGCCCCGGCAGCCCGGGGCGGGTCCGCGCGCATGCCGTCCGGACGGTCCGTGACCCGCTGCTCACGCCCGTACGATGGCTCACATCTGAGCGATGTCTCCGCTCAAGGTCTTGACGGAACAGAACCGCTGGGGCTCTGCTTAGAGTTCATATGTTGGAAGCAGGGCCGTACCCCGCTGTTGTGGTGCGGCAGACGGGCCGGTGGTCGTGCCGCCCGTCGAGGCGGGAGTGGATCACACGTGGAGACTCCGGGGTCGCAGTCCTCGCTGCACCGGGCCAACCTGGAACGCGTCGTCCGTGCCGTGCGGATGGCGGGCTCGCTCACGCAGGCGGAGATCGCCCGGTCCACCGGGCTGTCCGCGGCCACGGTCTCCAACATCGTCCGGGAGCTGAAGGACGGCGGCACCGTCCAGGTCACGCCCACCTCCGCGGGAGGCCGGCGGGCCCGCAGCGTGTCGCTCGCGGACGACGCGGGCACCGTGGTCGGGGTCGACTTCGGCCACTCGCACCTGCGGGTGGCGGTCGGGAACCTGGCGCACCAGGTGCTCGCCGAGGAGGCCGAGCCCATCGATGTGGACGCCTCCGCCGCGGAGGGTTTCGACCGGGCGGAGCGGCTGGTGAAGAGGCTGCTGGACGCCACCGGCATCCCGCGGGAGAAGGTCATCGGCGTCGGCCTCGGCGTCCCGGGCCCGATCGACGTGGAGACCGGTGCACTGGGCTCCACGGCCATCCTGCCGGGCTGGGGCGGCACCCGCCCCCGGGAGGAGGTCGCCGACCGGCTCGGCGTGCCCGTGCACGTGGACAACGACGCCAACCTGGGCGCGCTCGGCGAGCAGGTCTGGGGCAGCGGGCGCGGGGCCCGCGACCTCGCGTACATCAAGATCGCCAGCGGTGTCGGCGCCGGCCTGGTGATCAGCGGGCAGATCTACCGGGGACCCGGCGGCACCGCGGGGGAGATCGGCCACATCACGCTGGACGAGTCCGGGCCGGTGTGCCGCTGCGGCAACCGCGGCTGCCTGGAGACCTTCACCGCCGCCCGCTACGTGCTGCCGCTGCTGCACTCCAGCCACGGGCCCGGGGTCACCATGCCGGAGGTGGTCCGGCTCGCCCGGGACGGCGATCCCGGCTGCCGCCGGGTGGTCGCGGACATCGGGCGGCACATCGGCAGCGGCGTGGCCAGCCTCTGCAACCTGCTCAACCCGAGCCGGGTGATCCTCGGCGGCGACCTGGCCGAGGCCGGCGATCTGGTGCTGGACCCGGTGCGGGACTCCGTGGCCCGCTACGCCATTCCCAGCGCCGCTCGCCAGCTCACCGTGGTACCGGGCACCCTGGGAGGGCGTGCGGAGGTCCTGGGGGCCCTGGCGCTGGTCCTCAGCGAGATGGGGGACGCCACCCTGCTGGACTCCTCGGCACCGGCCGTACCGGCCGGTGCGGCCGCCCCGGTCTGAGAGCGCTCTGAGACGGCGCGGCAACGCTCGGTGGCGGCGATGCCTTCACAGACATAACGCATGGCATCGTTGCCGTCTCGTTAAGGATTAACTTCTTGACGATGTCCGGAGCTGGGAGTTGACTGCCTGCCACCTCGGCCGCAGCGACGCGGCCTCGTCAGGGAGGTTCAAACTTATGAAGGCAATGACGCGCCGCGTCGTCATCGGAACGGCCGCGATCGCCATGTCCGTCTCGCTCGCCGCATGCGGCGAGGCGGGCAGTGGCAACGAGGACAGCGGGGGCAGCGACAACAAGATGATCGGCCTGCTGCTGCCGGAGAACAAGACGACCCGTTACGAGGCCTTCGACCGGCCCCTGATCACCAAGAAGATCAAGGAGCTGTGCTCGGAGTGCGAGGTGAAGTACAACAACGCCTCGCAGGACACCCAGCAGCAGAAGAAGCAGTTCGACGCGCTGATCAACCAGGGTGTGAAGGTGATCATCCTGGACGCCGTCGACGCCACGGCGACCCGCTCCTGGGTCGACCGCGCCGCCAAGGACGGGGTCAAGGTCGTCGCCTACGACCGCCTCGCCGAGGGTGACATCTCCGGTTACGTCAGCTACGACAACGAGAAGGTCGGCGAGCTCCAGGGCAAGGGCATGGTGCAGGCCCTCGGGGACGACGCCAAGGACTCCCGCGTCGTGATGATCAACGGCTCGCCCACCGACCCGAACGCCGCGCTCTTCAAGAAGGGCGCGCACTCCGTCCTCGACGAGCAGGTCGGCGAGATCGTCTACGAGAGCGACATCCCGGACTGGTCGCCGGACGAGGCCAACAAGAAGATGGCCGCCGCGATCACCTCGCTCGGCAAGGACGGCTTCGACGCGGTCTACTCCGCCAACGACGGCATGGCCGGCGGCATCATCACCGCCCTGCAGAAGGCCGGGATCAAGGACGTCCCGGTGGGCGGCCAGGACGCCGAGCTCGCCGGGCTGCAGCGCATCGTGCGGGGCACCCAGAGCTTCACGATCTACAAGGCGATCAAGCCGGAGGCCGACACCGCCGCCTCCATGGCCGTCTCCCTGCTCAACGGCGAGAGCGTCGAGGAGCACACCGACACCACGGTCGACAGCAAGAGCAAGAAGGGCATCCCCTCGAAGCTCTACAGCGCCGAGATCGTGACCAAGGACAACATCAAGGACACGGTCATCAAGGACGGCGTGTACGAGGTCGGCGAGATCTGCACCTCGCGGTTCGCCAAGGCCTGCGCCGAGGCCGGACTGAAGTGACCCGCCGCCCGCCCCCGGCCCGGAGCCGGGGGCGGGTTCTGCGGTGCGCCCGGGGCGCGCCGCCTCGTACATCCCACCCCCCTGGGGGCTTCTCGCGTCGGTACCCCCGGTACCACTGCGTACCGGCGGGACGCCCCCGCACAGATCGGAGTAGGCCCAGTGCCGAACGAACCCGTGCTCGCGCTGCGCGGCGTCTCCAAGCGGTTCGGTGCCGTCCAAGCGCTCACCGAAGTGGACCTGGAGGTCCGGCCCGGTGAAGTGGTCGCCCTCGTCGGCGACAACGGCGCCGGGAAGTCCACCCTCGTCAAGACGATCGCGGGCGTGCACCCCATCGACGAGGGCACCATCGAGTGGCAGGGCAGGCCGGTGCAGATCAACCGGCCGCACGACGCCCAGGATCTCGGCATCGCCACCGTCTACCAGGACCTCGCACTCTGCGACAACCTCGACGTGGTGGCCAACCTCTTCCTCGGCAGCGAGGTCCGCCACGCCACCGTCCTCGACGAGGTGGCGATGGAGAAGCGTGCCATGGAGCTGCTGAGCACGCTCGCCATCCGCATCCCCAGCGTCCGCATCCCGGTCGCCTCGCTCTCCGGCGGTCAGCGGCAGGTCGTCGCCATCGCCCGCGCGCTGATCGGCGACCCCCGGGTCGTGATCCTGGACGAGCCCACCGCCGCGCTCGGCGTCGAGCAGACCGCCCAGGTGCTCGACCTCGTCGAACGTCTGCGGGAGCGCGGTCTCGGCACCATCCTCATCAGCCACAACATGGCCGACGTCAAGGCCGTCGCCGACCGCGTCGCGGTGCTCCGGCTGGGCCGGAACAACGGCATCTTCTCCGTACGCGACACCACGAACGAAGAGATCATCGCCGCGATCACCGGCGCCACGGACAACGCCGTGACCCGCCGCCAGGCGCGCAGGACGGAGACGTCGTCATGAGTGACCTGAAGAAGGACGCCCCCGCCCGCGGGCGGCACGCACAGCAGCCCGGCAACGGTGGCAACGGCGACACCCCGGGCGGCGCCGTCGACCCGCGGCTGCTGGTCCGGCAGGAGGGCCTGCACGGCTACCTGACCGAGTTCAAGCGCAAGGTGCGCGGTGGCGAACTGGGCTCGCTGCCCGTGGTCATCGGCCTGATCGCCATCGCCGTCATCTTCCAGTCGCTGAACGACAGCTTCCTCTCGGCCGGCAGCCTGAGCAACATCAGCGTCTACACCTCCGGCCTGGGCATCATGGCGATCGGCATCGTCTTCGTGCTGCTCCTCGGCGAGATCGACCTCTCGGTCGGCTCGGTCGCCGGTGTCGGCGCGGCCATCTGGGCGGTGCTGGAGGTGACGCACGGCCTGAACGACTGGCTCTCGGTCGTGATGGCGCTCGCCGTCGGCGGTCTCATCGGGCTGACGCACGGCTTCTTCTTCGCCAAGGTGGGCGTCCCCGCCTTCGTCGTCACCCTGGCCGGCTTCCTGGGCTGGAGCGGCCTGCAGATCTGGCTGATGGGCGACGAGGGCAGCCTCAACACGCCCGCCGGCAGCATCGTCTCGGAGATCACCGGCTACTACTTCTCCGACAAGGCCGCGGCGTACGCGGTGGCGACGCTGGCCGTGACCGGGTACCTCGCCTCGCTGCTCATGGACACCAAGCGCCGCCGCAGCGCCGGGCTGCCGTTCCGCCCGACCAGCGAGATCGTGCTGCGCACCGTGGTGATCGGGGTGATCGCCTTCGTGGTGGCCTACGTGCTGAACGAGCCGCCGGGCGCCCGCGGCCTGCCCCTGGCCCTGGTGATCTTCCTGGGCGTGCTCTTCCTCGCCGACTTCGTCTCCCGTCGCACCACCTACGGCCGGCAGATCTTCGCCGTCGGCGGCAACGCGGAGGCGGCCAGGCGGGCCGGCATCAACGTCGAGAAGATCCGCATCACGGTGTTCGGCATCGCCGGCATGCTGGCGGCCTTCGGCGGTCTCTTCATCGCGAGCCAGCAGGGCACCGCGACCAAGGACCTCGGTGCGGGCAACACGCTGATGAACGTGATCGCCGCGGCCGTCATCGGCGGCACCAGCCTCTTCGGCGGCCGGGGCAAGATCCTCTCCGCGCTGCTGGGCGCGCTGGTGATCATGTCCATCCAGCAGGGCCTGAACCTGATGGGCATGGCGAGCGAGATCCAGTTCATGATCACCGGCGCGGTGCTGCTGGCGGCGGTCGTGATCGACTCGATCTCCCGGAAGACCCAGAAGACCGCGGGCCGCACCTAGCGACCCGCGGGGGCGGCACCGCGGGTCGCCGTGCCCGGCGCCGCCCCCGGCGCGCGGGCGCCGGCTCGCGCGTACGATCGCGCCTCTCGGGTACCTGTGCCCGGCGCCACCGTGGCGCCGGGCACAGGTGTGTCCGGAGTCACGCCCGTGCCGCCGAACGGGTGAGCGAGAGGAGACCCTTCGGCGACCCGGGCGGCACCGGGAACATTAGACTCGTCGGATCGGCACCGATCAGGCTCAGCCCGACAGCAAGGAGGCAAGGGTGGCCCTGCTGACCCGCATCACGGGACCGCGCGATCTGGACCGGCTCACCCCCGAGGAGCTCGACCAGCTCGCCGCGGAGATCCGGAGCTTCCTCATCGAGTCGGTCGCCAGGACCGGTGGTCACCTCGGTCCCAACCTCGGCGTGGTGGAGCTCACCATCGCGCTGCACCGCGTCTTCGACTCGCCGCGGGACAAGGTGCTCTTCGACACGGGCCACCAGTGCTACGTCCACAAGATGCTGACCGGCCGTCAGGACTTCTCCCGGCTGCGCGCCAAGGGCGGCCTCTCCGGCTATCCCTCCCGCGCCGAGTCCGAACACGACGTCATCGAGAACTCGCACGCCTCCACCGTGCTGGGCTGGGCCGACGGCCTCGCCAAGGCCAACCAGATCCGCGGCACCGGCCACCACGTCGCCGCCGTCATCGGCGACGGCGCGCTCACCGGCGGCATGGCCTGGGAGGCGCTGAACAACATCGCCGCCGCCAAGGACCGTCCGCTGGTCATCATCGTCAACGACAACGAGCGCTCCTACGCGCCCACCATCGGCGGCCTCGCCGACCACCTGGCCACCCTGCGCACCACCGACGGCTACGAGCGGTTCCTGGCCCGCGGCAAGGACGTCCTCAACCGCACCCCGGTGGTCGGCAAGCCGGTCTACGACGCGCTGCACGGCGCCAAGAAGGGCCTGAAGGACCTGGTCGCGCCGCAGGGGATGTTCGAGGACCTGGGCCTGAAGTACGTGGGCCCGATCGACGGCCACGACATCGAGGCGGTGGAGTCCGCGCTCCAGCGGGCCAAACGCTTCGGCGGCCCGGTCATCGTGCACTGCCTCACCGAGAAGGGCCGCGGCTACCAGCCGGCCCGGCAGGACGAGGCCGACCAGTTCCACGCGGTGGGCGTGATCCACCCCGACACCGGGCTGCCGGTGAAGTCCTCCGGCGCCGACTGGACGTCCGTCTTCTCCGAGGAGATGGTGCGGATCGGGCGCGAACGGGAGGACGTGGTCGCCCTCACCGCGGCCATGATGCGGCCGACCGGCCTGCACCGCTTCGCCGAGGCCTTCCCCGAGCGGGTGTTCGACGTCGGCATCGCCGAGCAGCACGCGGCCGTCTCCGCCGCCGGACTGGCGACCGGCGGCCTGCACCCGGTCTTCGCCGTCTACGCCACCTTCCTCAACCGCGCCTTCGACCAGGTGCTGATGGACGTCGCGCTGCACCGCTGCGGTGTCACCTTCGTGCTGGACCGCGCCGGGATCACCGGCTCGGACGGTGCCTCGCACAACGGCATGTGGGACATGTCCATCCTCCAGGTCGTCCCCGGGCTGCGACTCGCCGCGCCGCGCGACGCCGACCAGCTCCGCGCCCAGCTCCGGGAGGCGCTGGACGTGGACGACGCGCCGACCGTGGTGCGGTACTCGAAGGGCGCCGTGGGCCCCGCCGTGCCGGCGGTCGGCACCGTCGGCGGGATGGACGTGCTGCGCGAGCCCGCCGGGCAGGACCGCCCGGACGTGCTGCTGGTCTCCGTCGGCGCGCTGGCCCCGATGTGCCTGGAGGTCGCCGCCCTGCTGGACAAACAGGGCATCTCCACCACCGTGGTGGACCCGCGCTGGGTCAAGCCGGTCGACGAGGCGCTGGCGCCGCTCGCCGAGCGGCACCGGGTGGTGGTCACGGTGGAGGACAACAGCCGGGCGGGCGGCGTCGGTTCGGCCGTCGCTCAGGCCCTGCGGGGCGCCGGGGTGGACGTCCCGCTGCGGGACTTCGGCATCCCGGAGCGCTTCCTGGACCACGCCTCCCGGCAGGAGGTGCTGACCGAGGTCGGCCTCACCGCACCGGACATCGCCCGCCAGGTGACCGGGCTGGTCGCCCGCCTGACCGGCCGGATCGACGAGGAGGCGGCCGAAGTCGCCCGCGACTGAGGGGGGTGCTGCCGCGGCCGGCAGATGACAGCCGCGGCCCGTGGTCGCCGGCGGGGTCCGTGCGGCGGTGCCCGCCGTCCGCGCGGCGGGCCCGTCCCCACGACGTGCGCACGCCGGGCGCGGGCCGCGGCGTTGTGCACGCGGCGGCGGCCGTGCTGCGGTGCGCGGGCGGCGACGGCCGGACGGTGCGCGGCCGGTTGTGCGGCGACGGCAGCGGAACGGTGCGCGGGCGGCGGCGGTAGTGGTGCGGTGCGCGGCCGGGTGTGCGGTGGCGGTACGGACTGCGGTGTGTGCGCGGCCGGTTGTGCGGTGGCGGCAGCGTGAACGCTGCGCGGGCGGCGACGGCCGGACGAAGTCCGGCCGGGCGTGCGGCAGTGGCAGCGGTGCGGTGCTCGGGATGCCGGACGCGCCGGCCGTCCGTGGCCGGCAGGGCGGCGGCACACCGTGCGTCCGGCGCCCGCGGCCCGGCGTGCCGCCGCGGGGTGGGACCTTGGCCCGTGCGGCCCTGGTCCGGCCGATAGGTTGGGCCCATGCCGCCGTCCGCTGAGCCGCCGCGTGCCCGCCCCGCCGCCGCACCGCCCCGGCCGGCGGCGGGCGTACGGCGGGCGGTGCGCCCGGTGGCCGGCGGCTCCCCGGCCGACGCCGCCCGGACGCCGCACTACTGGCGGTGGCTGCTGCCCGTTCTGGTGGTGCTCGCCACGCTCACCCGGCTCCCCTCCTTCACCCGCTCCCTCTGGAACCCCGACGAGGGCTTCCTGGCCACCCAGGCACGCCAACTGGCCGAAGGGGGAGTGCTCTACGACACCGTCGTGGACCGCAAGCCGCCGCTGCTGCCCTGGCTGTACCAGGGTGCGTTCGCGCTCTTCGGCGACGAGTCGCTGTGGCCGCTGAAGGCGGCCGCGGTCGCCGCGACGGTCGCCACCGCGCTGCTGCTGGCCTCGTTCGCCCGGCGCCGGTGGGGCGACGGGGCCGGGTGGACGGCGGGCGTGCTGGTCGTGCTGCTCTCGGTGGGGCTGAACCCGGAGGACACCCAGGCGGCCACCTTCGAGGTCTTCATGCTGCCGTGGACGGCGGCCGCGGTGTGGTGTGCGGACCGCCGCCGCTGGGCGTGGGCGGGCCTGGCGGTGGCGCTGGCGGCGCTCACCAAGCAGACCGGCGGCGCCGTGCTGGTACCGGTGCTCTTCCTGCTGTTCCGCAGCCGGGCCGGGGGGTTCGCGCTGCTGCGGCTGCTGGCCGCGTACGCGCTGCCGATCGGTGCCGTGGCCCTGGCCCTCGAGCCCGGCCGGTTCTGCTACTGGATCGCCACCGGCTCCGGCTCCTACGCCTCGGTGGCGGGCGCCGAACTCCTCGCCGCGGCCCGGGCGGCGGGCAGCACGGCCATCCTGACGGTGGCCGCCGCGCCGCTGCTGGTGGCCCTGGTGCACGTCACCCGGCGGCTGCGCCGCCCGCTCCGGGCGACGGACGTCTGGGTGTGGCTGGGTTCCTCCGGGCTGGCCGTGGCGGTGGGCTTCCAGTTCTACGGGCACTACTTCCTGCAACTCGTCCCGCCCCTGGCGCTGCTGGGCACCGCCGCCCTGACCCGGCTGCCCCCGCGCCCCGCGACGGCGGCCCTCGGGGGGACCGCACTGCTCTGCGCCGGGTTCGTGACCTGGGGGCTCACCGCCGAACGCCCGGAGCTGGAGCACGCCCGCAAGGTCTCCGCGGCGCTCAAGCGGTACACCGGGCCGGAGGACCGGGTGCTGGTCTGGGGCATGCACCCGGAGGACTACTGGCTGGCCGACCGGGAACCCGCCTCCCGCTACCTGACCGCGGGCTTCCTGACCAACTACAGCGGCGGCCGCGGCGGCGTACGGACCGGGCAGCGGCACGCCATGCCCGGCGCCTGGTACCACT
Organism: Streptomyces sp. JJ36; assembly: GCF_021696945.1. Lineage (GTDB taxonomy): Bacteria > Actinomycetota > Actinomycetes > Streptomycetales > Streptomycetaceae > Streptomyces. The sequence goes on from NZ_JACYHE010000010.1 coordinate 111,846, forward strand.
TCCGCCGCGACCTCGCCGCCTCGGAGCCGGAGATCGTCGTCGACGACTCGCGCGGCAAGCCCTACCGCCCGGAGCGCGTCCCGGCCCTGCGCCGGTACCTCACCGGTCACTACGAGCGGGCCGGCACCGTGGACGGCGCGGTCTTCTGGGTGCGCCGCGACTGAACGGTCCCGCGCGTACGGCCGTCAGCCGCCCGCCTCCGGTCGGACCGCCCGCGGCCCCGTCACCTCGGCGCCCAGCGCCCGTACCCGCTGCCGCAGGCCCCGGTCCGCGGTCACCACCACACAGGGCCGTCCGGTCGCCTCCTCGGCCACCAGCCGGACGATGCGGTCGTCGCCGCTGCCCGGCGCCGCGAGCGTACGGACCCCGGGGACCCCCGGCAGCGTACGGGCGGCGCCCTCCACGACCAGCACCACCTCGACCGGGCCGGGGTGTTCCGGCAGGCCGCTCTCCGCGTACGGCACCAGGCTGTCCCGCAGCCGTTCCGCGGCGCCCAGCCGGTCCCGCCACCAGCCGTCCGGCACCGAGCCGATGACGTTGGCCGCGTCCACGACGAGGAGCGTTCTCATACCGGAAGCCTCCCATGCGGAAGGGGGGTGCGCCTCCCTTGAAGCGCACCCCCCTCCCCGGTCGGGATCGTCCCTACGCCGGGATGCTCGCCACACCCGGCTCCAGGAACCGCTTGCCCGTGGCCCGCTCGCTCACGCCCTCCCGGTCCAGGTACGGCGTGACGCCGCCCAGGTGGAAGGGCCAGCCGGCGCCGGTGATCAGGCACAGGTCGACGTCCTGCGCCTCGGCGACCACGCCCTCGTCCAGCATCAGCCGGATCTCCTGGGCGATGGCGTCCAGCGCCCGGTCGCGCACCTGCTCCTCGGTGAGGACGGTGTCGCCCACCTGGAAGAGCGCGGCCACCTCCGGGTCGAGTTCCGGCTTGCCGGAGTCGTAGGTGTACAGGTTGCGCTTGCCCGCCTCCACGACGCGGCCCAGGTTCTCCGAGACGGCGAACCGGTCGGGGAAGGCCCGGTGCAGGGTGCCGGCCACGTGGTGCGCCACGGCGGGGCCGACCAGCTCCAGGAGCTGGATGGGCGACATCGGCAGGCCCAGCGGCGCCAGCGCGCGGTCCGCCACGTCCACCGGGGTGCCCTCGTCGATGGAGCGGAGCACCTCGCCCAGGAAGCGGGTGAGCACCCGGTTCACCACGAACGCCGGTGCGTCCTTGACCAGCACCGCGGTCTTCTTGAGCTGCTTGGCGACCGAGAAGGCGGTGGCCAGCGAGGCGTCGTCGGTCTGCTCGCCGCGCACGATCTCCAGCAGCGGCAGTACCGCCACCGGGTTGAAGAAGTGGAAGCCGACGACCCGCTCGGGGTGCTTCAGCCGCTCGGCCATCTCGCTGACGGAGAGCGAGGAGGTGTTGGTGGCCAGGATGGCGTGCTCCGGCACGACCGCCTCGACCTCGGCGAACACCTGCTGCTTGACGCCCATCTCCTCGAAGACGGCCTCGATGACGAAGTCCGCGTCCGCGAAGGCGGTGGACTTGTCCAGGGAGCCGGTGACCAGGGCCTTGAGGCGGTTCGCCGTGTCCTGGCCGATCCGCCCCTTGAGCAGCAGCTTGTCGATCTCCTCGTGGACGTAGCCGACGCCCTTGTCGACCCGCTCCTGGTCGATGTCGGTCAGCACGACCGGCACCTGGAGGCGGCGGGCGAAGAGCAGCGCGAGCTGGCCGGCCATCAGGCCGGCGCCGACCACGCCGACCTTGGTGACCGGCCGTGCCAGGGACTTGTCCGGGGCGCCCGCCGGCCGCTTGGCGCGCTTCTGCACCAGGTTGAAGGCGTAGATGCCGCTGCGCAGCTCGCCGCCCATGATGAGGTCGGCCAGCGCCTCGTCCTCCGCCTCGAACGCGGCCCGCAGGTCACCGTTCTTGGCGGCCGCCATGATGTCCAGGGCGCGGTAGGCGGCAGGGGCGGCGCCGTGCACCTTGCTGTCGGCGATCGCACGGCCGCGCTCGACGGCCTGGTCCCAGGTCTCGTCCCGGTCGATCTCCGGGCGCACCACGTCGATCTCGCCGCGCAGCACCGCGGCGGTCCACTGCAGGGACTGCTCCAGGAAGTCGGCGCCCTCGAAGAGCGCGTCGGCGATCCCCAGCTCGTGCACCTGCGGGCCCTTGAGCTGCTTGTTCTGGTTGAGCGAGTTCTCGATGACCACGCTCACCGCACGGTCCGGGCCGATGAGGTTCGGCAGCAGCGCACAGCCGCCCCAGCCCGGGACCAGGCCGAGGAAGACCTCGGGCAGCGAGAAGGCCGGCACCGCCGAGGAGACGGTGCGGTAGGTGCAGTGCAGCCCGACCTCGACGCCGCCGCCCATGGCCGCGCCGTTGTAGTAGGCGAAGGTGGGCACGGGCAGGTCGGCGAGGCGGGTGAAGACGGCGTGGCCGCCGCGCCCGATGGCCAGTCCCTCCTCGCGGCGCCGGATCTGCTCGACGCCCTTGAGATCGGCGCCCACGGCGAAGATGAAGGGCTTGCCGGTGATCCCGACGCCGACGATCTCGCCGGCCTTGGCCTCCCGCTCGACCTGGTCGATGGCGGCGTCCAGTTCGGCCAGGGACTGCGGCCCGAAGGTGGTCGGCTTGGTGTGGTCGAAGCCGTTGTCCAGGGTGATCAGCGCGAACCGGCCGCCCGCGGCGGAGGTGTCCTGGAACCAGCGCCCGGGAAGTTCGAGGTGGCGTACGTGCGCCTGGGTCACCACCTCGTCGGGAAAGATCTCGGCGGCGCCCTTGAGAAGCTCGGCGGTCGTGCTCACTTGCCCTCCCAGTGGGGGTTCTCCCAGATGACAGTGCCCCCCATGCCGAACCCGACACACATGGTGGTCAGGCCGTAGCGGACGTGGGGCTGGTCCTCGAACTGCCGTGCGAGCTGCGTCATCAGCCGCACCCCGGAGGAGGCCAGGGGGTGGCCGAAGGCGATCGCGCCGCCGTACTGGTTGACGCGCGGGTCGTCGTCGGCGATGCCGTAGTGGTCCAGCAGCGCCAGCACCTGCACGGCGAAGGCCTCGTTGATCTCGAAGAGACCGATGTCCTCGATGCCCAGGCCGGCCTTCTTCAGCGCCTTCTCGGTGGCCGGCACCGGGCCGACGCCCATCACCTCCGGCTCCACGCCGGCGAAGGCGTAGCTGACCAGGCGCATCCGCACCGGCAGGCCCAGCTCCCGCGCGGTGTCCTCGGCGGCGATGACGGAGGCGGTGGCGCCGTCGTTCAGGCCCGCGGCGTTGCCCGGCGTGACCCGGCCGTGGGTGCGGAAGGGGGTCTTCAGGCCCGCCAGGTTCTCCAGCGTGGTGCCGGGCCGCATCGGCTCGTCGGCGGTGGCCAGGCCCCAGCCGGTCTCCCCGCCCTCCTCGGAGGTGCGGCGGACGGAGACGGGCACCAGGTCCTGCTGGATCTTGCCGTCGGCGTAGGCCTTGGCGGCCTTCTCCTGGCTGCGCACCGCGAACTCGTCGGCGCGCTGCCGGGTCAGGTGCGGGAAGCGGTCGTGCAGGTTCTCCGCGGTCATGCCCATGAACATCGCGGACTCGTCGACCAGCTTCTCCGAGACGAAGCGCGGGTTCGGGTCGACGCCCTCGCCCATGGGGTGCCGGCCCATGTGCTCGACGCCGCCGGCGACGACCACGTCGTACGCGCCGAAGGAGAGCGAGCCGGCGGTGGTGGTGACGGCGGTCATCGCGCCCGCGCACATGCGGTCGATGGCGTAGCCGGGCACCGTCTTCGGGAGCCCGGCGAGGATCCCGGCGGTGCGGCCGATGGTCAGGCCCTGGTCGCCGATCTGGGTGGTCGCGGCGATGGCGACCTCGTCGACCCGCTCCGGCGGCAGATCGGGGTTGCGGCGCAGCAGTTCCCGGATGCACTTGACGACCATGTCGTCCGCGCGGGTCTCGTGGTAGATGCCCTTGGGGCCCGCCTTGCCGAACGGGGTTCGGACGCCGTCGACGAAGACGACGTCCCTAGCGGTACGAGGCACGTTGGCTCTCCTCCAGGGTGCGGTGGTGACGCCGTACGGCGCGCTTCCCGGCACCATGCTACTGCCCGGTAACTCCGTGGCAAGGTCCGCCCTCGGCGAGGGGCGGATGTCACACGAGGACGTCCCGCCGTACGGGTTCCGGGGCGGCCGGTGCGCGCTTCCGGGGTACTTCCCCGGAGGGTTCCCCGGGGGCGGGGCCGCATGCCCGGGCGCGGGGCGCGCCGGCCACCCGGGCGGCGTACGAGCGGAAGGGGCCGCACGAGGTGTGGTGGTCCGGCGGGTGTCCCCGCGCCGGGACGTAAGACCCGCGGGGAGAGAGTGCGGGCTCCGCACGCCCGGCGCCGGGGCCGCGCCGGTGGCCCGGCGCCGGGCCGGCCGCAGCCCGCCCTCCGGGATGCGGTGCGGCTACTCCTCGGGCGGGGTGGCGGCGAGCGCCACGGTGAGCAGCGCGGCCGTCTGCCCGACCTGCCACTCCCGCGCGCCGTGGCCGCGCAGCGCCGTGGCGACCGCGGCCTCGGTCACCTCCGCCGGCGGCTCCCAGCACACCCGGCGCACCGTGTCCGGGGCCAGCAGGTTCTCCTGCGGCAGGTTCAGCTCCTCCGCCCGCGCGGTGACCGCCGCGCGGGCGGCGGCCAGCCGGGCCGCCGCGACCGGGTCCTTGTCGGCCCAGGCGCGGGGCGGCGGCGGGCCGGTCACCTGCTGGGTCTGCTGCGGCAGCTCGCCGTCGGGCAGCGCCCGGGCCCGGTCCACCGCCGCCTGCCAGTGCTCGAGCTGGCGCCGGCCCGTACGGTTGCCGAAGCCGGGCAGGGCGGCCAGTGCCCGGGCGGAGTCCGGCAGGGCCAGCGCGGCCTCGACGATCGCGGCGTCCGCCAGCACCTTCCCGGGCGAGACGTCGCGCTGCTGCGCCACCCGGTCGCGGGCGGTCCACAGCTCCCGTACCACCGCCATCTGTCGCCGCCGCCGCACCTTGTGCATGCCCGAGGTGCGCCGCCAGGGGTCCTTGCGCGGCGGCGGGGGCGGCGCCGCGGCGATCGCGGCGAACTCCTGGAGCGCCCAGTCCAGCTTGCCCTGTCTCCGCAGCTCCTCCTCCAGCGCGTCGCGCAGGTCGACCAGGAGTTCCACGTCCAGCGCCGCGTACCGCAGCCAGGGCTCGGGCAGCGGCCGGGTGGACCAGTCGACGGCGGAGTGCCCCTTCTCCAGGGCGTAGCCCAGCACCCGCTCCACCATGGGCCCCAGCCCGACCCGGGAGAAGCCCGCGAGCCGGCCGGCCAGCTCGGTGTCGAAGAGGCGGACGGGGATCATGCCTATCTCGCGCAGGCACGGCAGGTCCTGACTGGCCGCGTGCAGCACCCACTCGGCGTCGGCGAGCGCCGCGCCGAGGGCGGAGAGGTCCGGGCAGCCGACCGGGTCCACCAGGGCGCTGCCCGCGCCCGCGCGGCGGAGCTGGACCAGGTAGGCCCGCTGCCCGTAGCGGTAGCCGGAGGCGCGCTCGGCGTCCACCGCGACCGGGCCGGTGCCGGCGGCGAAGGCGTCGACGACCCGGGCCAGCTCCGCGGGCGACGAGGTCACGGCCGGGATGCCCTCGCGCGGCTCCAGGAGCGGGACCGGCGCCGGAGGAGAGTCCCCCGAGGGGGCCTGAGCTGCGGGTGCTGATGCGGTCTCTTGGGCGTCGGTCACCCGTCAAGGGTAGCTGTGTGCACGCGGAGGGAGGCGCCCGCCGACGCAAGGTGACCTCGGCGGGCGCCTCCCGGGCCCGGTCGGCGGCCGCTGCGGGCCGCCGTGCTCAGTGGATGATGCCGGTGCGCAGTGCCACCGCCACCATCCCGGCGCGGTCGCCGGTGCCGAGCTTCCGCGCGATGCGTGCCAGGTGACTCTTGACGGTGAGCGCCGACAGCCCCATCGACACGCCGATCGCCTTGTTCGACTGGCCCTCCGCCACCAGCCGCAGCACCTCCACCTCCCGCCCGGAGAGCTCTCGCCGCCCGCCCGGGTGGCCGGGGCCGCCGGGCCCGGCGCCGGGGCGGCGGTGCAGCCGTGCCGCGCCGGCCGCACCGATCTGCGCGGCGCCCGGCCGGGTGTGCATGCCGCCGAGGTTGGTGCGGGTGCCGGTGACGACATAGCCTTTGACGCCCCCGGCCAGGGCGTTGCGCACGGCGCCGATGTCGTCGGCGGCCGAGAGCGCCAGCCCGTTCGGCCAGCCCGCGGCGCGGGTCTCGGAGAGCAGGCTGAGCCCGGAGCCGTCGGGCAGGTGCACGTCGGCCACGCAGATGTCGCGCGGGCTGGTGATCCGTGGGCGGGCCTCCGCGATCGACGACGCCTCGATCACGTCCCGTACGCCGAGTGCCCAGAGGTGGCGGGTCACGGTGGAACGGACTCGGGGGTCGGCCACGACGACCATGGCCGTCGGCTTGTTCGGGCGGTAGGCGACCAGGCTTGTGGGGTGCTCGAGGAGAACGGACACCGGGCCTCCTGGGGGAGTGGCTGGGTCGGTGCCGGCTCGCGACGGGCCCTGGGGAGGGGGACGAGCCGGGACGTTCCCTGATGGAAGGGTCACAGACTCCTTCGGCAGGGCAGAGGTCCGGCTTTAGAGAATGATCACGAATCAGTGATGACAAAAGGTGCAATTCGGACAGTCGCTCGACGGAGTCCTGCCGGGCGTCCGGACGGCGTTCACCCTGGTGGGGCCCTGGTGAGACAGAGGGGCACAGGCGGGGCGCGGGCGTGCCCTGACAGGGCCATGGTGGGCCCTCGGGGAGCCCCCACGGCGCCCTGGCGGTCCGGGGCCGTCCCGGTGGCGCGGCCCGTCCCGGTCAGAGCGGTTGCGGCCCCCGGCGCTGCGGCAGCGGCACCACCGGCGCCCCGTCCCCGCCGCCCGGCGGCAGCCCCGCGCACTGGCACAACAGCTCGCACCAGGCCCGCAGATGACCAGCCACGTCCGGTACGCCCGCCGCATCCGGTACGCCCGCCGCTTCCGGCGCCCCGCCGACCGGAGCCGGCGTCCAGCTCGCCCGGATCTCCAGCTCCGCCTGGGGGGCGCGTTCCGCCAGCCCGCCGAAGAAGTACGAGCCGGACCGGGTCACCGTCCCGCTCGGCGCTCCGTACTCCAGCCCGCACGCCTCCAGCGCGCCGGTCAGCCACGACCAGGTGACCTCCGGCAGCAGCGGGTCCGCCGCCATCTCCGGCTCCAGCTCGGTACGGCCCAGCGTCACCACCCGGAACCTGCCCTCCCAGGCGTCCTGCCCGGCCGGGTCGTGCAGCAGCACGAACCGGCCGTCCGCGAGTTCCTCGCCCCCGTGCTCCACCCGCGCCTCCAGCGCATGGGCGAAGGGGGCGAGCCGTCTGGGCGCGGGGAGCGGGCCGAAGCCGACCTCGGGCCGGTGCGGCGCCACCTCCAGCGCCGCCACGGCCTGCCGGAACGCCGCCGGGACATCGTCTCCCGCCGTCGGGTCCTCCGCGTCGCCGGAGCCCCCCGCCGTCTGTGTTCGAGCCGCTGCCATGGGCCGAAGAGTAGGCGTCCGGCGGCCCCCGCGCCGGTAGGGACACGAGCGCCTGCCGCGCGCATGCGAGACTTCCGGTGTGAGTGCTGACGACCGCCCCACGGGCCCGCCGACCGCCACCCGGGACTCCGCCTTCCTCCGGGCCTGCCGCCGCGAACCGGTGCCGCACACGCCGGTCTGGTTCATGCGCCAGGCGGGCCGTTCCCTGCCCGAGTACCGCAGGGTCCGCGCGGGCATCCCGATGCTCGACTCGTGCATGCGGCCGGACCTGGTCACCGAGATCACGCTGCAGCCGGTACGCCGCCACCGGGTGGACGCGGCCATCTACTTCAGCGACATCGTGGTGCCGCTCAAGGCGATCGGGGTGGACCTGGACATCAAGCCGGGCGTGGGGCCCGTCGTGCAGCAGCCGGTGCGCACCCGCGCCGACCTGGAGCGGCTGCGCCCGCTGGAGCCGGACGACGTCGGCTATGTCGCCGAGGCCGTCGGCATGCTCACCGCCGAGCTCGGCGCCACCCCGCTCATCGGCTTCGCCGGCGCCCCCTTCACCCTCGCCAGCTACCTCGTCGAGGGCGGCCCGTCGCGCAACCACGAGCACACCAAGGCGCTGATGTACGGCGACCCCCCGCTCTGGGCGGACCTGCTGGACCGTCTCGCGGACATCACCGCGGCCTTCCTGCGGGTGCAGATCGAGGCCGGCGCCTCCGCCGTGCAGCTCTTCGACTCCTGGGCCGGGGCGCTGCGTCCCGAGGACTACCGGCACTCCGTGCTGCCCGCCTCCGCCAAGGTCTTCCGCGCGGTCGCCGGGTACGGCGTGCCGCGCATCCACTTCGGGGTGGGCACCGGCGAGCTGCTGGGCCTGATGGGCGAGGCCGGCGCGGACGTGGTCGGCGCCGACTGGCGGGTACGGCTGGACGAGGCCGCCCGGCGCGTCGGCCCGGGCAAGGCCGTGCAGGGCAACCTCGACCCGGCCGTGCTGTTCGCGCCCCGGGAGGCGGTGGCCGCCCAGGCGGACGAGGTGCTCCAGGCCGCGCGCGGCGTGGAGGGGCACATCTTCAACCTCGGGCACGGGGTGCTGCCGGAGACCGACCCGGACGCCCTCACCCGCCTGGTCGCCCACGTCCACGAGCGCACCGCCCGCTGAGCGGACTCCCGCACGGCGGGAGCCCGTCGTGCGGCTCCACCGGAGCGGCGCGTGCGGCCGCGCAGGGCCCACCGGGTGGCCCCGACGGCGCATCCTGCGCCCGTGCCGCGCCCGGACACCCGGGGGCTGCTCGTCCGGCCGGGGCGAGGAACCCCGCCCGGCGCCTGTTGCCCGGGACGACCGGCGCCCCGGGCCCGGCGTCCCCGGCGGGCCCGGCTCCCGCGGAAGGCCGGCCCGGAGCCGCCGCCGCTCGCGCCGGGGCCTGCGGGCCGCAGCTCAGGGGCGTGCGGGCGCCGCCGCGGACCCGCCGTCCCCGGACCCGCCGTCCCCGTCCCCGCCGTCCCCGTCCCCGGTGCCCGCCGGCACCGGCCCGGAGGACCCCAGAGGCGCCGGTGCCGTGACGGGCGCCGGCGGTACCGCACCCCGCGGCCGGAACCGGCCGCCCAGCAGCCGCCAGCCCAGTGCGAGCAGCGCCAGCGCGGCGGCGAACGGCAGCGCCGCCCCCAGCACGATCACTATCCAGCGCAGCGTCGCCACGAAGGCGTCCCACCCGCCGGCCAGCGCGTCCCCGACGGTCGTCCCCTCGTCCTTCCCGGCGGGAGCCGCCTCCGGCTCGCGCAGCACCAGCGTCACCGTCGCCATCCCGGTGCGCTCCTCCAGCGACTTCAGACGCGCCTGGAGCGACTCCAGCTCCGCCTGACGGGTGCTCAGTTCCGACTCCAGGGTGACCACGTCGCTCAGCTCGGAGGCGCGGTCCATCAGCTCCCGCACCCGCGCCACGCTGGCCTGCTGCGTCTTGATGCGGCTCTCCACATCGACGACCTGGTCGGTGACGTCCTTCGCCGTCTCCTTCCGCTCCACCTGCTCGCCGAGCCCCGACAGCTCCGTGAGCACGTCCCGGTACTCCCCGGGCGGCACCCGCAGTGTCATCCGGGACCGGTCGTGGCCCTCGGCGTCCCGGTCCGTCGACTCGTCACCGACATAGCCCCCGGCCGCCTCCGCCGCCGTACGGGCCTCCTCCAGGGCGCCCGGCACGTCCCCGGTCTCGATCGTCAGCGAGGCGGTCCGCACGATGCTGCTCCGCACCGGGTCCGGGGCCTCCGCGGGCCGCTGCCCGGCGGCGTCGGCCGGCGCGTCCTGCGCGGCCCCCCGCTCGGCCGCCGCCGGCGGTCCCTCCTGCCGTCCCTCCCGGGCGTCCGTGACCGCCTTCCGGTCGGCGGCCTGCGAGACGGCGCCGTCGCCGCTCCCCGCGTCGCTGCAGCCCGTGAGCGCCGCGCAACCCGCGAGCAGCGCCGCGGCCCCCGCGACCGCCGGTCGCCGGAATCCTCTGCCGTGCCTCATCTGTCCCCCAACTCTGGTGTGTGTGCGCCGTTTCGACGGGGCCGGGCGGCTCCGGGTTGCCGGTTCCGGGTTGCGGACCGGTCACGGTCCGGCCTCGGCCGGGGCACCGCTCGGAGTCTGCGAGAGTGGAGGCATGCGCGTGCTCGTGATCGGCGGCGGGATCTCCGGGCTCGCCGCGGCGCACCGGCTGCTGGCCGGGGGCGCTTCGGTGACCCTGCTGGAGGCGTCCGAGCGGTTCGGCGGCAAGCTGCTGCCGGGAGAGCTGGCCGGCGCCGCCGTGGACCTCGGCGCCGAGTCGATGCTGGCGCGCCGCCCGGAGGCCGTGGAGCTGGCCCGGGCCGTGGGCCTCTCCGGCGCGCTGGAGCCGCCCACCACCGCCCGGGCGGCGATCTGGACCCGGGACGCCCTGCGCCCCATGCCCACCGGCCATGTGATGGGCGTGCCGGGCGACCCGGAGGCGGTCGCGGACGTCGTCTCGCCGGAGGGCCTGGCCCGTATCGCCGAGGACGCCACGTTGCCGCGCACGCCGGTCGGCGAGGACGTGGCGATCGGCGCGTACGTCGCCGCCCGGCTCGGGCCCGAGGTCGTCGACCGGCTGGTCGAGCCGCTGCTCGGCGGCGTCTACGCGGGCGACGCGCACCGGATCTCGATGCGGGCGGCGGTGCCGCAGCTCTACGAGGCGGCGCGCGCGGAGCCCTCCCTGCTGGCCGCGGTGCGCCGCCTCCGGGAGCGCGGCGCGCAGGGCGGCGCACCAGCCGGACCGGTCTTCACGGGGATCGCCGGCGGCGTCGGGCGGCTGCCCGGGGCCGTCGCGGAGGCCTGCCGGGCGGCCGGGGCGGTGCTGCGCACCGGCACCGCCGTCCGCGCGCTGCACCGGACCCCGGCGGCCGCACCCGTGGAGCCCGCGCCGCGCTGGCGGGCCGAGCTGGAGGACGGCGGGACGCTCACCGCCGACGGCGTGGTGCTGGCCGTGCCCGCGCCCGCGGCCGCCCGGCTGCTCGCCGCCGAGGCGCCCGCGGCCGCCGCCGAGCTGGACACGGTGGAGTACGCCTCGATGGCACTGATCACCCTGGCCTTCCGGCGCGCGGACCTGGCCACCGTGCCGGGCGGCAGCGGATTCCTGGTGCCGCCCTCGGAGGGCCGTGCGATCAAGGCCGCCACCTTCTCGGCGAACAAGTGGGCCTGGACGGCCGCGCAGAACCCGGAGCTGTTCCTGCTGCGCACCTCGGTCGGCCGGTACGGCGAGGAGGAGCGGCTCGACCACGACGACGCGGACCTCGTCGCCGCCTCCCGGGCCGACCTCTCCGACGCTGCCGGTCTCACCGCCCGGCCGGTGGCCTCGGTGGTCACCCGCTGGCGCGGCGGGCTGCCGCAGTACCCCGTCGGCCACCTGGAGCGGGTCGCCCGCATCCGTCGCGACCTGGCGGCCCTGCCCGGGCTGGCCGTGTGCGGCGCCGCGTACGACGGGGTGGGCATCCCCGCCTGCATCGCCGGTGCACGCCGGGCCGCGGAGGAGACCCTGCTGACCGGCGCCGCGGCGGGCGCGCGAGAATAGCCCCATGAGTGCTGCACCGGACCGCGCCCCGAACGCCGGAAACAGGGGAAAGAAGGCCAAGGACCTCAACGAGGTCATCCGCTACACCCTCTGGTCGGTCTTCCGGCTCCGCGACGTACTCCCCGCGGACCGCGCCGGGTACGCCGACGAGGTCGAGGAGCTCTTCGCGCAGCTCGCCGCCGGGGACGTGACGGTCCGCGGCACCTACGACGTGTCCGGGCTGCGGGCCGACGCCGACCTGATGATCTGGTGGCACGCGGAGACCGCGGACGCCCTCCAGGCGGCGTACAACCGCTTCCGCCGCACCCGGCTGGGCCGCGCGCTGGACCCCGTCTGGTCGAACATGGCGCTGCACCGCCCCGCCGAGTTCAACAAGGCGCACATCCCGGCCTTCCTGGCCGACGAGGAGCCGCGCGCCTACGTGTGCGTCTACCCCTTCGTGCGCAGCTACGACTGGTACCTGCTGCCCGACGACGAGCGCCGCCGGATGCTCGCCGAGCACGGCAAGATGGCCCGCGGCTACCCGGACGTGCGCGCCAACACCGTGGCCTCCTTCGCCCTCGGCGACTACGAGTGGCTGCTCGCCTTCGAGGCCGACGAGCTCCACCGGATCGTCGACCTGATGCGGCACCTGCGGGGCTCGGAGGCCCGGATGCACGTCCGCGAGGAGGTGCCCTTCTACACCGGGCGCAGGAAGCCCGTCGCCGAGCTGGTCGCCGGCCTGGCCTGAGCGGCAGCCCCCGCGGCCCCGGCCGCCCGGCCGGCGTCCCGCCCGCGGTACACCGGCTCGGGCGCCGGCCGCGGGGCGCAGCCGGTGCGCCGCGCCGGCACCTCACCGGTGAGCAGGTAACGCTCCAGGTGCCGGTTCACGCAGGCGTTGGCCCCGCCGGCGAGCCCGTGCGTACCGGCGCCCCGCTCGGTCACCAGCGCGGAGCCCGGCAGCCGCCGCTGCGTCTCCAGCGCCCCCGGATACGGCGTGGCCGCGTCCCGGGTGGCGGCGAGCAGCAGCACCGGGGGCAGGGCGCCGGGTGCGGTGCCGACGTCCACCGGGCGGGCGTGCGGGCCGTGCCAGTAGGCGCAGGGCAGGTTCATCCGGGCGTTCTCCCAGGTGTTGAACGGGGCGCCCCGGTGCAGCAGCGTGTTGTCCCGGTCCCACACCGCCCAGTTCCGCGGCCACGGCGCGTCCGCGCACTCCACGGCGTTGTAGACGGCGTTGCCGTTCTCCGCCGCCTTCGCGCCGGCCAGACCGGGCGCCGCCGCGTCGATCAGCGGCCGCCGGTGGCCCCTGCGGTACTCGGCCAGCGCGGACGCCGCGGGCGCCCAGGCGGAGTCCGCGTAGCCGACGTCGAGGAAGCTCGAAAGCAGCTCCCGGGAGCCGGTGCCGCGGTCGTCCCGGTCCCGGTCCACCGCGTCCCGGACCGCGTCGAACGCCGCCTGCACCTCGCGCGGGGTGCCGCCCAGCCCGTACACCGCGTCGTGCCGGGCCACCCAGCGCTTCCAGTCCTCCCAGCGGCGCTGGAAGCCGGTGTTCTGGTCCAGGTTGGCCTGGTACCAGATCTTGCCCGGGTCCGGGTTCACCATGCTGTCCAGCACCAGCCGCCGGACGTGGCCCGGGAAGAGGGTGGCGTAGACGGAGCCGAGGTAGCTCCCGTACGACACGCCCAGGAAGCTGATCCGCGGCCGGCCGAGCGCGGCCCGGAGCACGTCCAGGTCGCGCGCGTTGTCCGCGGTGGTGAAGTGGGCCAGCCGGTCGCCCTGATCCCGGGCGCAGCCGCGGGCGTAGGCGGCGGCCTCCCGCCGCATCCGGGCCTTGTCGGCCGCCGAGGGAGCGCGCGGCGCGCGGTGCGGCCCCGCGAGGAACTCCCGCGGGTCCTGGCAGGAGACCGGGGCCGAGGGGCCCACCCCGCGCGGGGCGTAGCCGACCAGGTCGTAGCTCTCCTGCAGCCGCTTCCAGATGCCGCCCAGCCGGGTGCCGTAGAGGGCGAAACTCAGGCCGTCGCCACCCGGCCCGCCGGGGTTGTAGAGCAGCGGACCCTGGTGGCGCTTCCGGTCCCCGGTGGCGCGGGAGCGGCTCACGGCCAGCCGGATCTGCTCGCCGTGCGGCCGTGCGTAGTCGACCGGGACCCGCACGGTGCCGCACCGCACCCGCCGGGTGGCCGCGGCCGGCAGCTCCGCTTCCCGGCAGGCCCGCCAGTCGATGCCGGCGCGGGCGGCCGCGGCCGCGGCCACCCGGACCCCGTGCGCCGCCGCGGGCCCGCCGGGCGC
>NZ_JACYHE010000100.1 GCF_021696945.1 Streptomyces sp. JJ36
GGCCGCCGGCCGGTGGCGGAGGGGCAGGGTTCAGCGGCGGCGCCGCTGGATGGCCAGGGCCGCGGCCGCCCCGCCGGCCACCGCGCCGACCCCGGCCGCCGCCGGGATGCCGACCTTCGCGGCCTTGCGCCCGGTGCGGTAGTCGCGCAGCCGCCAGCCGTGCTCGGCGGCGTGGGCGCGCAGGCGGCTGTCGGGGTTGATCGCGTAGGGGTGGCCCACCAGCGACAGCATCGGGATGTCGTTCGCCGAGTCGCTGTAGGCGGCGCACCGCGCCAGGTCCAGGCCCTCCGCGGCCGCCAGCGCCCGTACGGCCTCCGCCTTGGCCGGGCCGTGCAGCGGTTCGCCCACCAGCCGTCCGGTGTAGACGCCGTCCAGGGACTCGGCGACGGTGCCCAGGGCGCCGGTCAGCCCGAGACGGCGGGCGATGATGGTGGCCGTCTCCACCGGGGCCGCGGTGACCAGCCACACCTTCTGCCCGGCGTCCAGGTGCGCCTGGGCGAGCGCCCGGGTGCCGGGCCAGATGCGGCCGGCCATGTACTCGTCGTAGATCTCCTCGCCGATCTCCGTCAGCTCCGAGACCCGGTGGCCTTGGACGATGGAGAGGGCGCTGTCCCGGGCGTCCTGCATGTGCCCGGCGTGCTCGGACCCGGCGAGCCGGAAGTACGCCTGCTGCCAGGCGAACCGCATCAGCTCGCTCTTCCGGAAGAACTTCCGCTTGTACAGGCCGCGCCCGAAGTGGAAGAGGGCGGCGCCCTGCATCACGGTGTTGTCGAGGTCGAAGAAGGCCGCCGCCCGGGTGTCGCCGACGACGGGGAACTCCGGCTGCCCGGCCTCCGCGGCGGCGTCGGCCTCGGCCTCGGCGGCGGCCCGGTCCTCCGCCGCGCGCTCCAGCTCCTGCTTGCGTGCCGCCTCCGCGGCGGCCTCACCCGCCAGCACGCTGCGCGCGGTCGCGGAGCGCTTGCGCGGGGTGAGCCAAGGGGGTAGAGGCATGGCCCGAGCATAGCCATTTCGGGCGCCGAGTCCGTTACGCGCGGATGTCGGAGCGGCGAAACGGAACGGACGCGCGAGGGGAGGCCCGGCGGGGGACGGCGCAGCGGCCGCGGAGCGGGACAATGGCCCCATGAAGACGGTGACGTTGATCGGCAAGCCCGGCTGCCACCTCTGCGAGGTCGCCCGGGACACCATCGCCAAGGTCTGTTCCGAGACAGGCGCCACCTGGGAGGAAAGGGACATCAATCAGGACGCGGAGCTGTACCGGAAGTACTGGGAGCAGATCCCGGTGGTGCTGGTGGACGGCGCTCAGCACGACTTCTGGCGGGTCGATCCGGAGCGGCTGCGCAGCGCGCTGGCGGGCTGAGGCCGGCCGGTCACCGGGGGCGGGGCGGTCCGGCGGCGGGTCCGGAACCGGCTGGATTTCGACTATCATCGAGGTCGTTTTGCCGTTCGGGGGCGCATACGTGAGGAGTGTGACGCGTGTCCGCCTTGGCGCATGTGGCGCCGGTCACGTTGGCCGGGCAAAACGGACACCATCTTTGTGCACGCGTTCACAAAGGCATAGCCTGGTCGCGACGGAGCGGTCCGGACATGTGCGCGGGGACGTACGTGACGTACGACCGCTCACCGCTTCGCGCAACCGGCAGGAGCACCGTGGCAACTGGCCGAACTCACCGACCGGCGACGAGCCGGAGCCGAGGGATTCCCGAGGCCACCGTCGCCCGTCTCCCGCTGTATCTGCGGGCGCTGACCGCGCTCTCCGAGCGCTCGGTGCCCACGGTCTCGTCCGAGGAGCTGGCGGCCGCGGCGGGGGTCAACTCGGCGAAGCTGCGCAAGGACTTCTCCTACCTCGGCTCCTACGGCACCCGCGGCGTCGGCTACGACGTGGAGTACCTCGTCTACCAGATCTCCCGTGAGCTCGGTCTCACCCAGGACTGGCCGGTCGTGATCGTCGGTATCGGCAACCTCGGCGCCGCCCTGGCCAACTACGGCGGCTTCGCCTCCCGCGGCTTCCGGGTCGCCGCCCTGATAGACGCCGACCCGGCGATGGCCGGCAAGCCGGTGGCCGGCATCCGGGTGCAGCACACCGACGAGCTCGAGAAGATCATCGCCGGCAACGGCGTGTCCATCGGCGTCATCGCCACCCCGGCCGGGGCCGCGCAGCAGGTCTGCGACCGGCTCGTCGGTGCGGGCGTCACCTCGATCCTCAACTTCGCGCCCACCGTGCTCTCCGTGCCGGAGGGCGTGGACGTGCGGAAGGTCGACCTCTCCATAGAGCTGCAGATCCTCGCCTTCCACGAGCAGCGGAAGGCCGGCGAGGAGGCCCCGGCGGAGGAGGAGACGGCACCGCCCGCGGCGCCGCCCGCCGCCGCGGTGACCAAGCGCCCCGACACGGGACCCGACGGGGACGTGCCCGCCGTGATGCCGGCATGAGTCTCCTGGTCGTCGGGCTGAGCCACCGCAGCGCCCCGGTGAGCGTGCTGGAGCGGGCGGCGCTGGAGAACGGGCTGCGCGGCAAGCTCCTCCAGGACACCGTGGGCACCGAACCCGCCGCCGAGGCCGCGGTGCTCTCCACCTGCAACCGCATCGAGCTCTACGCGGACGTGGACAAGTTCCACGCGGGCGTCGCGGAGCTGTCCACGATGCTCGCCCGGCACAGCCGGGTCGGCCTGGAGGAGCTCACCCCCTACCTCTACGTGCACTACGAGGACCGGGCCGTGCACCACCTCTTCTCGGTGGCCTGCGGGCTCGACTCGATGGTCGTCGGGGAGGGCCAGATCCTCGGCCAGATCAAGGACGCGCTCGCCGTCGCCCAGGAGGAGCACACGGCCGGGCGGCTGCTCAACGACCTCTTCCAGCAGGCCCTGCGGGTCGGCAAGCGGGCGCACACCGAGACCGGCATCGACCGGGCCGGGCAGTCCCTGGTCACCTTCGGCCTGGAGACCCTGGCCGAGGCCGCCGGCGCCACCGCCGGGCGCGGGGCCGCGGACACCGGGGGGAGCTGGCTCGCGGGCCGCCGGGCGCTGGTGATCGGGGCCGGCTCGATGTCCTCCCTGGCCGCCACGACCCTCGCGCGCCGCGGTGCCACCGAACTGGTGATCGCCAACCGGACCGCCTCCCGCGCGGAACGCCTCGCCGCCGGGCTCGCCGAGGAGTTCGGCCCGGGCACCCGGGCCCGCACGGTCGCCGTCGAGGACCTCACCGCCGAGCTGCCGCACGCGGACGTGGTGGTCTCCTGCACCGGCGCCACCGGCCTGGTGCTCACCGCAGACGCGGTGCGGGACGCCCTCGCCACCCGCCGGGCCTCCGGCGCGTCCGCGGCCGCCGCCCCCCGGCTCGCCCTCCTCGACCTGGCCATGCCCCGGGACATCGACGCGGCCACGCACCGCCTGGAGGGCGCCTGCCTGGTCGACATCGAGTCGCTGGCCGAGGCGTCCGCCGACGCCCCGATGGCCGCCGACGTGGACGCGGTGCGCGGCATCGTCTCGGACGAGGTCGCCGCCTTCGGCGCCGCGCAGCGCGCCGCCGTCATCACCCCCACCGTGGTCGCCCTGCGGGCCATGGCCTCCGACGTGGTGGCCGCCGAGATGGCCCGGCTGGAGGGCCGGCTCCAGGGGCTCGACGACAAGCAGCGAGCCGAGATCACGCAGACCGTGCGCCGCGTGGTCGACAAGCTGCTGCACGCCCCGACCGTACGGGTCAAGCAGCTCGCCGGGGAGCCGGGCGGGGCCGGCTACGCCGACGCGCTGCGCGAGCTCTTCGACCTCGACCCGCAGGCCGTCGCCGCGGTCAGCAACCCGGAACAGGAGCGCCCATGAGCACCACCCACGGCGCCGGTACCCGTCCCCTCCGGCTGGGCACCCGCCGGAGCACGCTGGCCACGGCCCAGTCCGCCCGGGTCGCCGAACAGGTCCGGCAGGTCACCGGAGTCCCGGTCGAGCTGGTCGAGATCACCACCTACGGCGACACCAGCCGGGAGCACCTGGCGCAGATCGGCGGCACCGGGGTGTTCGTCACCGCGCTGCGCGAGGCCCTGCTGAGCGGCCGGATCGACTTCGCGGTGCACTCGCTCAAGGACCTGCCGACCACCCAGCCCCCGGAGCTGACGCTGGCGGCCGTGCCGCCGCGCGAGGACCCGCGGGACGCCTTGATAGCCCGGGACGGGCTGGGCTTCGAACGGCTCGTCCGCTCCGCACAGGCCGCCGGGCGGCCCGCGCGCATCGGCACCGGCTCCCCCCGCCGTATGGCCCAGCTCAACTCCTGGGCCCGCGGGCTCGGCAGGGAGATCGAGGCCACTCCGATCCGGGGGAATATCGACACGCGAATCGGGTACGTGCGCTCCGGCGAGCTCGACGCCGTCGTGCTCGCCGCCGCCGGGCTGAACCGTATCGGCAGGATCGACGAGGCCACCGAGCTGCTCACCCCGGACACCGTGCTTCCCGCCCCCGGCCAGGGGGCGCTGGCGGTCGAGTGCGCGACGTCCGACGCGCACCTGGCCGCACAGCTCGCGGCGCTCGACGACCCGCACACGCGGGCCGCCGTCACCGCCGAGCGAACCCTGCTCGCCGCCCTGGAGGCCGGCTGCAGCGCCCCGGTGGGCGCTCTCGCCGACCTCCTGGTCGACGGGCAGGCCGTCACCGAAATGCGCCTGCGTGGCGTCGTCGGCACCCCCGACGGCAAGACGCTGGTGCAGCTGTCCACCACCGGTCCCGTCCCGGCGTCCGCCGGTGAGACCGCGACCCCGCAGCGTATGGGGCGCGAACTCGCCGACGAGATGCTCGCCAAGGGCGCGGCCGGTCTGATGGGGGAGCGAGCACTTTGAGCCCCACCACCAACACGCCGACCAGCAAGGCCGCGCGGTCCGCCAAGGCGGGCCGCGGCAGCACCCAGCGGACCGGCACCCAGGGCGCCGGTGCCCGGCGGGCCGAGTCCGCGCAGGCGTCGTCGCAGCCGGGGCAGGCCGCACAGCCTGCGCAGGCGGCGCGGTCCGGGCGCACCGGCGGCGAGACCGAGCGGTCCCCCGCGCCGTTGCACGGCGCGCACGGGCACGTCACGTTCCTCGGCGCGGGCCCCGGCGACCCGGGCCTGCTCACGCTGCGCGCCGTCGAGGCGCTCTCCCGCGCGGACGTCCTGATCGCCGACCCGCAGGTGTACGAGATCGTGCGTACCCACGCCCGGGCAGGTGTGGACACCCCACTCCAGCCGGCGGACGGCTCCGACGACGCATCCCCGGACGCCGCACCGGCTGGGGCCGCCAAGACGCCCGGCTCCGCGCGCGATTGGGCCAATGTTGTCATGGCGGCCGCGCGCGGCGGCAAGCGGGTGGTGCGTGCCGTCGCCGGCGACCCGGGCCTGGACGCGGACGCGGCCGAGGAGATGCTCGCCTGCGCCGCCGAGGGCGTCACCTTCGAGGTGGTGCCCGGCATCGCCACCGCCGTCGGCGTGCCCGCCTACGCGGGGGTGCCGCTGCGCGACGCCCACGGCACCGACGTCCGGTTCGTCGACGCCCGGGGCGCCGACGACAGATGCTGGACGGAGATCGGCGCCAGCGACGCCACCGTCGTCGTCTCCACCACCCTGGAGGACGTGGCCGGCGCCGCGGGCGAGCTGGTCGCCGCCGGGCGGAAGCCGGACACCCCGATCACCGTCACCGCCGCCGGCACCACCACCCGGCAGCGCACCTGGACCGCCACCCTGGGCACCCTCGCGCAGACCCTGAAGTCCGCCAAGGTGCTGCCCGCGGCCGACGGAGGGCAGCCGGTGATAGCCGTGGTCGGCGAGCGGAGCGCGCCCGCGCAGCGGGACCAGCTCGCGTGGTTCGAGTCCAAGCCGCTCTTCGGCTGGCAGGTCCTGGTGCCGCGCACCAAGGAGCAGGCGGCCTCGCTCTCCGACCAGCTCCGGTCCTACGGCGCCGTACCGGCCGAGGTGCCCACCATCGCCGTGGAGCCGCCGCGCACGCCGCAGCAGATGGAGCGGGCCGTCAAGGGCCTGGTCACCGGCCGCTACGAGTGGATCGCGTTCACCTCCGTCAACGCCGTGAAGGCGGTGCGGGAGAAGTTCGAGGAGTACGGGCTGGACGCCCGTGCCTTCGCCGGCATCAAGGTGGCGGCCGTCGGCGAGCAGACCGCCAAGGCGCTGATCGCCTTCGGCGTCAAGCCGGACCTGGTGCCCAGCGGCGAGCAGTCCGCGGCCGGGCTGCTGGAGGACTGGCCGCCGTACGACCCGGTGTTCGACCCGATCGACCGCGTCTTCCTGCCGCGTGCCGACATCGCCACCGAGACCCTCGTCGCCGGCCTGATCGAACTGGGCTGGGAGGTGGACGACGTCACCGCCTACCGGACCGTGCGCGCCTCGCCGCCGCCCGCCCCCACCCGGGAGGCCATCAAGGGCGGCGGGTTCGACGCGGTGCTCTTCACCTCGTCCTCCACGGTGCGGAACCTGGTCGGCATCGCGGGCAAGCCGCACAACGTCACCGTCATCGCCTGCATCGGCCCCGCCACGGCGAAGACCGCCGAGGAGCACGGACTCCGGGTGGACGTGCTGTCGCCCGAGCCGTCCGTGCACCGGCTGGCCGAGGCGCTGGCGGACTTCGGCGCACAGCGCCGGGCGGCCGCCGTCGAGGCGGGCGAGACGGTGAAGCGTCCCAGCGAGAAGCGTCCGGCGAGAAGGAGGGCCCGCACCTCGTGAGCACCGTGCACCCCGGCGGCACCGGAAGCCCCGTCAGCAGCCACGGCAGCTTCCCCGCCGCCCGCCCGCGCCGGCTGCGGACCACCCCGGCCATGCGCCGGATGGTCGCCGAGCACCGCACGCACCCGGCCGACCTGATCCTGCCCGCCTTCGTGCGGGAGGGCATCAGCGAGCCGGTGCCGGTCTCCTCCATGCCGGGCGTGGTGCAGCACACCCGGGACACGCTGCGCCGGGCCGCCGTCGAGGCCGTCGAGGCGGGCGTCGGCGGGCTGATGCTCTTCGGCGTCCCGCTGGAGAAGGACCCGGTCGGTTCGCGGGGGACCGATCCGGACGGCATCCTCCAGCGCGCCCTGCGGGACGTCCGTGCCGAGGTCGGCGACGAGCTGGTCCTCATGTCCGACCTCTGCCTGGACGAGTACACCGACCACGGCCACTGCGGCGTCCTGGACGCGCGGGGCCGGGTGGACAACGACGCCACGCTGGAGCGGTACGCCGAGATGGCCCGGGTCCAGGCCGACGCCGGCGCCCAGGTGCTCGGGCCCAGCGGCATGATGGACGGTCAGGTCGGTCACGTACGGGCCGCCCTGGACGCCGCCGGCCACCAGGACGTGTCCCTCTTCGCCTACACCGCGAAGTACTCCTCCGCCTTCTACGGCCCGTTCCGCGAGGCCGTCGCCTCCTCGCTCCAGGGCGACCGCAAGACGTACCAGCAGGACGCCGCCAACGCCCGGGAGGCCCGCCGCGAGCTGGCCCTGGACCTCGCCGAGGGCGCGGACATGGTGATGGTCAAGCCGGGCCTGCCGTACCTGGACATCCTCCGCGACGTCGCGGAGCGCGCCGACGTGCCGGTCGGGGTCTACCAGATCTCCGGGGAGTACGCGATGGTCGAGGCCGCCGCCGAGAAGGGGTGGATCGACCGGGACGCGGCGATCCTGGAGACGCTCACCGGTTTCACCCGTGCCGGCGCGGGCCTCATCCTCAGCTACTGGGCCGTCCACGCCGCGCAGCTGCTCACCGCCCGCCGCTGAGTGCCCCGTGCCGCCGGCGGGGTGCCCGGCCGCCCCTCCCGAGCGCGGCCGGGCGTACGGCTGCGGGTGCCGTCCTCGCGGACGCGGTAGGCGCGCAGCGTCGACGTCATCGCGGGCCGTTCCCGCGGCCGGAAGCGGCGGGAGCGCACTCCCCTCTCCGGGAGCAGGCGGGCACACGGCGCACCGGCCGGGCCCCGGCGGGCGGGGTGTCGCCGAGACCGACTGCGCTGCATGCGCCGTCTCCGGGGGGCAGGCCCTCGCCGGGCCGGGGTCCGGCGGGACGCGCGTCGCCGAGGGGCGGCCCGGTGGGCGGGGTGTCGCCGAGGGGTGATCCGGTGGGCCATGGACCGTCCCCGGGGAGGGCGGTGAGTGGCTCGTGCACCAGCCAGGGACCGGTCCCGGCGGGCTCGGGCGTCAGCGCGAGGGCGGTGCGGCGCTCGTCCCGCTCATGGGCCGTCAGATAGGGCCGCACCAGGAGCGAGGCGTCGCCGTCGAGCGGCGCGGGCTCCGGCTGCCGCCCCGTGGGCTCCGGGAGGAGCGGCGGCCGGTACGCGCGGACCAGCACCCGGCGTACGGGTGCGCACGGGGGAGCGGGCCGGTCGGTGGCGAGCGCGGGGGTGGGCGACGCCGCCCGCCGGTCGCGGCGTCGCGCGACCGCGGCGGCGAGGGCGGCGAGCAGCCGGCCGGTGCGCGAGCGCGCTCTTCCGGGCATCTCAGCGCTCCTCGGCGGGCACGGCCCGCAGCGCGGCGCTGAGGTGCCGGGTCGTCCGGACGTCGCAGCGGCCGAGGTCGATCAGCGGTCGCGCGGGCCGTCCCGCGCACGAGGCCGCGTCCACCCGCAGGGACGGCAGCGTGATGCCGTGGCGGCGCAACGCGTCGGCCAGTTCCGTGCGGGCTGCTTCGGCGTCGGTGAGCGGCGCGAGTCCGTCGTCGGCTTCCATCGGGGGCTTCTCCTGTCGGCCGTCAGAGGCGGCGGTTCACATGCGCTGATGACGTGCTGTACGCACATCGTCACCCACTGCGTCCGCGACATGCCACCGATCGCGCGTTCTCCGCCCGAGGGGGCGACGCCGGCTTGACTCCGCGCCGTCCGTCCACCACCCTTTCACTACTTGATTAGTGAAAGGGTGGTGTCGCGTGGTCGCCTTCCGGATCGACCGGCGGAGCGGTGTCGCCACGTATCTGCAGATCGTCCAGCAGACCAAGCAGGCCCTGCGGTTGGGTCTGCTGGAGCCCGGCGACCGGCTGCCGACCGCCAGGGAGGTCGTCGAGGCGACCGCGGTCAACCCGAACACCGTGCTCAAGGCCTACCGGGAGCTGGAGCGCGAGGGGCTGGTCGAGGCACGCCGCGGGCTCGGCACCTTCGTCCGCGCCTCGCTGGGCGGCGGCGGAGCGGCCGTCGGGTCGCCGCTCGCCGCCGAACTCGGCGCCTGGATGCGCCGGGCACGGAGGGCCGGTCTCGGCCGGGAGGACACCGAGGCGCTCTGCCGCGCCGCACTGGACCAGGAGTTTCCCGAGGGGGAGGAATGAGCGCACACACCGGCCCGGGCGGCCGGCCCGAGGACCACGCCGATCGGCCCGCACCACCGGAGCGCACCGGACCGCCGGGCTGCTCCGGGGACGGCGGGCACCCTCCGGGCCCCGCGGCCCCCGGGGCCGGCCCGGGCCCCGCCGCGCTGGAGGCGTCCGGGCTCACCGCCGGGTACGGCCGCCGCAAGGACCCCGTCGTGCGGGACCTCTCCTTCCGCCTCCCCGCCGGCCGCGTCTGCGCCCTCGTCGGGCCGAACGGGTCGGGGAAGTCCACCCTGCTGGGGCTGGCGGCCGGGCTGTTGCGCCCCCGGTCCGGGGCCGTACGGGTACTCGGGGCGTCGCCGGCCGCGGCCCGTGAGCGGTTCGCGTACGTCGCCCAGCACAAGCCGCTCCACCCGCAGCTCACCGTCCGCGCCACCCTGCGTCTCGGCGCCGAACTGAACCCCGGCCGCTGGGATCAGGAAGCCGCCGAACGACTTGCCTACGGCACCGGGCTGCGCTCCGGCACCCCCGTACGGTCGCTCTCCGGCGGTCAGCGGACCCGGCTGGCCCTCGCCCTGGCCCTCGGGAAGCGGGCCGACGTGCTGCTGCTGGACGAGCCGATGGCCGACCTCGACCCGCTCGCCCGGCACGAGCTGAGCGGCGCACTGCTCGCCGAGGCCGCCGAGAACGGCACCACGGTGGTCATGTCCTCCCACGTCGTCGCCGAACTGGAGGACGCCTGCGACACCCTGCTGCTGCTCGGCGGCGGGCGGGTGCTGCTCGGCGGCGGACACGAGGAACTCCGCACCGCCCACACCCTGCTGACCGGCACCGGACCGGGACTCACTCCGCACACCGTGGTGGAGGAGCGCCCCGCCGGACGCGGCCGCACCGCCCTGGTCCGCCCCCGCGGGCCCGTGGACACCACGCTCTGGGAGGCCGAACGCCCCACTCTGGAGGAGGTCGTCCTCGCCCATCTGCGGAATCCGGCCGCACCGCCGCTGCTGACCGGCGCCGTCCGTCCCGACCCGCCCCAGGAGGTCGCCGCATGACCGCACGCACCGCCACCGTCGCCGGCTCCGCGCGCACCCGGAGTCCGTACCGGCCCCACCGGCCGCGCGGGATGACCTGGGTGGTGCTCCGCACCCACCGCACCGCGCTGTGGTGCTGGACCGCCGCGGTGGGAGCCGGGACGGCCGGGATGCTCTGGCTGTACGCGCTGGGCGAGGAGGCGCAGCGGGCCAACGAACCCTGCAACCCGGCCGGCGTGCTGCCCTGTGAGCTCTCCTCCGAGGCCATCACCTCCTACACCTGGGCGGCGTCCGGGGCCTCCACCGTGCTCGCCTGGCTGCCGCTCGCCGTCGCGGTCTTCGCCGGGGGCGCACTGATCGGCAGGGAGCTGGAGAGCGGCACCGCCGCGCTGGCCTGGACCCAGTCGGTGCCGCCGTGGCGCTGGCTGGCCGTCCGGCTCGGCGTCGCCGCGCTGTTGCTCACCGCCGGCACCGCCCTGTCGACCGGGCTCTTCCGCTGGGTGTGGAGCGCGGGGGACGAGCATCTGCGGCCGGACTGGTACCTGGCCGACACCTACCGCGCCCTCGGCCCCGTCACCGTCGCCTACGTCCTCCTCGCACTGGCCGTGGGCGCGCTCGCCGGACTGCTGCTGCGGCGCGCCCTGCCCGCGATGGCGGTCTCCCTCGCTGTCCTGCTGCTCGTGCACCTCGCCGCCGACCGCCACCGCTCCGCGCTGTGGCCGACGACGACGCTGCACGGGCGGAACGCCCTGGACGTGCCGGCCGACGCCTGGCAGCTCGAGACGGGGCTGGTCGCGGGGACGGGCGAGCGCCTGGGCGCGGGGCGCTCCTCGTGCTGGGGCGCCGACACGGCGGAGGAGGCGCGGCGGTGTCTGGAGCGGGAGAGACTCGACGACGCCTACGCCGTCGTCCACCCCACCGCGCACCAGTGGCCGCTCCAGCTCGTCGAGACCGCGATCGTCCTGGGCCTGGCCGCCCTCGTCGCCGGTGCCGCCTTCGTGGTGCTGCGGCGCCGGCTGCCCTGACTCCCGCACCGCCGGGCGCGGGGGGCCCGGCGGTGCGGGCGGGCGGCCGCCGGGCCGGCCGACGGCGGGAGTCCCGGCGCCGCGTGCTGCCGGGCCCGCACCGGCGCAGCCCGGCCGGCGGCTTGCCCGGGCCGCCCGTGCCGCCCGCCGGCGCTCAGAAGATGCCCTGGCCCGGCACCAGGATGCCGTCGGGGTCGTAGCGCTCCCGGGCGGCCGCCAGGGCCGGGAAGGCGGGGCCGTAGTGGTCGCGCCAGTCGGCGCGGCGGAACGGGACGGACCCCACCGGGTACTGTGTGCCGCCGCCGTCCCGCACCGCCTCGTACGCCACGCGGTTCGCCGCCAGCAGCCGGTCCACCGTCTCCTGGTCGTCCGGCGGGCAGGTGCGGAGCACCGCCAGCAGCCACGGCACCGGGTCGTCCGGCATCCGCAGCAGCGGGGTGCGCAGCAGCTCCCTGCGCAGCGGGTAGAGCAGCACCACGCCGGCCGGGCCGACGTCCGCGGGGGTGAGTCCGGCCAGGATGCGGTCCGCGAGCGGCTCCGCCTCGTCGCCCGGGAGCAGCAGGTTCAGCCAGGGGTGCGCGTAGTCCCACAGCCCCGCCTCCCTGAGCTGGGCCACGACGGGCCCCAGCCGGTCCAGGAAGGCGTAGTAGTCCAGGTCCTGTGCCGTCAACCCCGCGGGGTCGTGGCGCAGTCCGCGGAGCAGCCGGGCGTCGTCCGGCTCCGGCCCGGCGGGCGGGCCGTAGGCCACCGCCTCCAGCAGATAGCGCCGGTAGCTACCTGCGTCGTCCGGCTCCACCTGCCCCTCCACATAGGCGAACCGGCCCTCCTGCACCAGCCGCCGCTGGTCCTCCAGGAAGGTGTGCAGGTCGTCGTAGGGCAGCAGGTAGTGCCGCACCGTCTGCGGGGCCGTCACCAGCCGCAGCGTGGCGCCGACGACGATCGCGCACTGGCCGAGCCCCGCCCGTACGGCGTCGAACAGCTCCGGGTGCCGCGCGGCGCTGCACCGCAGGAACTCGCCCGCGCCCGTCACGACCTGAAGCTCGGTCACCGTGTCCACCTGGGCGCCGTGCCGGTGCGTCTGGCCGCCGAGGCCGCCGACGGAGACGGTGCCGCCGACCGACAGCTCCAGATAGTCGGTGAAGACCGGCGGGGTGAGGCCGTGCTCCAGCGTGGCCTGGGCCAGGGTGCTCCACAGCACTCCCGCGCCCACGGTCACGGTGTCGCCCTGCACCGGGCCGATCTCCGCGAGCGGTGCGGTCTCCACCACCAGACCGCCCTCGACCTGCGCCTGACCGTGGGTCGCGTGGCCCTGGCCGCGCGGGGCGACGGAGATGCCGTGCCGGCGGCAGAACCGCACCATCCGCACGATGTCGAGCACCGAGCCCGGCCGCAGCACGGCCGCGGGGCGGCGGTGCACGATGTGCCCGTAGTCGTCGGCCGCGGCCTCCCGCGAGGCGTCGTCCGTGAGCAGGGCGCCGTCGAGCCCCGGTGCCTCCGCGAACTCCCCGGACGCGGAGGGGCGTTCGGTGGCCCAGGCGCGGGCCCCCGGATCGAACCCCACCACCACCGCCGCGGCGGCCATTCCCTGCAGAGCGGTGCGTCGGGTCGGCTTCGGCAGCATGCGCGATCCTCTCGGGCGGTCCGGCGTCCTCGGCGCCCGAGATGGTACCCATGCCGAACTGCCCCGCGCAGGAAACCCGCAGGGTTCCCTCCCGGCCCTTCAGCCGTTTCCCGGCCCGCCCGGCTGCGGCCCCCCGATGGTGTGACGGCCTGCGCAGACCGTGTCACGGAGTGCGATGATCGGCCCCGGCTCGTCGCCTGCCGCCGAGCCGGAGCCGACCGTAAACTGACCAGCACGGAGAAGGGGGTACTGCATGACGCTCACCGTCCCGGAGGTTCGCATGAGCATGCTGCGTAAGGCCGCCGAGGCGGCCGAGGAGGCCACCGGTCTGCGTGCCGAGATCATCCGGGGTGTCCTCATGATGTCTCCGACGCCGCGTCTCAAGCACGCGCACATCATCAACGCCATCTACGACCAGCTTCGTCCGGCCCTTCCGGAGGGCTACGAACCGCTACAGGTGGCTTCGCTGTCCCTTCCGCACGACCCCGAGGACTACGCGACGCCGGATCTCATGGTGTGTGACGTGGCCACTGCCGACTCCGACGACTGGCTCGCCGAGCCCGGTAGCGTCGAGTTCGTCCTGGAGGTCGTCTCCCGGGGGAACAGCACCAAGGACACCCGGGACATGGTCGGCTGGTACGCGGAGGCGGAGGTCCCCGCCTATCTGGTCGTCGACCCGCGCGACGGCACCTGGACGCTCCACACCGAGCCCCGCGACGGCGTGTACCAGGGGCGCCTGCACAAGCGGTACGGCGACGACGTCGTGCTCGACGGCCTCAAGGTGCGGCTGCGGACCGACGGCCTGCCGCTGTACGGCGACGCGGGTGCGGCGGGCTGAGCCGCCGCACCCCGCGCGACCGTCCCGGGGTCAGAGACGCTCGGGGGTGCGGATGCCGAGCAGCGCCATGCCCTGGTGCAGGGTGCGCGCCGTCAGCGCGCAGAGGAAGAGCCGGTTCTCCCGCTGCTGTGCGCCGTCCTCGGCCTTCAGCACGGGGCACTGGTCGTAGAAGGTGGTGAAGAGCGACGCGAGCTGGTAGAGGTACGCCGCCAGCTTGTGCGGCTCGTAGAGGTCGGCCGCGTGCGCCAGCGTCTCGGCGAACTCGTCCAGGTGCAGCGCCAGCGCCCGCTCCGCCGGCTTCAGCGGCAGCTCCGGGTGTGCGGCGCCCTCGGCGCCCTCCCCGGCCATCCGCATGATGGACCGGATACGGGCGTACGCGTACTGGAGGTAGACGCTGGTGTCGCCGTTCAGCGACACCATCCGGTCCAGGTCGAAGACGTAGTCCCGGGTCATGGAGTTGGAGAGGTCCGCGTACTTGATCGCGCCGACGCCCACCTGGGAGGCGCGCTCGGCGATCTCCTCCTCCGACAGCCCCAGCTTCTCGGACTTCTCGCGCACCACCTCGGCCGCCCGGCCGACCGCCTCGTCCAGCAGGTCGACCAGCCGTACCGTCTCGCCCTCCCGGGTCTTGAACGGTTTGCCGTCCCTGCCCAGCACGGTGCCGAAGGGGAGCTGCCGTGCCGCGTCCTCCGGCAGCCAGCCGGCCCGCCGGGCGGTGTCGAAGACCATCCGGAAGTGCAGCGCCTGCCGCGCGTCGACCACGTACAGCAGGGTGTCGGCCTTGAGCTCGCCGATCCGGTTCCGGATGGCGGCGAGGTCGGTCGCCGCGTAGCCGAAGCCGCCGTTGGACTTCTGCACGATCAGCGGCGTGGGGGTCCCGTCCGGGCCCTTCACGTCGTCGAAGAACACGCACAGCGCGCCCTCGGAGCGCACCGCGACCCCGGACTCCTCCAGGTCCTTCACGACGTTCTGCAGGTCGTCGTTGTAGGCGCTCTCGCCGACGGTGTCCTCGTCCCGGACCTCGACGTCGAGCTGCCGGTAGACGCCCTGGAAGTAGATCTTCGACTCGTCGACGATCTTGTGCCACAGGGCCAGGGTCTCCTCGTCCCCGGACTGGAGCAGCACCAGCCGGTCCCGGGCGCGCTGCTTGAAGCCCTCGTCGGAGTCGAAGAGCACCTTGGAGGCGCGGTAGAGGCGGTTCAGCCGCGCCATCGCGGCGCTGCCCTCGGCGGCCTCCCCGTCCCCGGCGGCCGCGTCCGACTCGTGGTCCAGCTCGTGCGGGTGCTCGATCAGATACTGC
The DNA here is from genome assembly GCF_021696945.1 of Streptomyces sp. JJ36. Lineage (GTDB taxonomy): Bacteria > Actinomycetota > Actinomycetes > Streptomycetales > Streptomycetaceae > Streptomyces. Next base: position 15,037 of record NZ_JACYHE010000100.1, read on the forward strand.
GTGAGCATGCCGAACTGGGTGCCCCAGTCGCCGATGTGGTGCCGCCGGATCACCGTCTCGCCCCGGTGCTCCAGAAGCTGCACGATCGCGTCGCCGATCACCGTCGACCGCAGATGACCGACGTGCATCTCCTTGGCGACGTTCGGCTGCGCGTAGTCGACCACCGAGGTGCCGGGGTGCTCCTTGTACGGGACGCCCAGCCGGTCGTCCGCGGCGCGGGCGGCGAGCGTCCGCAGCAGGGCCTCGTCGGCGACGGTGATGTTCAGGAAGCCGGGGCCGGAGACCTCGATCTCCTTGATCTCGTCGTTCGCCGGGAGCGCCGCCACGACCTTCCCCGCCAGCTCCCGCGGATTGCCCTTGAGCTGCTTCGCGAGCGCCAGCATGCCGTTGGCCTGGAAGTCCGCCCGGTCGCTGCGTCGCAGCAGCGGATCCGCTCCGGGCGCTTCCGGCAGGGCTGCCGAGAGTGCCTCCGCGAGACGCTGGTGGACCGCAGCGGAGAGGGACTGGACCGAGGCCATGGAAGTGATCACCGTTCCGTCGGCGTACAAGGGAATGCCCCTCAGTATCCCACGTCACCGGCCGTGACCCGCGACGCGTTTTCCGGATGGGACAATGGGGTCGCACACCTGCCGACGCGCGCACGAGAAGGAAGTACCGGACGTGGCACAGACCACCCCCGAGGCCGACTGGGTCTCCCGTATCGCCGATGACGTCATCGCCGAGGCGGAGCGCCGCGCCCAGGGCAAAGCGTCGCCGGCGGGCGACGCGCCGGCGGTCGTCTGCGCCTCCGGGCTCAGCCCCTCCGGCCCCATCCACCTGGGAAACCTGCGCGAGGTCATGGTCCCGCACCTGGTCGCGGACGAGATCAAGCGGCGCGGCGTGCCGTGCGAGCACCTGATCTCCTGGGACGACTACGACCGCTTCCGCAAGGTCCCCGCGGGCGTCGAGGGCGTCGACGACTCCTGGGCCGAGCACATCGGCAAGCCGCTGACCTCGGTGCCGCCGCCCCGCGGCAGCGCGTACGGGAGCTGGGCCGAGCACTTCAGGGCGGCGATGGCCGGCGCGCTGACCGCGCTGGGCGTGGAGTACCGGGGCATCAGCCAGACGGAGATGTACACCTCCGGCGCCTACCGCGAGCAGATCCTCTTCGCCATGCGCGAGCGGCAGCGGATCGACGCCGTGCTGGACCGCTACCGCACCAAGGGCAAGCAGCAGCAGAAGAAGCAGCAGAAGTCGAAGGACGCTGCGGAGCTGGAGGCCGAGGAGGGCTCGGGGGCGGCCGCCGAGGAGGACAGCGCCGGCGGCGCCGGCGGCGCGTACTACCCGTACAAGCCCTACTGCTCGGCCTGCGACCGCGACCTCACCACGGTCACCGCCTACGACGACGACAGCACCGAGCTGAGCTACGTCTGCGCCTGCGGCCACCAGGAGACCGTGCTGCTCCGCGAGTACACCCGCGGCAAGCTGGTGTGGAAGGTCGACTGGCCGATGCGCTGGGCGTACGAGGGCGTGATCTTCGAGCCCAGCGGGGTGGACCACCAGTCGCCCGGCTCCTCCTTCGTGGTCGGCGGGCAGCTCGTCAAGGAGATCTTCGGCGGCGAGCAGCCCATCGGGCCGATGTACGCCTTCGTCGGCATCAGCGGCATGGCCAAGATGTCCAGCTCCAAGGGCGGGGTGCCGACCCCGGCCGACGCCCTGGAGATCATGGAGGTGCCGCTGCTGCGCTGGCTCTACGCCCGCCGCAAGCCGAACCAGTCCTTCAAGGTCGCCTTCGACCAGGAGATCCTGCGCACCTACGACGAGTGGGACGCCCTCGGCCGGAAGATCACCGACGGCTCCGCCCAGCCCGCCGACGTGGCGGCGCACCGGCGCGCCTCCACCACGGCCGCCGGGCCGCTGCCGGCGACGCCCCGCCCGCTGCCCTTCCGCACCCTCTCCTCGGTCGTGGACATCACCGCCGGCGCCGAGGACCAGACGCTCCGCATCCTGAACGAGCTGGACCCGGAGCGGCCCGTCCGTTCGCTGGACGAGACCCGTCCCCGGCTCGACCGCGCCGAGCGCTGGACCACCACCCAGGTGCCGGAGGACCAGCGGACCCGGGTGCGGGACGAGCCCGACGCGGAGCTGCTGGCCTCCCTCGACGAGGAGGAGCGGGCGTCGCTGCGGCTGCTGCTGGACGGGCTCGACGAGCACTGGTCCCTGGACGGCCTGACGGCCCTGGTGTACGGGGTGCCGAAGGTACGCGCCGGGCTCGACCCGGACGCCAAGCCGACCCCGGAGCTGAAGAAGGCGCAGCGTGCCTTCTTCGTCCTGGTCTACCGGCTGCTCGTCGGCCGGGACACCGGTCCCCGGCTGCCCACGCTGCTGCTCGCGGTGGGCGCGGACCGGGTCCGCAAGCTCCTGGGAGCCTGACCACACCCCCGCAGCCGGGGCTGTCCGCCCTCCGGCGCGCCGCGGCCGCCGGGGGTGGCCCGGTGAGGCAGCGCGCCGCCGTGCGGCGGCTCACGGTGCGAGGAAGACGGGGCCCGTCCCCGGGGTACCGTTCAGGGCGCCCGGCGCGGGCGGCGGGCAGCCGGGAGTCAGCCGGCCATGCCCATCTCGGTGTTGTAGCGGTCCCGGAACTCCCGCATGTACGTGCGCAGGTACGCCTCGCTCAGCGGGCCGCCCGCGGCGTTGGTCACCCCGAAGCTCTCCTCGAGCGCGCGGGCGAGCTGACGGGCCGTCGGGAAGGAGCCCTGCGCCGCGCAGAACTGGCGGTACGCCTCGAAGTACATCTCCTCGCGGGGGATCCCGTCGGGTATGCCCACGGGCTCGTCGTACGGGTCCGGTTCCGGCGCGGGCTCCGGGCGCGGGGCCGGGGGTTCCTCGGACGCCTCCTCCGGGGGCGGCGGTGCGGGCTCCGGTGCGGGGTCCGGCTCCGCGGTGGCGGGAGGCGCCAGGAAGAGCTGCTCCTGACTGGGCGCGTAGGCGTGGCCGGTGCCGCCGCCCGGCCCCCCGGCGGTGCCGAGCGGGCGCTCCCGTCCCGGGCCGACCGGGACGGTCACCCGCGGGCCGGCGGCCTCGCCGGTGTACGCGTACGCGGGCTGCCCGTTCGCCGCGGCGGCGTCCTCCGGGCCGCCGGGGTACGCCCCCGCGGGAGCGCCCGCTGCGCCGCCGTACACCGCGGCCTGCCCGCCCGCAGGGGCGCCCGGCCCGGCGGC
>NZ_JACYHE010000101.1 GCF_021696945.1 Streptomyces sp. JJ36
CGGCGTGCTCGGCGGCGTGGGCGGCGGCGGCCGCGCCGCCCACGCACAGGGCGGTGTGCAGCGCGCCGGGACCGCGGTGGTCGCGCCAGAGGGCGTCCTCGAGACGGGCGGCGGCACGGCCGAAGGCGGCCACGGGATGGGCGCGGCGCGGGTCGCCCAGCACCAGGTCGGCGAGGAAGCCCAGGGCGGCGCCGGTGACGTAGGGGCCGCCGGGGAACCGCCGGGAGGTGCCGCCCGCGGACGGCGGGGACGCGGGCATCACGCGGTGCGGTGCCGGGCCGCGCGGGAGCGCGGGCACGGCGGTGCCGGCAGGGTCTCCGGAGCGGTCCGGGACGGCCGGTGCCGTGGGCAGGCGAGCAGGGCAGCGGCAGGGTAGCCACGCATGGCGGTGTCCTCACTCAGGGTCCTCGCCCTGGCTCGACGTGACCGGCGACGAGAGTCTCCTGGCTCCCGGATCGGCGCTGCCCCGTGCCTTCCAGCCGTTCGCCGGCCGTGGCGTGCGGACGGGGGCGCTCCCCGGTGACAGTGGCGGGACCGCGCCGGATTCGCACCGGCTTCCTCTCCTGCCGCCGTTGGGCACCGGAAGTCCATCACGCCCCTCACCGGGCGTCAACTCGCCCTTGACCTGCGACGGAGAGTGTGAGGAGGCACACGGCGGGCGCGCGCCCGGCTTCTTCCGCCCCCGGTGCGGGGGGCGTTGGGGACGGGCCGCGGGTGGGGCTGTGCCCTCGCGGCGTCCCCGGCTGCGTTCCCGGCTGCGTTTCCCAGAGCGCCCGGCCCGCGTCCCGGCCGCGTCGCGTACCCGCCTCGTCCGCGTACGCAGAGGTGCGGGGACAGCGGACGGCGGCGCCGGGCCGGGACAGCTCCCGGCCCGGCGCCGCCGCCGGTGGTTCAGGTGCCGCGGCTGGGGCCTGTCCGGTGGATCCTTGCGACACTGCGGCGCGCGTGCGTGCCAGGCGTCGCGGGCCCGGGAGGAGCCGCCGGACAGGGCCTCAGCCCGCGATGAGATAGATGCCGTAGGCCACGGCGGCCGCGCAGAGCGCGAAGCAGGCGTACGCGCCCACGCGGCGGGCCGGTGCGGCGCTGCTGCCGTCCCGGGCGGGGGCGGAGCCCACGATGCCGAGGGTGAAGACCCCCACCAGGGCGACGGTCGCGCCGAGGCTGACGCCGAAGACCTGAGCGAGTGCGGCCCAGTCGATGTCCATGGTCGTGCTTCCTTCAGGAGAGGCTGGATGCGTGCGAGGACGACGCCGGCCGCGTGCCGGACTCCGGCGGTTCCGGGGACTGCGTGAACTCGGCCTGCTCCGCGGACCGCGGCGCCTCCGTGCCGCCTTCGGTGCTCCCGTCCTCGGGCAGCGTGCCGGCCGGGGGCGGGGCGACCGCCTGCATCGCGGCCGTCACGACACCCGCCGGGTCGTCGTCGGTGCCGCCCCGTGCGTCCCCGGCGCCCGTACCCGTGGGCAGGTCGTTGACGTTGGTGTGGTCGACCGGCTGTCGGCGGGAGGCCACCCAGATCGCCGCGCTCACCGCGATGCCGGCCACCGCGACCACGGCCACGCCCCAGTCGCCCTGCTCCGCGAGGAGCGCCGACGCGCCGGCGACCAGGCCCGCGGCGGGCAGCGTCAGCGCCCAGCCGGCGACCATGCGGCCCGCGGTCGACCAGCGCACCACGCCGCCCTTGCGGCCCAGCCCGGAGCCCATGACGGCGCCCGAGCAGGTGTGCGTGGTGGAGAGCGAGAAGCCGATGTTCGAGGAGGCGAGGATGGTGGCCGCGGCGCTGGTCTGGGCGGCGAAGCCCTGCGGCGGCTGGATGTCGGTGAGGCCCCGGCCCATGGTGCGGATGATGCGCCAGCCGCCGAGGTAGGTGCCGAGCGCGATGGCGATGCCGGCGGAGGCGATGACCCACAGCGGCGGGTCGGCGTCGGCGCCGAGGGCGCCGCCGGAGATGAGGGCGAGGGTGATGACGCCCATGGTCTTCTGCGCGTCGTTGGTGCCGTGTGCCAGGGAGACCAGCGCGGCGGAGGTGATCTGCCCCGCGCGGTAGCCCTTGGCGGTCTGCTCCTCGTCGGCGTTCCGCGCCACCCGGTAGGAGAGCCGGGTGGCGAAGAGCGCGGCCAGGCCGGCGACCAGGGGCGCGGCCAGGGCGGGGATCAGCACCTTCATCACGACCACGTCGCCGTTGACCGAGCCGAAGCCCAACGAGGCGACGGCCGCGCCGAGCAGGCCGCCCATCAGCGCGTGCGAGGAGCTGGAGGGGAGCCCGGCCAGCCAGGTCAGCAGGTTCCAGATGATGGCGCCGACCAGTGCCGCGAAGATCACTTCGGGCTGGATGCCGGCCTCGTTCTCGATGAGCCCCGAAGAGATGGTCTTCGCCACCTCGACGGAGACGAAGGCCCCGACGAGGTTGAGGAGCGCCGACATGGTCACCGCGGCCTTGGGTCTCATTGCCCCGGTGGAGATCGTGGTGGCCATCGCGTTGGCCGTGTCGTGGAAGCCGTTCGTAAAGTCGAACACCAAGGCCGTGACGATCACGATCCCGATGAGAAGCGTGATGTGTTCCATTCACCCGGGCAATCAGCTCGAAGGTCAGTGTCCGGACGAAGCTATGGATCGTGAGTGAACGGAAGGTGAACTGCGGCGGGCTTCAGGGTGTCGCGCCCCGGCGCGGTCCGTGGCGGCCACCGCGGCGGCCCTCAACGGCGGCACGAGGGCGTCCGGAGTGATGCGCGCTACAGTGCCGCCCGGAGGTGCGGATGGGGCAGCAGGGGCAGCCGGAGCGGAGCGGGCCGGAGGAGGAACGCGGGGCCGCGGCGGCCGTGCCGGAGGCGTGGCGGGAGGCCTGGTCCGCCGTGGTGCGGACCGCCCGGCGGACCGTCGCGGACGGCCTGGTCGTCGGCACCTCGGGGAACGTCTCGGCGCGCGTGGACGACACCGTGCTCGTCACCCCGACGGGCGTGTCCTACGACCGGCTCGGGCCGGACGACCTGTGCGCCGTCGACCTCGCCGGGCGCCCGGTCGCCGGAACGCTGCGGCCCACCAGCGAACTCCCCCTCCACCTGGCTGTGTACGCGTCGACCGGCGCGCGGGCCGTGGTCCACACCCACGCCGTGCACGCCACGGCCGTCTCCACGCTCGTCGACGAGCTGCCCGCCGTGCACTACCTGACCGCCGCGCTCGGCGGGCCGGTGCGGGTGGCTCCGTACGCCACGTACGGCAGCGAGGAGCTGGCCTGGCACGTGCGGACCGCGCTGCGGGACCGCACCGGCTGCCTGCTGGCCAACCACGGCGCGGTCACCTGCGGTACCAGCCTCGACCAGGCGTACGAGCGGGCCGCGCAACTGGAGTGGATGTGCCGGGTCTGGCTGGCGGCCTCCTCCGTGCCCGGCCGCACCCCGGCGCTGCTGCCGACCGCGGAGCTGGACCGGGTGACGGCGAAGCTGCGCGGGTACGGGCAGCCGCCCGCCGGCTGACGGCCCGGTGCCTCCGGGGCGCCGCTGCGGGACGGACCGTGTGTGCCGGCCGGTACCGCCGCCCGAGTGGCACGTCCCGGCGGGCGCCCCCACACTGGACAGAATGCACCGGACCACGATGGCGGCGGGCGCCGCCGGCGGTGTGCTGGGTGCCGGGCTGGCCGTGCTGGCGGCCGGCCGGTACGCCGCCGGGGCCGCCCTGCGCACCACCCGAGACGGAACCGGCCCCGTGCCCGCGGGGTTCGGGGGGCCTGCCCTGACCGTGCACGCGGTGACCGGGGAGCAGTCCCCGGGGGACATCACCCTCACCCGCTCGCTCGCCTCCCGGCTGCCCGGCGTCTACGGACTGGCCGGCCGCCGGTGCCACGCCGTGGTGGGGCCGGTGCTGCCGGAGGCCTCCGTGGCGGCCGGCCCCGGCGCGGTCGTGCGGCGCCTGGAGCGCACCGGCCCCGGCGGCCCGCCCGCCGCCCGGATGCGGATGCGGCTCACCCCCGCCGTGCACGCCGGCCACCCGCGTGGCGTACCCGGCGCCCCCGGTGCCGAGTGCGCCGACGTCGAGGTGCCCGGCGAACTCGGCCCGCTGCCCACCTGGTTCGTCCCCGGCGAACGGGACACCTGGGTGGTCGCCGTGCACGGCCTGGGCACCACCCGGGAACAGCCCCTGAACCTGCTGCCGTTCTGGCGCGGGCTGCGGCTTCCGGTCCTCCTCCCCGCCTACCGCGGCGACCACGGCGCCCCACGGCCCCGGGACGGATTCGGGCACCTCGGCGGCTCCGCGTGGCGCGACGTGGACGCGGTGGTCCGGTACGCGGTGCGGCGCGGCGCCCGGCGGGTCGTGCTGCACGGCTGGTCCACCGGCGCCGCCATGGCCCTGCACGCGGCCGCCGCCCCGGCGGGCGGCGACGGCACGTCCCCGGAGCCGGTCGCCCTCGGGCGGGTCGCCGGACTGGTGCTCGACTCGCCGGTGCTGGACCCGCGGGCCACCGTGCGGGCGCTGGCCGCCGCCCGCCGGGTGCCGCGCCCCCTGCTCCCGCTGGTGGTCCGGGCGGCCGAGGGCCGGGCGCGGCTACGCCCGGATCCGTCCGGTGCCCCGCCCGGCCCGCCGGAGCCCCGGGCGCCCGTGCTCCTGGTGCACGGGCCCGGCGACGTCGTCGCGCCGTGGCAGGCCTCGCGGGAGTTCGCCGAGCGGTATCCCGACCTGGTGGCGCTGCACCCGGTGGAGCAGGCCCCGCACGCCGCGATGTGGAACGCGGACCCCGAGGGGTACGAGGAGCGGCTGCGCCGGTTCCTCACCCCGCTGCTCTGAGCCCGCCGCGGCCCGGACAGGACGACCGTGCGGACGGCCCGCACGGGGCCCGCTCAAGTGAGCCGGGACCTCATGCGTTTGGGGATTTCCGCTCATACCGTGAAGACTGCTCCTGTGACGTCCCGTACCCCGCGAGACACCCGCCTGCGCCTCGTCCCCCGACGGCCGATCGCCGCGGCCCGCCACACGGTCGCGGCGACCCGCGGCCGCTCCTGGCCCGCCCGCGGCGCGGCCACACCCCGTCCGCCCGCGGGCACCCCGCCGCCCGGCGTGCTGGCCCGGGAGGCCCGGGCCCGGCTCGCCGGCGCCGTACGCATGGCCCGCTGGGTCGCCGCGAACCCGGCGACCGCGGGGGTGCCCACCGCGGAGGCGTTCGAGCGCGCCGCCTCCGAGCTGGAGCTCACGCCGCGCCGGGTACGTGCCGAGTGGGACCGCGCCCAGCTCGCCGGGCTGGTCGAGCTGCACGGCGACACGGCCCGGCCCGGCTGGCGGCTGCACGCCTGGGAGCGCGACGACAGCGCCGTGCTGCGCGGCTGGGTCGCGCTCTTCGACGCCTGGTCCCTCGCCCACCCCGCGCCCGCCGACACCGCGGACCCCGTCCTCACCGGTGAGGTGGTGGTGGCCATGCCGCAGGTGCTGGCGCTGCTGCACCTGTCCGCCGGCCCCGTCACCCTGCCCGCCCTGCTGGACCTGCTGGCCCAGCGGATCGCCGAGCTCCGCACCGAGCGGGAGGCCGACGCCGACCTGCCCGCGGGCGACCTGCCCGCGCTGCTGGACTGGGCGCTGGACGCGCTGGCCTCCGTGGGCGCCCTGACCCGCTGCCGGGACGGGGACGGCCACGACTCCGCGCTGCTCACCCCGCTCGGCAACTGGGCGGTGTGGACGAAGCTGGAGCAGATCTGCGTGGCGGCGCAGAGCCCGGCCGGGAACATCGAGCAGTCCGCGGCGGACATGTTGCGCGGCTGCGCCCGTCTCACCCCCGGCCCGGCCCGCGCGGAGTACCGGGCCTGGCTCGCCGCCCGCCCCCTCGGCACGGCCGTCACCGGCCTGCTGGAGGCGGCACGCGGTGAGGACGCGCTGATCCGGGCGCTGGCCTTCGAGGCGCTGCGGGTGGTCGGCGCGCCGGCCGAGCCGGACGTACGCGCCGCGGCGGACGAGCCGACGCTGCGCCCCTACGCGCTGCTGTGGCTGGCCGAGCAGGAGGGCGCCGACCCCGAGGAGCTGGCCGGCGGGGCCCCGGGGGTGCTCACCCGGGCGGAGGCCACCTGGTTGTGGGTGGACACCGCGGCCGCGGTGACGGACCACGGCGAGGCCCGGCTGCTCGTGGACCATCTGGACACGGCCGTGCAGGGCACCGTGCCGGAGCTGCTGGACGAGGTACGTGCCGTGGGGCACCCGCGGACGGTGCAGGTGCTGGTCGCGCTGGCCGCCGCCCACCCGGACCCGGCGCTGGCGAAGGCCGTGCGGCGGGCGGCCTTCCAGGTGCACACCGGCGGCCGGTGACGCGCGGAGACGGGCCGGGACCTGCGGGAACGCGCCGCCGCGGGCCGGCGCGGCCGGGGTCAGCCGGCCCGGCCCGGAGCGTAGGTGCCGAAGCTCCACACGTTGCCCTCCAGGTCGCGCGCCAGGTAGTCGCGGGCGCCGTAGGGCTGGTCGGCCGGTTCGGTGAGGATCTCCGCACCGGCCTCCCGGGCCCGCGCATGGTGGGCGTCCGGGTCGGCCACCACGACGTGGACCCCGGCCGGCCCGCCGCCGGCCATGGCGGTGTCGAAGGTGTCGCCGGTGCCCCGGGTGCCGAGCATCACGGTGCCGTTGCCGAAGGAGAGCTCGGCGTGCACCACCCGGCCCTCCTCGTCCTCGTAGACCGCGTCCCGGTGGAAGCCGAAGGCCTCCGCGAGCTGCCGGACCGCGGCCTGCGCGTCCCGGTAGAGCAGGGTCGGGTACACCGCCGGTACCTCGGTCATCGCGCGCACCGTCCTCGCCGTACGGAGAGCGGGCCGCGGGGCGGCCCCCGTCACCGGCAGTCTCGCACCGGCGGCCCCCGGCGGCGCGCGGAAAAAGCACTTGCGCTGCGCCGTTAGACTGGGGCGCATGGTTTCTCTCCTTGTGCATTAGACGTGCGTGCGTCTGCCCCCGGTCGATCCTCCGTACGTACGTCCGTCATTCCTGCCTTGGAGTCCCTTCCGTGATCACCGCCTCCGGAGTCGAGCTGCGCGCCGGCGCCCGTGTCCTCATCGAGTCCGCCACCTTCCGCATCGGCCGGGGCGACCGCATCGGCCTGGTGGGGCGCAACGGCGCCGGCAAGACCACCCTGACCAAGTGCCTCGCGGGGGAGGGCGTGCCCGCGGGCGGCACCATCACCCGGTCCGGCGAGGTCGGCTATCTGCCGCAGGACCCGCGCACCGGGGACCTGGAGGTGCTCGCCCGCGACCGCATCCTCTCCGCCCGCGGTCTGGACGTGGTGATGCGCAAGATGCGGGAGAACGAGGACCGCATCGCGGGCGGGCAGGGGGCCACCCGGGAGCGCGCCCTGCGGAAGTACGAGCGGCTGGAGACCGAGTTCCTCACCAAGGGCGGCTATGCCGCCGAGGCGGAGGCCGCCACCATCGCCGCCAGTCTGGGCCTGCCCGACCGGGTGCTGGAGCAGCCGCTGCACACCCTCTCCGGGGGTCAGCGACGGCGGGTCGAGCTGGCCCGGATCCTCTTCTCGGACGCGGACACGCTGCTGCTCGACGAGCCGACGAACCATCTCGACGCCGACTCCGTGGTCTGGCTGCGCGACTTCCTCAGGACCTACCGCGGCGGCCTGGTGGTGATCTCCCACGACCTCAACCTGGTCGAGACGGTGGTCAACAAGGTGTTCTACCTGGACGCCAACCGGGCGCAGATCGACCTCTACAACATGGGCTGGAAGCAGTACGTCGCCCAGCGCGAGGCCGACGAGAAGCGGCGCCGGCGCGAGCGGGCCAACGCGGAGAAGAAGGCCGCCGCGCTCAACGCCCAGGCCGACAAGATGCGCGCCAAGGCCACCAAGGCCGTGGCCGCGCAGAACATGGCGCGCCGGGCCGAGCGGCTGCTGACCGGGCTGGAGGCGGAGCGGCAGGCGGACAAGGTCGCCAAGCTCCGCTTCCCCGACCCGGCGCCGTGCGGGAAGACCCCGCTCACCGCGGAGGGGCTGTCGAAGTCGTACGGTTCGCTGGAGATCTTCACCGACGTCGGGCTGGCCGTCGACCGGGGCTCCCGGGTGGTCATCCTGGGGCTGAACGGCGCGGGCAAGACCACCCTGCTGCGGCTGCTGGCGGGCGTCGAGGACCCGGACACGGGGAGGGTCACCCCCGGGCACGGCCTCAAGCTCGGCTACTACGCCCAGGAGCACGAGACCCTGGACCCGGACCGCACCGTGCTGGAGAACATGCGCTCCGCGGCGCCGGACATGGACCTCGTCGCGCTCCGCAAGACGCTCGGCTCCTTCCTCTTCTCCGGTGACGACGTCGACAAGCCGGCCGGGGTGCTCTCCGGCGGGGAGAAGACCCGGCTGGCCCTGGCCACGCTGGTGGTCTCCTCCGCCAACGTGCTGCTGCTGGACGAGCCGACCAACAACCTCGACCCGGCGAGCCGCGAGGAGATCCTCGGCGCACTGCGCAGCTTCACCGGCGCCGTCGTGCTGGTCACCCACGACGAGGGCGCGGTCGACGCGCTCCAGCCGGAGCGCATCATCCTGCTGCCCGACGGGGTGGAGGACCTGTGGGGCGAGGACTACGCGGACCTCGTGGCCCTCGCCTGAGCGCCCGTCGCCCCCGGCTCCGCCCGGGTGATCATGCCCGGATGGATCATTCGGCCGACCGGTGATCCTTCATCTGAGTGAGATCGCCTGGTCCCCACGGCGTGGTGTCCACGGCCGCGCCCAGGGCGGTGCCGCCGGCCCCCGAGGAACCGCCCACCCGTCCGTGCGGAGACGCTGACCTGGGGATTCACCGGTGCGTTCCGCACGCGCCCGAGCGGGTACGCGCGCGAGTGCGGCCGTAGCGCGGCGGACGGCACCGTCCGTGCGGCCCCGCGCCGTCCACCGAGTTGGACGGACCTTGCCGAATGGGTGGCCAGAAGTGTGTGGAGGGGTGATCATGAGAGACACAGAGCGCACTTCCCATGAGGAGGCACGGGTGGCCGAGACTCTGAAGAAGGGCAGCCGGGTGACCGGCGCCGCGCGCGAGAAGCTCGCGGCAGACCTCAAGCGAAAGTACGACGCCGGTGCGAGCATCCGGGCGCTGGCCGAGGAGACCGGTCGCTCCTACGGATTCGTGCACCGCATGCTGAGCGAGTCCGGCGTGGCCCTGCGCGGCCGCGGCGGAGCGACCCGGGGCAAGAAGACCGCCTCGTCCTGACGGGCGCGGCCCGGACGGGCTTCCGGGCGGTCACCGCCGGTGGTTACTCTTCGGTAGTTCAATGTTGAGTAACCACCGGAGGAGCCCCCATGCCCGCAGCCCTGGTCGACACGGACGGTGTGCGGCTCACCGTGGACGACGCCGTCGCCACGGTCAGCCTGTCCCGTCCGGAGAAGCGGAACGCCCAGACGCCCGCGATGTGGCGGGCGCTGACCGAGGCGGGCCGGGCGATCCCCGGCGACGTGCGGATCGCGGTGCTGCGCGGAGAGGGAGCCTCCTTCTCGGCGGGGCTCGACCGGCAGGCCTTCACGCCCGAGGGCTTCGACGGCGAGCCGTCCTTCCTGGACCTGGCACGCGGCTCCGACGCGGATCTGGACGCCGTCATCGCGGAGTACCAGGAGGCGTTCACCTGGTGGCGGCGGAACGACCTCGTCACCATCGCCGCCGTCCAGGGGCACGCCGTCGGCGCGGGCTTCCAGCTCGCGCTCGCCTGCGACCTGCGGGTCTGCGCGGACGACGCGCAGTTCGCCATGCGCGAGACCAGCCTGGGCCTGGTGCCCGACCTCACCGGCACCAAGCCGCTGGTGGGCCTCGTCGGCTACGCCCGGGCCCTGGAGATCTGCGCCACCGGACGCACGGTGCACGCCGCCGAGGCCGAGCGGACCGGGCTCGCCAACCTCGTCGTGCCCGTGGCCGAGCTGGACGCCGCGGTCGCCGACCTCTCCGCAGCGCTGCTCGCCGCCCCGCGGAACGCGGTGGTCGAGACCAAGGCGCTGCTCGCCGCGGCCGCCTCCCGCAGCGACGAGGAGCAGCGGATCGCCGAACGGGCGGCGCAGGGCCGGCGGCTGCGCGACCTGGCGGGCCTCGGGGACTGACGGCGTGCCGCTGCTCCGCGGAGCAGCGGGGCCCGGGGCAGCCCCGCGCAGCGGCGGGGGAGCACGCGGATCACGGCGGAGACACGCCGCCGCAGGGGGACGTCCGGTCCGTCCGGCGCCGCCCCTCACCCGAACGGTTGGCTCTCGACAGGAACGTCACCGCATCCGTGCTTAGTGTGGGCTGCGGAGCGGCAGGCGCTCCGTCCTCGAGCGTGAGGGGAAGCGATGAGCGAGACGGTTCGCAAGGGCCAGGACACCCCGTCCGAGACCGGGGGCGGCAGGCAGCAGGGCGGCGGGCCGGGCCGTGGCGCGGAGCGCCCCCGGGACCGGGGGCGTACCACCATCGCGGACGGCGTGGTCGAGAAGATCGCGGGCATGGCGGCCCGCGACGTGGTCGGCGTCCACGCGATGGGCAGCGGGTTCGCCCGCACCTTCGGCGCCGTACGGGACCGGGTGCCCGGCAGCGGCCGTACGGTGACCCGCGGCGTCAAGGCCGAGGTCGGCGAGGTGCAGACGGCACTCGACCTGGAAATCGTCGTGGACTACGGCGTCTCCATCGAGGACGTGGCACACTCCGTGCGCGAGAACGTCATCGCCTCCGTCGAGCGGATGACCGGCCTGGAGGTGGTGGAGGTCAACATCGCGGTCAGCGACGTGAAGCTGCCCGACGAGCCGGACGAGGAAGAGGAAGAGCAGCAGGGCGGCAGGCCGCCGCTGCAGTGAGCGGTCCCGGCACCCCGAGGCGCGAAGGAGCGCAGATGAGCATGGCCGTGGTCGGCATGATCGCCGGGATGGCGCTGGGCTTCGCCGGATGGTTCGGCGGGTTCGGCGCCTTCCTGCTGGTGGCGGCGCTCGGCGCCGTCGGGTACGTGATCGGGCGCTTCCTCGAGGGCGACCTCGACGCGGGCGACTTCTTCCGCCCGCGCACCGGTTCGGGGCGCGGCGACGGACGGCGCGGCCCGCGGTGACCGGGGCCGCGACGGACGGCCCCCCGGACGCGGCCGCCGAGGAGGACGAACGGGGCCCCGCGTCGGTGCCCGCCGCCGAGCGGGGCTCCACCCGCATCGCCGACCGGGTGCTCGCCAAGATCGCCGCGCAGGCCGCCCGGGAGGCGCTCCGCGAGCGGCGCGGCCCCCACGCCCCGCCGCCCGGCACCGACACCGCCCCGCACGCCGACGTCTCCGTCCGGCAGCGCACGGCGCGGGTGCGGGTGGCCGTGGAGCTGGGCTACCCCTCCGACATCGGCGCGCAGTGCGGGGCGGTGCGTCGGCGAGTCGCCGCGCGGGTAGAAGAACTCACCGGCATGGCGGTGCCGGAGGTGGCCGTCGGCGTGGAAAGGCTCCACTCGGCACACCTGGACGGCGACGCTCCGAGGAGGGTCGAGTGAGCGACGAGCACGGTCGTGACGCGGGCGGCGACCGCCCGGACGCCGGGGAGGGCACGCGTCCGACGCCCACGCTGGAGAAGAACCCCGGCCCGGACGACGCCGCCCTCGAGCAGTCCGCCTCCGCCGCGGCGTACGCGCCGCGCTCCGGGCACCACGCGGCGCGGGCCGGGCGCTTCTGGTCCACGCGCCGGGTACCCGCCGGGATCGTCGCGGCCGTCCTGCTGGCGGTGACGGGGCTCTTCCTCTACGACATCGTCTCCGTCCGCGCCGACCGGCCCGGCATGGCCTGGCGCCGCACCCTCGCCGACGAGCTGGCGACCCGCCCCCTCGACGACCCCTGGGTGCTGACGGGCGCCTCCGTGGCCGCCGCGCTCGGCCTCTGGCTGCTGCTGCTCGCCGCCACTCCCGGCCTGCGCCCCCTGCTGGCGATGCGCCGGGAGACCCCGCAGGTGCGGGCCGCCCTGGACCGCGCCGCCGCGGCGCTGGTGCTGCGCGACCGCGCGATGGAGGTGCCCGGCGTGCAGACCGTGCGGGTCCGGGTGCGCCGGCGCCGGGTGCGGGTCCGTGCGGTCTCCCACTTCCGGGAGCTGGACGTGGTGCGCGCCGAGCTGGACGAGGCGCTGGAGGACGGCCTCCGGCAGCTCGACGTGGCCCGGCGGCCCGGGCTCGCAGTGCACGTACGGCGCCCGGCGAAGGGGTGAGGGAGAGACCATGCTGCGGACGGTGAATCGGGTGCTGCTGGGCCTGGCCGGGCTGCTGCTGCTCCTGCTGGGGCTCGCGGTGCTCGCCGGCGGCCTGGACCTGCAACGCCGCTGGGACTTCAGTCTGGGCTCCGGCTGGCCGTGGGCCGCGGACCAGGACGTGCTGCTGACCGAGGAGGACCGCACCCGCCGGCAGGACGAGGGGTGGTGGTGGCCGGCCGTCATCGGCGGGCTCGCCGTGCTGCTGGTGCTCTCGCTCTGGTGGCTGCTCGCCCAGCTCCGGCGGGCCCGGCTGGGCGAGGTCCTGGTGGAGAGCGGCGACGGCGAGGGGGCCCTGCTGCGCGGGCGCGCCCTGGAGAACGTGGTGGCCGCGGAGGCCCGGGCCCTCACCGGCATCGAGCGGGCCCGGGTCCGGCTGCTCGGGCGGCGCACCACGCCGCGGGCCCGCGTCGGCCTGCTGCTCGCCCCGCACGCGGACCCCGGCCGGACGGTGGAGCGGCTGCGCACCGAGGCGCTGGAGAACGCCCGGCAGTCGGCCGGGCTGGCGGAGTTCCCCGCGGAGGTGCGGCTCCGCGCGGCCCGGCACCGCGCGGAGCGCGTGAGCTGACGGGCGCCCGGAGGCGGGCGCCGGGCGGCCTCAGAAGCCCTGGCGGGCCCCGCCGTCCACGGGCACCACGACGCCCGTCACGTACGACGCCGCCGGGGACAGCAGGAACGCCGCGGCGCGCCCGAACTCCTCCGGGGCCCCGTAGCGGCGCAGCGGAATCCGCTGGGCGGTGCGTTCCCGTGCCGCCGCCGGGTCCCCGGAGAGCGCGTCCAGTTCCCGCACCCGGTCGGTGTCGATCCGGCCCGGCGCCAGCCCGAGCACCCGGATGCCCCGCGGGCCGGCTTCGTTCGCCAGGGTCTTGGCGTAGCCGGCCAGTCCCGGACGCAGGCCGTTGGAGACGGTGAGTCCCGGGATCGGCTCGTGCACGGAGCCGGAGAGCACAAAGCCGATCACTCCGCCCTCGCCCAGTTCCGAGGCCGCCGTGCGGGCCAGCCGCACGGCCCCCAGGAAGACGGAGTCGAAGGCGTCCCGCCACTGCTCGTCGGTGATCGACTCGGCCGGGCCGGCCGGCGGGCCGCCCACGCTGATGAGGACTCCGTCGAACCGCCCGAAGCGGGAGCGGGCGGTCTCGATCAGCCGGGCCGGGGTGTCGGGCGCGGCATTGTCGGCGGCCACCGGTGCGGCGGCCTCCGCGCCGAGCCGCGCGGCGGCCTCCGCGGCCGCCTCCTCCGTGCGCCCGCTGATCACCACCTTCGCTCCCTCCGCGACCAGCTCCCGCGCGGTCGCGAAGCCCAGCCCGCGGGTGGCACCGGTGACGACGAGGACACGGTCCTTCAAGCCAAGATCCATGGGCCCAGTGTGACGCATGGGCGGTGTCCGGCCGGGAGCGGGCCCGGCCCCGGCCGGGGCCCCGGGAGCAGGCGGCCGGCGCCTGCCGGGGCTCACTCCGCGGAGGCCCGGGCGGGGGAGGAGGCGTCCCGGGGGGCGGCGCTCCCGGGGCCGGACGGTTCCGGCCCGGCGGCCGCGCCCCCTGCCGTGGCCGCTCCGTCACCCGTGGCCAGGCCGGCGTCCGGGTCCGGGGCGTCACCCGGGTCCGGGGCGTCCGGGCGCTCCCGGGCGTTCCCGTCCTCCGGGTCTCCCCGGTCCCGCGGGCTCTCCGGCGTGTCCTCCGGGGTGTCCGGGCTCTGCGGCCCGGCGGTGCCGCCCTCCGGGGGGCCCTCGCGCCGTGCCGCGGCCGCGCGGTCCCGGCGCTCCCGGCGCACGAGGACCACCCAGCCCACCGGCACGGCGGCCGCGAAGAGCCACCACTGCACCGCGTACGCCATGTGCGGGCCGATGCTGCCGTGATCCGGCTCCGGCAGGCGCTCCGGGTGCTCCCCGCGGGGCGCCGGGGAGGACTCGGCGAGCTGGACGTAGCCGCCCAGGACCGGCAGGCCCGTCGCCTCGGCGCGCTCGGCGCTGTCGATCAGCATGACCTGCCGGGGCGGCAGGCCCTCCCGCTTCTTGATGCCGCTCGCCGCCGTGGTCTCGTCCGGCATGATCCGCCCGCGGACCGTCACCTCGCCCTCCGGCGGCGGCGGTACCTCCGGGAACTTCGTGAGGTCGCCGCCCGCCGGGACCCACCCGCGGTTCACCAGCACCGCGCTGCCGTCCGCGCGTACCAGCGGGGTGACCACGAAGTAGCCGATCGACTGCTCGTCCGCCGCCGTCCGCTGCCGGACCACGACCTCGTGCCGGGTGTCGTACCGGCCCGTCGCCGTCACGGTGCGGTAGAGGTCGTCCTCCGCGAGGTCCCGCCCCGGCCCCGTGAGCTCCCCGACCGGCACCGCGGGCCGCGCGAGGCTCTCCGCGATCTGCTCGTTGCGCGCCACCCGCGCCTCGTGCCGGTGGAGCTGCCAGAAGCCCAGCTCGACCATGACCGGGACGAGCGCCAGGGCGAACAGGGTCAGCAGCACCCACTGCCGGGACAACAGGAAGCGGTACACGGCACCGACCGTACCCCGGGCCGGCTCATTCTCCGGGCGCGGGGGCCACGTCCCGCAGGAGCTGGGTGAAGGCCGCCTCGTCGATCACCGGCGTGCCGAAGGAGCGCGCCCGGGCCACCTTGCTGGTGACGGCGGCCGGATCGTTGGTGACCACCAGGCTGGTCAGCCGCGAGACGCTGGTCGCGATGTGCAGGCCGGCCTCGATCGCCCGGTCCTCCAGCAGCTCCCGCTCCACGGAGGTGTCGCCCGAGATCGCCACCCGCATGCCCTGCACCAGCCGGCCGCCCGGGACGTACCGGCCCGGATTCGGGTAGGGGCAGGCCGGGCGCCTGCGCGAGGGCCGCCAGCCGTGCGCGTACGACCGGGGCCGGAACCCGCCCCCGGAGGCGCCGCCGGACCCGCCGCCCGGCACGGCGGCGTCCGCCCACTCGCGCAGCGGCCGGCAGGCGTGCAGCGGGAGCTCCAGGCCGCTCTCCGCGGCCAGGTGCAGGCTCGGCCGGAAGGCCTCCGCCAGCACCCGGGCGTCGTCCAGCGCGTGGTGGGCGCGCTGCGGCACCACGCCGTAGTGCGCGGCGAGGGTCTCCAGCTTGTGGTTGGGCAGCGGCAGCCGCAGCTCCTTGGCGAGCACGATGGTGCACAGCCGCTCCCGGACGGGAGGGGTGCGGTCCGCGCGGGCGTACTCCCGGGCGATCATCGACCAGTCGAAGAGGGCGTTGTGCGCCACCAGGACGCGGCCCGCGAGGCGTTCCGCGAACTCCCCGGCGACCTCCGGGAAGAGCGGGGCGTCCGCCAGCTCCGCGGAGGTCAGCCCGTGGATCCAGGTGGGGCCCGGGTCCCGCTGCGGATTGACCGGGGAGTACCAGTGGTCCTCGACGTCGCCGCGGGCGTCCAGCCGGTAGACCGCCGCGGAGACGATCCGGTCGTCCCGGCCCAGCCCGGTGGTCTCCACGTCCACCACCGCATAGCCCCCCGGATAGCCCGAGGGCCAACGGGCGTCCCGGGAAGCGGCGGTGGCCTGTGCGGGAAGGCGGGGCTTCGCCCGCCGCTCGCCCGGCTTCTCCGGATGCGCCGTCTGGTCTTCGAGCATGGTCCCAGAGAATACGGGCCGCCACTGACACCTTCCCGGCCCGGGTGCGGACGACGCGTGTCGCGGACCCTTCCTGACAGGCGGTCAAGAAGGCGTGTCGTGGGCGGGCGAGGGGCGCACCCGGCGTCCGTGATGTCACCGTTTCGTCATGGGGCGTCGCCGGGCGATCCCGGCACCGGTGGCATAGCGTCGTCGGCGGACGGCCGCCGCCGGGGCGGCCCGGTGCGGCTGCGGAGGGACGGCGTGCACGACGAACGGCCCGACGGTACGCCCGCGGGCGAGGAGCCCGGCGAGGAGCCACGGCGGAGCACGCCACGCCGGGCTGACGGGGCGTCGGAGCCCGGGGAGTCCCCCGGGGGCGGGGAATCCGCCGAGGGCGGGGAGCAGGCGCCGGGCCAGGGTCCGGAGAGACCCGCCCGCGGGGCCGGACCGCACCCGCCCGGTGCGGAGGAAGGCCGCGAGGGCGCGCCCGGCCCGTCGGCGGAGGAGCGGCCTCGCGGTACCGGGGAACCGCCCGCCGAGGAGCCGCCGGCGGGTGCGGGCCGGGAAACGCCCGCACGGGGAGCCGGAGCGCCTCCGCCCGGTGCAGGGAAACGCCGGGAGCGGCCACGTGGCGAGCCGGGCGGGCCAGGCCCGTCCGAGGGGGAACCGCCCGCCGGCGCCGAGGAACCGCCGGCGGGTGCAGGTCCGGAGGAGCGCGCCCGGGGAGCCGGGGCGCCGGCTCCCGGCGAGGCGGAGCGCCGCGAGGGCCCGGCCGGCGAGGCGGGCCGGCCG
>NZ_JACYHE010000102.1 GCF_021696945.1 Streptomyces sp. JJ36
CGGGCGGTCGTAGGCGGCGCGCCCCCGCCGCACGCACGGCGGCCGCGCGCGCCGCGGCCCGCACGACGGGGCCGCCCGCACTGTGGCGGCCCGGCCGGACCCCCTATCTGCCACCCGGCATCCCGCACGAGAAGGGCTGTGTCATGTCCATGAAATCCCCTGCCTCCGCGCCCCCCGCGGAGGCCCGTAACCCCCGCCGCTGGCTCGGCCTGGTCTTCATCGGCCTCGCTCAGCTCATGATCGTCCTCGACATCACCATCGTGAACATCGCCCTGCCCTCGGCCCAGCAGGACCTCGGCATCTCCAGCGGTGACCGGCAGTGGGTCATCACCGCCTACACCCTCGCCTTCGGCAGCCTGCTGCTGCTGGGCGGCCGGATCGCCGACCGGACCGGCCGCCGGCGGGCCTTCCTCATCGGTCTGGTGGGCTTCGCCGGCGCCTCCGCGCTGGGCGGGGCCGCCGGCGACCTGGGACTGCTGCTGACCGCCCGTACGCTCCAGGGTGTCTTCGCCGCGCTGCTCGCCCCGTCGGCGCTCTCCCTGCTGACGGTGAGCTTCACCGAGGCGCGGGAGCGTGCCAAGGCCTTCGGGGTCTTCGGCGCCATCGCGGCCGGTGGCGGCGCGGTGGGGCTGGTGGTCGGCGGCCTGCTGACCGAGTACCTGGACTGGCGCTGGTGCCTCTACGTGAACGTCCCCATCGCCGCGGTCGCGCTGTTCGGCCGGCTGGTGCTGCCGGCCGACGCCCCCGCCGCCGGGCGCACCCGGACGGACTGGCCCGGCGTTCTGCTGGCGGTGTCCGGCCTCGTCTCCGTGGTCTACGGGTGCAGCGAGGCCGAGTCGGAGGGCTGGGACAGCCGGCTGGTCGTCGGGCTGCTGACGCTCGGCGTGGTGCTGCTGGTGGCGTTCGTGCTGCGGGAGTCCCGCACGCCGTCCCCGCTGCTGCCGCTGCGGGTGGTCGCCGACCGTGCCCGGGGCAGCGCCTATCTCGCCGTCGCGCTCGCCGTGATCGGCATGTTCGGGATGTTCCTCTTCCTCACCTACTACATGCAGGTGGTCAAGGACTACTCCGCCGTCCTCACCGGCGTGGCCTTTCTGCCCCTGACCGGCGGCGTGCTGGCCGGCGCGGGCGGGATCGCCACCCGGCTGCTGCCGCGGGTCCCGCCGCGGGCCCTCGTGGTGCCCGGCCTGACGCTGGCCGCGGCCGGCACCGGCTGGCTGTCCTTCGTGGAGGCGGACACCTCCTACGCCGCCGGGGTGCTCCCCGCGGAGATCCTGGTGGGCCTGGGCATGGGCCTGGTGATGGCGACATCCATGAACTACGCCACCCGCGGCGTCCGCCCGGAGGACTCCGGGATCGCCTCGGCCACCGTGAACACCGCGCAGCAGATCGGCGGCTCGGTCGGCACGGCCCTGCTCAACACGGTGGCCGCCAGCGCCACCGCCGACCATCTCGCCGGGCGTCCCCGGAGTCCGGAGGCGCTGCGGGAGGGACTGGTCGTGGGCTTCCAGGAGGCGTACACGGTGGCCGCCCTGGTGCTGCTGGGCGCCGCGTTCCTCATCGGTCTGCTGATGAACGCGCCGCGGCCCCGTCACGACGCGGCGGCCGGTCCGCCGGCGTCGCACGAGGCGCCCGCCGCGCACCTGGGCTGAGCGCCCCTGCCGGGGCCGCCGCGCCCCGGGCCGCGCGGTGCCGCGCCGTGGCCACCGGCTCCGTACGGTGGCCACGGCGCCCCGCCGTCAGCGCAGCGACCGGAACCAGCGGACGATCTCGCTCAGCGCCGCCACGTGGGAGCCGAAGTGGCGGGACCCGCGCCACTCCACCGGCCCGAGGTCGACGACCCCGGCGGACGTGCCGCTCGCCCGGAAGGCCGCCCGGCAGTGCGCGGTGTTGGCCTCCACCGCCTGCTCGTCGCCGCCGGTCAGGTAGAGCCGCAACGGGGCCCGCGGCGCCCATCCGGTGCAGGAGCGGTCGGCCGCCCGCAGCGCCTCGGCGAGCCCGCCGCGCGGGCGGCTCAGCAGGTCCCGCCCGTGCGGGGTCAGCAGTTCTCCGAGGGTGCCGGGGGTGGCCCGGGCCAGCTCCTCCCAGGTGTGCGTGCCGTCGAAGAGGTCCTCCACGGTCCGCGCGTAGGGGGCGCGGAACACCTCCCCGGGGGTGGCGTACACGTCGTACACCCGGTCGAAGGACACCAGGGCGTAGGCCGTGAAGAAGACGCTGTTCGGGGGCGGCACCCGGCCGGAGAGCAGTGCCGGGATCTCCGCGTCGCGCAGTGCGTAGGCGCCGCTCACCGGGGCCAGTGCGCCCAGCCGGAACCACCGGTCCGCGCCTCCGTGCAGTGCCCGGCCGAGGCCCAGTGCCGCCGGTGCGCCCTGGGAGAAGCCGGTCACCAGCACCTCCCGGCCGAGCAGACGCCCGGTCAGCGGGGCGAAGCGGCGGGCCGCCCGCAGCATGTCCAGGGCGGCCGTGGTCTCCGAGGGCAGGTCCATCCAGGGGTGCGTCCCGGGCCCGGAGCCCAGCCCGAGGTAGTCGGGGGCGACCCCGGCGAACCCCGCCGCGGCGTAGGTGACGGGCGCGGCACCGGTGAACCCGCGCGGGTCCGCGGACGGCGCGTCGGCGCGGTGCAGTTCGGTGCCGTGTGTGAAGGAGACCGGCCGGAGCCGCCCGAACCGTCCGTGGGGCAGGGTGAGCAGCCCGCTGGCGGTGGTGGGCCGCCCGTGCGCGTCGACGGTGCGGTAGACCAGCCGGTAGGCGTCCACGCCGTGCCGGACGGTGTCGCTGCGGAATCCCAGTGCTGTCAGGCCGCCGGCGACGGCCGCGGGGGAGGGTTCGGTGAACAGGCGCTCGGCCCGGACCAGGGTGCCCCGGTCCGCCGTACGGGCCGCGGGGCCGGTGGCCGGGGCCGTGTCGCCGGCCGCGGAGGCGGGCGGCGCGAAGGCCAGCAGCGTGAGGAGGGCGCAGAGAGCCGCGAGGGCTCTGCCGGGCAGCGCGGTGGGCATGGGAAGGTCCCCGCTTCCTGGGTCGGCGGTCCGCGACGAGCGATGGACAGCCTAGGGAGAGAATCTGGCACGCTCATGACACGTCACGGTGATCCCGCAGCGCCGTACCCGGGCCGGTACGGCTCAGCGCCCCGCCGCGGGCCGGTCCGCCGCGGCGAGCCGCGCGCCCTTGAGCGTCATGTGCAGCAGCAGCCGGTCCCCGCCGTCGTCCAGGTCCAGCCCGGTGAGCTGCTCCACGCGGGACAGCCGGTAGTAGAGGGTCTGCCGGTGGATGCCCAGCTCGGCCGCGGTCCGCCCGGCCTGCCCCGCGCGGTCCAGGAAGGTCTCGGCGGTGCGGGCCAGTTCCCGGTGTCCCGGCTCCAGCAGCGCCCCCACGGCCGGGTCCGGGGTGCCCGGCCCGGGCAGCGTGGCCAGCAGCCGGTACGGACCCAGCGCGGCCCACTCGGCGACCGGGCCGCGCGCCGGGTCGGCGAGCGCCACCCGGGCGGCGGCCCGGGCCTCCCACCAGGCGCGGGGCAGTGCGGCCAGCTCGTGCGGGCCGCCGATCCCCGCCCCGTAGGCCGCGGCGTCCGGCCCGGCGTCCCGCGGCCGTCCCAGCAACCGCTCCGCCACTCCGCGGGCCGGGGCGAGGTCGCTCCCGGTGCGCAGCCGGACCAGCACCGCCAGCATGCGGGACGCGCCCGGGGGGCCGGGAGCGGCAGCGCCGGGCGCGGCCGGACCGGCGGGTGCCGCCGGGCCGGTCCCGTCCCCGGAGCCGGCCGTGCCGGCCGGGTCCGCGGCCACCACGCAGCGGGCCAGCACGCCGGGCAGGCCGCCGGGGCCCGCGGAGGGTGCCGCGTCCTCGTCCGGTTCCCAGGGCGTCACCGCGAGCAGCGCCAGCGGGCCGTCCGCCGACGGGCCCAGTGCTTCCCGCAGCTCGGCCGGGTCCCGGCCGCCCGCCGGGTCGGCGAGCAGTTCCCGGAGCAGTTCGCCCGCGTGCGCGCCGGCCCGGGACTCCGCGGCCAGCAGGGCGCCGATGCGGGCCGTGGTCCGCTGGGCCCGCGCCAGCCGCGGGTCGGCGAGGTCCAGGGCTCCGTCGTCCAGCAGCCACACGTAGCCGTGGACCACGCCGCCGTGCCGGGCGGGCAGGCAGAGCCGCCCGGTGCGCACCCCGGCAGCCGGTTCCGGGGGGATCCGCACGGGCTCCTGCGCCCGGGTGATCCCGAAGCCCTCGAACCAGGCCCGGACGGCGGCGGTCGACCGCCGTTGCAGGATCGACCGGGTGCGGACCGGGTCCGGCTCCGGTGCCTCCCCGTCGTCCGCGCTCTCGTGGGCGCCGAAGGCGATCAGCCGGAAGTCGCGGTCCTCCAGGGTCGCCGGGGTGCCCAGCGAGGTGGAGATCTCGTCGATCAGCGTCTGATAGTCCTCGCGCATCGCGCCTCTGCCCGCCTCCCGGACCGCTCTCGTCACAGCCTCTCCGGCCATTGTCATACATCTGTCTGAGATCCGGGCCACGGATGCGTGACAGCTGTCGATGGTGGCGCGGCGGCGCGATCCTTAAGTTGCACGGAGAAGAACGGCGGCCTGCGTCCCGGTGTCGCAGCCGCCCGAACAGCATCGATGGAGGTGCCCCGTGCTGGGTCCCGTGCTTCTCGCTGCGGCGCGCAGCGACGGCATCCGCCGTGTCGTGTCCGCGGCGCCGGTCACCCGGTCCGTGGTGGACCGCTTCGTGGCGGGCGAGCGGCTCGACGAGTCGCTGGGAGTGGTGCGGTCGCTCACCGACCGCGGTCTGGAGGTGACCCTCGACCACCTGGGCGAGGACATCACGGACCGTGCGGAGGCCCGGCGCAACCGGGACGCCTATCTCGCCCTGTGCGAGGCGCTGGCCGCCGAGGGCCTGGGCGAGCGCGCGGAGATGTCGGTCAAGCTGTCCGCCTTCGGGCAGGCGCTGCCCGGCGGCGACGACGTCGCGTACGAACTGGTCCGGCCCGTCGTGGAGGCCGCGGCCGCCGCGGGCACCACGGTGACCCTGGACATGGAGGACCACACCACGGTCGACTCCACCCTCGGCATCCTCGCCACGCTGCGCCGCCGCTTCCCGCAGACCGGCGCGGTGCTGCAGTCGTACCTCTTCCGCACCGAGGACGACTGCCGGGCGCTGGCGGGGGAAGGATCCCGGGTGCGGCTGGTGAAGGGCGCGTACAAGGAACCCGCGTCGGTCGCCCACCAGGACAAGCGCGCGGTGGACCGAGCCTACGTCCGGTGTCTGCGCATCCTGATGGCGGGGCAGGGCTACCCGATGATCGGGTCCCACGACCCGCGGATGGTGGCGATCGCCCAGGAGCTGGCGCGCCGCGCCGGGCGCAAACCGGACGCCTACGAGTTCCAGATGCTGTACGGCATCCGCGAGGCGGAGCAGGAGCGTCTGGTGGCGGAGGGACACCGTATGCGCGTATACATCCCTTACGGAACGGACTGGTACGGATACTTCATGCGCCGTCTCGCGGAGCGCCCGGCCAACCTCGGCTTCTTCCTCCGCGCGCTGGCCTCCCGCGGATAGCCGCGGCACCCCGCGGCCCGGGCCCCGCCGGCCCCGCGGCACCCACGACCGACGACACCCCGAACGTGAAGGAGACACGGCAGCCATGGACGCTGTGACCCAGGTCCCCGCCCCGTACAACGAGCCGGTGCACACCTACGCCCCCGGCAGCGCCGAGCGCGCCCGTCTCGAGAAGAAGCTCAAGGAGCTCGCTGAGAACCCGCGCGAACTGCCCATGACGATCAACGGCGAGAAGCGCATGGGCGGCGGCGCCCGGGTCGACGTCGTGCAGCCGCACAACCACAAGGCCGTGCTCGGCACCTACGGCACCGCCACCCGCCAGGACGCCCGGGACGCGATCGACGCCGCCCTGGCCGCCGCCCCGGCCTGGCGCGCGATGTCCTTCGACGACCGGGCCGCGATCATCCTGAAGGCCGCCGAGCTGCTCTCCGGCCCCTGGCGGGAGACGATCGCCGCCTCCACCATGCTCGGCCAGTCCAAGACCGCCCAGCAGGCGGAGATCGACGCCCCCTGCGAGCTGATCGACTTCTGGCGCTTCAACGTGCACTTCGCCCGTGAGCTGCTCGCCGAGCAGCCGCCCATCCAGCCCAAGGGGGTCTGGAACCGGCTGGACCACCGGCCGCTGGAGGGCTTCGTCTACGCCGTCACGCCGTTCAACTTCACCGCCATCGCGGGCAACCTGCCCACCGCCCCGGCGCTGATGGGCAACGTGGTGGTCTGGAAGCCCTCGCCCACCCAGACCCACGCGGCCGTGCTGCTGATGGAGCTGCTGGAGGAGGCCGGTCTCCCCAAGGGCGTGATCAACCTGGTGACGGGTGACGGCAAGGAGGTCTCCGAGGTCGCCCTGCCGCACCCGGACCTGGCCGGCGTGCACTTCACCGGCTCCACGGCCACCTTCCAGTACCTCTGGAAGTCCGTCGGCGAGAACATCGCCACCTACCGGTCCTACCCCCGGCTCGTCGGCGAGACCGGCGGCAAGGACTTCATCGTGGCCCACCCGACCGCCGACCCGGCGCTGCTGAAGACCGCCATCACCCGCGGGGCCTTCGAGTACCAGGGCCAGAAGTGCTCGGCGGCCTCCCGCGCCTACCTGCCCCGCTCGCTGTGGGAGGGCGGCTTCCGGGAGGAGCTGGCCGCCGAGGCCGAGGGCCTGAGCATGGGCGACGTCAGCGACCTGTCGCACTTCATCGGCGCCGTCATCGACGACCGTGCGTTCGCGAAGAACAAGGCCGCCATCGACCGCGCCAAGGAGGACCCGTCCTGCGAGATCGTCGCGGGCGGCACCTACGACGACTCCGTCGGCTACTTCGTGCGGCCGACCGTGATCGCCTGCTCCGACCCGGAGAACGAGGTCTTCAAGCAGGAGTACTTCGGCCCGATCGTGGCCGTCCACGTCTACGAGGACGGCGACTGGGAGGCGATGCTGGACCAGATGGAGTCCGCCTCCGCCTACGCCCTGACCGGCGCCGTGATCGCCCGGGACCGGCAGGCCCTCACCGAGGCGTCCGAGAAGCTCCGCTTCGCGGCCGGGAACTTCTACCTCAACGACCGGCCGACCGGCTCCATCGTGGGTCAGCAGCCCTTCGGCGGGGCCCGTGCCTCCGGCACCAACGACAAGGCCGGCTCGAAGTTCAACCTGCTGCGCTGGATGTCCCCGCGCGCCATCAAGGAGACCGCGGTGGCCCCCACGGACTACCGCTACCCGCACATGGACTGAGCGTCTCCGGAGCGACGTGCCGGTGCCGGGCCCGGCCCGGCACCGGACCTCCGGACGCCGGGCCCGGCGCCCCGCTGCCCCGCGGGGGTGCCGGGCCCGGCGGCGTTGCGCGGCGCGTGCGGCGGACCACCACACTGGCGGCGCGCTGCCGGGGACACCCCGCACGCGCCCGGGCAGACCGTTTCTCCCCGGCCCGAGTGACCCGGCCCACAGTGAATCAGCGCAGGTCGGAGCCGGTGCCGTCTCAGATAGTAGGAAGCCCAAGTAAAAGCGAGACATCGCGGCGGTTCCCGCTTACCGTGGAACAAGCCGAACGTCTCGCTTCATCAGCGACCGGCGGCCGAGGCCCGGTGCCCCACGGCAGGTGATCCCTGCGCACCGCGCGCCCCCGCCCCTTCCGGCATGTTCCCTCCCCCTCTCCAGCCTGTCGTGTGCAGAAGGAGCAGCCGACCATGGACGAGACCGCCCGCCGCCGCGCCCGCCACCACGCCGCCCGCACCGGGCACACCGCCCGGAACGACGCCGACCGCCGGAACGCCGCCGCCGCGCTCCAGCGCGCCTTGGACCGTCGTGACAACGGCGGCGCCACCGGGCACTGAGCCGCCCCGCCGCTTCCTGAGACCGCCCCCTCCGGCCGCCGTGCCCCGGCCGGCGGCCGCGCTGCCTGCCTCTCCGGCCGCCGGGCGCGCCCGGCCGGCGCGCCCTGTCGGCGTCCGTCCGCATCCTGGACGGGTTGTGTCGGAGCGTGGGACGAGGAGTAGGGTCCGTCACATGTCTCGCAGCATCAGCCTCGCAGTGATCCCCGGTGACGGAATCGGCCCCGAGGTCGTCGCCCAGGGCCTCAAGGTCCTGGACGCCGCCCTCCCCGGGGACGTGAAGCTGGAGACCACGGAGTACGACCTGGGCGCGAAGCGCTGGCACGCCACCGGGGAGACCCTCCCGGACGCCGAGCTGGAGCAGCTCGCCCGCCACGACGCCATCCTGCTGGGCGCCGTCGGCGACCCCGGGGTGCCCTCCGGAGTCCTGGAGCGCGGTCTGCTGCTGAAGCTGCGCTTCGCGTTCGACCACTACGTCAACCTCCGTCCCGCGCGGCTCTTCCCCCGCGCGGCGACGCCGCTGGCCGGCGACCCGCAGATCGACTTCGTGGTGGTGCGGGAGGGCACCGAGGGCCCGTACACGGGGAACGGCGGCAGCATGCGCACCGGTACCCCGGCGGAGGTGGCCACCGAGGTCAGCGTGAACACGGCGTACGGCGTGGAGCGCGTCGTCCGCGACGCCTACGAGCGGGCCCAGGCCCGTCCGCGCAGGAAGCTCACCCTGGTGCACAAGAACAACGTGCTGGTGCACGCCGGTCACCTGTGGAAGAACACCTTCGACCGGGTCGGCCGGGAGTACCCCGAGGTCACCACGGACTATCTGCACGTGGACGCGGCGACGATCTTCTTCGTCACCGACCCCGCGCGGTTCGACGTGATCGTGACCGACAACCTCTTCGGTGACATCCTCACCGATCTGGCCGCTGCCGTGACCGGCGGCATCGGCCTCGCGGCCTCCGGGAACATCAATCCCACGGGCACCTTCCCCTCCATGTTCGAGCCGGTGCACGGCTCGGCGCCCGACATCGCGGGCACCGGGAAGGCCGACCCGACCGCGACCATCCTCTCCGTCGCGCTGCTGCTGCGGCATCTCGGCCTGCCCGCCGAGGCGGCACGGGTGGAGGACGCCGTCACCGCGGACCTCGCGGAGCGTGACGACGACCGCACCACCGAGGCGACCGGCGACGCCGTCACCGTACGCGTAACCGGCTAGCCCGGCGCCTGTCACGGCCGGGCACGCGGGGCGCCCGGCCGCTGTGCAAGGTGGCGGTCAGGTGTCACCATCTATCCCAGGACCGCCACCCCTGTCCGCCTCCCGGCCCGAGGCGCGCGATAATCGGACGCCGGGGCCGCCGCACGAGGGGAAACTCGGACGTCCTAGTACCGCTCGTGCGTCGGGTACGTACGACCGGGAGGGCGGGGACGCGGTCCGCCACGACACTCAGCGAAGGACGCGCTCACATGACGACGCCCAGAATCGACTTCGACCTCAAGCCCTCGGCACAGCCGCTGTCCGGCACGGAGCGCGAGGCGGTGCTGGCCGACCCCGGCTTCGGCCGTCACTTCACGGACCACATGGTCACCATCAAGTGGACCGAGGGCCGCGGGTGGCACGACGCGCAGCTCCAGCCCTACGCGCCGCTGCCGATCGATCCGGCGAACATGACGCTCCACTACGCCCAGACGATCTTCGAAGGGCTCAAGGCCTACGCGCAGCCCGACGGCTCGGTGGCGACCTTCCGGCCGGACGCCAACGCCCGGCGTTTCCAGAACTCCGCCCGCCGCCTGGCCATGCCGGAGCTCCCCGTCGAGACCTTCATCGAGGCCTGCGACGTCCTCGTGCGGCAGGATCGCGCCTGGGTCCCCACCCAGGGTGAGCAGTCGCTCTACCTGCGCCCCTTCATGTTCGCCACCGAGGTCGGGCTCGGTGTGCGGCCGGCCGGCGAGTACCTCTTCATCGTGATCGCCTCCCCGGCGGGCGCCTACTTCCCGCGCGGCGTGAAGCCCGTCTCCGTCTGGCTCTCCGAGGAGTACGTCCGCGCCGCCCCCGGCGGCACCGGCGAGGCCAAGACCGGCGGCAACTACGCCGCCTCCCTGGCCGCCCAGGCACAGGCCGCCGAGCAGGGCTGCGACCAGGTGGTCTGGTTGGACGCCACCGAGCGCCGCTGGATCGAGGAGATGGGCGGCATGAACCTGTACTTCGTGTACGGGACCGGCGAGCACGCCCGGATCGTCACCCCGGAGCTCACCGGCACGCTGCTCCCCGGCATCACCCGCGACTCGCTGCTGTCCATCGCCGCCGACATGGGCCACGAGGTCTCCGAGGGGCGGATCTCCACGGAGGACTGGCGGGAGGGCAACGCCGACGGCAGCATCTCCGAGGTCTTCGCCTGCGGCACGGCCGCGGTGATCACGCCCGTCGGCGAGGCGAAGTCGGCCCGCGGGAGCTGGACCGTGGGTGACGGGCAGCCCGGCCCGGTCACGATGAAGCTCCGCGAGGCCCTGCTGGCCCTGCAGACCGGGCACGCCCCGGACCCGCACGGCTGGCTGCACCGGATCGTCTGACGACTTCCGGTCCTCCGGGGCGGGCGGCCCCGGAGGACCGCAGGGGCGGCCGCCTCCGCGGTGCGGGCCGCGGGTGCCCGTATCGTGAGACGTCCCGCGGCAGGGCGCCGCGACGTGCCACACTGCTTCCGTGCTCTCGTTCACCATGATTATCGGTGACAGCGCGCCGGTCCGCAGTGACCGCTGACCCGCACACCCACCCGTACGCGGCAGCGGACACCGTGTCCCAGACCCGCGCGCAGACCTCTCGTACCCACGAGGGGTCTTTTCGTTTTTCGGCCCACCACGCCGGAGGACGACCGCGCGGGAGATGACGGGGACAAGTGGAGCCGAGCCTTCCGGACCTTCGCCCACTCGACAGGAGCAAGACCACCATGACGCAGGACGTCCCCAGCGACGACTTCCACGTCTTCGACACCACGCTGCGCGACGGGGCGCAGCGCGAGGGCATCAACCTGAGCGTCGCCGACAAGCTCACCATCGCCCGCCATCTGGACGAGTTCGGTGTCGGCTTCATCGAGGGCGGCTGGCCGGGGGCCAATCCGCGCGACACCGAGTTCTTCCGGCGCGCCCGGGCGGAGATCGACTTCCGGCACGCCCGGCTGGTCGCCTTCGGCGCCACCCGCAAGGCCGGCGTGCAGGCCGCCGAGGACCCGCAGGTCAGGGCGCTGGCGGACTCCGAGGCCCCGGTGGTCACGCTGGTCGCCAAGGCGCACGACCGGCATGTGGAACTGGCGCTGCGCACCACCCTGGAGGAGAACCTCGCGATGGTGCGGGACACGGTCGCCTACCTCCGGGAACGCGGCCGCCGCGTCTTCGTCGACTGCGAGCACTTCTTCGACGGCTACCAGGCGAACCCCGGCTACGCCAAGGCGGTGGTGCGCGCCGCGCACGAGGCCGGGGCCGCGGTGGTGGTGCTCTGCGACACCAACGGCGGCATGCTCCCCGCCCAGGTCCAGGCGATCGTGCGCACCGTGCTCGGCGACACCGGCGCCCGGCTGGGCATCCACGCCCAGGACGACACCGGCTGCGCGGTGGCCAACACCCTCGCCGCCGTGGACGCCGGCGCCACCCACGTGCAGTGCACGGCCAACGGCTACGGCGAGCGGGTCGGCAACGCCAACCTCTTCCCGGTGGTCGCCGCCCTCCAGCTCAAGTACGGCAGGCAGGTGGTGCCGGAGGAGGCGTTGCGGGAGATGACCCGCATCTCGCACGCCGTCGCCGAGGTCGTCAATCTCACCCCCTCCACCCACCAGCCGTACGTCGGCACCTCGGCCTTCGCGCACAAGGCCGGGCTGCACGCCTCCGCGATCAAGGTCGACCCCGACCTGTACCAGCACATCGACCCGGAGCTGGTCGGCAACTCCATGCGGATGCTGGTCTCCGACATGGCCGGCCGCGCTTCCGTCGAGCTCAAGGGCAAGGAGCTCGGCTACGACCTGACGGGCGACCGCGAGCTGGTCGGGCGCATCGTGGACCGCGTGAAGGAACAGGAGCTGCGCGGCTACACCTACGAGGCCGCCGACGCCTCCTTCGAACTGCTGCTCCGCGACGAGGTGCACGCCGGCGCCCCGCGCTTCTTCCGGCTGGAGTCCTGGCGGGCCATCGTCGAGGACCGTCCGGACGGCACCCACGCCAACGAGGCCACCGTACGGCTGTGGGCGAAGGGCGAGCGGGTCGTCGCCACCGGGGAGGGCAACGGACCGGTGAACGCCCTGGACCGGGCGCTCCGCATCGGGCTGGAACGCATCTACCCGGAGCTGGCCCGGCTGGAGCTGGTGGACTACAAGGTGCGCATCCTGGAGGGCACCCACGGCACCCAGTCGACGACCCGGGTGCTCATCTCCACCAGCGACGGCACTTCCGAATGGTCCACGGTCGGCGTCGCGGACAACGTGATCGCCGCCTCCTGGCAGGCGCTGGACGACGCCTACACCTACGGTCTGCTGCGCGCCGGGGCGACGCCGGGCGAGCGGCCGGGCGCGCCGGCCGCGGCCGCGCCGGAGGCGTAGCCGAGGAGAGTGCGGTCCTGGGGCGCGGGCGGCCCGGCCCGGCCGCCTCGCCCCCTGCGGCCGGAACCGGGCCGCCCGCTCAGGAGGCGCCGGGCACCGTCAGCCCGGGCGACGGCCGCCTGGGCGGCGGGTTCGGCCGCCGGCCTGTTCGCCGTGGACACCCCGCTCTACACCGGGCCGCTGGTCCCCGTGTTCGGCGGACTCGGCGTCAGCTCCCTGCTCTCCGCCGCGGTGACCGGCCTGCGCTTCCCCACCACGTCCCGCGAGCGGCGTCCGGCCACGGCAGTCCAGGCCGGACAGGAGCGTGCCCCGGCCGCCGTCCGAACGCCCCCCGACGGTACCTGCCCGCGGAACGGCGCTGTCCGCGTCCCGCGCGGTCGCGCCCCCCCCGTGCCCCGGCAGCGGGACGCGGACAGCGCCGATCCGGCCACCGCCCCCTCTTCCCCGGCGGGCCCCGTTGCCGGGTGCCCCGGTGGCTGCTAAACCCCGGAAGAGGTCGCACCACCCGCCCGTCGCCGGTCCGCGCCCCCGCCGAAAGGTGTCCGTTGTGCCGCCTTCTCCCCGCTGGTCCCGCCGGGGTTTCCTC
Organism: Streptomyces sp. JJ36; assembly: GCF_021696945.1. GTDB lineage: Bacteria > Actinomycetota > Actinomycetes > Streptomycetales > Streptomycetaceae > Streptomyces. The sequence continues at coordinate 13,009 of NZ_JACYHE010000102.1, forward strand.
GCTGCCTCAGCCGCCTCGGCCGCGGCCGCCGGAGCCTTCGCCTCCGGCGGTGCGCCCTCCCGGGCCGCCGGCCCGCCGGCTCCGCCCGGACCGGCGCCCGCCGCGGACGAGTTCGCCGTGCTTCGCCGGCGCTGGCTCGACCTGCGTCTCGGCACCGGCTTCGACCCGGCCGCCGAACCGTACGCCGGCCGGCTCCGCGACACCGGCGCCCGCGCGGCCGCCCTGCGCGCCGCCATGACCCCCACCGACGACGGGCTCTTCCCCGGCCATCCCTTCGACCCGCCCTCCGGCATCACCCAGTCGTACGCCCGGCTGGCCGTCCTGGCCGAGGCCTACGTCCAGCCCGGCACCGGCCTCACCGGGGACGCCGGGGTGCTGCGCGACCTGCTCGCCGGACTGGAGCACGTCCACGACCGCGTCTACCACGCCGGCACGACCCGCTACGGCAACTGGTGGGAATGGCAGATCGGCAGCCCGCGGCTGCTCCTCGACCTGATCGCGATGGTCTACGAGGAGCTGCCGCCCGAGCGGCGCGCCGCCTGTCTCGCCGCCGTGGACCACTTCGTGCCGGAGACCCTGCTGGACGACTACGCCGGCGTCTCCACAGGCGCCAACCGCGTCGACTTCTGTCGCGTCTTCGCGCTGCGCGGTGTCCTGGGTTCCGCGCCGCGGAAGCTCGGCCTGGTCGGCCCGGGGCTGGCGCCCGTCTTCCCGTACGTCACCGAGGGCGACGGGCTCTACGCCGACGGATCCTTCATCCAGCACACCTGGGTGGCCTACTCCGGCACCTACGGTCATGTCCTCCTCGACGGCCTCGGACGGCTGTTCACCCTGCTGGACGGCACCCGCTGGGAGGTGACCGGACCGGGGCGCCGGATCGTCCTGGACAGCGTGGAGAAGGCCTACGCGCCGCTGCTGCACGACGGCCTGGTGATGGACAGCGTCAGCGGGCGGGCCATCTCCCGGGGCCGGCTCACCCAGGACACCCGGGACGTGCTGCGGAGCGACCACAGCCGCGGTCACCTGCTCGCGGCGGCGATCGTGCTGCTGGCCGGCTGCGCCGGCCCGGCCGAGCGCGCCCGCTGGCACGCCCTGGTGCGCGGCTGGATCGCCCGCGACACGGCGCTCCCGGTGCTGACCGACCCGCAGTTCGGGGTCGCCGACCTCGCGCGGCTGCACGCCGTCGACGCGGAGGACGGCCCGGTCGCCGAGGAGCCGGTGGCGCACACGGTGTTCCCCGCGATGGCCCGTGCGGTGCACCGGCGGCGCGGCTGGTGCGCGAACATCGCCATGGCCTCGCGCACCGTCGCCCACTACGAGTGCGGCAACGGCGAGAACCCGCGCGGCTGGCACACCGGTTCCGGACTGCTCTGCTGGTGGGGCCCGCGCGGCACGCTCGACCAGTACACCGACCACTACTGGCCCACCGTGGACTGGTACCGCCTGCCGGGCACCACCGTCTCCACCCGGCGGCTGCCGGACAACGCGGGCGGCGAGTGGGGCGCGCCCAAACCGGACGTCGCCTGGGTCGGCGGGGTGACCGACGGCGAGTTCGCAGCCGTGGGCCAGCATCTGAAGGGGCTGGAGAGCACGCTCGACGCCCGCAAGTCCTGGTTCTGCGCGGCTGACGCGATCGTCTGCCTCGGCGCCGGCATCAGCGCCGCCGACGGCACCCCGGTGGAGACGATCGTCGACAACCGCAATCTCGGTCCCGACGGCACCGCGCGGCTGACCGTGGACGGCGTGCCCCAACCCGGCCCCGGCACCGTCGTCCATCCCCGCGCCCGCTGGGCGCACCTCGCCGGGCACGGCGGCTGGGTCTTCCCGGGCGGCACCCGCCTCACCACCCGGCGCGAGACCCGTACGGGCTCCTGGGCCGACATCAACGCGGGCGGCAGCCCCGAACCCGTCACCCGGCACTGGCTCACCCTCTGGACCGACCACGGCACCGACCCGCACGACGCCCGCTACGCCTACGTCCTGCTGCCGGGCGCCTCCCGCGGCCGGTCGGCCGCCCGCGCCGCCGCCCCCGGGTGGCTGCGGATCGACGCCAACACCGCTGCGGCGCAGGGCGTCACCCTGCCCCGGCTGGGGCTGACGGCGGTGAACTTCTGGCGCGCCGGTACGGTGGGGAGGCTCCACGCCACCGGGCCGGCCGCCGTGCTGCTCCGCCGGCAGGGCCGCACAGTCCAGGTCCGCGTCGCCGGGCCCACCCGTACGGGCGAACCGTTCGACGTGATCTGGGACCACCCGGTAGCCCGGGTGACCGAGGCGGGCGACGGCGTGCGGGTGCGGGAGACCGGGGACCGGCTGCGGCTGCTCCTCGACCCGGGTACGGCGGGCGCCACGCTGGGGTGCACGGCCCTGTGCGGCTGAACAACGGGCCGCGGCGCCTGTAGGGACCCGACAGGAGCGGGGCCGGACGGTGGGAGAGTTCACTGCCTTCCCGCCTGGGCCGTCCACAGTTCTGTCCAGCGCAGCCATGAATCCGGCTCCGAGACTGTACGGATCTGACGACGGCGTGGCGCGCGGCGGTTTCGTAGGGTCTTTACATGACCGATTTGCCTCAGGACTCCCGTGGCCGCGTGGCCGAGCTGCATTCCCTCCGCGAGCAGGTGCTGGCGGGGCCTTCGGAGAAGGCGACGGGGGCGCAGCATGCGAAGGGGAAGTTGACGGCGCGTGAGCGGATCGAG
>NZ_JACYHE010000103.1 GCF_021696945.1 Streptomyces sp. JJ36
GCCGGACCCGCGCCCCGCCCCGGCGGGCCCGGCCGCACCCGCGGCGGTCGGCGCCGCGTGCCCGGCGGCGACCGCCGCCAGCATCCCCGCCAGCCGCTCCGCATCCGGGCGGGCCGCCGGGTCCCGTACCAGCAGGGCGCTCAGCACCGGAGCCAGTTCCCCGCTCCGTACGGGCGGCGGCACCGGCTCGTCGAGCACGGCGGCGAGCGTGGCCAGGGTGGTGGCGCGGCGCAGCGGGCTGTGGCCCTCGGTGCAGACGTAGAGCGTCATGCCGAGCGACCACAGATCGCCGGGCGGCCCGTCGGCGGTGCCCCGGATGCGCTCGGGCGCCAGGTACTCGGGGGAGCCGGCGATCTCGCCCGTGGTGGTGAGCGAGCCGCCCTCCGGCGCCGCCGGGTCCCGGACCGCGGCGATGCCGAAGTCGGTGAGGACGGCGTCGCCGTCCGCCCGCAGCAGGATGTTGGCCGGTTTGACGTCCCGGTGCTGGATGCCGGCCGCGTGAGCGGCCCGCAGCGCCTGGAGCACCTGGCCGCCCAGGCGGGCCGCGGTGCGCGGTTCCAGCGGCCCGTCCCGGGTGCACCGGTCCTGGAGGCTGCGGCCCGGCAGCAGCTCCATGACCAGCCACGGATACGGCTCCGCGGCCACGATGTGATGGATCGTCACCACATGCGGGTGGCTGAGCCGGGCCAGGGCCCGGGCCTCGCGCAGCACGCGGGCGCGCAGCGTCCGCGAGGCCTCGGAACCCTCCGGGACGGCGGCCGGGTCACGCGGGCGGACCTCCTTGAGCGCCACCTCGCGTTCCAGCGCGGTGTCGCGGGCCCGCCAGACCGTGCCCATGCCTCCGCTGCCGAGCTGCTCCAGCAGCTCGAAGCGGTCGTCCACGCACTGCCCCCGCTGTCCCCCTGCCATGGGGGTCAGCGTACGGGCCGCTCCACCCGTTCGAGGCGCCGGCTGCCGGAATCGGTGCGGTAGGAGCGGAGGTGCCGGGCGGTCGCCTCGCGGTCGTGCTTGTCGGACACCGCGTAGTAGTCCATCTGTGCCCGCTCGGCGGTGAGGTCGAGGACGCCGAAGCCGTGCGCGTCCATGTCCACCCAGCGCACGTGCCGGTTGGCGGCCCGTACGGCGAGCTCGCCGACCGTGGAGACGGTGCCGGGGGCGACACCGAGGATGTCGTCCACGTTGTCCGAGGTGACCGAGGTGACCACGAACTCGGTGGCCACCGGCTCCTCCCAGGGATAGCGGGCGGCGCGGACCGGCACCTCGTTCGCCCAGTGCATGTGGATGTCGCCGGTGAGGAAGACGGTGTCGCCGGTGCCGGAGTCCCGCAGATGGGTGAGGAGTTCCCGGCGGTCGTCGGTGTAGCCGTCCCACTGGTCGACGTTGACCGCCAGGCCCTCCCGGGGCACGCCGAGCAGTTCCGCCAGCGGGCCGAGCAGAGAGGCGGGCACCGACCCGAAGGCCACCGGTGAGATCATCACGGAGGTCCCGACCAGCCGCCAGTCCGCCTCCGACGCGGTGAGCCCGGACTTCAGCCAGTCGAGCTGCCGGCGCCCGGTCAGGGTGCGGTCCGGGTCGTCGATGGCGTCGCCGTCGCCGACGGAGGGCTGCTGGTCGCGGAAGGAGCGCAGGTCCAGCAGGTGCAGGTCCGCGAGCCGGCCGAAGCGCAGCCGCCGGTACGTGGTGCCCTCGGTGGAGGGCCGCACCGGCATCCACTCGAAGTACGCCTGCTTGGCGGCGCGTACCCGGGCCGCCCAGTCGCCTTCGGTGCCCGGGGTGTGGTTCTCCGCGCCGCCGGACCAGGCGTCGTTGGCGAACTCGTGGTCGTCCCACATGGCGACGACCGGGTGGGCGGCGTGCAGCGCCCGCAGGTCGGCGTCGGTCTTGTACAGCCCGTGCCGGCTGCGGTAGTCGGCGAGGGTGAGCACCTCGTGTGCCGGTACCACCTCCCGGACGACGTCCTCCTCCAGCGGGTACTCGCCGGTGCCGTACTCGTAGAGGTAGTCCCCGAGGTGCAGGACGGCGTCCAGGTCGGTGCGGGCGGCCAGATGGCGGTAGGCGGCGAACCAGCCGGCCTCCCAGTTGGAGCAGGAGACCATGCCGAAGCGTATGCGGTCGGCGGCCGCGTCGGCGGCGGGCGCCGTACGGGTGCGTCCGGCCGGGGAGGTGACGCCGTCGCAGCGGAAGCGGTACCAGTAGGCGGTGGCCGGGCGGAGACCGCGGACGTCCGCCTTCACGGTGTGGTCGGCGGCGGCCGTGGCGGTGGCGGTGCCGCGGGCCACCACGGTGCGGAAGCCCTCGTCCTCGGCCACCTCCCAGTGCACGTCGGCGTCCGGGCCGCGGCCGGAGCCGGGGGTGGCGTCCGGGACCGGCGTCAGCCGGGTCCACAGCAGGACGCCGTCGGGCAGCGGGTCGCCGGAGGCGACGCCGTGGAGGAAGGCGGGCCCGGAGCCGGCCCGCGCGGCGGATGCGCCGGAGGTCAGCGGCAGCAGCGCCGCGGACGCGGCGGTGGCCGCGACGACGGTACGGCGCCGGGGGTAGGCGGTCGGTCTGTCGGGGTGCGTCTCGGATTCGGTCACGCCCGCAGATTACCCGCGGGTACGGCCAACGGGCAGGCCCCTGCGGAGAGTTCGCCTGCCCGTCGCCGTGTCGTCGGCCGGAGGGGGCTACTCCTTCGGCCGGCCCTCCTTCTTGTCGCTCTGCTCGTCGCCCCCGCCGTCCTTGCCGCCGCTCTTGGCGATCTCCTGGTCGACCAGGGTGTTGAACTGCTCCGGGGTCATCGGCGGGCTGCCCTGGGCGTTGGCCTTCAGGTGGGTGCCGTCCAGCTTGAACGTCGGGGTGCCCTGCACGCCGGAGTCGCGGAACTTCTGCGAGACGTTGAGCGCCCAGGAGTCGTAGGTGCCCTGCTTGACGGCCTTCTCGAACTTCTTGTCGCCCTTGAGCTCGTCGACCTTCTGGGCGAGGTCGATCAGGTGCTGGTCGTCCGCGAAGGCGTCGTCGGTCTCCGCCGGGTGGTCCTCCTTGGAGAACAGCACCTTCTTGTACTCCAGGAAGGCGTCCGGGCTCACGTTCAGCGCGGCGCCCAGCGCGCTCAGGGCGTTCTTGGAGCCGGTGCCGTTGGAGCTGAGCTCCTCGTCCGTGTCGCCGTCGAGGAAGGTGCCGAAGGTGAAGGACGCCTTGTACTTGCCCTTCTCGATGTCCTTCAGGACGACGTCGCCGGTGTTCTGCTCGAAGGCGGCACAGACCGGGCAGCGCATGTCCTCGTAGATCTCGAGGGTGTGCTGCGCGTCCTTGTCGCCGATGACGATGTCGGTGCCGTTCTTGCCCGAGGTGTTGGCGGGGGCGGCGTAGCTCAGCTTCTCGCCGTCCACGGTGGCGGTGCCGCCGGCGCCCTTGGTGGCGACCTTCTTCGCGGCGCTCCAGTTGCTGGAGTCGCCCTCGCCGCCGCTGTTCATGTTCGCGACGGCGACGCCGACGCCCGCGGCGATGGCGAGGACACCGACGATGGAGCCGCCGACCACGAGCTGGCGGCGCATCCGCTCCTTCTTCGCCTGCTTCTCGCGCTCGATGCGGAGCCGCTCGCGGGCGGCGCGCTTGGCTTCCTGGCTGTTGCGCTTGCTCATCTTGGGGGTTTCTCCGTGAATGCGTGGGGACGTGTGGGGGCCGCGGGGGCCTGCGGCGGGTGGCCGCGCCGGGCGGCGCGTCGCCCCGTCCGGCGACGGGTCCGGTCGGTCCGGCGTCAGGCCGGCACGGGCCCCGGGCGTGTGCTCAGGCGGCGAGAGCCCGGGCGCACGGCGGCCCGCGGCGCAGTACGGAATGGGCGAGCAGCGGCAGCGGCCGGGCGGTCCGTACGGGCGTCGGGCGGACCGGCCGGGCCGGCACCCCGGGCACCCGGGGGCGGGCCCGGACCGCCAGCAGCAGCGGCCGGAAGGCCGTCGCGGCCGCCGCGCTCAGCAGCCGCGCGACCGCGGCCTCCCCGCGGCGCAGCCAGGCGGCGGCGGCCAGACCGACGGCCACATGGGCGGCGAGCAGCAACCACGGCGAGCCGCCCTGCGCGGCCGTGGCGAGCGTGTCCCGTGCGGGCGCCATCCGGGCCAGCGGGGTGCCCACCCCGCCGCCGGCGCAGACCACGTCGATGCCCACCGAGCGCAGCGGCCCGGTCACCGGGCCGCCCGCATGCCCGTAGCAGGCGTGCTGGCCGGTGGTGAAGACGGTGTCCGCGACGAGCTCCAGCGGCACCAGCAGCCCGGCGATCCGGGCGTAGCCGCACTCCCGGCCGGCGAGGGCGAAGGCGATCAGGAAGACGAAGCCGCTCACCGCCGCCAGCGGCGCCAGCGGAAGTGGTGCGCCGGAGAGCAGCACGTGGGCGCCGGCGGAGAGCGTGACGCAGAGCGCGGTGAAGACCGCGGCCCGTGCCGCCCGGATGCCTGCTGCCGTCATACCCATCGCCGCCCGAGTGTGCCATGCGGAACCGTAAGTCCGGAGTAAGGGCTGCGGAACGCAGCCGCCCGGCTACAGTCCCGGAATCCGTCCGTTACGGAACAGGTCCACGAAGATCTGGTGGTCCCGGCGGGTCTGCGAGCCGTAGTCGTGCGCGAAGCCGGTCAGCATCTCCGGGAAGCCCTCCTCGTCGGCCGCGATCGCCGCGTCGATGGCCCGCTCGGTGGAGAAGGGGACCAGCGAGTGGCCGCTCTCGTCGTCCGCGGCGGCGTGCATGGCGGCCGTCGCCCGGCCCAGGTCGGCCACCACCCGGGCGATCTCCGCGGGATCGTCCAGGTCCGACCAGTCCAGGTCGACCGCATACGGCGAGACCTCCGCGACGAGCATGCCGGAGCCGTCCAGCTCGGTCCAGCCCAGCCACGGGTCGGCGTGCGCCTGCAGGGCCCGCTGCGAGATCACCGTGCGGTGGCCCTCGTGCCGGAAGTAGTCCCGGATCTCCGGATCGGTGACGTGCCGGGAGACGGCCGGGGTCTGCCCCTGCTTGAGGTAGATCACCAGATCGTTCTCCAGCGCGTCGCTGTGGCCCTCCAGCAGCACGTTGTAGGAGGGGAGGCCGGCGCTGCCGATCCCCACGCCCCGGCGCCCGACGACGTCCTTCACCCGGTAGGCGTCGGGGCGGGTGGGCGAGCCGGGCGGGAGCGTGTCCAGGTAGGCGTCGAAGGCGTCCAGTACCTTGTAGCGGGTGGCGGAGTCCAGGTCGACGGTGCCCGGGGCGGCGGCGAAGCGGCGCTCCCAGTCCCGGATCTCGGTCATGCCGTCCAGCAGCCCGAACCGCGTGTTCGCCCGGGCCGCCCGCAGCGCGTCCAGCACCGGGCCCTCGGCGGTGTCCAGGGTGAGCGAGGGCACCTCGTCGTCCTTGGCCCCGGTCGCCAGGGCGTGGATGCGCTCCCGGTACGCCACGGCGTAGGTGCGGACCAGGTCGCCGATCTGCGCGTCGCTGAGGGCCTTGGAGTAGCCGAGCAGCGCCACCGAGGCGGCGAACCGCTTCAGGTCCCAGGTGAAGGGGCCGACGAAGGCCTCGTCGAAGTCGTTGACGTTGAAGACCAGGCGGCCGTTGGCGTCCATGTAGGTGCCGAAGTTCTCGGCGTGCAGGTCGCCGTGGATCCAGACCCGGGAGGTCCGCTCGTCCAGGTAGGGGCCGCCGTCGTGCTGCTCGCCGTCCAGGTCGGCGTAGAACAGGCAGGCCGTGCCGCGGTAGAAGGCGAAGGCGGAGGCGGCCATCTTGCGGAACTTCACCTGGAACGCGGCGGGGTCCGCCGCGAGCAGCTCGCCGAAGGCGGTGCCGAAGACCTCGAGGATGCGCTCGCCGCGCGCCCGGGCGTCGGCGGTCTGCGTGGTGGCCATGGGGTTGCCTCTCCTGGGTGGCGGTCGTTCCGCGGGTCCAACGAGCGAGGGTGGACCGGAGTGCCCGGCGCCGGGAGACCGGTGCGGGCGCGCGCCGCGCGGGCCTCCCGGTGCCGGGCACCCGGGGCGCGGCCCGCGGCACGCGCCCCGCCGCCGGAGGCGCAGCGCGCACACTGTCAGTACCGGGTCGTAGACTCCTCACCGCCCCGTCACGACCCGCTCCGGAGGTGGCCCGCCCCGTGACCGACCAGCCGTTCACCCATCTGCACGTGCACACGCAGTACTCGCTGCTGGACGGGGCCGCGCGCCTGAAGGACATGTTCAAGGCGTGCGACCAGATGGGCATGTCGCACATCGCGATCACCGACCACGGCAACCTGCACGGGGCGTACGACTTCTTCCACCAGGCCGTGGACGCCGGCATCACCCCGGTGATGGGCATCGAGGCGTACGTCGCACCCGAGTCCCGCCGCAGCACCCGGCCGGTGAAGTGGGGCACCCCGCACCAGAAGCGGGACGACGTCGCCGGCAACGGCGCGTACACGCACATGACCATGTGGGCGCGGAACTCCACCGGCCTCTACAACCTCTTCCGCGCCCAGTCCCGCGCCAGCCTGGAGGGTTTCTTCCGCAAACCGCGGATGGACCGGGAGCTGCTCGCCGAGTACGCCGACGGCCTGATGGCCACCACCGGCTGCCCCTCCGGCGAGGTGAGCACCCGTATCCGGCTCGGGCAGCTGGACGAGGCGCTGAAGGCCGCCGGGGAGTTCCAGGACATCTTCGGCAAGGAGAACTTCTTCGTCGAGCTGATGGACCACGGCATCGACATCGACAAGCGCGCCCGGGACGGCCTGGAGGAGATCGCCCGGAAGATCAACGCGCCGTTCGTCGTCACCAACGACTCGCACTACACCTACGAGTCCGAGGCCGCGGCCCACGACACCCTGCTCTGCATCCAGACCGGCAGCAACCTCTCCGACCCGGACCGCTTCAAGTTCGACGGGGCGGGCTACTACCTCAAGTCGGCGGCCGAGATGTACGCCATCGACTCCTCCGAGGCCTGGCAGCAGGGCTGCCTGAACACCCAGCGGCTGATCGCCGACCGGATCGACACCACCGGCATGTTCGACCAGCGGAACCTGATGCCCCGCTTCGACGTGCCCGCCGGGTACGACGAGGTGTCCTGGTTCCAGGAGGAGGTCCGCCGGGGCATGGCCCGGCGCTACCCGAACGGCGTCCCCGAGGACCGGCAGGCCCAGGCCGACTACGAGATGAAGATCATCATCGACATGGGCTTCCCCGGCTACTTCCTGGTGGTCGCCGACTTCATCATGTGGGCCAAGAACAACGGCATCGCCGTCGGTCCCGGCCGCGGCTCCGCCGCAGGCTCGATCGTCTCCTACGCCCTCGGCATCACCGACCTGGACCCGATCGACCACGGGCTGATCTTCGAGCGGTTCCTCAACCCCGAGCGCGTCACCATGCCGGACGTCGACATCGACTTCGACGAGCGCCGGCGCGGCGACGTCATCCGCTATGTCACCGACAAGTACGGCGCCGACAAGGTCGCCATGATCGGCACCTACGGCACGATCAAGGCCAAGGCCGCGATCAAGGACGCCTCCCGGGTGCTGGGCTACCCGTACGCCATGGGCGACCGCATCACCAAGGCCATGCCCGCCGACGTCCTGGGCAAGGGCATCCCTCTCTCCGGCATCCTCGACAAGGACCACCCGCGGTACAACGAGGCGGGCGAGGTCCGGGGGATGTACGAGAACGAGCCGGACGTGAAGAAGGTGATCGACTCCGCCCGCGGCATCGAGGGCCTGGTACGCCAGATGGGCGTGCACGCGGCCGGCGTGATCATGTCCAGCGAACGGCTGATCGACCACGTGCCGGTCTTCTCCCCGAAGAACGACGGCACCGTGGTGACCCAGTGGGACTACCCGAGCTGTGAGGCGCTCGGCCTGCTCAAGATGGACTTCCTGGGCCTGCGGAACCTCACGATCATGGACGACGCCGTCAAGCTCATCAGGAAGAACAAGGACGTCGACCTCACCCTGCTCGACCTGCCGCTGGACGACCCGAAGACCTTCGAGCTGCTCTGCCGCGGCGACACCCTCGGCGTCTTCCAGTTCGACGGCGGCCCCATGCGCTCCCTGCTGCGCATGATGAAGCCGGACAACTTCGAGGACATCTCCGCGGTCTCGGCTCTCTACCGGCCCGGCCCGATGGGCATGAACTCGCACATCAACTACGCCCTGCGGAAGAACGGCCAGCAGGAGATCACCCCGATCCACCCCGAGCTGGAAGAGCCGCTCAAGGAGATCCTCGGCGTCACCTACGGCCTCATCGTCTATCAGGAGCAGGTGCAGAAGGCCGCCCAGGTGCTCGCCGGCTACTCCCTGGGCCAGGCCGACCTGCTGCGCCGCGCGATGGGCAAGAAGAAGCAGGAGGTGCTGGACGCCGAGTTCGTCAACTTCCAGAAGGGCGCCCGCGACAAGGGCTATTCGGACGAGGCGATCCAGGCCGTCTGGGACGTGCTGGTGCCCTTCGCCGGATACGCCTTCAACAAGGCGCACTCCTCGGCGTACGGGCTGGTCACCTACTGGACCGCCTACCTCAAGGCCAACTACCCGGCCGAGTACATGGCCGCGCTGCTCACCTCGGTCCGCGACGACAAGGACAAGTCGGCGGTCTATCTGAACGAGTGCCGCAAGATGGGCATCCGGGTGCTCCCCCCGGACGTCAACGAATCGGACGCGAACTTCACCCCGCGCGGCGACGACACCATCGTCTTCGGCCTCACCGCCGTCCGGAACGTCGGACAGAACGTCGTGGACTCCATCGTCGCGTGCCGCCGCGCCAAGGGCCGCTACACCTCCTTCCCGGACTTCCTGGACAAGGTGGAGGCGGTCGTCTGCAACAAGCGCACGGTCGAGTCCCTGATCAAGGCCGGCGCCTTCGACGAGATGGGCCACACCCGCAAGGGCCTCACCGCCCACTTCGAGTCGATGATCGACAACGTGGTGCAGGTCAAGCGCAAGGAGGCCGAAGGGCAGTTCGACCTCTTCGGCGGCATGGGCGACGACACCGCGGAGGACACCCCGGCCTTCGGCCTGGACGTGGAGTTCTCCGAGGAGGAGTGGGACAAGACCTATCTGCTCGCCCAGGAGCGGGAGATGCTCGGACTCTACGTCTCCGACCACCCCCTCTTCGGCCTGGAACACGTGCTCAACGAGAAGGCCGACGCGGGGATCTCCCAGCTCACCGGCGGGGACTACTCCGACGGCTCGGTCGTCACCATCGGCGGCATCATCTCCGGCCTGCAGCGGAAGATGACCAAGCAGGGCAACGCCTGGGCCATCGCGACCGTCGAGGACCTGGCCGGCTCGATCGACTGCATGTTCTTCCCGGCCACCTACCAGCTCGTCTCCACCCAGCTCGTCGAGGATGCCGTCGTCTTCGTCAAGGGGCGCCTGGACAAGCGCGAGGACGTGCCGCGGCTGGTCGCCATGGAACTGATGATCCCCGACCTCAGCGAGGCCTCGGCGAACGCACCGGTCACCATCACCATCCCCACGGTCAAGGTCACCCCGCCGCTGGTGGAGAAGCTCGGCGAGGTGCTCACCCACCACAAGGGCTCCACCGAGGTCCGGGTCAAGCTCCAGGGCGCCCGCCGGACCACCGTGCTGCGCCTGGACCGGCACCGGGTGACCGTCGACCCGGCCCTCTTCGGCGACCTCAAACAGCTCCTCGGCCCCACCTGCCTCGCCGGCTGAGCCGGGCACCCGAGGCTGCCCGGCCCCCGGGCCCCTCGGGGCCCGGGCCGGGCAGCCGTGCCGCCACCGGGAAAACGGCTGGCCCCCGGCGCCGGACGGCGCCGAGAATCGGGGTTCATGAGCAGCTTCTCCGACTTCGACCAGCGCGGCTACCGCACCGTCGACGTGACCACCGGATACGGGCGGTGGGCCGGCACCTACGAGCAGACCGTCGAGGACGTGATGGACCTCGCCCTCCTCGAGGAGCTCGCCGAGCCCGACTGGTCCGCCGTACGCCGCGCCGCCGACCTGGGCTGCGGCACCGGGCGCACCGGCGCGTGGCTGCGCGGCCGGGGCGCCGCCTCGGTCGAGGGCGTGGACCTCACCCCGGAGATGCTCGCCCGGGCCCGCAGCCGGGGCGCGCACGACCGGCTGATCGAGGGCGACGTACGGGCCACCGGCCTCGCCTCCGGGGCGTACGACCTGGTCGTCTCCTCACTCATCGACGAGCACCTCCCCGACCTGCGCCCCTTCTACGACGAGGCGTGGCGGCTGGCCGCCCCCGGCGCCTGGTGCGTGGTGGTCGCCTACCACCCGCACTTCATCATGACCACGGGCATGCCCACCCACTTCACCGACGCCTCCGGCGAGGACCTCGCCATCACCACCCACGTGCATCTGGTGAGCGACCACCTCACGGCCGGCCTCGGGGCGGGCTGGACGCTGGCGGAGATGCGCGAGGGCGTGGTGGACGACCGCTGGATCGCGGCGAAGCCCAAGTGGGAGCGCCACCGCCACCACCCGGTCTCCATGGCCCTCACCTGGCGGAAACCCGCCTGACGGCAGGCCTCCGTCCCCCGGCGGAGTTCCCGGAGCGGTCAGGTGAGTTCGAGGCCGCCGTCGAGGGTGAGGACCTGGCCGGTGAGCCAGGCGGTGTGGGCGTCCGCGAGACGGAGGATCCAGGTGGCGGCCTCGGCCGGGTCCCCACGCCGGCCCAGCGGGATGCGGGCCGTCTCCTGTGCCTTGATCTCCCGGACCGCCGCGTCCGGGAGGCCGGAGGCGGTGAGGGCCTCGCTCTCGGTCGGCCCGGGGGCGAGGGCGTTGACCCGTATCCGGTCGGGGGCCAGTTCCAGGGCCCAGCTCCGGGTCAGTTGCTCCAGAGCCGCCTTGGAGGCGGCGTAGTGGCCGGCGCCCGGGGCGGGGCGGTGCCCGAAGGTGCTGGAGACGTTGACGATCGCGCCGCGGCTCTCGCGGAGCCGGGGCAGGGCCGCGGCGGCGAGCAGGCTCGGCGCGGTGACGTTGGTGGCCAGTACCCGCTCGATCCCCGCGGCGTCGGCCTGCTCCAGCGGCATCGCGGCGAACACGCCGGCGTTGTTGACCAGCACGTCGAGGCGCCCCCAGCGGTCCACCGCGGCGCGGACGGCCTCCGCGGGGGCGCCCGCGCGGTTGAGGTCCGCGGGGAACGCGGCGATCTCCGGGTGCAGGGCGGCGGTCGCGGCCAGGGCGTCCTCCCGGCGGCCCACGCCCAGGACGCGGGCGCCCGCGGCGGCGAACGCCTGTGCCGTGGCCCGCCCGATGCCGGAGCCGGCGCCCGTCACCAGCACCACCTGCCCGGTGAAGCGGCTTTCCGTCGGATCGGTCTGACCGGTCATGGCGAAACCCCTTGTTCGATGTTCGTGGAACATCGAACACGATAGCGTGAGGACATGAGGGATCCCCACCACCCCGAGCCGAGCGAGGTGTCGCTCTCCCGTGTGCTGACCGTGCTCGGCGACCCGGTCCGCCTGGGGGTCGTACGGCTGCTGGCGGACGGGCGGGAGCGGGGGTGGGGCGAACTGCGCGCCCCGGTCGCCAAGTCGACGCTGAGCCACCATCTGAAGACGCTGCGGGACGCCGGCCTCACCCGTACCCGTCAGGAGGGCACCCGCTGCTATGTCCGGCTGCGCCGGGAGGAGTTCGACGCGCGCTTCCCCGGGCTGCTGGAGACGCTGCTGACGCTGGCCGCCGCCGAGGGCGTCGGGGAGGACGTGACGGCGGGGGAGTGAAGTCCGCGGTGCGGGCGGCGCAGGGGCAGGTGGTACGGGGCCGGCGGTCCCGGGCGGGCGGTACGGGTCCGCCCCAGGTGAAGGCCTTGTGCGGGCCGTGAGGATCTCGTGCCGGTCCACGGGCCGGGGTTCCGCACCCGCGGCCCCGCCCCGGGCGGTGGCCGCGCCCCGCGGCGCTCGCCGGGCCTCCGCGCATGCCGGGAGGGCGCACCCCGGCCCGGGTGCGCCCTCCGCTTGCGTGCCGGCCGTGCGGCCCGGGATCAGTTGTGGCCGAAGGACTGCTTCTTCTGCTTGCGGGCGACCTGCGAGGGTGAGGCGGGTGCCTCCATCCCGCTCTCGTGCTCCTCCTGCGGCGCCCGTTCGGCGTTGCGGGGCTTCTGCGCCTGGTCCCGGTCCTGCTTCTTCTGCTTGGCCATGATCGCCTCCAAGGTGATCCTCAACTGTGGGCCGGAATCAGCGTTACACAAGGGAACACTCTGCGCATTTCAGACAATCACCATGAGTGACCCCCTGCCCCCCGCGGCGCCACGCCGGTGATCCGGGTCCGGCTGCCAATCGCCCGTACGCTCGGGCAGACTCGAAGGAAACGCGCTGCGAGAGAAGGTGGAACGTGGACCGCTGCGTCGTCCTGGTCGACGCCGGGTACCTGCTGGGCGCCGCCGCCAGCCTGCTGGCCGGCGAACCCACCCGTTCCCGGATCAGCGTGGATCACGCCGCCCTGGTCCAGGCCCTGCGCGAGCAGGCGGAGGGCGACACGGGGTGCCGGCTGCTGCGGATCTACTGGTTCGACGGCGCGCCCGACCGGGTGCCGCAGCCCGAGCACCGCAGACTGCGCGTCATGCCCCGGGTGACCGTGCGGCTGGGCGCCCTGACCCGGAGCGAGGGCCGCTGGGCGCAGAAGGGCGTGGACGCGGCCATGCACGCCGAGCTGACCGAACTCGCCCGCAACCGGGCCTGTTCCGACATCGTGCTCGTCACCGGGGACGGGGACCTGCTGCCGGGGCTGATGTCGGCCAAGGAGCACGGGGTCGCCGTCCATCTCTGGGCGGTGCAGGCCGCGGACGGCGACTACAACCAGTCCGAGGACCTGGTGGCCGAGGCGGACGAGCGCCGGGTGCTGGACCGCGGCTGGATCACCCGCGCCGTACGGGCCACCGAGACCGCGGCGGGTTACGCCGGCCGCTCCGAGGCCCGCCCGGAGATCGCCGCCATCCTCTCCGCCCCGCTCCCCGAGGCCGCGAAGAACGGCGCCGCCTCCACCGCGGGTGCCGCCTGCCCCGAGGGCGCCGCCGAGCAGACGGCCGAGAGCGCCCACCCGGAGGGCGGCGGCGAGGCGGCCTCCGCCGGCGCGACCGGAGCCGGCCGGACCGTGCCGACGCCCAAGGACCTCGCCGGACTCGGCCGCCCCGCGCCCGCCGCTCCGCAGCAGCCCCCCGGGGCCACCCTCCGCTGGTCCTCCGACAAGGGGTGGGTCGAGCGCGGCACCGTGCCGACGGAGTCGCCGGAGATCGCCGCCCTGCCCACGCTCGCGCAGCTCACCACCGCCGAACAGCGCTGGGCGGACCGTGAGGAGGACATCACCGCGGTCAGCGGCGACCCGTTCGAGGTCGGGCAGGTCTTCGCCCGGCGCTGGATGGCCCGGCTCGCCACCCCCGTGCACCTGAACCACCTGTCCGGCGAGTACCCGCGCATCCCGCACCGGATCGACGGCGAACTGCTCCGCTACGCCGCCCGCTTCGGGCTGCTGGCGCACAAGGACGACCAGATCGACGAGCACGACCGGTACGCGATCCGCGCGGGGTTCTGGCGGGAGGTGGACACCCGCACCGGGACGGAACGCTCCTCCGGCGAGGAGCAGCACCCGCGCTGACCGCCTCCGCTCCGGTGTGACCGGCCCTCCCGTACGGCGTGCCGGCCACCCGGCGCGAACGGGCCCCACGCCGGCGCGGGGCGGGGCCGCCCTCCCGGGGCGCGTTCCACCGTCCCCGTGGCGAGCCCCGGCCCGGCCCGCCGTCCCGGGGCCGGGCCCAGTGGGGGCGAGGTGCCCCTCCGTGCCCGCGACCGGCCCGGGGCGCGTACCCTCGTGCTTCGTGGGATCGGGCACGGAAGCGCCGGCGGACGGCGCGTCGACGGCTGTGCGGCCCGCCGTACGGACGACCGGCCTGGTCAAGACGTACCCGGCGGCCCGCGCCCGGCGCGGCGCCCCCGCGGCACCCGCGGTACGCGCCACCGACGGGGTCAGCCTCACGGTGGGCCGCGGCGAGGTCTTCGGCCTGCTCGGCCCCAACGGCGCCGGGAAGTCCACCCTGGTGCGCCAGCTCACCGGCTTGTTGCGCCCGGACGCCGGGGCCGTCGAGGTGCTCGGGCACGACCTCGTCCGGTTCCCGGAGCGGGCGTCCCGGCTGCTCGCCTTCCTGGGGCAGCAGTCCACCGCGCTGGACGAACTGACCGTCGCGCTGGCCGTGGAGACCACCGCCCGGCTGCGCGGCCTGGACGCGCGGGCCGCACGGCGCGCGCGGGACGGCGTCCTGGACGAACTGGACCTCGGCGGCCTCGCCGGCCGCGCCCTGAAGAAGCTCTCCGGCGGGCAGCGCCGCCTGGCCTGCGTCGCCGCGGCGCTGGTCGGTGAGCGCCCGCTGCTGGTGCTGGACGAGCCCACCACCGGCATGGACCCCGTGGCCCGGCGCGCCGTGTGGGCGGCGGTCGACCGCCGGCGGGCGGAACGCGGTACCACCGTGGTGCTCGTCACGCACAACGTCATCGAGGCCGAGACGGTGCTGGACCGGGTCGCCGTCCTGGAACGCGGCCGGGTCATCGCCTGCGACACGCCGGGCGGGCTCAAGGCGCTGGTCGGGGAGGACGTGCGGCTCGACCTGGTGTGGCGGGACCGCCCGCCGCTGGAGGTGCCGGAGGTGGCCGCCCTGGCCGCGGCGGCCGCGGTCTCCGGCCGCCGCTGGACGCTGCGCATGCCGCCGGAGGAGGCCCGGGACGCCGTCCGCGCGGTGACCACGGGCCGGGCCTTCGCGGCGCTGGACGATTTCACTCTGGCCACGCCCAGCCTGGAGGATGTGTATCTGGCGCTCGGGGGACGTACGGAAGGATTGGTGAAGGCGTGAACGTGTGCACCCTCCGTCCCCCGCGCACCCGCGCGGCCCGCGGCGTCCCCGCGCGCCCCGGCGTCGTACGGCCCGTCCCCGCGTACGGCACCACGGCGGCGCACGCCGCACCGGGGCCGGGCGCCGGGCAGCCCCGGGCGTACGCCGGGCGCCCGCGGAGTGCGGCCCGGTGAGCACCACGGCCGCGGAGAACGAGACCGTACGGGGGAGCGCCGCGGGCGCGCCCGGCACCGCCGCGGCGACGCCGGAAGGCGCGACCGCGGGGCCGGAGGCGTCCTGCAGCGCGTGCGCAGGTGCGCATTCCGGCGCGCACGCCGGTGTCCGCACCGACGCGCCGGGCGGCCCCGAGGCGCGGGGCGGCCAGGAGGCCCCGGAGGGCCCCGATGCGCCGGGCGTCCCCGAGCGTGACGCCGCGCCGGGCGTCCCCGAGCGTG
>NZ_JACYHE010000104.1 GCF_021696945.1 Streptomyces sp. JJ36
GGGCGGCCGCACCCGCCACGCGGAGCGCGCTGGCCGCGCTGGGCGCCCTGTGCGTGGTGGCCGCGCTGCCCGGCAGCGCCACCGCCGGGCCGGGCGACCTGCCGCCGTACCGGCACGCGGACGGCGCCGAGCGGAGCCAGGGCGCGCGGAGCAGCGCCGACGGGCCGCGCCTGGAGGCCGGCGGCACCTACACCGCCACCCTCGCGCCCGGCGAGAAGCGGTACTGGAGCGTCGAGCTCGACGCCGAGACCCAGCCGTGGATCTCCGCGGTCGCCCCCCCCGAGCCCGGCAGCGCCGTCACCTACCGCGACGGCATCCGGCTGACCCTGGAGGACGCCGACGGCACCACCTGCGACACCGCGGACGCCGGGATCGACGACGACGGGGCCGCCCGCCCGGTCGCCGCGGTGGCCGGGCGCATCCGCACACCCGACGGCCGCTGCCAGGAGGCCGGCGTCTACCACTTCTCCGTGGAACGCGAGGAGCGCGCGGAGGAGGACGCGTCCGACCCCGCGCCCTGGCCGCTGGAGCTGCGGGTGATGCGCGAACCGGGCCTTGAGAGCATCACCTCCACCACCCCGCCGGAGACCGGCGAGCTGCCCACCACGCCGCCCCGCCCGCCCGCCGGCGAGGCGGAGGAGCTGACCGGCGGCACCGGCTTCAACGACGCGCCGGGCATGGGCGAGGGCGTCTGGAAGGACCGGCTCCGCCCGGGCCAGACCCGCTTCTACCGGGTGCCGGTCGACTGGGGGCAGCAGCTCGCGCTGAGCGCCGAGTTCGGCACCGTGGGCGGCGCGGACGACGGCTATGTGAGCGACGGGGTGCGCGTCGACCTCCACAACCCGGCGCGCGGCCACGTCGACGGCGGCTCCGCGACCTACCGGCCCGACGACCCCGCCGCCGTGCCGCTGCTCGCACCGCCGGTCCGCTACGTCAACCGCTACTCCTACAACGACGCCCTGGCGGCCTCCGCCCACGCCGGCTGGTACTACGTCGCGGTGCACGCCCACGCCGGTCTCCGCGAGGTCCTCCGGGGCGGTGACGGCACGGTGCCGGTGACGCTGCGGACCACGCTCACCGGCGCGCCCCAGCAGGGCCCGCCGTACGACGGCGACGCGGTCGCCGCGGGCTTCGGCGTCGGCGACGCGGAACGCGAGCAGGCCGAGCAGGGGCTGTCGGCGCAGGAGGCTGCCGCCCGGGCGGGCCGGAGCGACACCCTGCGGCTGGTCGGTGTCGCCGGGATCGGCACCGGCACGCTGCTCCTGGCGGGCCTGGGGGCGTGGACGGTGCTGGCCCGCCGCCGCTCTCCGGGGGAGGCCGGGGTGCCGGGAGGGCCGTACGGCGCCCCGCAGCCCCCGCACGGGGGCTGAACGCGCCCGAGTCGTCCACCGGCATCCACCACGGCGCGGGGCCCCGGGGCCGACCCGTCCGGCGGCTTCCGGACGGTACAGGAGACGGGCACGTGACGCCCGTACGCGTCGCCTGAGCCGGCAGGCGCTACGCGGCGGTGAGTGCCCAGGTGCCGACGGCCAGGCAGAGGAGCGCCACGAGCAGCACCGGCACCGCCACCTTCGCCGGGGGGCCGGGGCGGCGTACGGGCTGCCCGCCCGGCGTGGCGCCGCCCGGCGCCGGATGCGGCTGTGGAGGGAGCTGTGGATGCGGCTGTGGCACGGCGTACCGGGACGGTGCGCCGGGCGCGCCCGCGGGGCCCGCGGCGGGTACGGCCGGGTGCGTGTGCGCCGGGGAGTGCGGCGCCACCGGGGTTGCGTGCGTCGTCGCGGCGCCCGGCACGCCGGGCATTCCGGGGTGCGCCGCCGAGGCCGGGCCGGTGGGCTGTGGCGGCGCCAGGTGGAAGCTCCCGGTGGCGGACTCCGGCGACCCGCCGGACGTCTCGCCGCCCGGCGCCGTGCCGTCCGGTGCCGCACCGGGCACCTCCCCGGCCCGGTGCGCGGCGCCCGGAGGCGCCGCCCCGCCCGGTGCCGAGCCGGGCGCCGTCCCGGGCACCCGCGCGGGTCGCCCCACCGGCCCGGAGGGCCCGAAGCCCTCCGGGAGCGGCCCGAGCCGGTCGGTCACGTCGATGAGCGGCTCCGGCCCGTCGTCCCGGGCGAGCAGTTCCGCCGCCCCGGCCAGCGCCCGGCGCGCACCGGTGGCGGTGCGGAAGCGGTCCTGCGGGTCGGGCTGCAGCAGCCCGCCGAGCACCTGCCAGAGCGGTTCCGGGACGCCGTCCGGGGCGGCCGGCACCCCGCCGGCCCGTTCGTACTCCTCCAGCAGGGCGAAGGCGTCGGGCCGCTCCCCCGTCAGCATCGAGAGCCCGACCAGGCCCGCCGCGTACAGGTCGGCGGTGAAGTCCGCCTCCGCGCCCCGCATCTGCTCCGGCGCGAAGTAACCGGGAGTGCCGACCACGAAGTCCGTCTCGGTGAGCCGGGGCTCGCCCTTGCGCATGGAGATGCCGAAATCCGACAGCCGCACATGCGGGCGACCCGTCCCGGTGGGCTCCAGCAGGATGTTGGCCGGTTTCACGTCCCGGTGCACGACCTCCTCCGCGTGCACCGCCGAGAGCCCGGCGAGGAGCTGGTCGAGCAGCGTACAGGTGAACGCGGGCGGCAACGGCCCGTACTCCGCGACGAGATGGGCCAGCGAGCCGCCGGCGACCAGGTCCATGGTGAAGAGGACCTTGTCGTCGTCGGCGGCCCAGCTCGCGGGCGCCAGCACGTGCGGGTGGTCGATGCGCAACGCCTGCTCCCGCACGAAGCGCAGCAGGGTGTGGGCGTCGCTCTGCTGCAGCACCTTCGCGGCGACGTACCGTCCGCGCCGGTGGTCCCAGGCACGCCAGACCGCGCCGGCGCCGCCCCGCCCGACGGGGTCCGCCAGTTCGTAGCGGCCCGCGAACACCTCGCCCATTCAGCTCTGGTGTTCCTCGTAGTGCCGCACCGCGTCGGAGGTGCGGCCGGCGCCGTACACCCGCAGGAACTCCGCCAGTTCGGGGTGGGTGCCGGAGAGCGCGGCCGAGGCCTCCAGGATCTCCGCGGCGTCCGAGACGGAGCGCAGCAGCGCCTGGATCTCCCGGACGACCCGCTTGACCGGGGTCTGCGCGGCCCCGGAGGAGCCGCCGTGCGTGTGGTTGTTGAGCACGCTTCCGCCCGCGGTCCGCTTGATCTCCTCCATGCGTTGCGTCGCGTCGCCCGCGCTGATGTCGCCGCGCGCCACCTGGGCGGCCAGCTCCTGCAGCGCCTGCACCCGCTGCACCACCGCCGGGTTGCCGATTTTGGCGCGCTGGCCGCTCATGAGCTGGGAGAGCATGGGGGCGGAGAGGCCCAGCACGGTGGCCAGCCGGGCCTGGTTCAGCCCGAGATCCTCGATCAGTCGCCGGAACAGGGTTCCCAGCGGTTCCCCGTACCACTGGGTCTGCAGCTCTCTCGCCTTGGCGGCGGCTTCCTGCTGTGCTGCGTCCATCGCGTCTCTCCCCGGGACTCCCCTACGGCGCTCACCAGCGCTTCGCTGGCGCGAACTTGCCGTGCATCCTACGGAGGGTGATGGGCGCGGGGCGATACCCGGTCGGAATTCTGCCGGGAGACCCGGTACGCTGTTCCGCAGCGGGGCCTTAGCTCAGTTGGTAGAGCGCCGTCTTTGCATGGCGGATGTCAGGAGTTCGACTCTCCTAGGCTCCACCGCGATACCCCCTCTGACCTGCGGAGACACGGTCGGAGGGGGTTTCTTGCCCGGTTGTCCGGGGTGGTGTGTCAGCAGGGTGGTGCGGACGGGCGGCTCCGGGGCACGGTTCCCCAGGGGTGTGCCGGGAGTTCTCTCCCCTGCTGGTCCCCCGGGCTCCTCCGGGCCGGCGGGCCCGGAGCGGCGAAGGCTCCCCTTGGCTGGTGGATACGGCCCGGTGCGGCCGGTGGGAAGCGCCGGCCCGGGCGAGGCGGGTGCCGACGGCGCTCCGGCGGGCCTGGTCCACCTGGTGGACGGGGCCCCCGGGTCGCTCGGCGAGGGCGCGTTCGGCCGCGGCACCAGCGGGGCACTGCCGCTGGGCGAGGTCGTCTCGCGGGGGCTCCTCGGGGCGGCGCAGTCCCGGTGCCGGTCCCGGCCCCGGACCAGCAGAGCCGGAGGGCCGGTGACGGGCGGGGGAAGCTCGTCGTGGCCACGACCGGAGCGGTTCCGGTCAGCTGCCGAGCGTGCCCGGCATCGTCTGCTCGGCCCAGATGACCTTGCCGCCGTCGATGTAGCGCGTGCCCCAGCGTTCGGAGCACTGGGCGACGAGGAAGAGTCCCCGTCCGCCCTCGTCCATCGTGGCCGCATGGCGCAGGTGCGGGGAGGTGCTGCTGTGGTCGTAGACCTCGCAGATGAGCGTACGGTCGCGGATCAGCCGCAACGTGAGGGGTCCGACGGCGTGGCGCATGGCGTTGGTGGTCAGTTCGCTGACGATCAGCTCCGTGGTGTCCACAAGCTCCTCCAGCTCCCACTCCGTGAGCCGAGCGGAGCAGGCGGCGCGTACCCGGTGCAGGGCGGCGGGGTCGGACTCCACGTCCCACTCGGCGACCTGCTCGGCCCCCAGCACCTGCGTACGGGCGACGAGCAGCGCGATGTCGTCGCGCTGGCGCTCCGGGAACAGAGCCTCGAGCACGGCGTCGCAGGTCTCTTCGGGCGACCGGTCCGCGTACGCCAGCGTCTCGTCGAGCACGCGGAGCCCGGTGTCGATGTCCTGGTCGCGGCGTTCGACGAGGCCGTCGGTGAACAGAACGAGCCGGCTGCCCTCGGGCAGGGGGAACTCGGCGGACTCGAAGGGCTGTCCGCCGATGCCCAGGGGAAGGCCGGACGGTACGTCCAGGAACTCCACCGTCCCGTCGGGGCGGGCGAGCGCGGGCGTCAGGTGGCCGGCCCGGGCGATGGCACAGGTGCCCGACACGGAGTCGTAGACCGCGTACAGGCAGGTGGCGCCGGTGACGGTGGTCTGGTCGCCGGCCGCGATCGCGTCCTGATCGATGAGGGTGACCAACTCATCGAGATACCGCAGCAGTTCGGCGGGCGCCAGATCGAGGGTGGAGAAGTTGTGCACGGCGGTGCGCAGCTGCCCCATGGTGGCGGCGGCATGCACTCCGTGCCCGACGACGTCGCCGATGACCAGTGCGACCCTGGCGCCCGGCAGCGGGATGACGTCGAACCAGTCGCCGCTGGCTCCCTCCCGCGCGGGCAGGTAGCGGGAAGCGGCCTCGACGGCGCTCTGCTGGGGCAGCGCGCGGGGCAGCAGTCTCCGTTGCAGCGCCACGGCCATGCCGTGCTCACGGGTGTAGCGCCGCGCGTTGTCGAGGGACACGGCGGCTCGGGCGGCCAGTTCGGCTGCGAGGGAGAGGTCCTCCGGCTCGAAGGGCTCGGGCTTCTCGGAGCGCCAGAAGGTCACGACGCCCAGCAGCACGCCACGGGCGGACAACGGCGCCGCGACGAGCGAATGGATTCCGTAGGCGATGACGCGGGAGGCCCGTGTGGGATCGATCGCCTGCCATCCCGGGGATGCGCTGAGACGAGCCGCTTGCCCGCTGTCGATGCTGCGGGCCTGTGGCGAGGACGGCACGAGAGTGATCAGGTCCCCGACGGCGAAGAGGGGGGCGTCGTCGCGGATGCCGCTGAGGGCCACCCGCCGCATCCACTTGGTGCCGCTGTTGACGGCGCCGTCCACTCCCGGTTCGTCGCCGCGCAGCACGGGCTCGGCCAGGTCGACGCTGAGGTAGTCGGCGAAGCGCGGAACCGCGACCTGCGCCAGCTCTTCGGCCGTACGCGTCACATCGAGGGTGGTGCCGATGCCGCCGGTCGCGTCGTAGAGCAGCCTCAGCCGGCCGCGGACCAGCTCGATCCTCTGCGACGCCTCGCCGATCATCTCCATCACCGCCTCGGTGCCGACCTCCTTCCCCCCGGCTGCCGCGCTGATCGCAAGGCGTGCGGAGGCCGCGCCCACCGAGCCGGCGAGCTGGGATTCCGCGTGGTGGACCAGCTCAGGGGGTGCTTCGGCCGCCGGCGAGCCGGGCCTCCTGCCGGGGTAGGAGCGCAATGCCCGCTGGGCGCCCTCCCGCCCGAGGAAGCGCTCCAGCAGGGTCTGCAAGGCGCCGGCCGTGGCACGGACCTGCCAGTGCCGCTCCCCGGCGGGCTCTGCGAGGGTTTCGGTGAACTGCACCGCCTGCGCCCGCTCGGCGTCATCCGGTCGCCCGGCGAGGGAGACTGCGACATACCCGCCGACGTTCAGCAGGGCACTCCAGAACATCGCATGGCCGATCGGGTCCATTCCCGCCAGGCCGAACAACTGCTGCGGCCGGAGCAGCTCGATGCCGAGCGGGCCCTCCCGCAGGAACGACATCGGCAGCAGCCCGGCCTGGGCGAAGCTCGGCAGCAGCAGGGTGTACGCCCAGACGACGAACCCCGCCGTCAGGCCGACCAGTACGCCCCGGCGGGTACCGTTCTTCCAGAACAGGCCGCCCAGGATGGCGGGCGCGAACTGTGCGACGGCCCCGAACGACACCAGGCCGATCGTCACCAGCGATTGCCCTCGCCTGCGAACCGGAAGTACGCGTACCCGAGCAGCAGGATCAGCACGATGGTCGCCCGGCGAATGCCCAGTACCAGTCCGGAGAGATCGTCTCGGCGTGTGAGGCGGGACGTGCCGCGCAGCAGCAGCGGCATCACGAGTGAGTTCGACACCATGGTGCTGAGCGCGATCGCCTCCACGATGATCATGCCGGTCGCCGCGCTGACGCCGCCGATGAAGACGAACAGCGCGAGTGCCTGCTGACCTTCGGCCATCGGCATGGCCAGCACATAGGTGTCGGCGTCGACGTCCGCCCCGAACTGCAGCAGCCCACCGGCCGTGATCGGAAGCATGAAGACGCTGTTCGCGAACAGGTACAGCGGGAACAGCCACATCGCCCGCTTGAGGTGCTTCTCGTCGACGTTCTCGACAACGCTGATCTGCCACTGCCGGGGCAGCAGCACGATCGCCAGCATGGACAGCACCGTGAGCCAGACCCACGTGCCGTAGCTGGTCTCCTCCAGTGTGAACACCGAGGTGAGGCGGGCGTCCGTTGCCTGGGCGAACACGTCGCCGAATCCCCCGAACACCCCGAAGGTCACGAAGATCCCGACCGCGAGGAACGCCATGAGTTTGACCACGGACTCGAACGCGATGGCAGCGACCATGCCCTCGTGACGTTCGGTGGCGTCCAGGTGGCGGGTGCCGAAGAGAATGGTGAACGCGGCGAGCAGCAGGGCTACGTACAACCCGGTGTCCTGGAACAGCGGGGTGTGGCCGAGCTCCGAGGGGGAGGTGATCCGCGGGTACCGCCGAATGATCTCAAAGGTGTTGGAGACCGCTTTGAGCTGCAGCGCGATGTAGGGGACGATGCCGATCACGGCGACGACCGTCACCAGGCCGCCCAGCAGCGCGCTCTTGCCGTAGCGGGCGGAGACGAAGTCGGACAGCGAGGTGATCCGGTGCCGGCGGCTGACCCGGATGATTCTGCGCAGCACCAGCCAGCCCAGCGCGAGCATGACGGTGGGCCCCAGATAGATCGGCAGGAAGCCGCCGACCCCGGCCGTGGCGGCCTGGCCGACGCTGCCGTAGAACGACCACGCGGTGTTGTACACCGCAAAGGACAGGGCGTAGATCGTGGCGTTGTTGATCAGGCTCCGGCCGGCGTCCGCCCGCCGGTCACCGTAGAAGGCCACGGCGAAGAGCACGCCGAGGTACACGACCGAGACAGTGACGATGACCCAGGTCTGGAGCACGGCACTACCTCGGTCTGCCGGCGATGACGGCGACCAGAGCGATCACGACCGCCCAGACGAGATAGAGATAGGCCCCGAGAACCGGGACGCCGAGGATCCGGTTCATGCTGTCGAACTGCGCCAAGAAGGGCGGAGTGATCAGCAGGAACCCCAGCGCCCCGGTGGCCGTCAGGCGCTGGGTGAGCTGCTTGTCGTCTCGCGGCTGAGCCATGGGCCGCCTCCGCACCCCTCATGTGACGCTTGGTGATCGACTGGATGCCGATATCGTACTAAAAGGGGCAACATGGCAGTGGGCTGTGCTGGGTGACCAGTACGGCGTCCCACGCCGCGCCGAGATGTCCCCGGTGCCACGCCAGGGCCGGCGCGAGCCGCTCCGGCGCCCGGTGTCCCGGCGGCGTCCGGCACGCTCAGGGCTCGGCCCGTCCGCGTCCGTCGGCGCACGTCGCCCTGCCGTTCCGCCGCGCGACCTCTGCGTGTCGCGCCCTCCCGGGCGGCGGGTGGAACGGTGGGCGGGCGCGCCCCGGGGGGGAGTATTCGAACTAGAATCGAACGGTGCGCGGTGCAGAGGAGCTCTCCGGTGCGGACGGCCCCGTCGCGGTGGTGCGGCTGCCGGACGGGCAGGCCGTCCTCACCGTCGTGCGCGGGCGGCGCCAGGAGGCCGACGGCTCCTGGTGGTACGAGCTGGAGCTGCCGCTCTTCACCCGGGCCGAGGCCGGGGACGGGCGGCTGCGGCCCGAGCCGGAGCCGGTGAGCTTCTTCGCACCGGGGACGCAGGACGTGGTGCTCGCCGTGCCCGGAGAGGACTACAGCGGGGTGCCGACCTGGCGCCACCCGGCCGCGGTGCGCCGCGAGGCGCGGCGGCGCCGCCTCGGCCGTCCCCGGCGGCCGCTCCCCTGGGACCCCTGAGCGGGCGGGTCCGCCGTACGGGCCGGTGGGTGCCGAGGCCGTGGCAACCGGCCCGCCGAACGGCATACTGGCGGCGTGGCGGGACGCCGCGCGGAGCGCGCGCCACCGGCGGGCGCCGGTGCGCGGAAGGGGGAACGATGGCCAGGGTCAGCATCAGTCTCGACGCCGAGCTCGCCGTGGAGGCCATGGTCCTCTCCGGGGCGGGCTCCCCGCAGGACGCCGTGGAGGCGGCCGTACGGGACTACATCGCCCGCGGGCACCGCACCGAGGCGCGCACCGGGCGCAGCGAGGACGCCCGCCGCGAGATGGAGCACCGGCCGAAGGACCCGCACGCCGACTGAGCCGCGCCGGACGGGGGCCGGCCTCGGGGGGCGTACGCGTATGCGACGAGCGCGGGGCCGGTGACACGGCCCCGCGCTCGTGGTGGCGTCGGCCCCGCGGGCCTGCGGGGCCGCGCGCCCGTGCACGGTCGTCCGTGGCGGCGGGGCGGGCGCCTCAGCGCCCTTCGCCGGGCTCCTGGTCCGACTCCGCCTGCTTCGCCTCCACCTCCGGGTCCAGCAGCCGGTCGCGGTCACCGGTGCCGTCCACGGAGGAGAGAGTGGTGCGGTCGTCCACCTCGGTGGCCGCCGGCGGCTCCACCAGCCAGTCCGGGTTGGCCTGCCGGTCCCACCAGCGCCAGGCCGCGTAGCCGGCACCCGCCAGGATCCCGAGCAGGCCCAGGCGCTTGGCCACCCGGCCGTTGCGCGCCCGGCGGCGGCGCCGCTTGGCCAGCTTCTCGATGTCCCGCGCGGTCACGTGGTGGCGCATCGCCGCCACCGCCGCCGCGCTGCGGACGACCGCCTCCTCGCGGGCGGGCCCGGCCGCCGCGCGCACCTGTTCGACACGCGGCTTCGCGTACGCCCCGGCCTGCCGGGCGGCGCGGCGCGTGTGCTCCGCCGCGCGGCAGGCCGCCTCGTCGACCTCGTGGGGCAGCGCGCCGCGTGCCTGGGCGATGCGCGGCACGACATGGACGTCGTAGTTGTCACGCGCGGTCCGGCGGGCCTGCCGCGCCGCGGACGAGACCTTCGGGCCCAGGCGCGCGCCCGCCTCGTGCGCGTAGTGCGAGGCAGCGTCCCGCGCGGTCTCCGCGTAGGGCGTCACCACCTCCGCGGCGTGCCGCATGCTCTCCCTGGCGCTGCCGGCCGCGGCGCGCGCGCTGTCGATGCGGGTCACGTTTCCTCCTCCTCGGTGGTGTGTCACGTACTCGAGGGGTTCCTCGTCCCTCCAAAACGACACACTGTCGCATTCCACCCGTAGGGGAGATCATGCCTGCGCCGGGTCCGTGCGGCACCCGCTCCGGCGCATCCGGGTCACGGTCCGGCCGCGGGGCGTGACCGCGCGGGCGCCGGCCGGGGCCCCTCCCCGCGGGCCCGGGCGGGGCCCGTGCGAGGGGGTCCGTGCTTTTCCGGCCGTCCGTGGGAGGATCGGGAGGGTCACTGCAGACAGATGGAAGGTAGATCGTGGCTGAGCAGCTTTACGCCACCCTGAAGACCAACCACGGCGACATCGCGGTCCGGCTGTTCCCGAACCACGCGCCGAAGACGGTCAAGAACTTCGTCGAGCTCGCCGAGGGCTCCCGGGAGTGGACCCACCCGCGGACCGGCCAGAAGACGACGGACAAGCTGTACGACGGCACGGTCTTCCACCGCGTGATCAGCGACTTCATGATCCAGGGCGGCGACCCGCTGGGGAACGGCACCGGCGGCCCGGGGTACGAGTTCGAGGACGAGATCCACCCGGACCTCGCCTTCGACAAGCCCTACCTGCTGGCCATGGCGAACGCCGGCCCGGGCACCAACGGCTCGCAGTTCTTCATCACCGTCGCTCCCACGATGTGGCTGACCGGCAAGCACACCATCTTCGGCGAGGTCGCCGACGAGGCCGGCAAGAAGGTCGTGGACGCCATCGGCGCCACCCAGACCAACCCGCGCACCGACCGCCCGGTGAAGGACGTCGTCATCGAGTCGGTCGTCATCGAGCAGCGCTGACCCGGTCCACGGCCCGGAGACGCGGCCGCGGCCCGGACACGCGCCCGCGGCTCGGGAAGACGCGCCCACGGCTCGGGAACTGTTCCGCCCCGCCTGACCGTACACAGGACAGGCGGGGCGGTACGGGCGGGAAGGGAAGCTCATGGACCAGCACCAGTCGGTGGCCACCTGCTACCGGCATCCGGACCGGGAGACCGGCATACGCTGCACGCGCTGCGAGCGCCCCATCTGCACGGACTGCATGATCACGGCATCCGTGGGCTTCCAGTGTCCCGAATGCGTCCGCAGCGGTTCCGGCACCGGTCACGCGCCGGACGCCAACCGGCCGCGGACGCTGGCCGGCGGCACGGTCGCCGCGGACCCGCGGCTGGTCACCAAGATCCTGCTCGGGATCAACGTCGCCCTGTTCGTCGCGGTCCAGGCCGCGGGCGACCGCCTCCTGGACGGCCTGCTGCTCTTCGGCCGGGCCACGACGGAGCCGTTGGGTCCGGTCGAGGGCGTGGCCGAGGGGCAGTGGTGGCGGCTGCTCACCTCGGCGTTCCTGCACGAGGAGATCTGGCACATCGCCATGAACATGCTGGCCCTGTGGTTCCTGGGGCCGCCGCTGGAGTCGGCGCTCGGCAGAGCCCGCTTCCTCACGCTCTATCTGCTCTCGGCGCTGGGCGGCAGCGCGCTCACCTATCTCGTCGCCGCCCCCGCCCAGGCCTCGCTCGGCGCCTCCGGCGCGATCTTCGGACTGTTCGGCGCCACCGCGGTGCTGGTACGCCGGCTCCGGTACGACATGCGCCCGATCGTCGTCCTGCTGGCGATCAACCTGGTCTTCACCTTCACCTGGGCCAACATCGCCTGGGAGGCGCACATCGGCGGCCTGGTGGCCGGTGCGCTCATCGCCTACGCGATGGTCCACGCCCCGCGCGAGCGGCGCACCCTGGTGCAGTACGGCACCTGCGCCGCCGTGCTGCTGGTGATCCTGGCGGTGTGCGTGCTGCGCACCCTGGCACTGACGGGGTGAGGCCGGGGCGGAGGCTCTCCGCACCTCCGCGCCTCCGCGCCCTCAAAGTTGTCCACAGTGGGTGGATGATCTGATGCATGCGGTGGCGCACGCCCGTCCGGGCCCGCTCGCACGTGCGTACATGCTGCATGATCAGGGGGAACGGGTGAGCGAGCAGACCGGGACGGGCGGGTGGGGGCGGGGAGGGCGTTGAGTTATCCACAGATCTTCGTAAGTTTTCCACTCTGTGGATCAGCCTGTGGAAAACTTTGGGGGGAGGTCCCCGGAGGGCCTACTTCCACTGGGTGGAGACGACGAAGCCGCCCGCGATGAAGCCGAAGCCGACCACGATGTTCCAGTTGCCCAGGGCGTCGACCGGGAGGTCGCCGCCCGTCACGTAGAAGACGACGATCCAGGCCAGGCCCAGGCCGAACAGCGCGAGCATCAGCGGGGCGACCCACCGGCGACCGCCCCCCGACAGGTCGATGTTCTGCTTCTTCTCCGGGGGCGGAGTGAAATCATCCTTCTTGCGGATCCGTGACTTCGGCACGAGGAACTCTCCTGTCGATGCGCTTCGTGACCGCGCTGGGGTGAATCGCTGGGGCTGTGGTCCGTTAGCGTAGTCCGTAACGGCGGTGGAGGGAGACCAGGGTACGTGTCCGGATTTCGCATCAGGCCTGCCAGGCTGGGATCGATCGCCGTCTTCGCCCTCGCCGGCCTGCTGTTCTGGATCAGCTTCGACACCGCACGGGGCACCGACATCCGCACCGACGCCTCCATGCTGCGCCTCTCCGACCTGATCCGGGAGCGCAGCGAGAAGAACGCCGCACTGGAGTCCTCCGCCGCCGAGCTGCGCCGCGAGGTCGACGCCCTCGCCGAGCGCGACGGCGGCGCCACCGCGGCCGAGGAGCGCGCCCTGCGCCGGGTGAAGAAGGACGCCGGCACCACCACGGTCTCCGGCCCCTCGCTGAGCGTCACCCTCACCGACGCCCCGACCGACGCCGTCCCGCTCATCCCCGGCGTGCCCGACCCGTCGCCCAACGACCTGGTGATCCACCAGCAGGACCTGCAGGCGGTGGTGAACGCGCTGTGGAAGGGCGGGGCCGAGGGCATCCGGGTCATGGACCAGCGGCTGATCAGCACCAGCGCCGTGCGCTGCGTCGGCAACACCCTGATCCTCCAGGGCCGCGTCTACTCCCCGCCCTACACGGTGACCGCCGTCGGCGACCCGGACGCGCTGCGGAAGGCGCTGGACACCTCGCCCGCGATCCAGAACTACCTGGGGTACGTCGAGGCGTACGGCCTCGGATGGGAGGTCGAGGAGGACTCCGCCACCACGCTGCCCGGCTACTCCGGCACCGTCGACCTCCAGCACGCCGAACCCGTGGAGTGACACCGGCGCCCTCCGGGGGCGTGCGGAGGGCGCGCAGGCGCAGCGGAGTGCGCCGTACGCGTTGCGTGGCTCACGCGTTGGCCGACTCGCCCGCCCGGCCCGACGGCCTCCCCTTACTCTGGAGGGCGCGCCGGTACGGCGCGCGAACGGAAGGGACGGCACCACAGGATGTACGGCTGGATCTGGCGGCATCTGCCCGGGAACGCGCCGGTGCGGGCGCTCATCTCGCTCGTGCTGGCGCTCGGCGTGGTCTATCTGCTCTTCCAGTACGTCTTCCCCTGGGCGGAGCCGCTGCTGCCCTTCAACGATGTGACGGTTGAGTGATCATGGGCGCACGCATTCTCGTCGTCGACAACTACGACAGCTTCGTCTTCAACCTCGTGCAGTACCTCCACCAGCTCGGTGCCGAGTGCGAGGTGGTGCGGAACGACGCGGTCCGCACCGGGCACGCCGACGACGGCTTCGACGGTGTGCTGCTCTCCCCCGGCCCCGGCACCCCGGAGCAGGCCGGCGTCTGCGTGGACATGGTGCGGCACTGCGCCGGGACGGGCACGCCCGTCTTCGGCGTCTGCCTCGGCATGCAGTCGATGGCCGTCGCCTACGGAGCAGTGGTCGACCGCGCCCCCGAGCTGCTGCACGGCAAGACCTCGGCGGTGAGCCACGAGGGGGCGGGCGTCTTCGCCGGGCTGCCCTCCCCGTTCACCGCGACGCGCTACCACTCGCTGGGTGTCGAGCGGGAGACCGTCCCGGAGGCGCTGCACATCACCGCCTGGACGGACAGCGGCCTGGTCATGGGACTGCGACACCGGGAACTCCCGGTGGAGGGCGTGCAGTTCCACCCCGAGTCGGTGCTGACCGAGGGCGGGCACCGGATGCTCGCCAACTGGCTGGCGGAGTGCGGCGACGCCGCCGCCGTGGAGCGGTCCGCGGGCCTCGCTCCGGTGGTAGGTGTGTGACGCCGGTGCGTCCGGAGCACGAGGGGGGGTGGGGCGGGCCCCCCGGGGACCGGTACGAGGACCGGTACGACGATCCGTACGGGGAGGCGCACGGGGAGCCCTACGGCCGCCCGGCCGGGGACGCCGGAGCCGGGTACGGCGGGGCGCCCACGGGGGCGTACCCGGGGGCCGCCGCGTACGGCGGGGGGTACGGGGAGCAGGCCGGCGGGCCGTACCCCGAGCCGTATCCCGAGCCCTACCCCGGTCCGTACGAGGAGCAGCCGGACGCGTACCAGGCGGCCGTGAACGCGCTCGCCGATCCGCTGAACGACCCGCTGCCGGGGCAGCGCACACCGCAGCCGGGCGCGTCCGCCCCTCCGGAGAGGGAGGAGGCCGCCGAGAACGGCCCCTCCTCGCCCTGGTTCCGCCCGCACCGGGAGGTGGAGTCGCCCGGTGCCGCGGCGCCGGCCCAGGGCGCGGTGGAGCCGCCGCAGGGCACCTGGGGGCGCACCGGTGCGGTGGGGCAGACCGACCCGGGGCGTGCGGGACCGGGGCCCGCAGGCCCCGGTCCCGCACGTCCGGACCCCGCGAGTCCGCATTCCGCGAGCCCGGGCCCCGTGGGTCAGGGGCCCGCGAGTCCGGGCCCCCGGAGTCGGGGGCGCGGTGCGGCGTGGGGTGCGGAGGCCGGACGTATGGACGGTACGGGCCCGGAGGCGGGGGACGTGGCGGAGACGGCCGCGCTGCCCGTCCTGGACCCCGGGGCCGCGGCGCCGGCCGCGGGCACCCGTACCCCGGCGGACCGGCCGGGCCTCCGGACGTCCGGTGCGGCGGACCGCAGCGAGGAGGAGGACCGGACGCTGGGCCTGCGCCGGCCCGGCCCGGCGGAGCTGGCCGCCCGTTCCGGGGAGGCGGCCCGGTCCCCGGAGGCGGCCCGTTCCGAGCCGGTGCCCGGCGGCCGGGCCGCGCGGCGGAAGGCCGCGAAGGGCCGTGGCGCGCGCCGTCGCGGCGCC
>NZ_JACYHE010000105.1 GCF_021696945.1 Streptomyces sp. JJ36
GGGGAAGATCGTACTGAGTAGTGGGTGCCGTCCTGCGACGGACGGCGGGATCGGCCGCTGCGGACACGACGGCCCCGCGGCAACCCGAGAAACAATACGGACCACGCACCCTCGTGTCAACAACCCTCCCCGCGCCGCGTCCCGACCCGGCCGGGGTGCTCAGTCGAGGTCGGTCAGCCGGCCGCCGGCGTCCGGCTGAGCGTCCTCGACCCGGCGGAGAAGCCGGGTCAGCAGCTCCCCGAGGAGGGTGCGTTCGGCCTTCGTCAGGTCCTGGAGCAGCTCCTCCTCGAAGACGGAGGCCCGTCGCATCACCTGGAGCCACTTCTCACGGCCCTCATCGGTCAGCCCGATGATCACTCTGGTGCGGTTCTCCTCGTCGCGCTCCCTGGTGACCAGGCCGTCCTGGACCATGCGGTCGATGCGGTGCGTCATCGCTGCGGGAGTGAGGCCCAGCCGCCGGGCGATGGTGCCGGGCCAGAGCTGGTAGGGCCGGCCGGCCATCACCAGTTCCTTGAGGACCTCCCACTCGGGGTTGCTGAGGCCGAGCGTGGCGAGCTGCCGCCCGTAGGCGACGTTCATCCGCCGGTCGAGGCGACTCAGGGCGTTGACGACCTTCTCCACCTGCGGGTCCAGGTCACGGTACTCCCGCTGGTAGATGGCGATCTGCTCGTCGAGCGGCGGCTGTGGGTCCGGCATGGCCGGAGTATCGCACGTAACCGATTAGCGTCGAAGCCTTGCAGTGTGTACTCTTTAGCTTCGAAGTTTAGCTCTGAAGTCTCCAGCCTGAAGTCCGGAGGGTGGTGCGGGACTGCGGGCTCCTTCGGACCTCTCGACGACCGCGACGACCGCGACGTCCACGACGACCAGGGCAGGTGAGTGTGACCACCGCGACGGGCGCGATGCTGCGCCGGATCCAGACCGGGAACGCCATGGCGGCGTTCGGGAGCGGCTTCACCGTTCCGTACCTCTTCCTCTATGTGGCGCGGGTGCGGGACCTCGGGGCGGGCACGGCGGGCGCCGTGCTCGCCGCCTTCGCCGCCGCCGCGCTGCTGGTGCTGCCCGTCGTCGGACGCGTGATCGACAGCCGTGGGCCGATGCCCGTGGCGCTGGGCGGTGTGGCCGCGGCCTCCGGCGGTGCGCTGGCCTTCGGGCTGTCGGGCAGTGCGCCCAGCGTTCTGGCCGCCTCGGCGTTGATGGGCGCGGGCATAGCGGTGGTGCAGCCGGCGCTGGCGACGATGATCGTGTGGTGCTCGACGACCACGACGCGTTCCCGGGCCTTCGCGACGCAGTTCTTCCTCAACAACCTGGGGATGGGCTTCGGCGGACTCCTGGGCGGCCAGATCGTGGACGAGCACCGGGCCGGGACCTTCACCCTGCTCTTCGTCGTCGAGTCCGTCATGTTCCTGGTGCTGGCCGCCGTGCTGGGGACGGTCCGGCTGCCGCAGGCGCCGGGCGTGCCCGAGCCGGTCCCCGGCGCAGCAGAAGGCACGGGCGGCTGGCGTGCGCTGCTGTCGCACCGGGCGATGGTGCTGCTCTGCGTGCTGGGCTTTGTGCTCTTCTTCGCCTGCTACGGGCAGTTCGAGTCGGGGCTGCCCGCGTACGGCGTGGAGGTCACCGGCATATCGACGGCGACACTCGGGATCGCGCTCTTCGCCAACACGACCGTCATCGCACTGGCTCAGTTCGTCGTGTTGCGGCTGGTGCAGGGCAAACGGCGGAGCCGTGTGGTGGCGCTCGTCGGACTGGTGTGGACGGTGGCGTGGGTGGCGGCCGGCCTCTCCGGGGTGGTGCCGCACGGTGCGGCCGTGGCCACCGGGCTGCTGATCGGTACGTACGCACTCTTCGGTCTCGGGGAGGCGATGCTCTCGCCGACGGTGGCTCCGCTGGTCGCGGACCTGGCGCCGCGCCGGATGGTCGGGCAGTACAACTCCGCCTTCGCCCTGGTGAAGCAGCTCGGGGTGGCGGTCGGCCCGGCGGTCGGCGGGCTGATGATGGCCCACCGTGCCTACGGCGCGTACATCCTGCTGCTCATAGTCTGCTCGCTCGGGATCACCGCGCTGGCGCTGTGGCTGGGGCGACGCCTCACGCCGGGGCAGGACGACCCGTCGCGTGGGGCGGGCAGGGCCGGAAGCAGGATCGTGGCGACGAACACGACGACGGCCGTCACCGCGTCCGCCGAGACAGCCGGGTCCACCCCACCCACCGGGACTCCGGCGGAGGACCGCTCGCCCGCGGCACGGGCCTGACGCGGGAGCGGCTCAACGCCGCTGCCTCCCGCTCCCCCACCCGGTGCCGGTCCCCGCCGGGCCCTCCTCCCCCCGCCAGGACCTGACCCGGGCGGGCTGTCAGCCTCCGGGGGCCGTGCCCGGCGCCCGCGCCGGTGCGGTGCCGGGACGGCTGCCCGGTCAGCCCGTCCCTTCCGGCAGGGCGAACTCGCACCAGACCGCCTTGCCGCCGCCGGGCGTCCGGCGGGAGCCCCAGCACGAGGCGATGGTGGCGATGATCGAGATGCCGCGCCCCGCCTCGTCGACCGGCTCTGCCCGGCGGCGGCGGGGCAGGCTGTCGTCGCCGTCGGTGACCTCGACGATCAGCCGCCGGTCCGTCCGGCGCAGACGCAGCCGCATCGGCGGGGTGCCGTGCTGCAGGGAATTGGCGACGAGTTCGCTGGCGGCGAGCACGCCCAGGTCGTGCACCTCGGTCGGGAAGCGCCAGGAGGTGAGGACGCCGGAGGCGAAGGCGCGGGCGCGGGGCGCGGCCTCCGTGCCGCCGAGGAGATCGAGTGCGGCGCCGCGGAAGAGCTCCGCGGCGCGGCCGGTGCGCTCCGGGTGCTGAAGGACCAGGACGGCGACGTCGTCGTCGTGCTCGGCGGTGATGCGCATGGCCCGCAGCAGCCGGTCGCAGACGACCTGCGGGGAGCCGGTGGCCCCGGCGAAGGCCTGCTCGAGGACGGCGAGGCCCTCGTCGATGTCGGCGTCGCGGCGTTCCACGAGGCCGTCGGTGAAGAGCACCGCGGCGGCGCCGGGCGCGAGCGGGACCGAGCCGGAGGAGTGCAGCCAGCCGCCGGTGCCCAGCGGCGGCCCGGTGGCCTCGGCGGCCGCGTGCACCGTGCCGTCGGCGTCCCGCACCAGGACGGGCAGGTGGCCGGCCGAGGCGTAGTGCAGGCGGCCCTCGTTGGGATCGTGCACGGCGTAGACGCAGGTGGCGATCTGGCTGGAGTCGATCTCCCCGGCGAGCCCGTCGAGCAGTTGCAGCACCTCGTGCGGTGGCAGGTCGAGCCGGGCGTAGGCGCGGACCGCGGTGCGGAGCTGCCCCATCACGGCGGCGGCGCGCACGCCGCGGCCCATGACGTCGCCGATGACCAGTGCGGTGCGTCCGGCGCCGAGGGTGATGACGTCGTACCAGTCGCCGCCGACGGCGGCATCGGTGCCGCCGGGCTGATAGGTGGCGGCGACGCGGAGGTCGTCGGGCTGCTCCAGTTCCTGCGGGAGCAGGCTGCGCTGGAGCGTGACCGCGGCCTCGCGCTGCCGGCGTTCGCTGACGCGCAGGCGTTCCGCCGCCTCGACCTGGTCGGTGACGTCGGCGGCGAAGATCAGCACCCCGCCCTCGTCGGCGGCGGTGATGGGCGTGCAGGTGAAGGTGTAGTAGCCGGGCCGGCGACCGCCGTGCGGGCCGGTGGCGGCGGGCACCCGGCGGGACTTCACGGTGCGCGGCCGGCCGCTGCGCAGCACCTGGTCCATGAGGGGAAGCAGGCCGAGTTCCTCGAGCTCGGGCAGGGCGGTGCGGGCGGGTGCCCCGGGGCTGCGGGGGCCGAAGACGCGCGCGTAGGCGTCGTTGACGTAGGCGATGCGGTGCTCCGGACCGCGCACGACGGCCGCGAGGGCCGGGACCTGGCCGAGAAGGTCGTGCACGGAGAGGGCGTCGATGCCGGCGGCGCCGTCTCCGGCCGTGGCGGCTGCGGACGGGCCGGTGTCCGCGCCGCGCTGCTTGCCGGAACGCCGCCGGCCCCGGGCGGCCGGGACGGTGCCTGGGGAGGCGGACCCGGAGTCCGGTGGGAGGGGATCGGCGCCCGAGGCCGGCTCCTCGTCCTGCGCCGCGGACGCGCCGGAGCCGGACGGGCCGGCGGTGCGGCGTTCCCCGCCGGGCCCCCCGGAGCGCGCGGAGTCAGCGGGGGCGGAGCCGGTGCGACGCCGTCCGGAGGGCCGGGCGGGGGACGACCGCTGCGCCTTCGCCGCCGCCTGGGCGGCCGCGCGCCGCTGTGTGCCGGGCAGTCGGGCGCTCCAGCGCGTGAAGTTCACGTCGTCCGATTCCTCGCATTGGTCCTGTGCGTCGCGTCGGTCCTGACGGCCGCCGCCGTGGTCGTACGGAGTCCTCCGGCCCCCAGCGGTGCCGCGCGGTCGTCCGTGCGCTGGTGTCCGGGCTGGTGTCTGCGCGGTGCTCCGTCCGGTGGGGCGGCGGTCGTGCGGGCTGTCGTGCGGTGGTGCGTGCCCTTCCTGCGTCACGGTCCTCACTGTGTGCGGAGACGGCACTCACCCATGGTCACACGTCCAGTGTGGCCCACCGCACTGACACCCTCGGACGACGTGCGCCGCCGGTGGGTTCCCGCCGTTCCGCACGGCGCGCTCAGTTTCCCTCGGGGTGGCGGCCGGTGTGCGCAGCCAGTTCGAACTCGGCGCGTGGATGTTCGAGTGATCCCAGGGAGACGATCTCTCTCTTGAAGAGTCCTGCCAGTGTCCATTCGGCGAGCACGCGCGCCTTGCGGTTGAACGTCGGCACGCGGCTCAGGTGGTACACGCGGTGCATGAACCAGGCAGGGTAGCCCTTGAGCTTCCGCCCGTACACATGCGCGACGCCCTTGTGCAGGCCGAGGGAGGCGACGGAGCCGGCGTAGGAGTGGCGGTAGTCGGCCGGTTCGCCGCCCTCCAGGACGGCCGCGAGGTTGTCGGCGAGGCGGCGGGCCTGGCGTACGGCGTGCTGGGCGTTGGGAGCGCACTCGGCGCCGGGGGTGCCCTGCTCCGCGGCGGCGAGGTCGGGGACGGCGGCCGCGTCGCCGGCGGACCAGGCGTGGTCGGTGTCCTGGACGCGGAGCTGCGCGGTGCAGCGGAGGCGACCACGGGCGTCGAGCGGCAGTCCGGTGGCGACGAGGACGGGGTGCGGCTTCACTCCGGCGGTCCACACGACGGTGCGCGTGGGGTGCCGGGAGCCGTCGCTGAGCGCGGCGATCCGCTTCTGGCAGGACTCCAGCCGGGTCTCCAGCCGTACGTCGATGTTGCGGCCGCGCAGCTCGCGCAGGGCGTAGCGGCCCATCTCCGCGCCGACCTCCGGGAGGATGCGGTCGCTGGCCTCGACGAGCAGGAAGCGCAGGTCGTCCGGCTGGAGGTTGTGGTAGTAGCGGCAGGCGTAGCGGGCCATGTCCTCGAGCTCGGCGAGAGCTTCGACACCGGCGTAGCCGCCGCCGACGAACACGAAGGTGAGCGCGGCGTCGCGGACCTGGGGGTCGCGGGTGGAGGAGGCGATGTCGAGCTGCTCGAGGACGTGGTTGCGCAGGCCGATGGCCTCTTCGACGTTCTTGAAGCCGATGCCGTAGTCGGCGAGCCCGGGGACCGGCAGGGCGCGGGAGACGGAGCCCGGGGCCAGGACGAGCTCGGTGTAGGGGACTTCGACGGCGCCCGTGCCCTCCTCGGCGGTGGCGAGGGTCTCGACGTGGGCGACGCGGGCCTGGTGGTCCAGCCCGGTGACCTCGCCGATGACGACCTGGCAGTGGGGCAGGGTGCGGCGCAGCGGCACCACGACGTGCCGGGGCGAGATGGAGCCGGCGGCGGCCTCGGGGAGGAAGGGCTGGTACGTCATGTAGGGCTCGGGGTCGACCACCACGACCTGTACGTCGCCCCGTCTGATCTGCTGTCTCAGCTTTCGCTGCAGACGCAGGGCGGTGTACAGGCCGACGTAGCCTCCGCCGACCACGAGAATGCGCACGGGTTCCTTCGTCACGTGTCCATGACGCACCTCGGGCCCGGTGTTTGTCCACAGGTCCGCAGAATCGTATGACTGGCGGGGTGACGTGCCGCATCTCACGGCGGGGCACGGGCCGGGTCCCGTTTCCGCAGGTCGCCGCGGAGGTGCGGGGGCCGGATCGATCCCGGTGCGGGGGTGGTGGACGGAGCTCGTCCAATCGGGGTGAGCGGTGGGCCGAGATGCCCCCTTCTCTCTTGACTTGGGGTCAACTATGTTCGTAACCGGTCACGGGTGCCGTTCTGACTCACTTGCGCCCGGGCCGGAAAAAGGGCGGGGGTCTCCGGGGGGAGACATCATTACCGGGGGAATGTTCATGCACATTCAGGGGATTCAGGACACCTCTACGCGCAGCACGCCGCTGCGGGTGGATGCCCAGCGGAATCTCGAGCACGTGCTCCGCGCGGCCCGGGAGGTCTTCGGGGAGCTGGGGTACGGGGCACCGATGGAGGACGTGGCACGCCGGGCCCGGGTGGGGGTGGGGACGGTCTACCGTCGCTTCCCCAGCAAGGAGGTGCTGGTCCGGCGGATAGCCGAGGAGGAGACGGCCCGGCTGACGGAGCAGGCGAAGGCGGCGCTGGGGCAGGAGGAGGAGCCCTGGTCGGCGCTCTCCCGTTTCCTGCGCACCTCGGTGGCCTCGGGCGCCGGGCGGCTGCTGCCGCCCCGGGTGCTGCGCGCGGGGGCGATGGGCGGCGGTGCGGAGCGCGCACCCGGCGGCGAGCCGGTGCTGCCGCACCAGCGGCAGGGCGGTGACGCCTCCGGTGAGCGGGAGCTGCGCCTGGTGGCGGGGTCCGCGGCCGGCGGGGCCGTCCCGCCGCCGGGGAACGGACGGCACGGCACGGTGCCGGCGGCGGTGTCCTGCGAGGGCCTGGAGGACGACCCGGGCGCCACGGAGCTGCTGCAGGTCGTCGGCCGGCTGGTCGAGCGGGCGCGGACCTCGGGCGAGCTGCGCCGGGACGTGACGGTCGGCGATGTGCTGCTGGTGATAGCCACGGCCGCGCCCACGCTGCCGGACGCCCGGCAGCAGGCCGCGGCCTCCGCACGACTGCTGGAGATCCTGCTGGAAGGGTTGCGTTCACGGCCCGTCGTCTGAGGCGAGCCCGGCCGGGCGGCCTGCGGGTGTCCCCCGGCTGTCCCGGGGCGGGTGCTCTCCGTGTGCGCACCGGCTCGTCCGGTGGTGTGTCCGGCCGCTCGTCCAGCCGGAGCCTTCCGGTCGGCGGGCCCGCCCCGGTCCCCGGCCCCGGCAGGAGTCCGGCCGACGCCGGCCGGGACGGCCGTGGGCGCCATGCGGCAGGCTGCGGGCGGAACGAGCGGCGGGACCCGTCCGGGTGAAGCGAGCGGAAGTGGTGTACGAACGCGCCCCGGACGGGTGGTTGACCGGCCGGACGGGCGCCCCGCCCGGCACGCCTGTGGCACGCTTTCCCGAGTTCGGCCAGAGAGTGCTCGGGGGGCGTCCGCCATGGGAGCTGCGGGGCGAGGCGACCCGCACGGCAGGGGCCGGGGGCGGGACGGCCGCGGCGGGCCGCCACGGCACGGAAGGGTGCCAGGGCAGAGCGGTCCCGCCGACCGGGACACCGCCGGCTCCGGGAAGCCGGAGCCCCAGGGCGAGCCGCGCCCGTCCGGGCCGGAGGGTTCCTCGCCGGAGCGGCCGGAGCGGCAGGGTCGAACGACGGAGCAGCAGCCGGAGCAGCCTCCGGCGCAGCCCCAGTGCCGCTCCGGCGCCGGTCAGCCACTGCTCCCGTGCCGCTCCGGGGCCGCAGCACAGCCACCCCGCACCGGCACCGCAGCCCGTGCCGCAGGGCAGCCGCCCCGCCGCTGTGCTGCTCCGTGCCGGTCAGCCGCCGCTCAGCCGTCGTCCAGCAGCGCGTCCAGGAGGCCGAGCGCCTCCCGCAGCACGTGCGCCGACCCCGCAGCGGGGCCGGAGGAGGGGGCCGCGTGGCCCGGCCCTCCGGCACCCGGCGGTGCGCCGGGAGCCGCCCCACCTGGCCCGCCGGGACCGTCCGTCCCACGGAGCACGCCGGCTCCGTCGGCCCCGCGGGGCACGCTCGCCTCGTCCGCACCGCGGGACCCGCCGGCGGTCTCCCTACCGTCCGCCGGGCGGGCGTCCTCCGTCCCGCCCTCGGGTCCCGCCGCTCCGAGGCCGCTCCGGAGGCGCTGCTCCGCCCGGGCGTCCGGCACGCTCACCGGCAGGTCGCCGCGCATCCGCCGTGCAACGTCCGCGAGCCGGGCGGCCGCACCGGGGTGCCCGGCGGCGAGTGCGATCAGCCCGGCGTCCAGCAGCACTCGCGCCAGCAGGTACTCCGGTGCGTCGCCGTTCTCCGCCGCCTCCGCGAGCGCGTCCCGTACGGTCCGCAGCGCGACCCCCGGACGGACGCCCTCCGCGGCCGTGACACGGGCCTCCAGGGCGACGAACACGACCTCGAACACGGCCGGCGGCGTGGCGCTGCGGGCGAGCCGCAGGGTGGTGTCGACCAGTTCGCGTGCCTGGGTGGTCTCGCCGCGTTCGAGGGCGAGGACGGCGTGCATGAAGTGCGCATACACCTGGGCGTCGGCGATGCCGAGCCGCTCGGCGTCCTCGCGCGCCTGCCGGGCGAGCTTGTCGGCGTGTCCGTAGTCGCCCTGCCGGTACCAGACCTCGGCGATGCGCACCAGCAGGAACGGCACCTCGGTGAGCGCACCGAGGGCCTGGGCGTGCCGCAGCGCGGTCTCGTACTCGCCCCGCGCCTGCTCGTACCGCCCGTGCATCAGTGCGATCTCCGCGCGGAGACCGCACACCTGGCAGAGCAGCCAGCGGTCGCCGGTGGCCTGGGAGAGCTCGTCGATCTCGGGGAGGTCGCGGCGGGCGGCGGCCAGACCGCGGGGGGAGTCGATCCGCACGTGGGCCCGGAAGAGCAGGCATACGGCCAGCTCCCAGGGGCCGCCGAGGGCCCGGAGGGTGCTGACGGCGATGTCCATCAGCGGCGCGACGGCCCGCAGGCCGCCGTTGAGGAAGGCGGAGAACGGCCACACGAGCCCGGGGAAGCGCGCGCTCTGCGGCAGCGGCCGGCGGAAGGTCTTCACGATGGCCTCGGCGACCTCGCGGTGCTCCGGCCGGCGCAGCACGTCCTGGCCGTAGAGCTCGTGGAGCAGGAAGTAGCGCAGGAGCTGGAGCTCGCGGTAGGCGATCTCCTGCTCAGGGTCGCGGCTGCCGGGGTCGGCGGGCAGCAGGCGCAGGGCGTGGTCGGCCCAGGCGCCGCCCTCGTCGCGGTAGTTGCGCAGCCACCAGAACCAGCCCATCGCCAGCACGAACGCGTACACGGCCGCAACGTCACCGGCGCGCAGGGCGCGGTGCAG
Source organism: Streptomyces sp. JJ36 (assembly GCF_021696945.1). GTDB lineage: Bacteria > Actinomycetota > Actinomycetes > Streptomycetales > Streptomycetaceae > Streptomyces. The sequence goes on from NZ_JACYHE010000105.1 coordinate 9,343, forward strand.
GGCGGCGCGGATGTTGTCGAGCTCGGCCTCGACGCGGGGCAGCCAGGAGAGCTGCTCGGCGGAGCGCAGCCGGGGCTCGGCGGCGGTGACGAAGCGCAGGAGCTGCCGGGTGTGGCGTTCCTCGGCGGCGGCGCGGTCCCGGGGGTGCTCGGCGGCGCGTTCGGCGGCGTACTCGTGGATGGTCTCCAGCATCCGGTAGCGGACGCCGGTCTCGGCGGCGGCCGGCGGGCGGTCGGCGATCAGGATGGACTTGTCGACCAGCGCGGCGAGCACGTCGAGCACCGCGTTCTCCGGCACGTCGCCGGCCGCGCACACGGTCTCGGCGGCGGAGAGGGTGCAGCCGCCGGCGAAGACGGACATCCGGCGCAGCACGGTGCGTTCCCGCTCGTCGAGCAGGTCCCAGGACCAGTCGACCACGGCGCGCAACGTCTGCTGGCGGGGCAGCACGGTACGGCTGCCGCGGGTGAGCAGACGGAAGCGGTCGTCGAGACGGTCGGCGATCTGGCGCGGGGTGAGGGAGCGGAGCCGGGCGGCGGCGAGCTCGATGGCGAGCGGGAGCCCGTCGAGCCGGCGGCAGATCTCGGCGACGGCGGCCCGGTCCTGCGTGGAGGTGTCGGGGGTGAAGCCGGGGCGTACGTCGGCGCCGCGTTCGGCGAAGAGGCGGTGGGCGGGGGCGGGGAGCAGCGGTTCGACGGGCCGTACGGTCTCGCCGGGTATGCCCAGCGGCTCCCGGCTGGTGGCGAGCACGGTCAGGCCGGGGCAGCGGGCGAGCAGGGTCTCGGCGAGGGCGGCCGCGGATGCGACGACGTGCTCGCAGTTGTCGAGGACGAGCAGCAGACGGCGGTGCGCCAGATGTTCGAGCAGGCGTTCGGTGGCGTCGGCCGGCTGGTGGGGGCCGCCGGTGCGGGTGCCCTCCAGCGTGGCGGAGAGCCGGGTCTCGCGCCGTCCCAGGGCGCTGAGGACCGCGCCGGGGACGGCGGCCGGCTGGTCGAGCGGGGCGAGTTCGACGAGCCAGATGCCGTCCGCGTACGGGGGCGCGGGCGGGCCGGGGTGCGGTCCGCCGTGGGGGCCGGGGTGCGGTCCGCCGTAGGGGTCGGGGTGCGGTCCGCCGTCGCCGCCCGTACGCAGGGCCTCCGCCGCGGCCTCCTCGGCGAGCCGGGTCTTGCCGGAGCCGCCCGGGCCGGTGAGGGTGACCAGCCGGGAGCGCGCCAGATCGGCGTGGAGCGTGGCCAGCTCGCCCTCCCGGCCGACGAAGCTGGTCAGCCGCGCCCGGAGATTGCCGGGCGGGACGGGGGCCGCGCTCGCCCCGGGGCGGCGCGGGGTGCTGCGGTCCGGCATGGCGCTGCCGTCCGGCCGGGTGCCGGGGGGAGGCGGGGTGCCGGACGTGGCGGGGGCGAGGGGCTGCGTGGAGGCTGCGGACGCCGTGGACGTCCTGAAGGCCGCGGCGGGGTTCCTCGTGCCGGGCGTCGCGGGGCCCGCCGCAGCCCCCGGGGCGGAGTCAGGGGCACGGGCCGGGCCGGTCGCCGGATCCGGGGCGGGGCCGGTCGCCGGAGCCGGGCCCGGGGCGGGTGCCGTCGCCGCGAGAAGCTCGGCGTGCAGGGCGCGCAGCTCCCCGCCCGGGTCGGCGCCGAGCCGCTCGGAGAAGGCCCGCCGGAGTTCCTCGTACGTCTCCAGCGCCTCGGCCGTACGGCCGGTCTCCCGCAGGGCGCGCAGCCGCAGCGCCTGCAGGGGCTCGTCGAGCGGACGCCCCGCGGCGAGTTCGCGCAGCTCGGGGAGGACCCGGTCGGCGTGCCCGAGCGCCAGTTCGGCGGCGATCCGGTGCTGGACGGCCGTCTGCCGCAGGGCCTCGATGCGGGCGGCGGCCGCGACCCGGTCCGGCAGGTCGGACAGCGCGGGCCCCCGCCAGAGCGCCAGCGCCTCCCGGAGCCGCTCGGCGGCGGTGTCCGGGTCGCCCTCCGCGAGGGCCCGCTCCCCCGCGTGCGCCTGGCGCACGAAACGGTGCAGGTCGATCTCGTCCGGCCCGGCCGCCAGCCGGTAGCCGCCGGGCAACGACCGTACGGCCTCCCGGCCCAGTGCCCGGCGCAACCGCCCCACCAGGGCCTGGAGCGCGGCCGGCGCATCGGCGGGCTGCGTGTCGGGGTCGGCCCACACGTCACCGATGAGCACCTCCACCGGGACGGCCGCCTCGCTGTCGGCGCGCAGCGCCAGCGCGGTGAGCAGCGCGCGCAGCCGGTTCCCGCCGAGCGGGACGGGCCGCCCCCGTCCGTCCCGTGCCTCGGTCGCCCCCAGGATCAGATACCGCACGGGCCCATTGTCACCGGGTGCGGGGTGGACTGCCGTGCAATTTCCGCTGCGAGCGGAGGACGTTCCTGGGGTCCGCGGCGCCGGCGGGCCGGCGCCGGGGCGGGAGAAGCCAGCAGGACGACCCGGCACGGGCCGGGCCCGCCCCCACCCCCGGGCATGGCGGCGCGTCCCGCCACGGTCGGGCCCCGGACACCGGGCGCACCCGGAGCGGGCAGGGAGCGACCACGCCGTGGACGTCAGCCCGCGGCCGGCCCTCTCACAGCGCCGGGCGGGGCGGGGCGGAGGTGACGACTGCGGTGGCGGCGCGGCGGCGGGGGGCGGCCGACCCGGTCCAGCAGCTCCCGCGGCGGGCCAGCAGCCGGCGGAGCCAGAGCTCGGTGGAGACCAGGTCGGCGAGCCCGTCCAGGGGCAGCGGCGCCCCGTCGGCGGCGGCGCGCAGCGCCTTCCGCACGACGCGGGCCTCGATCAGCCCGGCGTCCGCGAGCAGCGGCGCCTCGAAGAGGGCGAGCAGGTCCGCTGCGGCGGCCCGCAGCCCGGCGCGGGCCGAGGCGGTGTGGGAGGCATGCGAGGGCGCGCCCCAGCCGGGCGGGAGCTCGTGCACCCCGGCCCCGGCAAGGACGGCGCGCAGCAGGGACGCCCGGGCGCCGGGTCTGACCCGGAGGGTCTCGGGGAGGGCGCGGGCGGCCCGTACGACCTGGTTGTCGTAGAAGGGGGCGTGCAGCCGCTGGCCGCGGATCTCGGCGGCCTGTTCCAGGACCCGGTGGTCGGCGGCCTGGCGGGCGAGAGCGGCGCGGGCTCGGCGTTCGCCGGGGCGTTCGATGGTGGGGCGGTTGCGGGCGGCGGCCTCCAGCCGCAGGGCGACCTCGGCCAGCGCCTCGCCGGTCATCCAGCGGGCGGCGGGGCCGGGCCGGCACCAGGTGAGGGCGGCGAGGGAGAGCTCCAGGGAGGTGGTGCCGTCGCCGCCGCGCCGGACGGCCGGGTCGCGGAAGCGGCGCTGCCGCAGCCGGGCGGCCGCGGCCTCGACGCCGTCGCGGTAGGGGGTGCGGGCGAGGCGGCGGGCGGCGCGGTAGACGGTGAGCGGCACCAGGGCCGTACGTCCGGGGCCGCTGCCGGTGCCGCGGGCGCCGTTCCGGGTGCGGGCGGCCTCGTCGTCTTCGGGCCGGTCCGGCCGGAGGGCGCGTTCGGCCCGTTCCGCGCCGTCCGTACGGGCCAGTGCGACCACCGGGCGGAGCAGGTGCCGGCGGCGGCGGTCCATCAGGAGGTCGGCCAGCCGCGCGGGGTGCGCGTCCAGCACCTGGCGGGCGCCGAGGCCGACGAGGTGGTCGGCGCTGCCGGCGGCGAGCCGTGCCCGGTGCCGTTCGGCGAGGACGAGGGAGGGGCCGGGCTCGTCGGTGAGCGGGCCGTTCTCCAGGTCGGCGTAGGGGAGCGACTCCTCGCCGCCGGTGACGACGACGTGGTGCAGGCGCGGGTTCTCGGCGAGCAGCCGGGCGCGTTCCAGTTCGGCCTCGCGGCCGGGGGCACCCGGGGTGGCGGCTGCGCCGGTCAGGTCGTTGAAGGTGACGGCGAGCAGGCGCTCCCCGGCCTCGGTGCCTCCGGTGCCGAAGACGGTGCCGGGCATGCCGGGCAGTCCCGCCGCGAGCAGGGCGAGGGTGGCGGAGGCGGGACCTCCGGAGAGGTCGGCGCCGACGCCGGGCGCCGGCCCGCGGCCGCGGCGGGCGCGCCGCTCGTCGGGGCCCATGCCGGGGACGGGGCCGGGGTCGCGGGGCCGGAAGTCCGCCTCGGAGGCGTGCCGGGGGGCGGCCATCCGGGCCCGTACGGCGTCGACGAGGGCGTCCCGTACGCCGGCCACGGCGTCCTCGGCGGCCGGCGGGGGCGGGGCGGAGACGGCGAGCGAGGCGGTCTGCTCGTAGCCGGCGATCTCGCGGCTGCCGTCCCGCAGGATCAGCGCGTGGCCCGGCGGGACGCGGTGCACGCCCTGGTACGGCGTGCCGTCTCCGAGGGCCTCGGGGGCGTCGGGGCAGGCGAGCAGGGCGGCGAGGTGGGAGATGTCGAGCTGCGCCTCGACGAGGTCGGCGAGGGGCAGGGCGGCGGTGGCGTAGGCGGTGCCGCCGGCCCACGGGGTGTGGAAGACGGGACGGGCTCCGGCCAGGTCCGCGGGGACGGTGATGCGGCGGCCGATGCGGGCCACGGGGGTGTAACTGCCGGACCAGGCGGTGAGATGGCGGAAGGCCCCGCCGCGCGCGGCGTACAGGCCGACCCGCAGCTCCTCGTCGCTGGCGCCGCAGCTGCCCAGCACCGCAAGCTTGTTGCCGCCGTCGCCGTGGACCACGCGGATCTCGTCCGGGCGCCAGTCGCCGACGGCCCAGAGGGGGTCGGGGTCGCCCCAGAGGGGCTGGGCGCCGACGGGGTGTACCGTTTCGCCGTCGATTGCGGCGTGCTCCCGTGCGCCCCCGGACGCCCCTGCGGCGGCGCTGCTCCACCCCACCAACCACCGCATGGCCGCGCCTCCGCCCGTCAGTTCCGTGGCACAGGTCCCGGAGCCCCTGAGGCTCACCAGGAGCGCGGCCCGCGGCCTGCCCGAAGACGCCGCCGCCGACCGCCGTTGCGACCATGCTGCCACGGGTTCGGCGTACCGGAGGCGTGAAAGGGGCGCACACGCGCGTGAGGTACACCGCGCATGCGCGCGGACCGCGCGACCCCCGCACCCCGGGGCGCGCGGGGTTTCCCCGGCGGGAGAGCTGCCGTACGGCCGCGGTACGCCACATGCGTGCGCAGGGCCCGGGGGCGGGCGCGGGCCGTACGGAGCTGCGGGTGCCGCGGGCCGGGCGGGGGCCGGACGCGGAACGGTCCGGCCGCAGTTGACCGGCACCGGCCGCCTCGACACCTCGCACCCCGCACCCCGCACCCCGCACCCCGCACGGGAACCGGCCGCGGCGGCGGGCGTGTCCCCGCCACGGCGCGGAGACGCACGTACGGCCCGGCGGCGGCCGCGCCCTGCCGGGACGGCGCCGGCTGCACGACCGCCCGCCGCTGCTGCGGCGCGGGCCGGAGCGCCGCTCCGCAACCGGCCGCAGCCGGTGCCGTGACCGGCCGCGGAAGCCTGCTCCGTGCCGCCCGCCACCCGTCCCCCGGCACCGCGTCTCACGGGCCTGACGTGCCGCCCGCCGGCCGGCACGGACCACGCGGGCTTCTTCCGGGAGCGCCCGGAGGCCGCCGGCGGCGGAGCCGCCGCTCGCTCTGCGGGCCGCACCCGGCCCGCCCCCCCCGACGGACCGTTGCCCGTCGCCCCGGGCCGGGCGCGGCC
>NZ_JACYHE010000106.1 GCF_021696945.1 Streptomyces sp. JJ36
CGGCCCGGGCCGCTCGGCGGCACGCCCCGCGGCGGCAGGAGGGCCGCCGGTGTCCGCCGCGCCCTGCGCCTCCGCCGGGCCGTACGCGCGAGTGCCGCACCGGGCCGCCCCGGTCACCGGCTGCGGGCGCCCTCCACCTCGGCGACGCGCTTCTGCGGGGCCGGCGGCGCCGGTTCCCTGAGCGCCTCGATCATCGCCGCGGCGGCGTGCTTCGGGGTCATCTCCACCGTGCCGCTCCCGGCGTCGATCACGACTCCGTCGAACGCCGAACCGTAGGTCTCACCCAGCTTGGCCGTGTCGATCACCGGCACCAGCGTGTCCTCGCCGGGCTGCATGGTCAGGAAGGTGCCGATCGTCTGCTCGCTGAACGGCACCTCCACGTCGCCTGCGCGCAGCCAGACCCAGCCGGACATGGCGGTCTTCCCGAAGCCCTGCACGGCGGCCTCCAGCTCGCCTTCGCCGATCTTCGGCTGCTGCGTGGTGACGGGCAGCGGGACCGGCGCGTTCTCCCCGGTCGCCGCGCGCGTCCGGAAGGCCTGTTCCACCTTCGCGGCGGCGCCGGACACGTCGATGCCCTTGTGCTCCTTGCCGGGCACGGCCTTGGCCTTGCCGCCGGTGAAGACGACCTTGCCGTCCTGCGCCGCCCCGCCGCCGTCCACGGAGAGGCCGGAGAGCGCCGCCCGGAGCTTGTCCCGGTCGACCTCGATGGCCGCCTCGGCCTCCCGGGGGCCGCCGAGCAGCGAGCCGATCACCGACACCGGGTTGTAGTCCCGCCCGGAGGCGGCCCGGACGGTGGCCTCGGTGTCGATGGTCAGCCCGGCCACGCTGGGCTTGAGCTCCTTGCGCTCGCCCTCCACCACCACGGTGATCGGTGCGGTCATGCGCGTGGCGAGCGCGTCGTCCAGGGTGTTGACCGCGGACTGCCGGTCCTGGCCGCCGATGTCGACGCCCAGCACGGTGGTGCCGTTCGGCACGTCCGCGTGGTCGAGCAGCAGCCCCGCGCCGTACGCGACGCCGAGCACCCCGATCAGCGCCGCGCCGACGAGCATCAGCTTGGACCGCCCCTTGGCGGGCCGCGGCGGCTGGTCCCGGTCCCCGCGGTCGCGGGGCTCCTCCTCCGCACCGGCGGGTGCGCCCGGCTGCGGGGTGACGGGGAATCCGCCGGTGCTCTCGGCCGAGGGCACCCGCGGGATGCCGCTGACGAGGGTGTCACTGGTGACGCGCTCCTCGGGGCCCCCTCCGGCGGGGGCGCCCGGGCGGCCGCCCGGTGCTTCGCCGCCCTGCGCGTAGAGGGAGGACGGAGGCCGGCCGCCTTCGGGGAAGGCGGAGCGGCCGGTGCCGAGCCCGAGCGTCGAGCCGGCGGGCGGCTCCTCGCCCGGCCCCGGTACGCCCGGCCCCTGCGGGCCGCCCACGGCACCCGGGCCGAGCGGCGCGCCGGGCGGCGGGGTGAGCGGCATGTCCCCGGTGCCCGGCCCCGTGGTGGGCCCGGTCGGCCCGGTGGGTGCGGCAGGCCCGCCGGGGGGCGGCGGCCCGTCCAGGTCGGCGAGGGAGCTGCGGATCGGCCCGGCCGCCTCCGGCGGGACCGTGGGCACGCCGTCCGGCGGCGTGCGCGGGTGCTCCTCGGGTCCCTCGGCGTGCAGACCGGGGCCGTACGGCGCGGACCCCGGCCGGTCGGCCCGGTCCGGTCCGGTCCCGGGCTCCGGGGCCGGGCCGGGACCGCCCTGCTCCGGCGCCGGGCGCGGCGGCTTGCGGGGGGCGAACCAGTCGCTGGTCTTCGCGCCCTCGCCGCCGGAAGCCCCGCCGGCTGCCGGGCCCGCGGCCCCCGCGGCACCGGGACCGCCGGTCCCGGGCGCCGCACCGCCGGTGCCGCCCGAACCCTCGGGGCCCGGCGCGCCCTCGGCGGCCGCGCCGTCGCCCGTGCCGGGGTCCCCCTCGCCCTCGCCGACCGGCTTGCGCATCACGACCGGCGGAATCGGCCGGGAACCGGGGATGTTGATCCGGATCCGGGTGGTCAGCGTCGTCTCGGTCTTCTGCTCGTCCGCGGGTGCCCCCGCCTCGGCGCCCGCTCCGGCGGACGCCCGGTCGGTCGGCTCCGCGGGGCCCCCGGCGGGGCCGTACGGCTCGGTCCCCGGCGCGTAGGCGGGACCGCCGTGCCCCTGGGGCCCGGAGGACGAACTGTCAGTTTCACGGCTCAAAGCAGGTTCTCCCGGTTGGATCTGCCGCCCCTCGGGACTCTCCGGAGGCGGCTCGCCGGCGCGCACCACCATACTGGGGGCGGACGGCACGGAGCCGGGGACCACCGAATCGGCACATCGGCCGGGTGTGTTCAGCGCGTACCGGCCCTCGCCACGGGCACCGCGGGCAGCGCGATGGTGGCACACATCACGGCGAGGAGCATCCCGCCGAAGAGAAAGACATATGATCCGGCTCCGGTGCCGAAGAGGAAGTCGCCCTCCGGCCGGGCGGCGGTCGCCGCCACCACCGCCACCGCCCACCCCGCACCGGGCGCCACCGCGCCGACCTTCGTCCGCGTCAGCTTCGCCCCGCCGCCGAACAGGCCCCCGGCGGCCGCCAGCGCCAGCAGCAGACCGCCCGGGAACCAGGCGGCGTGCACCAGCGCACCCGCCAGCCCGGTCACCGCCCCGAGCGCGAACAGCACGCCGTACGCCACGACGCGCACCGCGGGTGCGCCCGTGCGCCCCGCCGCCTCGACGCCGCCCGCCTCCCTGGCCCCGTTCACTCCGCCACCTCCGGCACCCCGGCGAAGAGGTCGGCGGCCGGCGGGCCGCCGGGGGCGGACGCGTGGGCGAGCCGGTAGTCCTCGACCGCGAGCAGCGGCTGTCCCAGGTCGTTGGAGAGGGCGAAGAAGGGCTCGTGCACGGCGATCTGGGTCTCGTGTGCGCGCATCGCCGCACTCTTGGCGGCGGCCCACCTCCCGCGGCCGTCGATGCGCACCGCCACCTCGGCGTCGTCCACCACACCCGGCACGTCGCCGGGCTCGGCGACCCCCGGGAACGGCAGCTCCGCGCTCCGCTCCCGCAGCCGGGCGAAGCCCTCGTCGACCACGTCGCGCCCGGCACAGTTCCAGTAGACCCGGGCGACGGTGTGCGGGGCGTCCCGGCCCGTCCGGTGGTCCTCCCGGGCGGCCAGCTCCACCGCGCGCATGGCGACGCGGTGGGCCTTGACGTGGTCCGGATGGCCGTAACCGCCGTCCGGGTCGTAGGTGACGAGCACCTGCGGGCGCACCTCGCGGAGCACCGCGGCCAGCTCCCCCGCCGCCTCGTCCAGCGGCGCCTGCCAGAAGCTGTCCGGCCGGTCGTTCTGCGGCAGGCCCGTCATCCCGGAGTCGCGGTAGCGGCCCTCGCCGCCCAGGAAGCGGTGGTCCGTCACGCCCAGCTCCCGCATGGCCGCGGCCAGTTCCCCGACGCGGTACGGCCCCAGCCGGTCCTCCCGGTCCGGCGCGAGATGCGCCAGCCGGGGCGGGATCACCTCGCCCTCCTCCCCCCGGGTGCAGGTCACCAGCGTGACCCGGGCGCCCTCGGCGGCGTACCGGGCCATGGTGGCGCCGTTGTTGATCGACTCGTCGTCCGGGTGCGCGTGCACGAGCAGCAGACGGCGCTCGGGGGCATCGGTCATCCCCCGAGCTTACGACGCGCGTCCGGCGACGACCCGTCCGGTCACCGCCCGGCTAGAGCTTGATGTCGCTGATCATCCCGGCGACGTTCGACGTGACCTCGCTGATCGTCGGGGCGATCGACGAACTGGCGAGGTAGAACCCGAGGAGCATGCAGACCACCGCGTGCCCGGCCTTGAGGCCCGATTTCTTGACGAGCAGGATGACGATGATCGCCAGCAGCACCACCGCCGAAATCGAGAGTGCCACGGCGGTTCACCTCCGTAAGCGCGCGTCGGGGACGTCTGGGGAAAGGGTGCGAGGGCTTCATACCCGCGGACCCACCATGCGCAACGGATCATAACTATCCGTGCCCCGGCACGGGATCGGAGCACAGGTGCAAGGGAGGGGCGCATATGCAGGTTTCAGCCAGGGCGTTCGGCCTCCCGGGCGGGTCCCGCCACGTACGCTCGGGCACATGGCTACCACCTTCCCCCGGCAGTACGCGCGGACGAACCGCTTCACCCTCGGCGCCCCCCGCGCCTTCACCGTGTCCCCCGACGGCGAGCGGGTCGTCTTCCTGCGCTCCCGGGAGGGCGCGGACCGGGTGCACGTCCTGTGGGTGCGGGAGCGGGGCGACGGGCCGGACGGCGGGCGCGAGTTCGCCGCCGCGGACCCGCGGGTGCTGCTGGGCGGCGCGGACGAGGACCTGCCGCCCGAGGAGCGGGCCCGCCGGGAGCGGAGCCGGGAGAGCGCGTCCGGGATCGTCGGCTACGCCACGGACACCGCGGTCGAGCTGGCCGCCTTCGCCCTCTCCGGGCGGCTGTTCACGGCCGAGCTGCGGGCCGGCACGGCCCGGGAACTCCCGGCGCGGGGCCCGGTGGTGGACCCGCGCCCCTCGCCCGACGGGCGGCACGTCGCCTATGTGAGCGGCGGCGCGCTCCGTACGGTCGGCACCGACGGCTCGGGCGACCGCGCGCTCGCCACCCCCGAGGCGGAGACGGTGACCTACGGGCTGGCGGAGTTCGTCGCCGCCGAGGAGATGGGCCGGTCCCGTGGCTTCTGGTGGTCGCCGGAGAGCGACCGGCTGCTCGTCGCCCGCGCCGACGACGCCCCGGTACGGCGCTGGTGGATCGCCGACCCGGCGCACCCGGAGCGCGAGCCGGCCGCGGTGGCCTACCCGGCGGCGGGCACGGCGAACGCCGAGGTCACGCTGCACCTGGTGGACGTGGAGGGCGAGGGCCGCACCGAGGTCTCCTGGGACCGCACCCGCTACCCCTACCTGGCCCGGGTGCACTGGTCCCGGCACGGCTCGCCGCTGCTGCTCGTGCAGGCGCGGGACCAGCGCACCCAGCTCTACCTGACCGTGGACACCGCCACCGGCGCCACCTCCCCGCTGCACGCGGAGGACGACGACTTCTGGCTGGAACTCTTCCCCGGCGTTCCCGCCTGGACCCCGGACGGGCGACTGGTCCGCATCGAGGACACGGGCGGCGCCCGGGTGCTGATGGCCGGGGACCGGGCGCTCACCTCCGGCGCCCTCCATGTGCGAGCGGTGCTGGACATCGGGGAGGAGGACATCCTCTTCTCCGCCTCCCCCGGCGACGGCCCCCGCGGAGGCCTCGCCGGCGAGCACGGCGAGCACGACCCGTCCGGCCCGTCCGGCGCCGGCCGCGGGACCGGCCGTCGCGACCCCGGCGACATCGGCGTCTACCGCGCCGCCTTCCGCGGCAGCGGCGACAAGGGCGGCTGGGAGCGGCTCGCCGTCGACTCGGGCCCGCACGTCGCCTCGGCCGTGCGGGGCGGCGACACCGTGGTGCTCACCTCCGCCGCCCTGGACCGCGCGGGCGCCCGCACCACCCTGCTGCGGCTGCGCGAGGACGGCGGCACCGAGGAGCGCGGCACCGTCGCCTCGCTGGCCGAGGAGCCGGTGCTGCGGGCCGCACCGCGGCTGCTGCACGCCGGCAAGCGGGAGATCCCGGCGGCCGTCCTGCTGCCGGCCGGGTACCGGGAGGGCGACGGCCCGCTGCCGGTGCTGATGGACCCGTACGGCGGCCCGCACGGCCAGCGCGTCGTCGCCGCGCACAACCCGCACCTGACCTCGCAGTGGTTCGCCGACCAGGGGTTCGCGGTGGTGGTCGCGGACGGACGCGGTACGCCGGGGCACGCGCCGGGCTGGGAGAAGGCGGTCCACCGGGACCTGGCGGCCGTGGTGCTGGAGGACCAGATCGCCGCGCTGCACGCGCTCGCCGAGGAGCACCCGCTGGACCTCGGGCGGGTCGGTATCCGCGGCTGGTCGTTCGGCGGCTACCTGGCCGGCCTGGCGGTGCTGCGCCGCCCGGACGTCTTCCACGCCGGGGTGGTGGGGGCGCCCGTCACCGACCTGCGGCTGTACGACACGCACTACCAGGAGCGCTACCTGGGCACCCCGCAGGACGACCCGGAGGTGTACGCGGCGAACTCGCTGCTCACCGACGAGGGTCTCTCCGGGGCCGCCGCGGAGCACCGGCCGGTGATGCTGATCCACGGCCTGGCGGACGACAACGTGGTGGTCGCGCACACGCTGCGGCTCTCCTCGGCGCTGCTGGCCGCCGGGCGGCCGCACGAGGTGCTGCCGCTCTCCGGGGTCACCCACATGACGCCGCAGGAGCAGGTCGCGGAGAACCTGCTGCTGCTCCAGGTGGAGTTCCTCCGGCGCAGCCTGGGCCTGGGCTGACCTCTCACGGACAGGCCCCGGCCCCGGGGCCGCCCGTGCGGGCGGCCCCGGGGCCGGGGCTCTCCGGGGGTCTCAGGGCTGCTTCTGGCGCCCCTTCTCCAGGGAGGTGAGCGCCTCGTCCAGCACCACGTCGTCGCCGTGCCGGGCGGTGGTCCCCTCCTCCGGGAAGTGACAGGCCGTCAGATGCCCTGCGGCGTTGCCGGAGATCTGCACCAGCGGGGGCTCCTCCTCGGCGCACTTGTCCTGCGCCTTCCAGCAGCGGGTACGGAACCGGCAGCCGGAGGGCGGGTTGATCGGCGAGGGCACGTCGCCGGCGAGCCGGATGCGCTCCCGGCCGCCGTCTCCCCCCTCCACGTCCTCGTCCAGCGAGGCCTCCGGCACGGCGGAGAGCAGTGCGTGGGTGTAGGGGTGGCGCGGCTTGGCGTAGATCGCCTGCCGGTCGCCGACCTCCACGATCTTCCCCAGGTACATCACCGCGACCCGCTGCGAGAAGTGCCGCACCACCGCCAGGTCGTGGGCGATGAAGACGAAGGCGATCCCCATCTCCCGCTGCACCTCCTGGAGGAGGTTCACCACCTGGGCCTGGATGGAGACGTCCAGCGCGGACACCGGCTCGTCGGCGATGATCAGCTTGGGTTCGAGGGCGAGCGCCCGCGCCACGCCGATGCGCTGCCGCTGACCGCCCGAGAACTCGTGCGGGAAGCGGTTGTAGTGCTCGGGGTTGAGGCCGACCGTCTCCAGCAGTTCCCGCACCCGCTTCTCGCGGCCGCCGGGCGGGTCGATCCCGTTGACCTCCATCGGGCCGCCGATGATCGAGCCGACCGTCTGCCGGGGGTTGAGCGAGGAGTACGGGTCCTGGAAGATCATCTGGATCTCGGACCGGATCGGGGCGAGCTGCCGCCGCTTGGCGTTCGTGATGTCCTGCCCGCGGTAGGTGATCTTCCCCTCGGTCGGCTCCAGCAGCCGGCTGAGGAGCCGGCCGGTGGTCGACTTGCCGCAGCCCGACTCGCCGACCAGACCGAAGCTCTCGCCGGCGTGGACCTTGAGGTCGACGCCGTCGACGGCCTGCACGGCACCGACGGTCCGCTTGACCGGGAAGCCGCCCTTGATCGGGAAGTGCTTGCGCAGCCCCTCGACCTCCATCAGCGGCTCGCCGGTCTGCGGGCCTGCGCTCTCCGGCGTGCTCAGGGTGAGTTCGTTGCTCATTGTCGCGTTCTCCCTAGGCCAGCCGGGGCTTGACCTGCTCGACGAAGAAGGTCCGCTTCTGCTCCGGGGTCAGGTGGCAGGCGGCGGCCCGTCCGGCGGGCAGCTCGGGACGGTCCTGGCTGCAGGAGAGGCCGCCGCCGACCTGGTCCTTGTAGGTGCAGCGCGGGTGGAAGGCGCAGCCCGACGGCGGGTTCAGCAGACTGGGCGGGGTGCCCTCGATGGGCAGCAGCTCCTCGTCCACGTTCGACCCGAGGCGCGGCATGGAGCTGAGCAGTCCCCAGGTGTACGGGTGCTGGGGCGACCGCAGCACCTCGCGGACGGTGCCCCGCTCGACGGCGCGGCCGCCGTACATCACCAGGATGTCGTCCGCCATGTTGGCGATGACGCCCAGGTCGTGGGTGATGAAGACGATGGCCGAGCCGAACTCCTGCTGGAGGTCCTTGAGCAGGTCCAGGATCTGCGCCTGGACGGTCACGTCCAGGGCGGTGGTCGGCTCGTCCGCGATCAGCAGGTCGGGGTTGCAGACCAGCGCCATGGCGATCATGGCGCGCTGCCGCATGCCGCCGCTGAACTGGTGCGGGTAGTCGTTGACCCGGAGCTTGGGGTTGGGGATGCCGACCTTCTCCAGCATCTCGATCGCCCGCAGGTGGGCCTCCCGCTTGGAGGCCCCGGTGTGCTTGCGGTACGGCTCCGCGATCTGCCGGCCCACGGTGTAGAACGGCGACAGCGCCGTCAGCGGGTCCTGGAAGATCATGGCCATCTTGTTGCCGCGGAGCCCCTCCAGGGTCTTCTCGCGGGCCCCGATGAGCTGCCGGCCCTCCAGCGAGATCTCGCCGGTGATCTCTGTCTTCTCGGGGTTGTGCAGCCCGAGGATGGTCAGGTTGGTCACCGACTTGCCGGAGCCCGACTCACCGACGATGCCGAGCGTGCTGCCGCGTTCGAGATCGAAGGAGAGTCCGTCCACCGCCTTGACGATGCCGTCCTCGGTGGAGAACCGGACATGCAGGTCGCGTACCGAGAGGAAGGCGCCCGACCCGGTCGGGGACGGCGTGTCCTCGGTCGTGGTGAGTGTGGTCACGGGTCGATCTCCTAGGACAGGCGCACGCGCGGGTCGATGAAGGCGTACAGCGCGTCCACGACGATGTTGCAGATGAGGATGAAGGTGGCACCGACCAGCATGACACCCATGGTCATCGGCAGGTCCTTGTTCTCCACCGAGTCCACGGCGAGGCGGCCGAGGCCGGCCAGGCTGAAGGTGAACTCGGTGACGACCGCGCCGCTGAGCAGGGCGCCGAGGTCCACGCCGATGATGGTGACGATGGGGATCAGCGAGCCGCGCCAGGCGTAGCGGAAGAACACGTACTTGCGGGACATGCCCTTGGCCTTGGCCGTGCGGACGTGGTCCTCCTGGAGCTGCTCGATCATCGTGGAGCGCGACATACGGGTGTAGTTCGCGGTGAAGATCAGCGACATCACGAACCAGGGGATGATCAGGCCACCGGCCCACGCGAGGGGGTTGTCGGTGAACGGCACGTACTTCGGTGCCGAGAGGATCCCCGTGTTGTAGACGAGCAGTCCCAGGACGATCGGGCCCAGGAAGTAGATCTGCATCGAGCTGAAGACCAGGGAGGCGGAGCTGACGGTCTTGTCCGTCATGGTGCCCTTCTTGCGGGCGGCGATCATGCCGAGGCCCACACCGAGGGTCAGGAAGATGATCAGGCCGCCGACGGTCAGGGAGACGGTGAGCGGCAGCCGGTCCATGATCGTGTCCCAGATCATGCGCTCGTCGTCGAAGGAGACGCCGAAGCAGGGTGCGTCGCAATGGCCCACGGCGAAGTCGCGGCCGGCCACGATGCCCTTGACGAACTCCCAGTACTGCACCGGCACCGGCTTGTCGAGGCCCATGGCCTCGCGGATCACCTTCAGGTTCCCCTCCGTGCAGTTGCGACCGCAGGAGAGCATCGCCGGGTCCTGTGGGATGGCGAAGAAGATGAAGAAGGTGAAGGCGCTGATCAGAACGAGGATGACTGCTGCGCCGATCAACCGGCGAGTCAGATATTTCAACATAGGAGGTTAACTGCTCTCAGCACGGCCGCTACGACGGGAGAGGTTCGGGGTGTGACTCGGACCGGTCCCCGGAGGTGCGCGCTTGTGGCACGCACCCCCGGGGACCCGGTGTGTGGAGCTGTTACTTCTTGATGTAGAGCCGCGAGATGTCGATGTAGGACTTCACGGTGCTGTACCGGGCACCGCCGATGTCCGAACCGTAGATCTGCAGCATCTTGGTGTAGTACAGCGGGGCGGCCGGGTTGACCTTCTCCACGATGTACTTGTGCAGCTTCGTCCACTCCTCGGTGGCCTTGGCCGGGTCCTGGATCTTGAGGATCCGGTCGATCTCCGAGTTCACGTGGTCGTTGTCGATGTGCGAGTAGTTCGACGCACCGTCGGCGATGGCGTCACCGTCGTAGACCGGCGGCACGACCGTGGAGGCGGACGGCCAGTCCTGGCCCCAGCCGGTCATGTAGATGTCGTAGCCGTTCTTCACCTTGCCGACCTGCTCGTACCAGGTGGCCTGGTCGACGTCCTTCTTCTGGACGTCGAAGCCGACCCGCTCGAGCGCCTGGGTGACGATCTCCGCCTGCTTGGCGCGGTGCGGCACGTTGGCGTAGGCGTAGACGAGCTTCATGCCCTCCGCGCCGGCCTCCTTGAGCAGCTCCTTCGCCTTCTCCGGGTCGCCGTTCGGCTTGCTGAGCTTGCCGTACGGGTCGTAGCCCTTCTCGTAGCCCGGGACGGTCGGGGCGAGCAGGCCGCCGGCCGGCTCACCGCCGTAGGTGCCGCCGTCGGGCTGCAGGATCTGGCCGTTCGGCAGGGCGTAGGTGATCGCGTCGCGGATCTTCTTGTCCTTGATGCGGTCCATGTTGAAGTTCAGCTGCCACACGTAGGGCTGGTAGCCCTGCACGGTGCGGTTCTTCGCCTCGGTGACGACCTGCTTCACCTTGGAGGAGTCGACCTGACCGCTCATCTGGATGGCGCGCTTGGACTCGCCGCGGTCGGAGAGGATCCGCTCGGTCTGGTCCACCCGGCTGTGGTTGAAGGTGATGTTCCAGCCGTCCACGTACTGGTGGCGCACCGGGTCCGTCTTCGGGTCCCACTGCTCGTTGCGCACCAGCTGCATGGTCTTGCCGGGCTTGAACTCCTTGATCTTGTACGGCCCGAGGGCGACGAGACCCTTGCCCTGGTCGTACTTGTCCTTCGTGTCGTTCTCCTTCGGCACGATGGAGTAGCCGGGCATGGTCAGGGCCTGCGGGAGGTCCGGACGCGGCTCGTCGAAGTGGAAGATGATCGTCTTGTCGTCCGGCGTCTCCAGGACGTCGTCCGGCAGGTGGTCACCCTTGTACGGGCCGTCCGGCAGCGCCTCACGGTAGGTGGAGCCCTCGCCGGAGAGCCACTGCTGGAGGTAGAGCGGGCCGTCGGTGATGACCTCGGAGTACAGCCGCTCGACGGTGTGGCGGACGTCCTCGGAGGTGATCGGGTCGCCCTCCTGGTCCTTGACGCCGTCCTTGAGGGTGTAGGTCCAGGTCTTGCCGCCGTCGGACTTCTTGCCGGCGTCGGTGGCCAGGTCGCCGACGACGGTCTTGTTGCCCTTGCCGTCCTCCTTGAACGTGGTCAGACCACGGTGGATGAGGGTGGCGAGCTGACCGGCGTCGCTGACGTAGATCTCGCCCGGGTCCAGGTGGGAGAAGTCGTCCTCCTGGTAGACCCGGATGGTGCCGCCCTCCTGGGCGCCCTTGACCTCTTCGGCCGGGCCCTGGGAGGCCTCCGCGTCACCGTATTCGACGGCCACCGACTGCGCCTTGGCGTCCTTGTCCGTGGTGTCGGGTCCGCTGGTGCTGTCGCTGCCGTCACTGCAGCCGGTGAGCACCAGGGAGCCGGCCGCGAGGGCGATGACCGCCCCGCGCGCTCTGCGCGATCGGAAGAAATTCATGATGCCGAATGCACCTGCCTGTCAGTTGGGATCCGTCTGCTGCCCTGTCGCGTCCGGTCAACCGGTGCGGGGGTGGCAGCCCCCCTTCGGGTGGACGATCAACGTCCGGACTTGGGGTCGAAGGCGTCTCGCACGGAGTCGCCGAGAAGGTTGAACGCCACCACGAAGATCACCATGGCCACGCCGGGGAAGAACATGTACGTCGGGTCGTTCTCATAGATGCGTCCCGCGACCGCGAACATCCGGCCCCAGTCGGGAGTCGGCTCCACGAAGCCGACGCCGATGAAGGACAGGAACGCCACGCTCAGGATGGCGCCGGGCAGCATGTACGTGCCCTGCACCAGGACCGGGGTGAAGATGTTGGGGAGCAGCTCCCGGCGGATGATCCGCCAGGGCGACGCCCCCGTCACCTTCGCCGCCTCCACGAACTCGCGTTCGCGCAGGCTGAGCACCTGACTCCGCACCAGACGGGCCATGCTCATCCACCCCAGGAACCACAGCACCGTGATCATCGCGACGGCCCGGAGGTAGGTCGGGGTCTCCTCGCTCGGGTCGACGAAGACCGCCGTAACCACCGGCATGGTCGCGATGAAGAAGAGCTGGCTGGGGAAGGACATCAGGAAGTCCGTCACCCGGCCCAGCCAGTAGTCGACCTTGCCGCCGAAGTAGCCGCCGACCAGGCCGATGATGACGCCCGTGGCCACCATCAGGATGGTCACGACCAGGGCCGTGTACAGCGAGGTCCGCATGCCGTAGAGGAGCTGCATGAAGACGTCGCGGCCCAGCTCGGGCTCGATACCGAACCAGTGCTCCGACGACATGCCGCCGTTGGGGCCGGTCGGGAAGCCGAAGGGATCCAGCAGTCCCGGGTTGTTCAGACCGTACAGCGTGTACGGATCCTTGCCGTAGAGCCAGGAGATCACCGGGGCCAGCGCGGCGACCGCAAAGAAGAAAATCACTACACAGGCAGAGATCACGCCGGTACGGTCGCGCTTGAAGCGCATCCACATCAGCTGGCCCGGCGACCTGCCGGCATGGCCGGTCTGCCCGGCCTGATCCTTGCTCAGGCTTTCCGCCTCGGGACCAGGGGTGTCGGTCCCGGCCGTCGAAGCCTGGGTTGGACTCGTCATCGCGTGTGTGCCCCCGCGCTCGTGGTGCTCGCTGAACCCGTTGGTAAGGCACCGGGGTGTGCCGTGGGTTGAGCGGACTTTTGCAAGCGGCTAAGTCCGCAGTCAAGAGGTCCAGGCCCCGTCACATGGACCCGGCATGCATCTTGAGCGAAGATTGTGCAGATTGACGTGCCAGCGTGCTTGACAGAGTGGCAGCGTACTGGACAAAAAGGGACCAATCCAGAACAAACGCCTTAACAGTCTCGCAACGTGGTCGTCGCGACACCGATATACGAACGCATTCACCTGAACTCCGTACGGACGTCACGCACGCCTCTCACAGGTCCGCCCAGCCGCCCCCACACCCCGTGCACTTGTTGCGCGACGCGCCACGCGGGTAGACCTGTGACGAGGTCCGGTCGCGGACACCGGCATCGGCAGTGGGGGGCGCGGGGATGGGGCAGCAGCGGACACTGGCACCCGGGGCACGGGTCTTCGGCGGCGTCGTGCTGAGCGTGCTCGCCGTACTCAGCCTCGGATGGATCATCCGGGACTTCACCAAAGCACACGAGATCACCGACGTCTGGTGGATGTGGTGCGGCCTCATGGCACGGGCCGAGGGCGGCGTCTGGGTCACCTCCTGGCTGGACCCCCTGCTGGTGATCGTCTACGCCGCCGCCGTGGTGCCGGCGCTCCGCTCCTCCTCCGCCGCCGGAGTGCTCGCGGCGACCGGCCTGCTCACCGTGGTGCTCCGGGCGCCCAGCCTGTGGAACCTGCACGCCGACTGGCTGCAGGGCGTCGAGGCCGGGCTCCGCACGAAGACCCTGCTCACCGCCGTCGGCGCGGTGGTGCTCGGCGGCGCGCTGCTGGTGGCCGCCGCCGCGGGCCGCCGGCCCTTCGGGAGCGACGCCCCCTCCGCCGACCCCGGGGAGCGCACGCCGGCCCGGCCCACCACCGGCGCCGGCGTCACGGCCCTGCTGCTGCTGGGTGCGGCCGGGGCCGGGCTGGCCGCCTGGGAGATCCACTGGTGGCAACGGTTCGGCAGCGAGCTCTACGGGCAGCGCGTCACCGGCGAGCGCACCCTGCTCACCCTGCTGGCCGCCCCGGGAGGCTGGACCTCCTGGGCGCTGGCGGCCCTCGCCCTGGGCGCCGGGGTCTGCGCGGTCGCCCGGGCGTCCTTCGCCCGCCCGCTCGGCCTGACCGTGGCCGGCCTGCTGCTGGGCAACGGCGTCCTCGGAGTGGCCGCCGCAGTGGAACAGCGCCTCTTCCCCCACTTCTCCGAGCTGGACACCCGGTTGCAGCTCGACCTCCTGACGGACGCCGGCTACCTGCTCACCGGTGCCGTGGTGCTCCTCACGCTGGCACTCGGCGCGGAGCGGCCCGCGGAACCCACGGCCCCCCTCGCGGGCGGGCCCGGGGCTCCGCAGGGCTTCGGGGAGCCCTGGGGCCCGCCCGGAGAGCCGTGGCCCGGCTCCCCCGCGCAGGGCGGCGGGTTCGGCCCGCCGCCCCCGCCGTACGGGCGGCCGCCCGCCCCGGGAGAGCAGCCGCCGCACTGGTGAGGCCCGGCCGGCAGCCGGCAGCAGTCCCCGGTCCCGGAGGCGCTGCGGCCGCGCGAAGTCCCCGGCCGGCCCGGCCGCCCGGG
>NZ_JACYHE010000107.1 GCF_021696945.1 Streptomyces sp. JJ36
GGTGGCCGGGGGCGGGCCACCGGAGCAGCGCCACCCCGCAGGGCGCCACTCCGGTCAGCGCGAAGACGCCCGCCGCCCGCAGTGCGGCGGCGGCCGGCGCCCGGCGGAGCAGCACGGCGGCCAGCAGCGCCCCGGGGGCGACGAGCGCGGTCGCGGCCACCGGCAACGGCGCGGGCAGTGGGCCCGGCAGTACGGGGCCGCCCCGCCCGGCGAGGGCCGCGGCGCTCCCGGCGAGCGTGGCGAGCGCCGTGCAGAGCCCGGCGGCGAGCGCGGTTGCCGGGTGGGCCAGCCGGCCCCGTACGGCGGCCCCGGCCAGCGCCCGGATCAGCAGCGCCACGGCCACCGCGTGCAGGGCGCCGTAGGGGCCGGGGAAGAGCCCGCCGGTGACCGGCGGGAGGAGGGCGGAGACGGCGGCCGCCGCCAGCGCCACCGGCCAGGCGCGGCGCGGGCCCAGCAGGGCCCGGGCGGTGCCGCCGACCGCGTACAGCAGCAGGGCGGTGCAGGCCAGGGCGGGCAGGGCGGGGTGAGGGAGGAAGAGGGGAGCGGCGCCGGGCCAGGCGGTTTCCGGGCCGGTGTCCGCGGCGGCGAGCCGTACGGCCACCGCCGCGGTGCCGGCCGCCACCGCGGCGGGCACCGCGCCGGGGCGCCGGAACCGGGCGCGGTGGCCGGTGCGGAGGGTCCGGGAAGGCCCGGCGGGCGGCGCCGGACGGGCCGCGGCTGCGGAATCGTTCATGCCCGGCCCAACTGGACGGGGGAGGGCAGGTTACTCTCCCCGACCTGCCCTCCCCCGTGCTGGTGAGCCCGTCCGAACAGGCGACGGGCCCGGTCTGCTGGGTGTCCTCCGTCCGGCTACTTCACCGCCCCGGCCATCACGCCGGAGACGAACTGCCGCTGGAAGGCGAAGAACACCGCGAGCGGGATCACCATCGAGATGAAGGCGCCGGGCGCCAGCACGTCGATGTTGTTGCCGAACTGCCGCACCTGCTGCTGGAGCGCCACGGTGATCGGCGGCGAACCGGAGTCCGCGAAGATCAGCGCGACCAGCATGTCGTTCCACACCCACAGGAACTGGAAGATGCCCAGCGAGGCGATGGCGGGCCCGCCCAGCGGGAGCACCACCCGGGTGAAGAGCCGGATCTCCCCGGCACCGTCCAGCCGGGCCGCCTCCAGCAGCTCCCGCGGGATCTCCAGGAAGAAGTTCCGCAGCAGGAAGACCGCGAACGGCAGCCCGAAGGCGGTGTGGAAGAGGATCACGCCCGGCGCGGTCTCGAAGATCCCCAGGGTGTTGAAGAGCTTCGCCACCGGGATCAGCGCCACCTGGACGGGCACCACCAGCAGCCCGACGACCACCAGGAACCACCAGTCCCGGCCGGGGAAGTCCAGCCAGGCGAAGGCGTAGCCCGCGAGCGAGCCCAGCAGCACCACCAGCGCGGTGGACGGCACGGTGATGCCGACGGTCACCCACAGCGAGTCGATGATCGCGTCGTTCGCGAACAGCGCGTCGTAGTTGGCGACGGTGAGCTGCCCGGGGTCGGTGAAGACCGTCCACCAGCCGGACGAGGCGATGTCCGCCGAGTCGCGGAAGGAGGAGCCGAGCAGTCCGGCCGCCGGCATCAGCCAGAAGAGCGCGATCACCACCAGCACCACCCGGACGAGGGTGCCACCGGTGAGTGCGGTGAGCCGCGAGCCGAGGGTGCGGCGGGGGTCCCGGGCCGTTCCCGCCTTCGGGTCCGGCGTGGGGGTGGCGGCCGGACGCGCTCCGGCGCTCCCCGCCTGCGGTTCGGCGGACGGGGCGGGTGTCGGGGCGCTCATCGGTTCTCCCTCCGCAGTCGGCGGATGTTGACCACCATCACCGGCACGACCAGCAGCAGCAGGAGCACGGCGAACGCGCTGCCGACACCCTGGTTCGTGTTGGTGCCGAAGGACACCAGATAGAGCTGGAGGGCCAGCACGCTGGCGTCGTCCTGGGTGGCGCTGGGCGCGATGATGTAGACGAGGTCGAAGATCTTCAGCACGTTGATCATCAACGTCACCAGCACCACCGCGAGTACGGGCGCCAGCAGCGGCACCGTGACCCTGCGGAAGACCTGCCACTCGCTGGCGCCGTCCACCCGGGCGGCCTCCAGGATCTCCCGGGGCACCCCGGCCAGCCCGGCCGCGATGAGGACCATGGCGAAGCCCGCCCACATCCAGACGTAGCTGGCGATGATGGCCGGGGTCACCAGCGCGGGCCCCAGCCAGTCGACGCCGTTGTACGCCTCGGCGAAGTTCGACGCCGGAAGCCGGAGCGTGGCGCCGTCCGCCGCGGCCGGCAGCGTGTAGGTGCCGTCCTCGGCGGTGGTCGCCGAGCCGACGACCTCGCCGTCCTTGACGGCCTCCACCCGCACCCCGGCGAGTGCCTTCTCGCCCTCGTCGATGCGGCCCGGTTCACCGCCGCCGCCCTGGGAGAAGTCCAGCCACACCGTGCCGGTGACCTCCCCGCCGGAGCCGGGTTCGGCGGCCTTCGCCGGTGCGGCGCCGGCCACGTCCTGCGGCGGCACGCCGACCAGCGGCAGGTTCGCCGGGTCGGCGGCGTCCACGGCAGACCCGGTGGCGAACGCGCCGCCGCCGGCCGCGGTCAGCTCCGAGTCCGGCCGTGGCCGGGCCCCGGGCCACGCGGAGGCCTCCGTGAAGGTGTCGTGGACGCCCGTCCAGACGGCGTTGGCGACGCCCCGGTCCGGGTCCGCCTCGTACACCAGCCGGAAGATGATGCCGACGGCCAGCATGGAGATCGCCATCGGCATGAAGACGATCAGCTTGAACGCGGTGCCGAACCGGATCCGGTCCGTGAGCACCGCGAAGATCAGGCCGAGCGCGGTGGCGATGGAGGGTGCGACGATCACCCAGATCAGGGAGTTCTGGACGGCCTTGAGGTTGTCCTCGTCGGTGAAGACCTCGGCGTAGTTGTCCAGGCCCACGAATCCCGAGCCGGCCGCGTCGAAGAGGCTGCGCCAGACCGAGTAGCCGATGGGATAGACGACCAGGGCGCCCAGCACCAGCAACGCCGGCAGCAGGAAGGCCAGCGCCACCCACGGGCGGGCCCGCATCACGGTGGCGGGCCCGCCGGAGCCCTTGCGTGCCGGGCCGCCGTCGCCGGCGGGGGAGCCGGAGGTCTGCGGAGTGCCGTGGTCTCCGGCCTCCCCCTTGGCGACGGGTGTGCCCGGGCCGCCCGCGGTTGCGTGCGACGACATGAAGCTCCTGCCCCCGTCCGTCAGTTGCCGAAGGCCTGGGCGGCGGCGTCCTCGAGCGCACGCTGCGCGCCCTCGACGTCGTCCGGCTTCTTCAGGAAGTCCTGGAGGGCCTTCCACTCGCCCTCGCCCTTGGTGCCGCCGAACGCCGCGGGCGCCTGGTCGGACATGTCGAACCGGAAGTCGTCACCGGCCGCGATCAGCGCCTCGGCGATCTTCCGCTGCACGTCGTCCGGGTAGACCTCGGTGTCCAGCCCCTTGTTGGGGGAGACAAAGCCGCCCTGCTCGGCCATGATGGCCGCGGCGTCGGTGGAGGCGAGGAAGGTCATCAGGGCCTTGCCGCCCTTGCTGTCCTTCAGCCGCACCGCCGCGTCGCCGCCGGTGACCACCGGGGACTCGTCCCCGACCGCCGGGAACGGGAAGACCTTGGCGTCCTCGCCGATCTTCGCCTCGGTGTCGTTCTTGATGTTGACGCCGACGAAGTCGCCCTCGAAGACCACGGCGGCCTTGGGCGCCTCGGTGTCGGAGAAGGTCTGGGTGACGGACTCCGGGAAGGCCGTCTGCAGCGCGCCGTCGTTCCCGCCGACCAGGAGCTGGTCCTTGCCGAAGAGCTCGCCCAGGGTGGTGAGCGCCTTCTTCACGGACGGGTCGGTCCACTTGATCTCGTGCGCGGCCAGCTGGTCGTACTTCTCCGGCCCGGCCTGCGAGAGGTAGATGTTCTCGAACCAGTCGGTGAGGGTCCAGCCGTCCGCGCCGCCGACCGAGACCGGCTCGACGCCGGAGTCCGCGATGGTCTGGGCGTTCTGCAGGAACTCGTCCCAGGTCTTGGCCTCGCCGACGCCGGCGTTCTCGAAGGCCGTGGTGTTGTACCACATCAGCGACTTGTTGGCGGCCTTGAAGTAGACGCCGTACTGCTTGCCGCCGACCGCGCCGAGGTCCTGCCAGCCCTGCGCGTAGTTCTTCTCGAGCTGCTTCTGCGTCTCGGGAGTGACCGGCTTCAGCCAGCCCTTCTCGGCGAACTGCTTCACCACGCCGACCTGGGCCACCATCGCCACGTCCGGCGGCGCCCCGCCCTCCACCTTGGAGCCGATGAAGGTGGCCACGTTGTCGCCGGACGGCACGAACTCCACCTCGGCGCCGGTGCGCTTCTCGAACTCCGCCAGGACCTTCTCGAAGTTCTTCTGCTCGGGGCCGGTCCAGACGGCGGAGATCTGCACCGTCTCGCCGTCGAGCTTCGGGAGGTCCACGGTGGACTTGGCGTCCGGGGCGGAGCCGCCCTCCGTGTCCTCGCCGTCGCCGCCGCCACAGGCCGCGGTCAGCGACAGCGCGAGTGCCGCGGCCACCGCGGCGGCGGCCCGGGTGGTACGGCCGCGACGGGCCGGTGAGCCCGCCGCGGTGCCGAGGGCGGCTGCCGCGGCTGCTGTACGTCGTGTCATCTGCCTGTTCCTTCCGAAGGGGGGCGAGGGGGCGGCACCCGGGGTGGTGCCGCGGGTCCGGCCGTCAGGTGGTGCTCAGGTCGCTGATCCACCAGGCGGCGGTGGAGCCGGGGAGTTCCGGGCCCGGGCAGGGGCCGCTGGCCAGCAGCGGCGGTCCGGTGACGGGCGCCGGGGCCGGGGAGGTGGTGAAGTTGATCGCGCAGACCAGCCCGTCGCCGCGGACGAAGGCCAGCACGCCGGGCGGCGAGTCCAGCCAGCGCAGCTCGCCGCCGCCGAGCTGGGGCAGGCCGCGGCGCAGGTGCAGCGCCTCGCGGTAGAGGTGCCAGAACGAGCCGGGGTCGGCCTGCGCCCGGTCGGTCGCGTGCTCGGCGAACCACTCCGGCTGCGGCAGCCACGGCCGGGCGCCCTCGATGCCGGAGGTGAAGCCGAACGGTGAGGCGTGCCCGGACCAGGGCAGCGGCACCCGGCAGCCGTCCCGCACCCGGCTGCGGTTGCCGGTGGCGCGGAAGATGGGGTCGGTGAGGGTGTCGTCCGGCAGGTCCAGCACCTCGGGCAGTCCCAGCTCCTCGCCCTGGTATACGTAGGCGGAGCCGGGCAGGGCCAGCATGAGCAGGGCGGCCGCGCGGGCCCGTTCGGAGCCCAGGCCGGTGCCCTCGTTGCCGGGCTCCCCGGCGTACCGGGTGACCGAGCGCACCTGGTCGTGGTTGTTCAGCACCCAGGTGGTGGTGGAGCCGGTGCCCGCGATGTCCCGCATGGCCTCGGAGATGGACTTGCGGAAGGCGTCGGCGTCCCAGGGCGCGCTCAGCAGGTCGAAGAAGAACGCCTGGTGCAGCTCGTCGGGACGGATGTAGCGGGCGTGCTCGCGTGCGGTGGGCACCGACACCTCGCCGACCAGCAGCCGGTCGTGGCCGTCCCGTGCGGTGTACTCCTCGCACACCGCCCGCCAGCGGCGCCACACGTCGTGCACCTCCGGCTGGTTCCAGGCGAGCGGGTTGACCGAGTCCCGGGCCCGCTCGTCGGCCTGCGGGTCCGGGGAGTCCGGCAGCGCCGGGTGCTTGAAGAGGCCCGCGGCCACGTCGATGCGGAAGCCGTCGATGCCCCGGTCCAGCCAGAAGCGGAGTACCTCGTCGAAGGCCTCCGCGGTCGCCGGGTTCCGCCAGTTGAGGTCCGGCTGCGCCGGGGTGAAGAGGTGCAGGTACCACTGGCCCGGGGCGCCGTCCGGCTCGGTGATCCGGCTCCAGGCCGGGCCGCCGAACATCGCGCGCCAGTTGTTGGGCGGCAGTTCGCCGTGCTCGCCGCGGCCGTCGGCGAAGTGGAACCGGGCGCGGGAGGCGCTGCCGGGACCGTCGGTCAGGGCCTTGCGGAACCACGGGTGCTCGCTGGAGCAGTGGTTCGGCACGATGTCCAGCAGGATCCGCATGCCCAGCCGCCGGGCGTCGGTCACCAGCCGGTCGAAGGTGTCCAGGTCGCCGTAGACCGGGTCGACGTCGCAGTAGTCGGCGACGTCGTAGCCGTGGTCGTGCTGGGGGGAGGGGTAGAAGGGGCTCAGCCAGACGCCGTCCACGCCCAGCTTCTTCAGATAGGGCAGCCCCTGGCGCACGCCGTGCAGATCACCGATCCCGTCGCCGGTGCTGTCCAGGAAGCTGCGGACGTACACCTGGTAGATCACCGCGTCGCGCCACCAGTCGTCGGTGGGGCGGAGCGAGAGGCCGTTCCCGGCCGGGGCTGCCAACATCGTTCGTCGACCTGTTCCTTGCGTCTTCCGGTTGGTGCACACAGGCCCGGCCCCGGGGGGCGCGGATTGCATGCATGTTAAGTAAGGCTGCGTGGAAGGTGTCAACGAATGCGCAGAAGGCCGGGGCAGTTGTCCGGATATGCCCGGGTCATCGTGATGTCCCTGCTACCTAACAGGAAACTGTGGTGCTCTTGGGTCCCGCCCGGACCGTGCGGCGCACCGGCCGCCCGCGCCCCGCATGCCGCGGCCGGCACGCCCGTCCCGACCGCCCGCGCCCCCCTCAGTCGCGGCGGGCGATGGCCGTCAGCTCGCGCTCCAGCCGCGCGACCGCCTGCCCCGGCGTCTGCCGCTGCGCCAGCACGTCGTGCGCCACCGCCTGCACCGCGAGGCTCACCTGGTCGTACCGCGGGCTCTTGGGGCGCGGCTCGGCCGCCATGATGCTCCGCCGCAGCGTCGGCAGATAGGGGTGGTCCCGGACGAGTTCCGGGTCCCGGTAGAGATCCGCGCGCACCGGCGGCAGCGCGCCCTCCGTCAGCACCCGGCGCTGCACCCGTTCGCTGGTGAGATACGCGATCAGCCGGTTCGCGGACTCCCGGTGCCGCGAGTCCGCGTTCACGGCCAGGTTGGAGCCGCCGAGCACGCTCGTCCCCGGCCCCTCGGGCCCCGGCAGCCGTACGGCGCCGAAGTCCCCGGCGACCCGGGAGTCCTCACCGCCGGCCATGGCGTAGACGTACGGCCAGTTCCGCAGGAAGAGATAGCGGCCCTGCTGGAACGCCTCCCGCGACTCCTCCTCCTTGAAGCGCAGCGCCTCGGGCGGTATCCAGCCCTCCCGCACCCCGCGGGAGAGGAAGGCCAGCGCCTGCCGTGCGTCACCGTCGACCGTCACCCGCGCGCCCTCGTCGCCGAGCAGCCGGCCGCCGGCCGACCGCACCGCCTCCGTGACGTTGGCGGTCAGCCCCTCGTACGGCAGGAACTGGCCGGCGTACCCCTCCAGGCCGTACTCCGGGGCCAGGGTGCGCGCCTGCCGGGCCAGCTCCTCCCAGGTGCGCGGCGGGCGCTCGCCCGCCTTCTCCAGGACGTCCTTGCGGTAGTAGAGCAGGCCGGCGTTGGTCACGTACGGGACCGCGTACAGCCGGCTGTCGAAGGTGGCCGTGTCCAGCACCGGCTGCAGGAAGCTGTCCAGCGGGAAGCGGGAACGGTCCAGCGGGGCGATCCAGCCCGCGGCCGCGAACTCCGGCGTCCACGCCACGTCGATGTTGAGGATGTCGTAGCGGCCCCGGCCGGAGCGGAGCTCGGTGATCATCTGCGAGCGGGTCTCGTCCGCCGAGTCGGGCAGCTCGACCAGGGTGACCTTCTCCCGCGGGTGCCGGGCGTTCCAGTCGGCCAGCAGCGGACCCAGATACTGGGTGAGGTCCCCGGCCGTGACCAGCGTCATCGGGCCCCGGCCGCCCGGCTCGGCCTGCCGCGGCCCGACGCCCGCATAGCCGGCCACGAGCACCGCCAGCACCAGAAGACCCCGGCCGGCGGCCGTCATCCACCGCATGCGCGCCTCCCGGTCCTCATCAGCGGCTTCCTTGCCCCCGCATCCGGGCCTCATATATACCCGTTAGGCATGGGCGATACTAGGTCCCGTCCACCCGGAAGGGACCCGGGGGCCGAGGAGGGGGCGGACGGCTGCGGCGCCACCGTCCACCCACCCGGCCACCCGCGCTCGCCGCGCGCATGAGAGCAGGAGGAGGAGAGCGCGTTTTGCGTCTGCCGCTCCTGGCCCTCCTGGCCCGCGGCCCGGCCCACGGTTACGAGCTCAAGCAGGACCTTGAGAAGCTGCTGGGCGGCGCGTACCCTCAGCCCAACGTCGGCCAGGTGTACGTCACCCTCGGGCGTCTCGAGAAGGCCGGGCTGATCGAGGGCGAGGACGTGGAGCAGGCCGACCGCCCCAACAAGCGCACCTACCGGCTCACCGAGGCGGGCCGGGAGACCGTGCTCGGCTGGTTCGAGACCACGACGGACGAGCCGCGGATCCGCGACGAGTTCTTCATGAAGCTCGCCCTGGCCCGGCACACCGGCATGGCCGACCAGATCACACTGATCAACAAGCAGCGGCGCCAGTACCTCAACACCATGCGTGAACTGTCGAAACTGGGAGCGGCCGAGGACCCGGACAACCGGATCGCCCAGCTACTGGTCGAGGGCGCCGTGCTGCACCTGCAGGCGGACCTCGACTGGCTGGAGCGCTGCCAGGAGGAGCTGGAATGACTGCCCGTACGAGCGCCGGCGACCCCGCGGCCCCGGCGGGCGAGCCCATCGTCCGTGCCGAGGGCCTCGCCAAGACGCACCACGGCGAGGGCGCTCCGGTGCACGCCGTGCGCGGCGTCGACCTGCGGGTCGAGCGCGGCGAGTTCGTCGCCGTCACCGGCCCCTCCGGCGCCGGCAAGTCCACGCTCCTGCATCTCCTCGGCGGGCTCCAGCGCCCCGACGCCGGCAGCATATGGATCGACGGACGCCGCATGGACGGCCTCAGCGAGGCCCGCTGGGCGGTGCTCCGGCGCAGCGGCATCGGCATCGTCTTCCAGTTCTTCAACCTGGTCTCCAACCTCACCGTCGCGGACAACATCGAACTGCCCGCGCTGCTCGCCGGCACGGCCCCGCGCCAGGCCCGCGCCGCCCGCGACGAACTCCTGGAGGAGCTGCGCCTCACCGGCAAGGAGCGGGCCATGCCCGGCGAGCTCTCCGGCGGCGAACAGCAGCGGGTCGCCCTCGCCCGCGCCCTCGTCAACCACCCCTCGCTGCTGCTCGCCGACGAGCCGGCCGGCAGTCTGGACAGCAAGGGCACCCGCGAGGTCCTGCGCCTGCTCACCCGCTTCCACCAGCGCGGCCAGACGATCCTCATGGTCACCCACGACGCCCGGATGGCGAGCGCCGCGGACCGGGTGATCAGCTTCTTCGACGGCCGCATCGCCGACGACGCCGACCTGAGCGCCGGCGACCGGCCCGCCCGGCGCGCCCCCGACGTCTCCCGCGTGCTGGAACTCGGTTCATGAACGTCCGCCCGACGCTGCGCTGGGCCCACGCCGACCTGCGGGCGCACCGCGGGCAGGCGGTCTTCAGCGTGCTCACCACCGCCGGGGTCATCGCCTCGCTGCTGCTGGCCGCCGCCCTCTTCAGCTATGCCACCAACCCCTGGGAACGCATCTTCAGCCAGACCCGGGGCGCCCACGTGTGGGTGCACACCCTCGCCGGGACCGAACTCGGCAAGGTCTCCCGGCTGGACGGCGTGGAGGGCGTCTCCGGCCCGTACCCCACCGCCCGTACCACCGCGGGGTCCCGCGGCGTACGGGCCGCCGTCGAGCTCCGCGGCGCCGAAGAGCGCCGGCCGGACGTCGGGCGGCCACAGCTCGTCTCCGGGACCTGGCTCGACCCGGACGAGCCCCGGGGCGTCGTCCTGGAGAGCTCACTGGCGCAGGCCCTGTGGGCGGAGCCGGGCGACACGCTCACCCTGCCCGGTGGGCCCGGGGACGGCGAGCAGGGCGGCGACCGGCTGACGGTGCTGGGCGTCGCCGAGACCGCCGAGCTCCACTACCGGGCCGGCGAACAGCCCGGCATCGGCTGGGTGCTGCCCGGGACGCTCGACGGCACCGTCCCCAGCCCCACCGGGCAGACCGTCGGGCTCCGCCTCGACGAACCCCGGGACACCGACTTCCTCGTCCAGCGCGCCGTCACCCTGCTCGGCGCCGACCAGGTCACCCAGGTCACCAAGTGGCAGCAGGCCCGCGCCGACGCCGAGGACGGCTACCGGCTGCTCGGACTCGTCTTCGGGCTCTTCGGGCTCGGCGCGCTGCTGACCGTGGCGCTCGTGGCCTCCGGCGCCATCAGCACCCGGGTGCGCGGCCAGCTCCGCGACATCTCCGTGCTCAAGGCCATCGGCTTCACCCCCGGCCAGGTCGTCCGGGTCTTCCTGGTCCAGCACCTCGCCCTGGCCCTGCTCGCCGTGGCGCTCGGCACCACCGGCATCCTCGCCCTCGGCGCCCGCATCCCCGGCCGCATCGGCGAGGCCGTCGCCGTCTGGCAGGAACTGCCCGGGCACCTCATCCTGCTGCTCGGCATCCCGCTCGGCGCGCTGCTGCTCATCGCGCTGACCACCACGCTGGCCGCCTGGCGGGCCGGGCGCGTCCCGCCGGTGCCCGCGGCACGGGCGGCGCTGCCCGCCGTCGGGCCGATGTCCCGGCTGGCCCGCCGCGCCATGGGCCTCACCCTCTCCTCCACCCTGGTGCTCGGCTGGCGCGGCGCCTTCCCGCGGCGCGCCCGTGCGCTGACGGCCGTGGTCCGGCTGACCGTGCCGCTCATGCTGATCACCGTCGCGCTGAGCGTCTGGACCACCATGGACAGGTTCCAGAACAGTCCGGGGGAGATCGGGCTGCCCGCCGCGCTCTCCGCCCGCGCCGCCCCCGCCGGGCACGGCCAGGAGGCCGGCCCGGACGGCGGGGACCTCGCGGCGGCCGACATGCAGCGGCTGCTCGGCGACCACCCCGACGTCGCCGCCGTCCATCCCGGCGCCGAGGTCGCCGCCCTGGTGCCCGGACAGACCGGCACCATCACCCTGCGCGGGCTCGGCACCCGGGCCGACCCCTACCCCTTCACCCTCGCCGAGGGCCGCCGCCCCACCGGCCCGGACGAGGCGGTCGCCGGGCAGGGCCTGCTCGACCTGCTCCAGCTCGACGTCGGCGACTGGGTGCGGATGACCGTCGAGGGGCGGCCGCAGATCCTGCACATCGTCGGCCGCAGCATCGAGCCGCAGGAGGAGGGACGGGTCATCTCCACCACGCTGGACACCCTGCGGGAACGCGCCCTCCTCCCCGGTGAGCCCGGGGGCCCCGCCGGGAGACCCGGCGCGGGCGCCCCGGGGCTGCGGCCGGACTTCTCCCTCATCGTGCTCCGCGAGGGCGCCGACCCCCGTGAGGTCAGCTCCGCGCTGGCCGAACGCGTGGACGGCGGCCTGGAGATCTCCGAGGTGCCCAACCCCACGGACGGGCTGACACCCGCCCGCTGGGGCATCGCCGGGCTGGTGGCCGTGCTCGCCCTGATCGGGCTGATGGAGCTGCTGACCTCCATCGGCGCCTTCGTCCGCGACCGCTCCCGGGACCTGCTGGCGCTGCGCGCCATCGGACTGGCGCCCCGGCAGATCAGCGGGGTGATCGTGGCGTCGACCGGCTTCGTCGCGCTGGCGGCGGCCGTCGCGGGCACCGGGCTCGGGGTGCTGGTGAGCGACTGGCTGATCGACACCCAGGGCCGGCTCAGCGGGATCGGCGCCGGGATCGCCCGGGTGCCGCCCGCCTGGGTCCTGGTGGCGCTGGCCGCGGCGGCGGTGCTGGGCGCCGTGGCGGCGGCCGTCCTCCCGGGGGCACGCGTCGCCCGCCGCCGCCTCGCCGACTCGCTCAGCGAGACCCTCTGACCGGCGCCCGCCGCGCCCTCCGGACGTGTCGCGGGCGCGAGGCGGGGTGGTGCGGTGCCGCGGTCGGCCGGTGCCGTGCCGGGCGGTTGCTGAGCAGGGCAGGGCCGGGCATGACGGTGCGGTGCTGAGCAGGGCCGGCTGAGCAGGGCAGGGCTGAGCAGTGCAGAGCATGCCGGTGCAGGCACGTGCAGATCAGGGCCGGGCCGCGCGGTCAGAGCGTGCTGCGGGAGCGGCCCGGCTCCGTCCCCCTGCCGCGCTCCCGGCCGCCGCCCGGCGTCCGCACCGCCCGCTCCATCGCACTGGCCAGCAGCGCCAGGTCCGTCGGGCCGTTACCCAGCTCGCGCACCGGGCGCCGGGCCGGCGGATCCCCCGCACGGGCCCAGTCCAGGGCGACCACGGTGGGCCGCTGGGTCGCCGTCCGCGGAATGCGTCCGGTGACCCGTGCCGCCTGGAACGCCGTACGGGAGCCGTCCGGCAGCAGCACCGTGCCCCGCCCGGGCAGCGGCTCCTCGCCGTCCCGCCCGGACAGCTCCACCCGTATCGCCGCGTCCCGCACCGCCGCCGTCCCCGCCGTACGGTCCGGGCGACCGGAGGACGTGACCAGGTGCACGCCGAGCTGTGCCCCGTCCCGCGCCACCGCTTCGAGGGCCCGCAGCACCGAACCGGCCGCCGGACGCCCCGGATGGCCGAGCGCGGGGTCGACGAGCGTGTCCAGGTCGTCGACGACGACCACCAGGCGCCGCGGCTCCGCGGCCGCCGGCACGGACCCGCCCGCGGCGACCGCCCGCTCCGCACGCCGTTTCAGCTCCTCCGTGAGGGACTGGGCGAACTCCCGCAGCCGGCGCGGATCACCCCCGGCCACCTGCCTCTCGACATGCGGCAGGTCGGCGCAGACCGCCAGCCCCCCGCCGCGGCGCTCCGGCTCGCCGTCGAGCAGCCAGAGACCCAGCCGCTCCGGGCGGTCGGCCGCGGCGAGCGACGCCGTCAGCGAACACAGCAGCTCGGTCTTGCCCGTGCCCGGCGGACCGGCGGCATGGGCGTGCCCGCCCCCGGCGCCGAGCACGGCCTCCACCGGGCCGCGCGGCCCGGCGCCGAGCAGCAACGGCGGGCCGGCGTCGGCGCCCGGGTGCGCCCGGTCCGCCCAGCGGGCCAGCACGGCCGTCGGGGTCGCCCGGGCCAGGCCAAGTTCGTCCAGGAGTCGGCAGCTCTCCGGCAGCGGGACGGCGGGCCGTCGCGCCCGTGTGCCCGGAGCCCGGCCGGGGACCTCCGACTCCCGCAGCGGCGCCAGGGCCCGCGCCACACGCTCCGCCCAGGCCGCCGAGACGCCGTCCACCGCGGCCGGCGGAGAGCCGGTGGCCGGAGCGGCGCCCTCCGGTGCGGGTCCCGGCGGCAGCACCCGGACGGCCGTGGCCACGGCGCCGCTGAGCAGGGCCCGCACCCCGCAGACGCGGAACGGGGGAGCGGCCTCACCCGCCGCCTGCGCGGAAGCGGCCAGCGGCGAGGCCGGGGTCGCCGAGGGGGCCTCGGCGAGGCTCAGCACATGGACGCCGGCCGCCCCGCCCTCGGCCGCCAGCCGGGCGACGGCCTCCCGCGGCCCGGCGGCGCCCGGGTCGCCGTCCACCACCAGCAGCGTCCGGGGACACGGCAGGTCGTCACCGGCCGCGGAGCCCGGCGCGGGCCCGGCCTCGTCGAGCCGGCGGATCAGCTCCGCCGTACGGGCGGCCGCCTGGTCGCGGTCGTAGGCGAGGAGCAGCCG
The DNA here is from genome assembly GCF_021696945.1 of Streptomyces sp. JJ36. Lineage (GTDB taxonomy): Bacteria > Actinomycetota > Actinomycetes > Streptomycetales > Streptomycetaceae > Streptomyces. The sequence goes on from NZ_JACYHE010000107.1 coordinate 13,604, forward strand.
GCAGTCCTGGCCGTGGGCCGGACGGACGTGCGGCAGCCAGCCCAGCCACCCCCACTCCGCGGTGCGGGCCTCCAGCGGGCGGGAGCCGTCCGCCGCGAGCAGCACGATCTCCAGTGCGCTCGGTGGATGCAGCACGGCGAGCTGGGCCAGTACGGAGCGGGCGAGGGCGGCGAGCCGGGCCCGCGGCCCGGCCAGTCCGAGGGAGCCTGCGGCGGCGAGCCGCACGGTGACCGGCGTGCCGGGGCCGTCGCTCCGGTGCGCGTTGCCGAGCCGCACGGTCAGCGCCTCGGGGTGACCGGGGCCGCGGTGCCACAGCTCCGGGCCCGGGCCGAGCGCGGTGAGGAGCACCCCGGCCGGGTCCGGTCCGCAGTCCTCCCCGCCGGCCGGCGGGTGCGCCCGGCCGGCGCCGGTGCCGGGAGCGGGGCCCGGCCCGGCGGCCGT
>NZ_JACYHE010000108.1 GCF_021696945.1 Streptomyces sp. JJ36
TGTAGCTCTGCCGGTAGGAGTACGTACCGGCCAGACCCTCGGTGGCCTCGGTCTCGGGGATGGTGACGCGGCTGCCGGTGGGCCGGTACTCGGCGTCGTAGCCGGTGGTGGCCGTGGTGTAGGCGGCGCCGTCGGTGTAGCGGGTCGCGGAGACCGGAAGCCCCTTCGCACCGGGCAGGGTGTCGTACGTCCACTCCGCGACCAGCTCGCCGCCCGCGTCGTCCTTCCGCAACTCGGTCTTCCGGCCGAGCACGTCGTACGTGGTGTGGCGGGTGCGGCCCCGTGAGTCGGTGGCGGTGACCTGCCGGTCCAGCACGTCGTAGGTGAAGTGGCTGTCCCCCATGTCGGGGTCGGTGGAGTCGGTCAGCCGGCCGCGGGCGTCATAGGTGTACGTCCACGCGTTGCCCTTGTGGTCGGTGACCTCCGTCAGGTTGCCGCGGTGGTCGTAGGCGTAGTGGGTGTCGGTCGACTCGGAGAGCGTCCGGGTGGTGAAGTGCTGGATGCGGGAGGTGCGGCCGAGCACGTCCGTCCAGGTCTTCTTGGCCTGGCTGCCGCGGCGGGTGGAGCTGCCGTCGGCGGTCTTGCCCTGCCAGACCTGGGTCCAGTCGCCGCCGTAGGAGGTGACGGTGGAGTGGTCCGGTTCGCCCTCGTGGAGGGTGGTGGTCTTCACCGGGCGGCCCATGCCGTCGTAGGCGGTCTCGGTGGAGTTGGGCACCTGGAAGACGGACTCGGGGACGAAGAGCTTCTTCTCCGGCTCGCCCTTGGCCAGGTAGTCGTTGTTGACGGCCGCGACCTGGCCGAGGGTGTTGTAGCGGGTGTCGGTGAGGATGCGGCCGCCGCCGAGCGCCTCGCGCTGGGTCTGCCGCTCCCGCAGCAGGCCGTCGTAGAGGACGATCGAGTCGTCGTAGCTGCCGTTGTCGCGGAGGGTGCGGGTGGTGACGGCGGTGGGGGCGTCCTCCCGCACCTGGTAGGAGAAGCGGACCTTCGGCTTGTCGCCGGCCGGGTCCTGGGAGGGGCTCCAGACGGCGGTGCTGCGGCCGAGGTCGTCGTACTCCGTGGTGACGGTGCGGTCGTTGGCGTCGGTCTCCGTCAGCGGCAGGCCCCGGCCGGGGTCGACGGTGGTGGTGGAGGTGTGGCCGGCCGGATTGGTGGTCTCCGAGGTGAAGACGGCGCCGGTGTCCGGGGTGTAGCTGGTGGTGGTCTCGTTGCCCTGGGCGTCGGTGACGGTGCGGACCCGGCCGAGGGCGTCGAAGGTGGTGCGGGAGCTGGTGACCCAGCCGCTGCCGTCGCCCTGGACGGTGTCCACCTGGCGCGGCAGGCCCTTGGTGGGCTGCTGCCCGAAGGCGTCGAGGGCGTCGTAGGAGGTGCGCCGGTCGGAGACGACGTCCGCGCCGGTGGCGGCGGCGGCCTCGGCACAGGTGCCGGCGGTGACGCGTTCCCGGGAGACGAGCCCGATCAGGTGCGTGCCGGTGTGGTGCGCGTACGAGTACGCGGTGCACTGCTCGTCGCCGGTGGTGTGCCCGCCGCTGCCGTCGGGGGTGAGGGTGAGGCGTTCGGTGGTCTCGGTCAGCCCGTAGGTGTCGTCGACGGTGTGGACGGTGCGGACCGTGCGGGTCCTGTCGCCGCTGATCGACTGCACCGCGTCGGTGCGCTTGGTGCCGGAGCGCCACGCCTTGAGGTCGGGCAGGCCGTCGCGGGCGCGCGCGGCGGTCTGCTGCGCCCAGGGGCGGGTGACGGTCCGGGCCTCGACGGTGCCGCCGGCCTTGTCGTAGACGAGCTGTTCGTACGCGCGGCCCTGGTACGGCGGGAGGTCCTCGGCGATCTGCTGCCCGGTGGAGTCCTCGACGGTGATCACGGCCCGGCCCGCGTCCCCGGACATGCCGCGGAAGTAGCGGGTGCGGGTCTGGGTCTGCACGGTGGCGTCGTGGTCGCCGGTGTGGGCGGTGGTGCCCTTCTTCACCAGCACGGAGGCGTAGCCGCGCCACTGGCTGTAGGTGCGCAGGGCGGGCTTGGTGAACTCGTCGGTGCTCTTGGCCCAGGCGGCGTCGTCCTCGTAGGTGTAGGTGGTGACGACGTCGGGCTGCCGGGCGACCCGGTCCTTCTCCACGACCTTGGTGACGACGTACTTGTTGAACCACTCGATGTCCGGCTCTTCCAGCTCCGGGTCCGGGGACCAGTGGACCGGGAAGCAGCGGGTGCCGTTGTCCGCCGGTTCGGGGGAGGCGCCGAGGGCGCAGGGCTGGGAATACTCGACCTGGATCTCGCCGCCGGTCTCGGTGCGGATGGTGGCGACGCGGAGCCGGTCGAAGTCGGGGGTGGGGTCGGTGGCGGAGCGGGCGACCCGGTTGGGCATGTCGTCGACGTTGGGCAGGAAGGTGACGGGCGGCAGGGTGGTGCCGTCGCCGTCGGGCCCGTAGCCGGTGCGGGTGACGGACTCCAGCCACAGCGGCGGGTGGGTGTCGGTGCGCTGCTTGGGGAAGGAGTGCTCGAGCGTCCAGCGGTCGACCTTGGACAGCGCGGTGGAGCCCTTGCTCCGCGGGGCGTACGTGGTGACGGCGGAGAGCCGCTTGCGGGTCCAGAAGGTGGGCGCGCTGACGTAGCAGTTCTCGTCGTCGGCCGCGCAGTGCAGCGTGGAGGGGGTGTCCCACCAGGGCTGCTGCTCGCCGTAGTTCTCGGAGGTGAACTCGGCGTCGGAGCAGGCGACCTCGCCCTGCTGGATGCACCGCTCCCGGACGCTGAAGACGACGCGTGCGGCGGGCGGGCCGTCGAGGTTGCCGGCGCGCAGCCCGTACTCGATCTTCTTCGGGTGGCCGCCGCGGACGTAGGAGACGTGGTCCTTGAACTTCCCGTTCCGGGCGTAGTGGTTGGTCTCGCGGGCCCAGTCGACGACCATGGCGTTGCCGTGCACGTCCTGGACGAGGTCGAGGTTCCAGCGCCAGGCCTGGGTGCAGGAGGAGTCGGCGTAGCCGGCGGCGTGGCAGGGCTCGCCGGCGTGGTTGCCGAAGACGGGGACGGTGAAGGTGGAGCGGGTGTCGGGGCGGCCGCCGCCGACCTTGTTCTTGCCGAAGAAGTAGCGGGCGCCGGAGCGGTCGGTGACGATCCAGTACTCGCCGTCGTTGTCGCCGTTGCCGAGCGCGGTGTCCTTCTTGTGCTGGACGCGGAGGCCGTTGTCGGCGGCCGGGATCCATGCGCCGGTGTCGTCGTCGTGGACCAGCTCGGTGGTGGTGCCGCCGATGGAGAGCACCACGTGGTCGCCGGCCCAGCACAGGTCGGACTTCTTCTTGTGCTCGGCGGTGTCGTTGTTCGGGGTGCCCTTGCGGTCCTGGGAGCAGGAGCGGTAGCGGCGCTCGACGAAGCCCGGGTGGTAGTTCCAGCCGTCGCCGACCCAGGAGGCCTGTCCGTTGGCGACGGAGGTCTTTCCGTCGACGGCCTGCGAGGAGTACGAGAGGGCGATCTCCGGCTTCGGCCCGGCGGGGGCGGGCGGGGTGCCCAGCGGGTACGACCAGGTGAAACCGCCGCCGGAGCCGCCGGCGGTCCAGGAGCCGCTCGGGGAGAGGTCGGTGGCGGTGTACGTGCCGCCGGCGCCGGAGGCGCCGTCGGTGGCGGCCATCACCACGGGGCCGCCTCCGGACTGGGTGGAGACGCCCGCGGTCTCGGCGGCCGCGGGGTCGGCGGTGGCGCGTACGGTGCCCTCGGCGGGGTCGTTGCTGCTGGGGACCTCGACGGCCTCGGTGCACTCCGGCAGTTCGGGGCTGTCCAGGAAGCAGCGGGGCAGCTGCACCAGCTTCAGCCGGGAGGCCCACTCGGTGCCGTAGAGGTCCTCGAACTGCGAGTAGTCGAGCTCGACGTCGACCGGGGCGGTCCCGGAGGTGGGCGGGGTGACGGTGATGAGGGCGCCGTCCACGCCGGCGCCCTCGGTGGTGGCCCGGGGCTCCACCGCGACGTCCCAGGTGCCGGAGGGCTCCGGTGGGTCGGGGTCCTCCGGGGTGGGCGAAGCCTTGCCGATGCTCACCGGCAGGTCGCCGGCCTGGACCAGCTCCTCGCCGGCGCTGTCCAGCGGGACGCTGGCGGTGCCGCCCTCGGGCACGTCCACCTGGGTGGGCACGTACTCCGGCTGGGGCTCCAGCGTGCCGGCCCACTCTCCGAGGGCCGCGGCGCCTTCCTCGTCGAGCTCGGCCTTGGCGTCCTGCTGGAGGTCGACCAGGTCGGGCCCGCTGCGGGGTTCGTCCGGCGGCACCGCCCAAGCGGGTGCGGACGGCAGCAGCGTGACGGTGAGCAGCGCGGAGAGCGCCATCGCGGCGCCCCGTGCGGAACGGCGGCGGCGCGCCGTTCTGCGCTCCTGCCATCCCGGGCGACGGAACCGTTCCCGCGTCAGGGACGTGAACACAAGGACCCCCCACAACACCGTGCGGGGAACGCACCGTTCGCCCCCACGGAAAAGACAAACAACCGCACGAACTATGCAGGCGCCTTCACAGAGTTGCCACATCGATCACAGTTTCCGTGAGATATGTCACGGGCGGCACTGCGGTGAATTCCCGTGATGGGCACAGGAATTGCGCGAGTCGGGGAAAGCTCGCTTCTTGTCCGCGCTCCTGACCGGATGCGCGGCAAAAGGGGACACCACGCCATCAAGATCCTCTTGTCCGGACAGCAAGCGGCCCAATCCGGCCCGGCCTGCACCTTTTTGACGGTTTCCAGGGCGCGACGGGACTGCCGGATTCCGGTTCCGGACCCGTACGGCGGCTGCGCCGGCAGAGGACCGGCGGGTCCACGGGTGCACGCGGAAGGCGTGACGAAACCGTGGAGATGAGCCATGCTCTCCTCGCCGCCGGAATGCCGGGGAGAGGCGTACGGCGGTCGTCACTGGCAGGACCGAGGGCATCGAGCGCGTCAATTCCGGCGCCCGCGGGGGGAGAGGGACACATGGCCGCCGAGAACGGCGCGGAGAACTCCGGGGAGACCGGCAGCGAAAGCGGAAGAGAAACGGAATCGGGAAATCCGCCGGGACGTGCGAGCCGTTTCCGCCGGCGGCTCCCCGGCCGCCGTACCACCGCCGCACTGGGGGCGCTGCTGGCCGCCGCCGTCCTGGTGCCGCTGGGCGTCCACGTCCTCGGTGACGACGGGGCGCCGGCACGGGACGACGCCGCGGCCCGGGCCGACGGGCCGCTGGACAAGAACGAGGCCCTGCGGCGCGCCCGGCAGACCGGGGAGACGGTGGAGGCCACCGCGGCCCGTACCGCCGACTCGACCACTTGGGCGCTGCCCTCCGGCCGCCTCCGCACCCGCGTGTACAGCGACACCGTCCGCGCCCGGGTGGACGGCGCGTGGCGGCCCGTGGACACCACCCTGCGGAAGGTCGAGGGCGGCTACGCGCCGAAGGCGGTGAACGACCCCCTGCTGTTCAGCGCCGGCACCCGGACCGAGGACGGGGAGCGCGCCTCCCGCTCCGGCCGGGCCCCGCTGCGGCCGGTCCGCGCCCCGCGGCCCGCAGGTGCCGTACGACCCGCCGGCGCCGTACGGGACGCCGACGGGCCGGCGTGGAGCCCGCTGGTGACCTTCACCAGCGACGGGCACAAGATGACCCTGCACTGGCCGGGCGCCCTGCCCGCCCCCGTCGTGGAGGGCGCCCGGGCGCTCTACCGGGACGTACGGCCCGGCATCGACCTGCTGCTCACCGCGCGGGACAGCGGCTACTCCCAGGTGCTGATCGTGCACGACCGGGAGGCCGCCGCCGACCCGCTCCTGGACGACCTGCGCTACCGCCTCACGTCCCCGGACCTCACCTTCCGGATGGACGGGCCGACGGACGTGCTGCGGGCGCTGGACGCGGACGGCACCGAAGTGGCCGCCGCCCCCACCCCGTTCGCCTGGGACTCCGCCGGCGAGCCCGCCGTGACGGTCGGCGAAGAGCCGTCGCCCGCCGCCTCCCCGGCGGAGACCCCCGCCGCCCTGCGGCTGGACGGCCTCGCCGGTCCGCAGCCCGGCGGCCACGACTCCGTCGTCCCCGCGGTCCTGGAGGACGGCACGGAGCTGCGGCTCACTCCGGACCGCGCGTTCCTGGACGCGGAGGACACCACTTACCCGGTCTTCGTCGACCCCTCCTTCAAGGGGCGGAAGAACAACTGGACGCTGCTCTACAAGCCACACCCCGGCTCCAGCTTCTGGAACGGCCGCAACTACAACGACGGCACCAACGAGGCCCGCGTCGGCTTCGAGACCACCACCGACGGCCTCTCCCGCTCCGTCTTCACCTTCGACTTCGCCGGCAAGCTGGAGGGCGCCGACATCCAGTCGGCCCGCTTCCGCGCCCTGCAGACGTACTCCTGGGGATGCAGCTCCCGCCGGTACGACCTGTGGCTGACCGGCCGGATCGACTCCTCCAGCTCCTGGAACAACCAGCCCCGGTGGCGCCGGAAGATCGCCGGCCAGAGCAACGGCCACGGCTACAAGGCCGGCTCCTGCCCCGACAAGTGGGTGGCGATGAACATCGGCTCCGCCGCCCAGCAGGCCGCGGACGAAGGCTGGAACACCCTGACCCTCGGGCTGCGCGCGGCCGACGAGAGCGACACCCACGCCTGGAAGAAGTTCCGCGCCAACGGCGAGAACTCCCCCTACATCGAGCTGGAGTACAACCGGAAGCCGTACCTGCCGAACCACCTCTCGATGACCCCGGGCCCGGACTGCGACACCTCCAGCCCCTGGTCCACGGTGGGCAAGTCCGACCTGACCTTCCGCGCCCGCGGCACCGACCCGGACGGCAACCTCAGCAAGCTGCACTTCCGCGTCTGGCGCACCGGGCACTACGCCGAGGGCCAGATCGTCAACACCTACCTGACCCCGGACAGCGAGCGGTACGCGTCCGTCACCGCGCCCTGGGAGAAGTTCACCCACGGGGAGCTCTACTCCTGGGACGTGCGGGCCAAGGACACCGACGGCGCGGTGACCTCCTACGCACCGCCCGGCTCCGACCCGTGCCGGTTCGTCGTGGACCACGAGGCGCCGCCCTCCCCCACCGTGTCCTCCACCGACTTCCCGGAGGCCGACGGCACGGACGCGGCCTGGTCGTCCGTACGGTTCGGCGGCGCCGGCGAGATCACCCTCGGCAGCGACGAGAACCCCGACGCGACCCGCTACGAGTACAGCGTCAACTGGACGGGCTTCGGCTCCTCCGTGACGCCGGACGCCCCGGGAGCCGAGGTGACCCTCACCGTCGAGCCGCCGCTGGCCGGCCCCAACGTGCTCTACGTACGCACCGTCGACGACGTCGGCAACACCTCCCCGCCCACCTCGTACCGTTTCTACGTCTCCCCGCGGGGGACCGTGGACGCGCCGGGCGACACCACCGGCGACGGCCGGCCGGACCTGTTCACCGTCGACGCCGACGGGCGGCTCACCGCCTTCCCCGGCAGCGATCGCGGCGACCTGCACTCCGGCATGGACGCCTCCTACACCACCGCGGGCGGGGCACCGGAGCCCACCCCGGACGGCTACTGGGACGGCGCCCTGATCACCCACCACGGCGACTGGTTCGCGGCGGACGGCATCCAGGACCTTGTGGCCCGGATCGACGGCGACCTGTGGATCTACCCGGGCGACGGCTACAGCGGCTTCGACGTGAGCAGGCGCCGCCGTGTCCTGCTGCCGGACGACGCCCCGCCGGCGGACGAGCTGACCCAGATCCTCTCGGTCGGCGACGTCACCGGAGACGGCCACCCCGAGCTCTTCGCCAACCGCGGCCCGGAGCTGTGGATCTTCACCGGCTACAGCGGCGGCAGCTTCGCCTCCGCGCACCGGATGACCGTGGACTCCTGGCACGAGCGGGACCTGGTGATGGTCGGCGACGTCACCGGGGACGGCACCGCCGACCTGGTGTTCCGGAAGTACGGCACCGGGCACCTCTACCTGCGCGAGGGGAAGCCCGGCCCGGACGGCGAGCACACCGACGTGCTCTCCCTGGGCCTGGCCCACACCTCCCGGACCGGTGGCGACGAGGTGTACGCCGACTCCTGGGGCACGGACGCCCTCCCGCTGGTCATGGGCACCCCGGACGTCGACGGCGACGGCGTCCCCGACATCTGGGCGATGAACGCCGCGGGGGACGTGATCCTGCACCGCGGCGGCCCGGCCGGACTCGGCGACTCCTACGAGGTGATCGGCTCGGGCAGCGAGGGCACCAACTGGTCCCGGCCGGAGGCCTTCGGCTGAGCCGCGGCCCGTACGCGCACGGGGCCCGGGGCACGTCCCCGGGCCCCGTCGGCGTAACGGGCGGCGCCGGGCGCACCGGGGAGAGATGGGACGCGGGCGCGGCACCGGCCGTACGGACAGCACCGGACCCCCGCGACACCGGCCGTACGGGCGATCGCGGGGGCCCGGCTTCGCAGCGCCGTGCCATCCCCGTGCCAGCGGCGTGTGATCAGCTTGAGGGGCCCACAAGGACGCCCCGACAGACACTCCCGGCTTCGGACGCCGACCGAACACGGCACGACCGACCGTTCATGGCGAGGGAATGCTTTGCCCAGGCCGACAGCAGTGCTCGTAGAACCCCGTACCGTGACACGCCGCGGCGTGCAGTCCATGCTCGAGAAGGCCTGCCCCGACCTGGAGGTCGTCGCGGTGCCCGACGCGGAGCACGTGCCCCTGCCCGGAGCGGGCCCGCCGGTGACCGTGCTGCTCTCCTCCGCGGCGCTGTCCGGTGCCGTGCACCGGCTCGGCCCGCTGCTGCGGCACCCCGGCAGCCGGCTGGTGCTGCTGGTGCAGAGCCTGGGCCGGGAGCAGTTGCGGATCGCGGCCGGGCTGCCGGTGGACGCGGTGCTGCGCGAGTCGGACCTGTCGGAGGGGGCGCTCGCCGCCACCCTGGCGGCCGGCGGCGAGGGCGTGGTCGCCCTCTCCCGGGACACCATGCGCGAACTGCTGGCGCTCGCCGCGGAACCGGGCCTCCACGGGCCACCGGCGGCACCGCGGCTGAGCCCGCGTGAGCTGGACACGCTCCGGCTGATGTCGGACGGGCTGAGCAACCGGGAGATCGCGCGGAGCATGCGCATCACCGAGCACGGCGTGAAGCGCCATGTGGCCAACATCCTGGTGAAGCTGGGCTGCCACAACCGCACGATGGCGGTGGCCCTGGGCATGCGGACCGGCCTGATCGACCCGGCGGAGGCCACGGGCGCCCTCGCGACGGCGGTTCCCGCGGACGCCCGGGGCGCGGCCACCGGCCCGGCGAGCTGAGGCGCGGGGCGCGGTCGCACGCTCAGCGGGCCGTCGCTCAGCGGGCCGTGTGCAGGACATCGAGGGCGCCCGACGCGTAGCGGGCCCGGGCCGCCAGGCGGCGGCGCTTGCCCGAGGAGGTCTTCGGCAGGCTGTCCGGCGCGATGACCACCACCTCGTGCGGCGCGTGCTCGACGGCCTCGCGCAGCGTGTCCAGCACCCGGCGGCCGAGCGCCGCCACGTCGTCGTCCCGGCCCTCGGCCACCACGACCATCCGCTCCTCCCCCGGCACCGAGAAGGCGATCACGTTCCCGGCCCGCACCCCGGGCACGCTCTCCGCCACCAGTTCGTAGTCCTCCGGGTAGAGGTTCCTGCCGCCGGCGATGACCATGTCCTTGATGCGGCCGCAGACGAAGAGTTCACCCCCGTCGAGGAAGCCGAGGTCGCCGGTGGCCAGCCAGCCGTCGCCGCGGGTGCCGCCGGGGTCGGTGCCGCCGCCGGCGGTCCAGTAGCCGGGGGTCACGCCCGGGCCGCGCACCATCACCTCGCCGACCGCGCCGTCCGGCAGCACCCGTACGGGCCCGTCCCCGGCCGCGTCCTCCGGCAGCCCGTCCTCGCGAAGCCCGAGCCCGTCGGCCGTGCCCGCGGCCTCGATGCGCACCTCGGTGCCCGGCAGCGGCGGTCCGCAGCTCACCAGCCGGCGTTCCGGGCGGGGGTGTCCGGCCTCCGCGGCGCCGGGCGCCGCGGGCCCGTCGCCGGGCCCGAGGACGCGTACCGGCTCGTCGCCGGCGCTCCCGGTGACGCCCAGCGTCGCCTCGGCCAGCCCGTACATCGGGCACAGCGCGTGCGGGGGCAGGCCCGCGTCGCCGAGGACCTTCCCCGTACGGGAGAGCGCCTCGGCGTCGATCGCCTCGGCGCCGTTCGCGGCGACCCGCAGCGAGGACAGGTCCAGGGCGGCCGGCCGCAGCGCCTGCACCCGCGCGGCCAGGCCGTACGCGAAGTCGGGCGCGGCGGTGAAGGTGCCGCGGTACTCGCTGACCGCGCCCATCCAGCGGGCGGGCTGCCGCAGGAAGTCCTCGGTGGCCATCAGCACCACGTCCGCGCCGCCGGCGGCCATGCCGCCGAGCGTCACCACGCCCATGTCGTGGTAGAGCGGCAGCCAGCTCACCATGGTGTCGTCCGGTCCGACTCCGGCGCGTTCGCCGACGGCCGCGATGTTGCCGGCGAGCTGGGCGTGCGTGACCGGCACGGCGCGGGAGGCCGCCGTGGTGCCGGAGGTGAACTGGAGCAGCGCGACGGCGTCCGCGGACGGTACGGGCGGCGCCGGCCGCCCGGCGCCCGCGGTGCTGCGGCGCAGTTCGTCCAGGCTCACGGCGGGTGCGGCGATCCGTCCGGAGAGCAGCGCCGCCTGCTCCTCGGTGGTGACCAGCAGCGCGGGGGCCGCGGCCGTCACCCGGCGCCGGATCTCGGCCACGAAGGAGTCGGTGTCCGCACGCCGCGGCCGCGGCATGAGCACCGGGACCGCGCCCAGCCGCCAGACTCCCGCCAGGGTGACCAGCAGGTCCGCGGAGGTGGGGGCGAGCAGGCACACGCGGTCGCCGGGGGCCGCGCCGCGGGCCCGCAGGACCCGGGCGGCGTCCGTGGCCAGCTCCGCCAGCTCCCGCCAGCGGATGCGGCGCGGGCCGCGGGCGAAGTCCAGCACGGTCAGGCCCGCGTCCGGGCGCGCCCGGCGGAACTGCTCGGTGAGCGGGGCGTCCGGGACGTCCGCGACGGCGAATCTCCGGTACCGGGCATGGTCGGGGGACACGGCAACCTCCGCGCCGCGGTCGGGACGGGACACCGGCCTCCTGCCCGGCCGGGTGCGCGGGGGCCGGGGCTGGCCGGCGCGCCGTACGACCGGCTGGGTCGGTTCGGGCAGCCCTGCGGGCTCTGGCACGCTTCGCGGCGCACGCTAGGCCCGCGCCGTCCGGCGGCGCATGCCGCACGCGGCGCCCCGTGCGCGCCATCGCCGCGCGCCGGACGGGGGTACTCGGACGGCTACCACCCCACGCCGCACCGCCCGGGCGTTCCGCCCGGGCAGTCGGCGGCGGAACCGTGACCACCGGTCTGCCTGGACGTACGCACGCCGAGGAGTCGCGATGGACGCTGTCAATTCCCCGGAGCCCGCCGGAACCGATCTGACGGCGCCGGAGTTCGCCGCCCGGCTGCGGCGGGAGACGGAGCCCGGCGAGCGGCGGCGGCTCCTCGCCGAGGCCCTGCGGGACTTCCTGGTACGGGCCGGTGCGCTCGGCGCGGACGCCGGGCCGGAGACGCCGGCGGTGCTGGAGTCGCTGGCCGCGGTGGAGCTGAACGCCGTGCTGGACGCCTGTCTGGGGCTGGACACGGAGCTGGAGACGCTGCGGGGGCCGGTCAGCGCCGGGGAGCTGGCGGCGCGGCTCGCGGAACGGCTGCCGGAGGCGGCCGTGCAGGCCCCCGTGGAGGGCGCCGCGGACGGGCCGGGCGGCAGGCCGGGCGACGGTGCCGGCGGCCCGTCCGCCGGAGAACCGGGTGAAGCCCCGGGCCGGGCCGGGGACGGGAACGCGAGCGGCGGCACGGCCCGGGCGGTCGCGCCCGGCCCGGAACGAAGACACGAGCCCTTCGGGCTGACCGACCTCCAGCAGGCCTATCTCCTGGGCCGCAGCGGCGACTACCCGCTGGCCACCCCCGCCGTCTGCCTGGTCGAACTCGACGCCGAGGACCTGGACGTGGAGCGGCTGGAGGCCGCCTGGCAGACCATGATCGCCCGGCACCCCATGCTGCGTACCGTCTGCACCGGGGACGGCACCCGGCAGCGCGTCCTCCCGGAGAGCGAGACGCCCCCGTACCGCATCGCCCGGCACGACCTCCGCGACCGCACGGAGCCGGAACGGGAGCGGCATCTCGACGCGCTGCGCGAGGAGTTCCGCGCCCGGGACCGGGCGCCGCACGTCTGGCCGCTGTTCGATGTGGCCGTCACCCGGCTCGACGCGCGGCGCAGCCGGGTGCACCTGACCGTGGACCTGCTGGTCGCGGACGGCCCGAGCATCCGGCGGCTGCTCGGCGAGTGGCTGGCGGCGGCCGCGGGGCGGGAGCCGGAACCGGTGCCGGACGCCGGGTTCCGGGAGTGGGTGCGGGCGCTGGAGGAACGGGAGGACGGCCCGGCGTTCGCGGCGGCGTGGAAGTACTGGCTGACCCGCGTGCCGGACCTGCCGGACGCGCCCGCCCTGCCCATGCGGGTGGCGCCGGAGGCGGTGGAGGTGCCGCGCGCGTCGGCCCGTACGTTCCGGCTGGACGGGGCGGCATGGGCGCGGCTGCGGCGGCACGCGCTGGACCGCGGGCTGACTCCCTCGATGGCGCTGTGCTGGGCGTACGGGGCGGTGCTGCGCACCTGGTCCGGGCAGGACCGCTGCACGCTGAACGTCACCGTCAACGACCGGTCCCTGCTTCCCGGGCTGGACCGGGCGCTCGGGGCCTTCACCTCCCAGCTTCTGCTGGAGGTCGCGGACGACGCCGCGGAGCCCGTACGGGAACGGATCGGCACGGTGCAGGAGCGCTTCTGGGCGGACTTCGCGCACCGGGCGTTCAGCGGCGTACGGGTGCTGCGCGAACTGGCGCGGCGGTCGGGCGGCGGCCCGGCGGCGGTGCCTTACGTGTTCGACGCCGTGCTGGGCGGCCCGGACCTGGACGCGTACGGGCTGCCGGAGTGGTACCGGGGGCTGAGCCACCTCTCGGCGTCGGCGCCGCAGGTCGCCGTGGAGTGCCAGGTGTTCGAGGTGGAGGGGGAGTTGCGGGTCCACTGGGGCGTGGTGGAGGAACTGTTCCCGCCCGGCCTGATCGACACCGCCTTCTCCGCCTTCACGGGGCTGGTGGAGGACCTGGCGCAGCAACCGGACCTCTGGGAGACCGGTGGCCTGAACCTGGTGCCGGCCAGTGATCTCGCGGCGCGGGAGGCCGCCAACGCCACCGACGGGCCGCTCCCCCAGGCCCTGCTGCACGAACTCGGCGGCCCGCTGCGCGACCGCGGCGACCACCCGGCCGTCCTCACCCCCGACCGCACCCTCACCTACGCCGAACTCGACACCCGCGCCGCCCGCATCGCCCACCACCTACGCACCGACCGGAACGCCAAGCCCGGCGAACTCGTCGCCATCGTCATGCACAAGGGCTGGGAACAAGCCGTCGCCGCCCTCGGCATCCTGCAGTCCGGAGCCGCCTACCTCCCCCTCGACGCCGCCTGGCCCACCCGGCGCCTCC
>NZ_JACYHE010000011.1 GCF_021696945.1 Streptomyces sp. JJ36
GGCGGCCCCGGAACGGGCCGGCCCGGCGCGGCGCGGCCCCGGCACCTCGGGCGCCGGGGGCCCGGGAACGGCGCGCGGAGTGCGCCCCCCGCGGCCCTCGCCGAGCACCCGCCACCCCCTGCCGTTCAGCGCGATGTACGCGCCGCAGCGCAGCCCGTGCAGGGTGCTGGCGTCCCGCAGCCCCCACATCCAGGCGCCGTCCGTCTCCGTCCAGGACAGCTCGTCCTCCCGGCAGAAGAGCAACACGGCCGTACGGACGGGAAGGCGGAGGCGGAGGTCGTGCGGCAGCACGGCGCGCAGCCGGGCCAGCAGGGCGTTGCGGAACTCCCAGCCGTCGGGCCGGGCGGTGTCCTGGGTGAACGACGCGCTGGCCACCACGCGTTCGTCCCGGCCGAGGACCGCGACCACCGCGGTCGACGGTGCGGGCGCGTGCAGCGCGAACAGCCCGCTCACCACGGCCCGCGGGTCGCGCAGCAGCGGGATGCCCGCCGCGGCCCACTCGGCCGGTTCGAGGGTGCGGGAGAGCCGGGAGACGGAATCGGTGGTGGGGGCGGGGGAGAAGCCCGTTCTCACGTCTCCCCCTTCCGCCGGCTGCCGCCCCGATTGTCTCCCGCGCCCCTGCCCTGCGGCAATGCGCCCGGAGCCGCCTCACCCCTGGACGGCGAGCACCAGCGGCAGCACGCCGGACGCGCCGGCGGCGCGGAGCATCCGGGCCGCGACGGCCAGCGTCCATCCCGTCTCGGTGAAGTCGTCCACGAGCAGCACGGGCCCGTCCGCCCCGGCGACCGCGTCCGCCAGCGGCTCGGAAAGGCGCAGCGCGCCGTCGAGCTCCCGCAGCCGCTGAGCGCTGTTGGAGCGCGGCCCGGCGGCCCCCGGCGCGTCCGGTGCGTACTCCAGCGCGCCCAGCAGCGGCAACCGGCCGACCGTCGCTATGTGGGTGCCGAGTGAGCCCACCAGCTCCGGGCGGCTGCGGGAGGGCAGGGTCACCACCCCCGCCGGACGCGGTGCCGCCGGCTCGCCGGAAGCCCACCCCTCGGGACTGCGCGCCCAGTCCGTCAGCACGCCGACGACGGCGTCCAGCACGTCGCCCGGCACGGGGCCGTCCGGGGCACCGGAGGCGAGCAGCGGCCGCAGCCGGTTCCCCCAGCCGATGTCGGAGAGCCGGCCCAGAGCGCGACCGGGAGCGGCCTGCCGGTCGGCGGGGATACGCCCCTTCAGCTCCAGGCCGACCGCGGAGAGGCCGCTGGGCCACATCTTCCGCGGCTCCACCCGCACGCCCGCGCGTTCCAGCTCGCCCCGCGCGGCCTTGAGCGCGGCGGCGGAGACCTCGGTGGTGAAGCGGGGTCCCGCGCAGGTGTCGCAGCGGCCGCAGGACGCCGCCTCCGGATCGTCGAGCTGCAGGCGCAGGAACTCCATCCGGCACTTCCCGGTGGTCACGTACTCCCGCATGGCGTCCTGCTCGGCCTCGCGCTGGCGTGCCACCCAGGCGTACCGCTCGTGGTCGTACTCCCAGGGCCGGCCGGTCGCCTCCCAGCCGCCCTTGACCCGGCGCACCGCGCCGTCCACGTCGAGCACCTTGAGCATCGTCTCCAGGCGGGAGCGGCGCAGCTCGACCCGTGGCTCCAGCGCGGGGAGCGAGAGCGGGCGCCCGGCCTCGCGCAGCACGTCCAGGGTGTGCCGCACCTGCTCCTCGGGCGGGAAGGCCAGCGAGGCGAAGTAGCGCCAGATCGCCTCGTCCTCGCGGCCCGGCAGCAGCAGCACCTCCGCGTGCGCCACGCCGCGGCCGGCCCGCCCGACCTGCTGGTAGTAGGCGATGGGGGAGGAGGGTGAGCCCAGGTGGACCACGAAGCCCAGGTCGGGCTTGTCGAAGCCCATGCCGAGCGCGGAGGTCGCCACCACCGCCTTGACCCGGTTCGCCAGCAGGTCGGCCTCGGCCGCCTCGCGGTCGGCGTGCTCGCTCTGCCCGGTGTACTCGGCGACGGTGTGCCCGCACTGCCGGAGGAAGGCCGCGACCTCGCCGGCGGCCGCGACCGTGAGGGTGTAGACGATCCCCGAGCCCGGGAGCTCGTCCAGGTGGTCCGCGAGCCACGCCATCCGGTGCGCCGCGTCCGGGAGCCGCACCACCCCCAGCCGCAGGCTCTCCCGGTCGAGCGGGCCGCGCAGCACCAGCGGCCCGGCGCCGCCGGCGCCGTACGCCGGGCCGTCCCGGCCGGCCGTGCCGAGCTGGTCCGCGACGTCGGCGGTCACCCGGGCGTTGGCCGTGGCGGTCGTCGCGAGTACCGGGACGCCCGGGGGCAGGTCCGCGAGCATGCTGCGCAGCCTGCGGTAGTCCGGGCGGAAGTCGTGGCCCCAGTCCGAGATGCAGTGCGCCTCGTCGACCACGAGCAGGCCGGTGGCGGCGGCCAGTCGCGGGAGGACGTGCTCCCGGAAGTCCGGGTTGTTGAGCCGCTCCGGGCTCACCAGCAGCACGTCGACCGTGCCGGCGGACACCGCGGCGCGTACCTCGTCCCACTCCTCGGTGTTGGCGGAGTTCATGGTGCGGGCGTGGATTCCGGCGCGCTCCGCCGCGGCGATCTGATTGCGCATCAGGGCCAGCAGCGGGGAGACGATCACGGTCGGTCCCGCGCCCTCCCGGCGCAGCAGAGCCGTCGCCACGAAGTAGACCGCGGACTTGCCCCAGCCGGTGCGCTGCACCACCAGGGCGCGCCGGCGCTCCCGCACGAGCGCCTCGACGGCCCGCCACTGGTCCTCCCGGAGCCGGGGCGGCGGTGCGTCGCCGTCCTCCGGGGCGCCGACGAGCCGGGCGAGGAGTGCGTCGGCGGCGCGGCGCAGATCTGTGTCGCTCATGCCCCCATGCAAGCGGATCGGCGGGGCCGGGGGCCAGCCGGTGCGGGCGGGGCTGTGGAAAACGCGGTGCCGGGCGCTCGCTGGACGAGCAGCCCGGTACGACAAGCGTATGCATGCTGACCGCCTGTGGACGAGCGACCGCACGGGGTGCCTCCGGGACGGCACTGTCGGGGCATGACACAGCACGACAGCGGCCGACCCGCCGCGACCGACCGTTCCGTCCCCGACCCCGTGGCCGAGGTCTCCCTGCGCGGTCCGGCCGAGCTCGCCGACGCCCTGCCCTATCTCCTCGGGTTCCATCCGGACGACTCGATCGTCCTCGTCGCCCTGCACGGGGAGGCCGGCCGGTTCGGCGGCCGCATCCGCACGGGCATCCCCGCCGCGACGGGGGAGTGGCCCGCCGTGGCGCGCCAGCTCGCCTCCTGCCTGGAGAGCGGGTCCGTCTCCCGTGGGGGCCGTCCGGACGGCGTGGTGGTCTTCCTGTGCCAGGACCCGGCCCGCGGCGAGCCGGCGCGGGCCGTCAGCGAGCGGCTCCGCCCGCTGGCCCGGAGTCTGCGCACCGCATGTGGCGCGCTCGGCATGCCGGTCTTCGAGGCCCTGTGCCTCTCCGGCGGGAGGTACTGGTCCTACACCTGCCCCGACCCGGGCTGCTGTCCCCCGGAGGGCGCACCGGCCGGCCCGTCGGGCACCTCCGCGATGGCGGCCGCCGCGGTGTACGCCGGCATCCGGGTGCGCGGCTCCCTCCGGGAGATGGAGGCCCGGCTGGCACCCCTCGGCCCGGCCCTGGCGGAGCCCCAGCGCCGGGCACTCGACGCCGCGGCCGCCGACCTGGTGCCGCGCATGCTGCGGGAGGACCGGGGACGCACGGCGGTGCGGGCGGAGACGGTGGTGCGGGCCCGGAGGCTGATGGGGCGGCTCCGTGCCGCGCCGGGCGGGCAGGGCGAGGGCGGCGGGGACACCGCGGTCCAGGACGCCCGGGACGACGCGCTCGTTCCGCCCGGGGACGCGGCGACGGTGATTCTCGGCCTCCAGGACCGCGGCACGCGGGACCAGGCGGCGGAATGGATGGAGGGCCGGGATGCGCCCGCGGCCCTGCGCCTGTGGCGGACGCTGGCCCGCCGCTGTGTCGGGCCCTACCGCGAGCACGCCGCGGCCCCGCTCACCCTCGCCGGCTGGGTGGCCTGGTCCACGGGAGACGAGGCGTTCGCGCGGGTGGCCTTCGGGCGCGCGCTGGAGACCGATCCCGGCTATGTCTTCGCCCAGCTCCTGCACCGTGCGTGCAACGAAGGGCTGGACCCGGAGCCGCTCCGGCGCTGCATGCGGGAGGAGCGGGCGGCACGCCGGCGGCGTGGTGCCCGGCGCCGGCCGCGAGGCTCCGGTGGCCGCGGTGGGGGTCGGTGGCCGGATCGGGGCACCGGGTGACAGCAGAGCCCTTTTTATCGTCAGGGAGACGACTATGATCGCAGCATGCCCTATGACCCGTCGGCTTTCCCGCCCTTCGCCGTCACCGTCGACCTGGTCGTGCTCACCGTGCGCCGGCACGCGCTCTGCGCTCTGGCGGTCCGCCGCGGAGAACCGCCGTACCAGGGCCGCTGGGCGCTTCCGGGCGGCTTCGTGCGTGCCGACGAGGACCTCGCCGCGGCGGCCGCCAGGGAGCTCAACGAGGAGACGGGGCTCCGGGCCCACGAGCCGGGCAGCACCGGTCCCGAAGCCCACCTCGAGCAGCTCGCCACCTACGGCGACCCGGACCGCGACCCGCGGATGCGGGTCGTCAGCGTGGCCCATCTGGTGCTGGCCCCCGATCTGCCGTCTCCCACGGCCGGAGGGGACGCGCACAGCGTCCGCTGGGCGCCGGTGGAAACGCTGCTCGCGCCCGCCGGGAGTGCGGGTCGCGAGGGGGAGCAGGTCGCGCCGCTCGCCTTCGACCACGCACGGATCCTCGGCGACGGCGTGGAGCGGGCACGATCCAAGATCGAGTATTCCTCGCTCGCCACCGCCTTCTGCCCGCCGGAGTTCACCGTGGGCGAGCTGCGCCGGGTGTACGAGGCCGTGTGGGGCGTGGCGCTGGACCCGCGGAACTTCCACCGCAAGGTGACCGGCACCCCCGGCTTCCTGGTCCCCACCGGGGGCACGACGACCCGTCAGGGCGGCCGTCCCGCACAGCTCTTCCGGGCGGGCGGTGCGACACTGCTCAATCCGCCGATGCTGCGTCCGGAGGTCTGACGCCCCTCGCGCCGCACCGGAAAATCGGACATATCGCGCTATCGTGCCGGGGTGCGTCCTTCACGCGTCCCGCGGGAGAAGCGATGATCCAGGCCATCGGTCTCACCAGCCCTCCTCGTCGCGGTCAGCGGCCGGCCGTGGACGACCTGACCTTCGAGGCCCGGCCCGGAGCGGTCACGGTGCTGCTCGGACCGCGCGGAGCCGGGAAGACGACGGTCCTGCGGCTGATGCTGCAACTGGCCCCCGGGCGTGGTGTCGCGCTCTTCCGGGGCCGTCCGCTGCACCAGGCCGAACACCCCGCGCAGGAGGTGGGCATCCTGCTGGGCGATGTGCCCGGCCATCCGGAGCGCACCGCGCGTGGGCACTTGCGGATGCTCGCCGCGGCGGCGGGCGTCCCGGCTGCCCGGGCGGACGAACTGCTCGACGTGGTGGGCCTGGGCCCGCTCGCGGAACAGCCGCTCGGTACCTTCTCGCTCGGCATGGACCGCCGGCTCGGGCTGGCGGCGGCGCTGCTGGGCGATCCGCACGCGCTGGTGCTGGACGAGCCCGCGCAGGGGCTCTCCCCGCGGGAGACCGGCTGGTTGCACGGGATTCTGCGCGGCTACGCCGGGCAGGGCGGCACCGTGCTCACCACCCTGCGCGATCCCCGGGAAGCGGCCCGGATCGCCGACCGCGTGGTCACGATCGAGGGCGGCCGGCTCGTCGCGGACCAGGACGCACCCGAGTTCGCCCGCACGCGGCTGCGCCCCCGGGTGGCCGTCACCTCGCCGCACGCCGAGCGGCTGGCCTCCGTGCTGCGCCGGGAGGCGCGTTCCGCGGAGCCCGGCCCGGTGACCGGCGGCGGCCCGGAGCCCGGTGCCCGGGAGCTGGAGGTGGTGCGGGAGAGCGGCAACCGCCTCTCCGTGTACGGCGTCGGCTGTGCCGCCGTCGGGGAGACGGCCTACCGCAACGGCATCCTGGTGCACCGGCTGGCCGACGAGACCGGTGACATGGGCAGCCCGGCTCTACCGGCGGACCGGGCGGGCGGCGCGCTCCACGGGCATCCGGCGGCCGGGCACGCGCGGGAGCCCGGGCCGGGTTCGTCCGCGGCGCCGGCCCCGGGCGCGGGCGTCTCCGCGCCGGCTGACGGTGTCTCCGCCCCCGGCGACCGTGCGGGCCGCCCGCCGGCGGACCCGCCGCCCCGCCTGCCCGTCGCCCCCCGGCCGGGCCCGGCCGCCCCGTTCCGCTACGAGCTGCGCCGCTTCCTGGGGCTGCGCAGCCATGGCTATGTGCTCGCCGGCGCCGTGCTCGCGACGCTGCTGACCTCGCTCACCATGGCGGCGCTCGGCGGTCCCGGCCGAGACGCCGACTCCGCCCTGCGGCTGCTCGCCGGCTGGCCGGACCTTCCGTTCCTCCTCGTACCGCCCGTCGCGGCCGCCGCCGGGCTGCTCGGCGCCCTCTCCTTCGGCCAGGAGTTCCGCTATCCGGCGCTCGCCCCCGCGCACACCGCGGTGCCGCGCAGACTCGGCCTGCTGGCCGCCAAGCTGGCGCTGACCGGATGCCTCGCGCTGCTGCTCTGCACGGTCACGCTCCTGCTCGACGCGGCGCTGCTCGCCGTGCTCTTCGGGCCGGGCCCGCTCGCCGGTGCGGCGGCCCCGGAAGGCCTCGCCCTGCAGGCGCTCTGGCTGCTCCTGCTCACTCTCGGCTGCGCCTGGGCGGCGGTGCTCGGTGCCGGGGCCGCCCGCTCCACCGCGGTGGGCCTGGCCGCCGCACTCGCCGTTCCGCTGGTGGCCGTACCCGTGCTGCGGGACCTGTTCACCGACCCCGCGGGTGCCGGCGCGCGGGAGGGTTTCGCCGCGCGGGCCCGGGACGCCCTCCTGGCCCCGTGGCCCTCCGGCACCGAGCGCTGGCCGGCGGTCGCGCTGCGGTTGCTGGCGGAGCCCGTGGGCCAGGCGCTCGGGCTCTCCCTGCTCGTCCTGGTCTGCGCCTATGTGCTGCTGAGCCTGCGTAGCCGGACCCGCTGACCTCGGCGGTCGCCGCACCCCAGAGCGTGCAGCGCACGCGTTCGCGCCCCCCGCTTGCGCCCGTGGGCACCGACCTGCGCACCGGAAGCCTGTTTCTTTCCGATAAGGCGTCAATTGTGCGGAAGTCAGCGATCACCCTTTCGTGTGCTTTTCACCAAAGCCCTCAAGGCCGTCCTGAGGGCCGCCGACAAAGGTTCCGTGACTACCCTTGCGCACACCACGACGACCGCGGCTCGCCCCACCGACACCGGCCTCGTCGGCCCGGGCGAGCTGGACCGCTACGCGTACGCGGAGTCCTCCGGGGCACCGCGCGCCACGACCAAGGCCCCCGCCTGGGAGGGCCCGGAGAGTGATATCGGCCGTGTGGGCCGCCGGGTCGCCGGCAATCGCGGCCGCGGCCTGCACGGCCAACTCGTCCAGCAACTCGGCCAGATGATCGTCTCGGGCGACCTGGGCGCCGACCGTCCCCTCGTTCCCGAGGAGATCGGTCAGCGCTTCGAGGTGTCCCGCACCGTCGTCCGGGAGTCCCTCCGGGTCCTCGAGGCCAAGGGCCTGGTGAGTGCCCGGCCGAACGTCGGCACCCGGGTCCGCCCGGTGACGGACTGGAACCTCCTCGACCCGGACATCATCGAGTGGCGCGCCTTCGGGCCGCAGCGCGACGACCAGCGCCGGGAGCTGTGCGAACTCCGCTGGGCCATCGAACCACTGGCCGCCCGGCTGGCCGCCGGCCGCGGCCGGGACGAGGTGCAGCAGCGGCTCGCGGACATGGTCGAGATCATGAACCAGGCCCTCTCCCAGGGGGACACGCTCACCTTCTCCCGCGCCGACACCGAGTTCCACGGCGTCCTGCTGCAGTCCGCGGGCAACCGCATGCTGGAGCATCTCTCCGGCATCGTCGGCTCGGCACTCCAGGTCTCCGGGGCGGCCGCGGGCGGTTGCGTGCGGCCCAGCGAGGCGGCCGTCGCCCAGCACCGGCAGGTGGTCGACGCGCTCGGCGCCGGCGAGAGTGCGGCAGCGGAGACCGTGATGCGCCAGCTTCTCTCCGGCGGCACCGACCCTGTGCCGGGCGGGCAGGCCGGTGGTGACGGCCATGTGGTGCCCGCCCCCCGGGAGCACTGACCCGGCGCCCGCGGCAGGTACGGCGGCGGCGCCGGGCTCCGGCGCCGCCGCACACGCAGCCGCCGGCCCCGGCGTGCCGCCCGCCCTCCTGCCCCGGCGGTACGCGGTGCGCCGGTCCCGCCGGGGCCTGCCGTGGCGATTTGTCCGCTTCTCCTCGCGTACGGGTGGATACGCGGTGTGACTCGGACCACGCGAAGGGTGCGTAACGCTTCGCGTTGCAGTGCGATGACTCAAGAGGTGGCAGCAGAGGTGGGAATACGCAGCCGGTCGTGGACGCTGTATTCCCTCCCGGCTCAGCCCGCGCCGTCGGTTCAGCACCGCCGACGGTCCGCCATTTCCATCGTTCCGAGAGGTTGTTCGTGTCGGCCAGCACATCCCGTACGCTCCCCGCGGAGATCGCCGAGTCCGAGTCCGTGTTGGCACTCATCGAGCGGGGAAAGGCTGAGGGGCAGATCGCCGGCGATGACGTGCGTCGGGCCTTCGAGGCTGACCAGATTCCGCCAACCCAGTGGAAGAATGTTCTGCGCAGCCTCAACCAGATCCTCGATGAGGAGGGTGTGACGCTGATGGTGAGTGCCGCAGAGGCGCCCAAGCGCACCCGAAAGAGCGTTGCTGCGAAGGCGCCCGCCAAGAAGACCGCCACCAAGGCCGTGCCCGCCAAGGCCGCCCCGGCGAAGAAGGCGGCCAAGACCGCCGCCAAGGCGACCCCGCCACCCGCCGTCGCACCCGCCGACGAGGCGCCCGAGGCCGTCGCGGAGAGCGAGGCGGCTCCGGCCCCCGCGAAGAAGGCCGCGGCGAAGAAGACCGCTCCCGGGAAGAAGGCCGCGGCCAAGAAGACGGCTGCGAAGAAGGCCGCTCCCGCGAAGAAGACCGCGGCCAAGAAGTCCGTCGTGGACGAGATCCTCGAGGGCGAGGACGAGCTGATCGTCGACGAGCCGGTGGTCAAGGAGGCCCCGAAGGGTCCGGAGGACGGTCCCACGGCCGAGGTCAAGAACGAGAACGAGGGCTTTGTCCTCTCCGACGAGGACGAGGACGACGCCCCGGCCCAGCAGGTCGCCGCCGCCGGCGCCACCGCCGACCCGGTCAAGGACTACCTCAAGCAGATCGGCAAGGTCCCGCTGCTCAACGCCGAGCAGGAGGTGGAGCTCGCCAAGCGGATCGAGGCCGGGCTCTTCGCCGAGGACAAGCTGGCGGCCGCGGACAAACTCGCA
Organism: Streptomyces sp. JJ36; assembly: GCF_021696945.1. Lineage (GTDB taxonomy): Bacteria > Actinomycetota > Actinomycetes > Streptomycetales > Streptomycetaceae > Streptomyces. The sequence continues at coordinate 9,404 of NZ_JACYHE010000011.1, forward strand.
CCGAAGCTCAAGCGCGAGCTGGAGATCATCGCCGAGGACGGCCGCCGTGCGAAGAACCACCTGCTGGAGGCCAACCTCCGGCTCGTGGTCTCGCTCGCCAAGCGGTACACCGGTCGCGGCATGCTCTTTCTGGACCTGATCCAGGAGGGCAATCTCGGCCTGATCCGCGCCGTCGAGAAGTTCGACTACACCAAGGGCTACAAGTTCTCGACCTACGCGACCTGGTGGATCCGGCAGGCGATCACCCGGGCCATGGCCGACCAGGCCCGCACCATCCGCATCCCGGTGCACATGGTCGAGGTGATCAACAAGCTGGCCCGGGTGCAGCGCCAGATGCTCCAGGACCTGGGCCGCGAGCCCACCCCGGAGGAGCTGGCCAAGGAGCTCGACATGACCCCGGAGAAGGTCGTCGAGGTCCAGAAGTACGGTCGTGAGCCCATCTCGCTGCACACCCCGCTCGGCGAGGACGGCGACAGCGAGTTCGGTGATCTCATCGAGGACTCCGAGGCCGTGGTGCCGGCGGACGCGGTGAGCTTCACCCTGCTCCAGGAGCAGCTCCACTCCGTCCTGGACACGCTGAGCGAGCGGGAGGCCGGGGTGGTCTCCATGCGCTTCGGGCTCACCGACGGCCAGCCCAAGACGCTGGACGAGATCGGCAAGGTCTACGGGGTGACCCGGGAGCGCATCCGCCAGATCGAGTCCAAGACGATGTCGAAGCTGCGGCACCCGTCCCGCTCGCAGGTCCTCCGGGACTACCTCGACTGAGGGAGCCCGCAGGTCCGCGAGGACCCGGCGTTCCGCACGCACGAGGGCCGGCACCCCCAGGGGGCGCCGGCCCTCGTGCGTGCCGTGCCGACGGGACGGGAGAGCCGTCATGGAGCCCGGCGGGCCCGGGGGCGGCAGGCCGACGGTGGCGGCCTGGCGGGACGGAGGGAGGCCACCGCCCCGCCACGCCGCGTGTCCGTCCCGGAACAGCGCGACGGGCGGCCTCCCGGGGTGTGTCACCGGGGGAGACCGCCCGCCGCATCCGGCCCTGGGCCGGTCCGAGCTCGTCGGACGGGGACGTCGTGGTCAGGTCGGACGGCGTCAGCGTTCCTCGTCGCCTGCGGTAGCCGGAGTGGCCGTCAGCTTCTCCGTCTCGTCCTGTATCTCCGCGGCGATCTTCTTCAGTTCCGGCTCGAACTTACGACCGTGGTGTGCGCAGAACAGCAGCTCTCCGCCGCTGAGCAGCACCACGCGCAGGTACGCCTGGGCGTTGCAGCGGTCGCAGCGGTCGGCGGCCGTCAGCGGGGTCGCGGGGGTCAGAACAGTAGTCACGTCGCCTCTTCTCTAGCTCGACGAGCTGTCGTACCAGGGTTCAACATCCAACCAGTCCGAAACGTTCCCGGGCTGGGTCCCTCCGCGGGGATTTCACTCTCCGCGAAGCGGCCGGATGCTGCCGGTGGCGGCGAATGAGCCGTAATACGTCGGTTACTGGAAGTTCATGCGGTCGTCGGGGTCGTCCTTGTTCATCTTCCGGCCTCCCGAACCTCTGGAGTGGTTCGTTCATGAGGACGTGCCCGGAGCCTAAACGGTTCATGCCTCCAAGGGAACGTGATGTTCGTGTCACCCCTCCGTGTTATCGAACACATGTCCGGAGCTGCGCTAGCATGGCGCCCTGCACGCCAGGCTCCACGGGGGCTCGGTACCCTCTCACCCGGCAACACAGCCACGACTAGCAGAATTCAGCGAGGAGCGAACCGCGTGACCGCCGAGATGTCCGTGCCGTCTTCCACCGCCCTGCTGTCCGGAGCAGACCGTGACGGCGGCTCCAACTACACCGCACGGCATCTGCTCGTTCTCGAGGGGCTCGAGGCGGTGCGCAAGCGCCCTGGCATGTACATCGGGTCGACGGACAGCCGGGGGCTGATGCACTGCCTCTGGGAGATCATCGACAATTCCGTGGACGAGGCCCTGGGCGGCCACTGCGACCGCATCGAGGTGCTGCTCCACGCGGACGGCTCGGTGGAGGTGCGGGACAACGGCCGGGGCATCCCGGTCGACGTCGAGCCCAAGACGAAGCTGTCCGGCGTCGAGGTGGTGATGACCAAGCTGCACGCGGGCGGCAAGTTCGGCGGCGGCTCGTACGCGGCCTCCGGCGGCCTGCACGGCGTCGGCGCCTCGGTGGTCAACGCCCTCTCCTCCCGGCTCGACGTCGAGGTCGACCGGAACGGCCGCACCCACGCGATCAGCTTCCGCCGCGGCGTCCCGGGGATCTTCACCGAGCAGGGCCCGGACGCCCCGTTCGACCCGTCGGGCGGGCTGCACAAGGGCAGAAAGATCCCGAAGACGACCACCGGCACCCGGGTGCGCTACTGGGCCGACCGGCAGATCTTCCTCAAGGACGCCCGGCTCTCCCTGGAGACCCTGCACGCGCGGGCCCGCCAGACCGCCTTCCTGGTGCCCGGTCTCACCCTGCTGGTGCGGGACGAGCGCGGGCTGGACGGCCAGGAGGCCACCGAGGAGGTCTTCCACTACGACGGCGGCATCAGCGAGTTCTGCGAGTACCTGGCGCCGGACAAGCCGGTCTGCGACGTCCTGCGGCTGGGCGGCCGGGGGACCTTCAAGGAGACGGTCCCGGTCCTGGACGACCGCGGCCACATGATCCCCACCGAGGTGCAGCGGGAACTCAGCGTGGACATCGCGCTGCGCTGGGGCACCGGCTACGACACCACCGTCAGGTCCTTCGTCAACATCATCGCCACCCCCAAGGGCGGCACCCACGTCTCCGGCTTCGAGCGCTCCCTGACCCGCACGGTGAACGAGGTGCTGCGGTCCGCCAAGCTGCTCCGGGTCGCCGAGGACGACGTCGTCAAGGACGACGCGGTGGAGGGCCTGACAGCCGTGGTCACCGTCCGGCTGGCCGAGCCGCAGTTCGAGGGGCAGACCAAGGAGGTGCTCGGCACCTCGGCGGCCTCCCGGATCGTGGCCCAGGTGGTGGCCAAGGAGCTCAAGGCCTTCCTCACCTCCGGCAAGCGGGACGCCAAGCAGCAGGCCCGTGCCGTGCTGGAGAAGGTGGTCGCGGCCGCCCGGACGCGCATCGCAGCGCGCCAGCACAAGGAGGCGCAGCGCCGCAAGACCGCGCTGGAGTCCTCCGCGCTGCCGGCGAAGCTCGCCGACTGCCGGAACGACGACGTGGAGCGGGCGGAGCTGTTCATCGTCGAGGGCGACTCCGCGCTGGGCACCGCCAAGCTGGCCCGCAACTCCGAGTTCCAGGCCCTGCTGCCGATCCGCGGCAAGATCCTCAACGTCCAGAAGTCGTCCGTCGCGGACATGCTCAAGAACGCCGAGTGCGGCGCGATCATCCAGGTGATAGGAGCCGGGTCCGGGCGGACCTTCGACATCGACGCGGCCCGTTACGGCAAGGTGATCTTCCTGGCCGACGCGGACGTGGACGGCGCGCACATCCGCTGTCTGCTCCTGACCCTCTTCCAGCGCTACATGCGCCCCATGGTGGAGCAGGGCCGGGTCTTCTCGGCGGTGCCGCCGCTGCACCGGATCGAGCTCGTCAACCCGGGCAAGGGCCGGGAGAAGTACATCTACACCTACTCCGACAACGAACTGCGCCAGACGCTGCTCGACCTGGAGCGGCAGAAGATCCGCTACAAGGACTCCATCCAGCGGTACAAGGGCCTCGGCGAGATGGACGCCGACCAGCTCGCGGAGACCACCATGGACCCGCGGCACCGCACCCTGCGCCGTATCAACATCAGCGACCTGGAGGCCGCGGAGGAGGCGTTCAGCCTGCTGATGGGGAACGAGGTGGCGCCGCGCCGGGAGTTCATCACCACCTCGGCGGCGACCCTGGACCGTTCCCGTATCGACGTCTGAGTCACCGGCCGGTGCGGCACCGGGCCGGCCCGGTGTCTGCCCGCTTCACCTGAAGGAGTGAACGAGGCCGCATGCCCCGGTGGGGCGTGCGGCCCTCTGCCCATCCTGGGGCATGCGCATCGACGACCCCTGGCACCGCACCCCGGCCGACGGCTGGCTGGAGGAGCGCGAGGCGACCGAGGCGGCGGAGGCGACCGCGGCCGGAGGGGCGCCGCCGGCCGGCCCCCGCACGCCTGCCGGGAACCCCACTCCGCTCGGCAGGAACGATCCGCCACCCGGCAGGAACGATCCGCCACCCGGCAGGAACGATCCGCCGCACGTGCCGCCCGCCGGCCCGGCCGCGGCGGACGCCGTCCACGTGGCCGTGCAGCACAGCCCCGCCTTCCGGCGGGTGCGCGCCCGGCACCGCGGATTCGTGCTGCCGGCCGGTGCCGCGCTGCTGCTCGTCCATCTCGCCACGGTGGTGCCGGCCGCCGTGGCGCCGGAGCTGGCGGCCCACCGCGTCGCCGGGCCGCTCGACGCCGGGACGGCCGCCGGGCTCGCCCAACTGGTCGTGGCCCTGCTGGTCGCCGGGGCCTACGCCCGGCATGCGCGGCTCCGCCGCGACCGGACGGCCCTGGAGCTGCGCTGGGACACCCAGGAGCTGGTCCGCGGCGCCGGGGAGTGCGGCCGGTGACCGGCAGTCTCCGTGCGCCGGCGCTGCTGCTCTGCGGGGTCCTGGCCTTGACGGCCCTGCTGCTCGCCCACCGGGCCGCGCGGCGGCGGGCCACCGCCGCGGACTTTTACGCCGGCGGGCGGCTGCTCTCCCCGCCGGCGAACGGCCTCGCTCTTGCGGGCGGCCCGCTCTCCGCCGTCTGCTTCGTGGGGGTCACCGGGCTGACCGCCCTGGGCGGTCACGACGGCGTCTTCTACGCCGCCGGACTGCTCCTGGGCTGGGTGGTGGCGTTGCTGCTGGTGGCCGAGGGCGTACGGAACTGCGGCCGCCACACCCCGGCCGACGTCGTGGTCTCGCGACTCCGCGACCGCCGGGTGCGGGCCGCCGCCGGTGTCGCGGCCGTGACGGTCTCGGTGCTCTGCCTGGTCGCCCAGCTCGCCGCCGCGGGCAGCCTGGCGGCGCCGCTTTTCGGCGGCGGTGCCGTAGCCCGGACCGGGACGGTGCTCGCGGGGGGCGCGCTCATGGTCGCCTGCGCCTGCCGCGGCGGCATGCAGGCCGTCACCCGCATCCAGCTCGTGCACGTCGTGCTCCTCCTCGGCTGTGCCGGAGTCCTCTGCGGCCTGGTGCTGCTGCGGTACGGCGGCGACCCGGCCGCCCTGCTCCGCGCCGCAGCCGGGCGGGCCACCGCCGGAGCGGCAACAGCAGTGCCGGAGGCCACCGAGCAGGGCGGCTGGGCCGTCCCGGGGCCGGCGTACGGGGAGGGCACGGCGGAGCGTCTCGACGCCGTCAGCCTGGGGCTCGCGCTCGTGCTGGGCACCGCGGGGCTGCCGCACGTCCTCGCCCGCTGCGGCACGGTGCCCACCGCCCCTGCCGCCCGGCGCTCCGTCGGCTGGGCGATCGGCCTCCTCGGCTGCGTCTGCCTGCTCACCCTGGGGCTCGGCCTGGGCGCCGCGGCCCTGCTCGGCCCGGAGACCGTGCGGGAGGCGGGCCCGGCCGGACACGCCGCGGTGCCGCTGCTCGCCGCCGAGCTGGGCGGGGAGGCCGGCACCGGGGGCGCGGTGCTCGCTGTGGTCGTCTCCGCGGTGGCCCTGGCCGCGATCCTGGCGGTGGGGGCCGGCATGACCCTGGCCGGCGCCGCGGCCGTCGCACGGGACCTGCACACCCCGCGGGGCGGCCGCCCGGGCCGCGGCGAGGTCCGCGTGGCCCGGACGATGACGCTCGCCGTGGCGGTGCCGGCCCTCGCACTCGCGCTCCCGGCACAGCGGCTGAACGCCGCCCTGCTGCTCGGGCTCGCCCTCGCGGTCGCCGCCTCGGCGCTCCTCCCGGCGCTGTCGTACGCGCTCTTCTGGCACCGCTTCACCGCACGGGGCGCACTCTGGGCGCTCTGGGGCGGCCTGGTGCCCGCGGTGCTGCTGATCGCGGTCTCCCCGGTGGTGTCGGGCGGGGAGCACGCGCTCCTCCCCGGAGCCGATGTCGCGGTCTTCCCGCTGGGGAACCCGGGGCTGGTCTCCATCCCGCTCGGGTTCCTGGCGGGCTGGCTCGGCACGGTCACCTCCCGGGCACCGGCCGACCCCGTGCGGTACGCCGAGACGGAGGTGCGGGCTCTGACCGGCGCCGGAGCGGTGTAGCCGTGGTCAGCCGCCGGGCGACGCGGCCCCGGCCGCAGCCCGGGACCGCCCTCGCTCCCGGAAGCAGCGCCGCCCGACGTGCCCGGCGCGGACCGAACCCGCCCTGGACTCCCCGTGTGAGGCGGGCCTACGGGCGGTGCACGGCGGTCACGGGGCGGGCGGGGAGGAATCCGGCTCCAGGCGGACACAGCAGTGGCCGGGGCCGGGCGGGTCGGCTCGTCGAGTGCGGCGAGCGGTCGCCGGACCGGGCAGGCGAGCAGGGCGCCCGGCCTGATGGGAGGGTGGTGCCATGGGAGCCGTCCAGGGTCCGTCCGGGGACAGCGGACCTCGCTCGCCGGCCGCGGTTTCGCGGATCGGCGGCTACGCGCCGCTGCGCGACTACGCGGTGATCGGCGACGGCCGCACGGCCGCCCTGGTCGCCCGGGACGGGTCGGTGGACTGGCTGGGCCTGCCCGATCTCGACTCACCCTCGGTGTTCGGCGTTGTGCTGGACTCCGCACGGGGCGGACGCTGCACGCTCGAGCCCTCCGTGCCGTACCGGGCGGAGCGCCGCTACCTGCCCGGCACCAACGTGCTGGAGACGACCTTCCTGACCGGCACCGGGGCCGTTCGGGTCACGGACGCGCTCAGCCTCCACGACGACGCGGGCCTCGCACCGATGCGGGAACTGCTGCGGCGTGTGGAGGGGCTGTCCGGAGCCGTGCCCATGCGGTGGGGCGTGCAGCCACGCTTCGGGTACGGCACGCGCCGCACGCGGCTCTCCCTGCGTGCCGGTGTCCCGGTGGCGGCAGCCGGCAGGGATGCGCTCGCCGTCTGCGCCTGGGACGCCGGCGATGCCCGATGCGACGGGGACGCGTTCACCGGCCGCTTCGAGCTCGCCCACGGCCGGCGTGCCATGATCGCGATGCCGTTCGCGCATCAGGAACCGCTCGTCCTCCCCGCACGCTCCGAGTGCGAGGCACGCCTGGACAGCACCTGCGCGGCCTGGCGGAACTGGGCGCACGACCGCCTGTACACAGGGCGGTGGCATCAGGCGGTGATGCGCAGCCTGCTGACACTCAAGCTGCTCGTCCACGCCCCCTCCGGAGCGGTGGCCGCCGCGGTGACGGCCGCGTTGCCGGAAAGGATCGGCGGGGAGCGCAACTGGGACTACCGCTTCTCCTGGGTGCGCGACTCCGCCTTCACGCTGGCCGCGTTCCTGCGGCTCGGCTGTCCCGCGGAAGCACAGGCCTACTTCTGGTGGCTGATGCACGCCTCCCAGCTCACCCATCCCCGCCTGAACGTGCTGTACCGCCTGGACGGCGGCCACCGCACCCCGGAGCGCGTCCTCTCCTGGGAGGGCTACCGCGGCTCACGGCCGGTCCGCATCGGAAACGCCGCGGTCGGGCAGCTCCAGCTCGACACGTACGGCGAGCTGCTGCAGACGGCCTGGCAGTACGCGCAGGCCGCCGGAGGCCTCGACGCCGAAGTCGCACGCCGCCTGGCGGAACTGGCCGACCTCGTGTGCGCGACCTGGCAGCAACCCGACGCGGGCATCTGGGAGGTCCGCAGCCGGCACCGCCACTTCACCCAGTCCAAGATGATGTGCTGGGTGGCCCTCGACCGGGCCGCCGACCTCGCCGCACGCGGAATCGTCCCCTCCCGGCACCTGGCCCGCTGGTGCCGGGCACGCGACGAGATCCGCGCCTTCGTCGAGTCCCGGTGCTTCTCCTCCCGTCTCGGCAGCTATGTCCGCGCCGCCGGTGGTGAGGACCTGGACGCCGCCGTCCTCCTGGGGCACCTGTACGGATATGGCGGCGAGGAGCAGCGGATGCGGGCCACGATCAGCACGCTCACCCGGGAGCTGCGGCGCGGTCCGTACGTGGAGCGGTACACCGGGGAGGACGGCCTCACGGGCAGCGAAGGCGCCTTCCTGGCCTGTTCCTTCTGGCTCGCCGAGTCCCTCGCCCGCACCGGCCGCCTCCGTCAGGCGAGCGACCTGATGGAGGAACTGGTCGGCCTCGCCAACGACGTCGGCCTCTACAGCGAGGAGCTCGACCCCGCCACGGGTGCTTTCCTCGGAAACCTTCCCCAGGGCCTGAGCCACCTGGCGCTGATCAGCGCCGCCTGCGCCATCGGTGCCGCCGACGACGAGGGCACGGCACGGTGAGCGTGTGGGCAGCGGCCGCGGGCGCCTTCGTCGGCACTCTGGCGCTGACGACCGCCCTGCGCGCGGGCGGCGAACTGGGGCTGACCCGTATGGACCTGCCGTTTCTGCTCGGTACGGCGGTGACCGTCAACCGCACCCGCGCCAAGGCCCTCGGCTACCTGATGCACTTCCTCAACGGGCAGGTCTTCGGGTTCCTCTACTTCGCCGTCTTCCTCGCCATCGACCGAGCGGGCTGGCTGCTTGGCGCCCTGTTCGGGCTCGCACACGGTCTCTTCGCCGGCACCGCACTCGTCAACATCCTGCTGCCGCTCGTCCACCCCCGCATGGGCAGCCCGCTGACCAGCGCCCCGGAGGTGGCACTCCTCGAACCGCCCGGCTTCCTCATGCGCAACTACGGTCCCGGCACGCCCGTGGTCACCGTAGGCGCCCACATCGGCTACGGAGCCGTCGTCGGAGGCTTCACCTCCTTGGGCGCCTGACCATGACAGCGCCGGGACGGACGGCGCGCTCTCCGGATGGCCAGGCGTGGCCGCTGTGACGCGTGGCCGGGTCACAGCCCGGGCGGAGGCGGTGGCCCGGCGTGGCCGCCCGCGCCGTCCGCCCGGCCTCCGTCGCCCGCGCACCCGGTGCCGGAGGTGTCGTCGGCCGCAGGGGGAGCGCCCGGTCCTGCGTCCGGCCCGGGCCACCCGTCCCGGCCGCCCGGCGGGCCGACTCGCGGGCCGTCCGCCGGGGCGAGGGCGTCGGGGAGCAGCACGGTGAACTCCGCGCCGCCGTCCGCGGCCTCCCCGACCTGCACCCGGCCGCCGTGCCGTTCCGCCAGCCGCCGCACCAGGGCCAGACCGAGGCCGCGCTTGCCGTGGGCGGGCGGGGGCTTGGTCGTCCAGCCGTCGGTGAAGACGAGCGCGCGCCGGTCGGCCGGGATGCCCGGCCCGCTGTCGGCGACCCGGAGCCGTACGCCGGTGGCGTCGACGGTGGTCAGCTCCACCTCCACCCGTGCCCCGGACGGGCCGGCCGCGGCGTCCAGTGCGTTGTCGACGAGATTGCCCACGACCGTGACCAGCTCCCGGGCGTCCACCACCCGGTCCGGCAGCAGCGTGCCGGGGGCCACCCGCAGCGCCACCCCGCGCTCCGCGGCCACCGTGGCCTTGCCCACCAGCAGCGCCGCCAGCAGCGGATCGTGGATGCGCCCGGTGATCTGCTCGGCGGTCGCCCGGTGCACGCCCACCACCTCCGAGACGTACTCCAGAGCCTCGTCGTGGAGCCCCAGCTCCAGCAACCCGAGCAGGATGTGCAGCCGGTTGGCGTGCTCGTGGTCCTGGGCGCGCAGTGCGTCGACGAGGCCGCGGGAGCCGTCCAGCTCCCGGCCCAGCAGCTCCAGCTCGGTGCGGTCGCGCAGCGTCGCCACGGCGCCCCCGTCGTCCGTGGGCATGCGGTTGGCCACCAGCACCCGCCCCGCCCGTACGGTCAGCAGATCGGCTCCGGTGGCCCGTCCCGCCAGTACCTCGGTGGTACGGCCGGGGCCCAGCGCGTCCTCCAGCGGTCGCCCGGTGGCCTCGGGCCGCAGCTCCAGCAGTCGCTGGGCCTCGTCGTTGATCAGCCGGATGCGGTTCTCCGCGTCCAGGGCCACGACGCCCTCCCGGATGCCGTGCAGCATCGCCTCCCGCTCCGCGAGCAGCGCCGAGATGTCGGAGAAGGCCAGGTCGTGGGTGCGTCGCTGGAGCCGCCGGGACACCAGGAGCGCGGCCAGCACGCCCGCGCCCAGGGCCGCACCGGCGTACGCCAGCAGCTCCGGGACCGCGCCGAGCAGCCGGTCGCGCACGCTGTCGTAGGCGATCCCGACGGAGACCGCGCCGACGATCTCGCCGCGGTCGTCGCGCAGCGGGACCTTGCCCCGTGCGGAGCGGCCCAGCGTGCCGACGTCGATGTTCCGCACCTCGTGCCCGGCGAGCGCCGCCCGCGGGTCGGTGGAGACATGGCGGCCGATCCGGGCCGGCTCCGGGTGCGACCAGCGGATGCCCCGGGTGTCCAGGACCACCACATAGCTGGCCCCGGTCGCCCGGCGCACCTGTTCGGCCCGGCGCTGCACCGGCCCGGTCGGGGAGGGCCCGGGCCCCGAGCGGAGCTGCTCGGCCAGGCCGGGCTGGACCGCGGTGGACTGCGCGATGGCCAGCGCCCGCCGGGTGGCCAGGTCGTCCAGCTCGGAGCCGAGCGGTGCCAGGAAGAGGCCGGTGGCCAGCGCCGTCACGCCCGTGGTGATCGCCAGTTGCATCAGCAGCACCTGGGAGAACACCCGCCGGGGCCTGCCGGGGCGCAGCCAGCGCGGACGGTGCCGTGCGTCCGTTCCGTTCATCCGGCGGACGGTACTCTCAGGCGCGCCCGTCCGCTGTGCCGCGGGCGCACTCCTCGACCGCCTCGACGTGCATCCGGTCCGCCGTGCCCGGAGCGGCGCCGCAGCTCGCCGGGGCCTCCACGCCGGGGACGGCGGCGACCCGCACCCGCCAGCGGCGTCCGTCGGTGTGGGCGACGCCGACGCTCCAGCGTCCCTCGCCGTCCGGCTCGGTCCCGGTGACGGTGAGGGCGCCGGCGCGCGGCTCCCGTACGCGCGCCCGGACTGCCAGATCGGCGGCCTGGCCGGGCCGGTCCCAGGCCGAGCGGCCGCGGCAGCTCCCGGTCAGCACCTGCCCGCGGCGTACGGCGTCCAGGACGTCCTTGACGGTGTGGGCGCCGATCCGCCCGTACGCGTAGCCGTACGGCAGGACGAGCAGGGTCGGCGCGAAACGGTGACCGCCGAGGTGGGTGACCTCCCAGACGTCCGCGGCGGCGGAGGCGGCCAGTTCGGCGGCGAGCGGCCGGCCGAGCAGCGCGCAGCAGCGGTCGCGCTTGCCGTTGGTGCACACCAGGGCGAGGGGTTCGCCGTGGTGCGGCTCCCAGCCGGGGCCGGCGGCGGTGGCGTCCCCGCGCCCGAGCGCGGCGAAGTCGAGGTCGAGGAGGTCCTGCGGCTGCCCCGGCACCTCGGTGGTGCGGATCCAGGAGTCGCCCGGGAGGGTGTGGGCGAGGTAGAGGCGGCGGGGTGCCCGTCCGCCCGGGTCAGCGTGCCGCCCGGGGCGCCGGATGAGCGCCACACGGACGCCGTGCGGCGCGGCGGCGCGGTCGAGGGCCGCGCCCAGCTCCGGGTCGAGGTGGCTGGCGGTCAGGGCCTTGGCGCCCCAGGGGCCGGGCTGCTCGACGAGCAGCCAGGTGGGCGCGGTGGCGGCGGTGGCCGCGAGGGGCTCGCCGAGCACCTGGGAGGCGGTGGCACAGCTCTTCACGAAGGCGAGCCTAACGGCTGTCCTGATTCCACCCCTCACCGTACGGGACAACCTGGTCCAGGAGGCCACATGCACGCGGCGCGGCCCCCGGCTAGGATCGTGGGCCGCCCGCACCGCTGGAGGTACCCCGGAGTGACCCGCAGGATCCCCGTGGTCGTCCTCGCCGGCTTCCTCGGCTCCGGCAAGACCACGCTCCTCAACCACCTGCTGCGACGCAGCGACGGCACCCGCATCGGCGCCGTGGTCAACGACTTCGGCAGCATCGAGATCGACGCCATGACCGTGGCGGGGCAGGTGGACGCCATGGTCTCGCTGGGCGACGGCTGCCTCTGCTGCGCGGTGGACACCAGCGACCTGGACGAGGTGCTGGACGTGCTGGCCCGCCCGGCGGCGGGGATGGACGTCATCGTGGTGGAGGCCAGCGGGCTGGCCGAGCCGGAGACGGTGATCCGGATGATCCTCGCCAGCGAGAACCCGCACATCCGCTACGGGGGACTGGTCGAGGTCGTCGACGCCGCCGAGTACCCGGAGACCCGCCGTCGCCATCCCGAGCTCGACCGGCATCTGCGCGCCGCGGATCTCGTGGTGCTCAACAAGACCGACCGGGCCGGGGAGCGCGCACTGGCGGCGCTGGACGGCACGCTGCGGGAGCTGACTCCGGGCACGCCGGTGGTCCGGGCCGCGTACGGGCGGGTGCCGCCCGAGCTGCTCTTCGACCGGGCCACGCGGGAACGGCCCGCGGTGGAACAGCTCTCCTTCGACATGCTGCTCCGCGCGGAGGAGTGCCCGGAGGGGGCGCACGACGGCCACCTGCACGCGGCGTACGAGAGCGTGGACTTCGCCACGGACGCCCCGCTCGCGCCGCGGCCGCTGCTGGACTTCCTGGACGGGCGGCCGCCGGGGCTCTACCGCCTCAAGGGGTTCGTCGACTTCGGCCCGCTCGACCCCGCGCACCGCTACGCCGTGCACGCCGTCGGCGGCTTCCTGCGCTTCACCCCAGCCCGCCGCCGCCCAGACGAGGCGGGCGGCACCCGACTGGTGCTGATCGGCTCCGGCCTCGACACCGCGGCCCTCCGCGACGGGCTGGCCGCCTGCGTGGCCGGGGACCCGGCGGCCGGGGCGGACCCGCGGGCGCTGTGGGGCGTGCTGCGCCATGTGGACGAGGCGGACCGCCCGGCGGAGGCGGTGCCGGACACCTGGGACCTCGCCGCGGAGGCGGAGACGCCCGGCCCCGCCTGAACCGCCCGCCGCGGGGGCTCGCGGCGTGCACCGGTCGTCCGCCCCGGCACCCCTACGTCCCTCCGGGTGGGGCGGCCACCCGGCCGCCCGGCCCCCCACCGGCCCGTGCGCCCCGTGGCCGGGCGGCCGCGGGGCGCAGGGACACACGGGGCAGGTCACCCGCGGCCGGCCCGCCCGGGCCTCCTCGGGCCGGACGCGGGCGTCTCCGGCGGGAGGGAGTACGTGCGGGCGGTGCGGGCCGGCCCGCGGCGGCCCGCTACACCGGCCCGGCGACCGCCGCGATCGCCTTCTTCAGCGGCACCCCGGAGCCGTCCCGGCGCGGGTCCGGCTCCGGCAGCTCGGCCGGGGCGCCCGACGCGGTGGCCGCCCGGGCGGGCGCCGGCCCGGCCCAGGCGAGGGTCAGGCAGTCCTCGCCCTTCAGGAAGCGCTGGCAGCGCACCCCGCCGGTGGCCCGCCCCTTCCGCGGATACTGGTCGAACGGGGTCAGCTTGGCCGTGCCCACCGCGCCGTCCAGCGTGCCCTGCGAGCCGGCCACGGTGAACACCACCGCCTCCGCCGCGGGGTCCACCGCGGTGAAGGTGAGCACCTTCCCCTCCGGGCCCAGCTTGACGCCGGCCATGCCGCCGGCCGCGCGGCCCTGCGCGCGCACCTGGCTCGCCGGGTAGCGCAGGAGCTGGGCCTCGCTGGTGATGAAGACCAGATCCTCCTCACCGGTCCGCAGCTCCACCGCGCCGGCGATCCGGTCGCCCTCCCTGAGGGTGATGACCTCCAGCTCCTCCTTGTGCGCGGGGTAGTCGGGCACCACCCGCTTCACCACGCCCTGCTCGGTGCCCAGGGCCAGGCCGGGCGAGGACTCGTCCAGCGTGGTGAGGCAGACCAGCGACTCGTCCGGCTCCAGCGTCAGGAACTCCGAGACCGCGGCGCCACCCGCCAGACTGGGGGCGGCGGCCGTCTCCGGGAGCTGCGGCAGGTCCACCACGGGGATGCGCAGCAGCCGTCCCGCCGAGGTCACCGCACCCACCTCGCCACGCGTCGTGGCGGGGACGGCGGAGACCACCACGTCGTGCTTGGCCCGCTTGGCACTCGCGTCGAACGCCGCGTCGCCGACGGCCGTACGGGCCAGCAGCCCGGTGGAGGAGAGCAGCACCCGGCACGGGTCGTCGGAGACCTCCAGCGGCACCGCGGCCACCGGGACCGCCGCCGAGTCCAGCAGCTCGGTGCGGCGCGGCGTGCCGTACTTCTTGGCGACCGCGGCCAGTTCCGAGGAGACCAGCTTCCGCAGCTCCCTGTCCGACTCCAGGATGCGGGTCAGCTCCTCGATCTCCTCGCGCAGCCGGTCCCGCTCGCTCTCCAGCTCCAGCCGGTCGAAGCGGGTGAGCCGGCGCAGGGGCGTGTCGAGGATGTACTGCGTCTGCACGTCGGAGAGGTCGAAGCGGGCCATCAGCGACTCCTTCGCCGCCGCGGCGTTCTCGCTGGCGCGGATGATCCGGATCACCTCGTCGATGTCCAGCAGCGCGACGAGCAGGCCCTCCACCAGGTGCAGCCGGTCGCGCCGCTTGCCGCGCCGGAACTCGCTGCGCCGCCGCACCACCTCGAAGCGGTGGTCGACGTAGACCTCCAGCAGCTCCTTGAGGCCCAGGGTGAGCGGCTGTCCGTCGACCAGCGCGACGTTGTTGATGCCGAAGGACTCCTCCATCGGCGTGAGCTTGTAGAGCTGCTCCAACACGGCCTCCGGGTGGAAGCCGTTCTTGATCTCGATGACCAGCCGCAGTCCGTGTTCCCGGTCGGTGAGGTCCTTGACGTCCGCGATGCCCTGCAGCTTCTTGGCGTTGACCAGGTCCTTGATCTTGGAGATGACCTTCTCCGGACCCACCGCGAACGGCAGTTCCGTCACCACCAGGCCCTTCCGCCGGGCGGTGACCTGCTCGACCCGGGCGGTGGCGCGGATCTTGAAGGAGCCGCGCCCGGTGGCGTAGGCGTCCTTGACGCCTTCCAGACCGACGATGCGGCCGCCGGTGGGGAGGTCGGGGCCCGGCACATGACGCATCAGGGTCTCGAGGTCGGCGCCCGGGTGCTTGATCAGGTGCCGGGCGGCGGCGATCACCTCGGAGAGGTTGTGCGGCGGCATGTTGGTGGCCATGCCGACGGCGATCCCGGAGGCGCCGTTGACCAGGAGGTTCGGGTAGGCCGAGGGCAGCGCGCCGGGCTCCTGCTCGCTGCCGTCGTAGTTCGGGGTGAAGTCGACGGTGTCCTCGTCGATCGACTCCACCATCAGCCCGGCGGCTGGCGCCGACCGGCACTCGGTGTACCGCATCGCCGCGGGCGGGTCGTCGTTCCCCAGGGAGCCGAAGTTGCCGTGGCCGTCGACCAGCGGCACCCGCATGGAGAAGGACTGTGCCATCCGGACCAGCGCGTCGTAGATCGCCGAGTCGCCGTGCGGGTGGAGCTTGCCCATCACCTCGCCGACGACGCGCGCGCACTTCACGTACGACCGGTCGGGGCGCAGGCCCATGGCGTGCATCTGGTAGAGGATGCGCCGGTGCACCGGCTTCAGGCCGTCCCGGGCGTCCGGCAGGGCGCGCGAGTAGATGACCGAGTAGGCGTACTCCAGAAAGGAGCCCTGCATCTCGTCGACGACGTCGATGTCGAGGATCCGCTCCTCGAAGTCGTCCGGAGGCGGGGTCTTCGTACTGCGGCGGGCCATCGCGGCAGCGCTCCTTCGTGCGGGTGGGCATCCACGGGCTGGGTGTTGACGCGGTCCATTGTGGCGCGCGCCCCGGACAACCGGACTCGCGGCCCGGCTCCCCGGCTCGTACCGTACGGGAACTTCGCGCGCCGTCGGCGCGCTTGCATAGAGTGACGGGGGTACATCACCTCCCGCGACGAAGGGACTCCACGCCCATGGGTCACACGGCCACGCCCCCGCCGGCCGGCGGCGGGCTGACAGCGACCGAGCACCGGCTGGCCAACGGCCTCCGCGTGGTGCTCTCCGAGGACCGTCTGACTCCGGTCGCGGCGGTCTGCCTCTGGTACGACGTGGGTTCGCGGCACGAGGTCCCGGGCCGGACGGGCCTGGCCCATCTCTTCGAGCACCTGATGTTCCAGGGCTCCGCCCAGGTGCCGGGGAACGGGCACTTCGAACTGGTGCAGGGCGCGGGAGGCTCGCTCAACGGCACCACCAGCTTCGAGCGCACCAACTACTTCGAGACCATGCCCGCGCACCAGCTCGAGCTCGCGCTCTGGCTGGAGGCCGACCGCATGGGGTCGCTGCTGACCGCCCTGGACGAGGAGTCCATGGAGAACCAGCGCGACGTGGTGAAGAACGAGCGCCGCCAGCGCTACGACAACGTGCCCTACGGCACCGCCTTCGAGCGGCTGACCGCGATGGTCTACCCCGAGGGCCACCCGTACCACCACACGCCCATCGGCTCCATGGCCGACCTGGACGCCGCCTCGCTGGAGGACGCCCGGGAGTTCTTCCGCACCTACTACGCGCCGAACAACGCGGTGCTCGCGATCGTCGGAGACATCGACCCGGAGCAGACCCTCGCCTGGGCGGAGAAGTACTTCGGCTCGATCCCGGGCCACGAGGGCAAGCGCCCGCCGCGGGACGGCACGCTGCCGGAGATCCTCGGCGCGGAGCGGCGCGAGCTGCTGGAGGAAGAGGTGCCGGCCCGTGCGCTGATGGCCGCCTACCGTCTCCCGGAGGACGGCGGCCGGGCATGCGACGCCGCCGACCTGGCACTGACGGTGCTCGGCGGCGGGGAGTCCTCCCGGCTGCACAACCGCCTGGTCCGGCGGGACCAGAGCGCGGTGGCGGCGGGCTTCGGGCTGCTGCGGCTGGCCGGGGCGCCCTCACTGGGGTGGCTGGACGTCAAGGCCTCGGCCGGCGCCGAGGTCTCCGCCATCGAGGCGGCCGTGGACGACGAGCTGGCCCGGTTCGCGGCGGAGGGGCCCACCGCGGAGGAGATGGAGCGGGCGCAGGCGCAGCTCGAGCGCGAGTGGCTGGACCGGCTGGCCACCGTCGGCGGCCGTGCCGACGAACTCTGCCGCTACGCCGTGCTCTTCGGCGACCCGCAGCTCGCGCTGACGGCCGTGCAGCGGGTGCTGGAGATCACCCCGCAGGAGGTGCAGGAGGTCGCCGCCGCCCGGCTGCGCCCGGACAACCGCGCGGTGCTCGTCTACGAGCCCGTCGAGGGCGCCGAGAGCGCCGAGAGCGCCGACAACCGCGAGGAGTCCGGCGAGCAGGCCGGGCCCGCGGAGCACGCCGAGATCGCAGCCGAGGAGACCGGTCAGTGAGCGACACCGCCAACCCCGCAGGGACGACGATGGAATTTCACCCGCAGCCCCGGGGCGGGGAGCCCAAGCCGTGGGCCTTCCCCGCGCCGGAGCGGAGCACCCTGCCCAACGGCCTGACGGTGCTGCGCAGTCACCGACCGGGCCAGCAGGTGGTGGCTGTCGAGGTCAACCTGCCGGCCCCGCTCGACGCGGAACCGGAGGGCCTGGACGGCGTCGCCACGATCATGGCCCGGGCCTTCGCCGAGGGCACGGACAAGCACGACGCCGAGGAGTTCGCCGCCGAGCTGGAGCGCTGCGGCGCGACCCTGGACACGCACGCCGACCACCCCGGGGTGCGGGTGTCGCTGGAGGTGCCCGCCTCCCGGCTGGCCAAGGCGCTGGGCCTGCTGGCCGACGCGCTGCGCGCCCCCGCCTTCCCGGACGACGAGGTGGCGCGGCTGGTGCGGAACCGGCTGGACGAGATCCCGCACGAGCTGGCCAACCCCGCGCGGCGGGCCGCCAAGGAGCTCTCCCGGCAGCTCTTCCCGGCCTCCTCCCGGATGTCCCGGCCCCGCCAGGGCACCGAGGAGACGGTGGAGCGGATCGACGCCGCGGCGGTGCGCGGCTTCTACGAGGCGTATGTGCGCCCGGCCACCGCCACCGCCGTCGTGGTGGGCGATCTGGCGGGGGTCGATCTCGACACCGCCCTCTCCGACACGCTGGGCGCCTGGACGGGCTCCACCGCCGAGCCGCGCCCGGTGCCGGCCATCAGCGCGGACGACACCGGGCGGGTGATCGTCGTGGACCGCCCGGGTTCGGTGCAGACGCAGATTCTCATCGGGCGGATCGGCCCGGACCGGCACGACCGGGTGTGGCCCGCACAGGTGCTCGGCACCTACTGCCTCGGCGGCACCCTCACCTCCCGGCTGGACCGCGTGCTGCGCGAGGAGAAGGGCTACACCTACGGTGTGCGGTCCTTCGCCCAGGTGTTGCGTTCGGCGCCGGACGGCACGGGCGCGGCGATGCTCGCCATCAGCGGCTCGGTGGCCACGGACGTCACCGGCCCCGCGCTCGCGGACCTCTGGCAGGTGCTCCGCACGCTGGCGGACGAGGGCCTGACGGACGACGAGCGCGACGTCGCCGTGCAGAACCTCGTGGGCGTGGCCCCGCTCAAGTACGAGACGGCGGCGGCCGTGGCGAGCACTCTGGCGGACCAGGTGGAGCAGCACCTGCCGGACGACTTCCAGGCGCAGCTCTACGCGCGGCTGGCGGAGACCGGCACCGTCGAGGCGACCGCCGCCGTGGTGAACGCCTTCCCGGCGGACCGGTTGGTCTGCGTGCTGGTCGGGGACGCCGCCCAGATCGCCGACCCGGTCCGCGCGCTGGGCATCGGCGAGGTCACGGTGGTCCAGGGAACCTGACCCGGGGCCCGTCCGGCCCCCGGCGGTACGTGACCGACTCCGTCCCCCGCGGTCCTGCCGGGAGTCCCGTCACTCCGTGCCGGCGTCACGGGCCGTGCCCTGCGGGCCGTGCCGGGTGTCCGGTCACCCCGTGCCTGCGGCCGGCCCTGCCCCGCGGAGGTGTCCGGGGTCCGGCCGGCTCCCGGGCCGGTGTCCGGGCGGGGCCCCGGGCGGCCCGGTCCTGTCGTTCCGGGCGCCCGCTCGGTGGCGCCGGCCCTGGCGTCGTGGGGCACCCTCCGATGCCCGTTCCCGCCGTCCCGGGGCACGCCCCGGGCGCTCCGACGAGCGAAGCCCCCGCCGGCCCGAGCGGCCGGCGGGGGCTTCCGTCATGCCGGATTCCCGGCGGCATGTCCGGCCCGTCCTGTGGCGTGCGCGACAAACCGCCGCTTCCGTTTGGTCCCGTCCCCGCGGCCCCTCTAGCGTCTCTCCGGCTGCGCGGCGGAAGCGCCGCGTCCGCGGCCACGCGCAGCCCTCGCCGCGCCCCCGCACCGTGCCGTCCGGGGGAGCCGGCGGCCCGGCAGCGGCCCGCCGGCCGCACCGGGCCGTACGCGTGGGCCCGCGGGCCCGTCCCGCCGCGCCCGGCCCGCCCGGCGAGAGGGAGGGAAAGGAGCAACGCCGCAGCATGGCCCTCACCCGTGCCACCGGAAGGCACCGCCGCCCGGCCCGTACCCGCCGGGTGAGGACGCACCTCACCGGCGCGGCCGGGCTCGCGACGGCCGGCGTCGTCGGGACGCTGGCCGCCCCCGCCGTCGCCGTCCCGCGGGCCGCCGTCCCCGCCGAACCGGCTGCCGTTTCCGCCGAATCGGCCGCCGAGCAGCGGACCGGCCTCGCCACGGCGCTGTCCGTCCGCACCGAGCTGGCCGAGGCGCTCGGCGCGCAAGCCGAGACCCAGCGCACCGCCGCAGCCGAGGCCGAGACCCGCCGGAGGGCCGCCGCGGCCCGGGCCGAGCGCCGGGAGCGCGCCGCACGGGCCGCCGAGCGCCGGGCGGCGCTGCGCCGCCACGTCGCACCGGTGGCGGGCTCGTACGTCTCCACTCCCTACGGCGCCGGTGGCGGCATGTGGTCCTCCGGCACGCACACCGGCGTCGACTTCCACGCCGCCGCGGGCACGCGGGTGCGCGCCGTCGCCGCGGGCGAGGTCGTGGAGGCTGGCTGGAGCGGTGCGTACGGGCTGAACGTGGTGATCCGGCACCGGGACGGCCGGTACACGCAGTACGGCCACCTGTCCTCGCTCGCCGTCGCGGCCGGCCGGACGGTCGCCCCCGGTGAGGGGATCGGCCGGGCCGGCTCCACCGGGAACAGCACCGGCCCGCACCTGCACTTCGAGGTACGCACCGCGCCCGGCTACGGCTCGGATGTGGATCCGCTCTCCTATCTCCGCCGGCACGGCGTACGGATCTGAGACCGCGGTCACTTTCCCGCCGTATTCACCGCCGTCATCGGAATCTCCTGGATTCTCGAATACAGTGCGGTCATGCGAATTTCCGCGCACGCGGTCTGCACGGCGATCCGTGACGACATCGTTCAGGGTGCGTTTCCGCCGGGGACGCGGCTCACCGAGGAGCTGCTGGCCCGGCGCTACGGCGTCTCCCGCGTTCCGGTGCGGGAGGCGCTGCGCACCCTGGAGTCCGAGGGGTTCGTGCGCACCCGCAGACATGCCGGGGCCACGGTCGCCGAGCCCACCGAGCAGGAGGCCGCCGACCTGCTGGAGGTGCGCGCCCTGCTGGAGCCGCTGGGGGCCGCCCGTGCGGCCCAGCGCCGCACCGAGCCGCATCTGAAGGTGTTGCGCGGGCTGGTCCGGCTCGGGCGGCAGCGGGTGGACCACGGCAACCTCTCCGACCTGCGCCCCCTGGAGGACTGGTTCCACGAGACGCTGGCGCAGGCCACCGGCAGCCCCAGCCTGGCGGCGATGCTGGTGCAGCTCCGGCGCAAGATCACCTGGGTGTACGCGGTGGAGGAGTCCCCGCACGCGGCCGCGGGCTGGCAGGAGCTGGGCGCACTGGTGGACGCGGTGACGCGCGGGGACGCCGAGCGGGCCCGGGGACTGGCCCGGCAGCACGCGGAGCGCTCGGCGGGCCTGCACCGGCTGCGGCGCCCGGCGCCCGGCGGGGAAAGCCGCGTCGGAAGGGG
The DNA here is from genome assembly GCF_021696945.1 of Streptomyces sp. JJ36. Lineage (GTDB taxonomy): Bacteria > Actinomycetota > Actinomycetes > Streptomycetales > Streptomycetaceae > Streptomyces. The sequence continues at coordinate 30,121 of NZ_JACYHE010000011.1, forward strand.
CGACAGAAGGGGTGCGGTGAGAAATCCGAAACACGCTGTAAACATCGCGCGCGACCGCGTGTGACAATTCTCGTATACACCTCGTCCGGGAGGAATGCGCGGACATTCCTCCCGGGTGATTCCGGGGCACTCGCGTCCTTTTCCGCGGAGTGCCGGCGGTGCCCGTACGCCTTTTCCGTCCTGCTGCTCAGACCGTTTCCGGAAGCTGCTCCAGGCCGTCGGTCACCAGCTTCGCCAGCCGGTCGAGGGCGGCCGCCGCGTCCTCCGACTCACCGGCGAGCACGATCTCGTCGCCGTTCCCCGCGCCCAGCCCCAGGACGCCCAGCATCGAGGCGGCGTCGACCGGGTCGCCCTCGCCCTTCCGCACGGTCACCGGCACGCCGGCCGCGGCCGCGGCGCGGCAGAAGATCGATGCGGGACGGGCGTGCAGGCCCTCGGCCCAGCCGACACGGACGCGGCGCTCAACCATGGTGTTGCCCTTCGGGTCGTTCGGGAGTGCTCCGATGTTGTCTAGACCATCCTGGCACGGCCGTCCGGTGCCACCGCGCCGCCCCGGTCCCGCGCTTACCCTGTGCCCATGCAGACCCCTGCGGAGCGTGCCTACCCCGCGCACTGGGAAGCCGACGTCGTGCTCCGCGACGGCGGCACGGCCCGCATCCGGCCCATCACGCCGGACGACGCGGACCGCCTGGTCCACTTCTACGAGCAGGTCTCGGACGAGTCGAAGTACTACCGCTTCTTCGCCCCCTACCCCCGGCTCTCCGCCAAGGACGTGCGGCGCTTCACGCATCACGACTACGTGGATCGCGTCGGCCTCGCGGCCACCGTCCGCGGCGAGTTCATCGCCACGGTGCGCTACGACCGCGTCGACGCCTCCGGGCGGCCCGCATCCGGCGGTGCGGGCCAGGCGGAGGTCGCCTTCCTGGTGCAGGACGCCCACCAGGGCCGCGGGGTCGCCTCGGCCCTGCTGGAGCACATCGGCGCGGTCGCCCGGGAACGCGGCATCCGCCGCTTCACCGCCGAGGTGCTGCCGGCCAACAGCAAGATGATCAAGGTGTTCACCGACGCCGGCTACACCCAGCACCGCAGCTTCGAGGACGGCTCCGTCCACCTCACCCTCGACCTGGAACCCACCGCCCGTTCCCTGGCCGTCATGCATGCCCGCGAGCAGCGTGCCGAGGCCCGCTCGGTGCAGCGTCTGCTCGCCCCCGCCTCGGTCGCCGTGGTGGGCGTGAGCCGCACCCGGGGCGGCGGCGCGGGACGCACCGTCCTCGGCAGTCTGCGGGCGGCCGGCTTCCCCGGCCGGGTGTACGCCGTGAACCACGCGCTCGGCGATCCGCCCGGCGAGCTCGCCGGCGCCCCCGCCCTCCGGTCCGTGCGGGACGCGCCGGAGCACGTCGACCTCGCCGTCGTGGCCGTGCCCGCCGCCCGGGTGCCCGCCGTGGTGGCGGAGTGCGGCGAGCACGGCGTGCAGGGCCTGGTGGTCCTCTCCGCCGACTTCACCCGGGACGCACAGCGGGAGCTGGTGCGGCAGGCGCGCTCGTACGGCATGCGCATCATCGGGCCGAACGCGCTCGGGGTGATCAACACCGCGCCGGGCGTACGGCTCAACGCCACCCCCTCGCCCGAACTGCCGGAGCGCGGCCGGATCGGGCTCTTCACCCAGTCCGGCGCCATCGGCATCGCGCTGCTGGCCGGGCTGCACCGGCGCGGCGCCGGGCTCTCCACCTTCGTCTCCGCGGGCAACCGGGCCGACGTCTCCGGCAACGACGTGCTGCAGTACTGGGACGAGGACCCGGACACCGACGTCGGCCTGATGTACCTGGAGTCCATCGGCAACCCGCGCAAGTTCACCCGGCTGGCCAAGCGCATCGCCGTACGCAAGCCGCTGGTGGTGGTCAAGGGCGCCCGGCACAGCGGAAGCGCCCCGCCCCCCGGGCACGCCGCGCCCGCCTCCCGCACCCCCGACGCCACGGTCTCCGCACTGCTCCGGCAGGCCGGGGTGATCACCGTGGACACCGTCACCGAGCAGGTGGACACCGGACTGCTGCTCGCCCGCCAGCCGCTGCCCGCCGGACCGCGGGTGGCCGTCCTCGGCAACACCGAGTCGCTCTCCCTGCTCACCTACGACGCGGCGCTCTCCGACGGGCTGCGCCCGCTGCCGACCCGCGATCTGACGACCGCCGCCGCCCCGGAGGACTTCCGCCGGGCGGTCCACGAAGCGCTCACCGACCCGCAGACCGACGCCGTGCTGGTGACCGCGATCCCCTGGGTCGGCGACACCCCGGTCGCCGAACTCGCCGACGCCCTCCGGGACGCCGACGCCCTCCGGGACGCCGCCGCCGGTCCGGAGGCCGCCGGCAAGCCGCTCGCCGTCGTCCACCTTGCCATCGAGGGCCTGGACGACGCCCTGGCCGGCCGCGGTATCCCCGCCTACCCGGCGCCCGAGCGCGCGGTGCGCGCCCTGGCGCACGCCGTGCGGCACGGCGCCTGGCGACGCGCCGCCGAGTCACCCGGGCGCGTCCCCGACCTGGACGTCGACGAGGCGGCCGCCGCCCGGCTGCTGGAACGCGTCACCGAGCACGCACGCCCGGAGCCCGAGCCCGGACGCCCGGGCAGTGCTGACGGCGCTGACGGCACTGACGGCGCCGACGGCGCCCCCGGCGCCCAGCCCCCGGCCCCGCGCGAGGCCCCGCCCACCACGGTCGCCGCCACCGCCCCCGAACGGCACCGCAGCCTGCCGCTGGCGGCCGGCGACGCCGCCGAGCTGCTCGGGCACTACGGCATCACGGTGCAGCCGACCGTGCCCGCCCGCACGCCGGACGCCGCGGTCGCCGCCGCCAAGCGGCTGGGCTACCCGGTCGCCCTCAAGACCACCGCCCCGCATCTGCGGCACCGGGCCGACCTGGGCGGCGTACGGCTGGACATCGCCGGCAAGACCGAGCTGCGCCGCGCCTGGGCCGAACTCACCGCAGACCTCGGCGGGCCCGCGGAGCTGCGCCCCGTCGTGCAGGCCATGGCACCGCGCGGAGTGGACACCGTCGTACGCGCCGCCGTGGACCCGGCGATCGGCGCGGTGCTCTCCTTCGGGCTCGCCGGCACCCCGTCCGAACTCCTCGGCGACACCGCGCACCGTCTGGTCCCGGCCACCGACCGGGACGTCGCCGAACTGATCCGCGCCATCCGCTCCGCGCCGATCCTCTTCGGCTGGCGGGGCGCCCAGCCCGTGGACACCGGCGCGCTGGAGGAACTGCTGCTCCGGGTCTCCCGGCTGCTGGACGACCATCCGGAGATCGTGACGGCCGACCTGGAGCCCGTCGTGGTCGCCCCGCGCGGCCTGACCGTCCTCGGCGCCGGCGTCCGGGTGGCCGAACCGGCACCGCCCACCGACCTCGGCCCCCGCCGGCTGCCCGCGTACTGACCGGCCTCCCGGGCCCGGCGGAGCGCGCCCGCACAGGGCCTAGGATGGGCCGCATGGCGAAGACCGGTACGACGACCCAGGGGCTGCGTGCGGCGATCGAGCGCAGCGGTTACTACCCGGCGCTGGTCGCCGAGGCAGTCGAGGCGGCCGTGGGCGGGGAGCCCGTGTCCTCGTACCTGGTGCACCAGGAGACCACCTTCGACGCCAACGAGGTCCGCCGTCACGTCACCGTCCTCGTGCTGACGGGCACCCGCTTCATCGTCAGCCACACCGACGAGCAGCCCGCGGACGGCACCTCGCCCTCGCCGTACGCCACCACCTCCACCGAGTCGGTGAAGCTGGAGCGCATCTCCTCGGTGGTGCTCTCCCGCGTCGTCGCCAACCCCGAGTCCTACACCCCGGGCACCCTGCCCCGCGAGGTCGTCCTCACCATCGGATGGGGCGCCGTCTCCCGCATCGACATGGAGCCCGCCACCTGCGGCGACCCCAACTGCGAGGCGGACCACGGCTACACCGGCTCCAGCACCGCCGACGACCTCTCGCTGCGGGTCAGCGAGGCCGGCGACGGGCCGGAGACCGTACGCCGGGCGCTCTCCTTCGCCCAGGCGCTCTCCGAGGCCACGGTGTCCGCCCCCGGCACGCGACCGGGCGGCACGCGGTGACACCCGGGGACGCCGCACCGCCCGTCACCGCCGGCCACGGACCGCACGAACCCGTACCGCTGGACCCCCGGTCCGCCCCGGTCCCGCGCTACGGCACGGCCTCGCTGGCGGACCTGCTGCCCGCCGTGGCGGCCGGTCTCGGGGTGCCCGGCGCCGCCTCCGGGCTGGCGCTGGAGCCCGCCGACCGGGTCTGCGTCTTCCTCGTCGACGGCCTGGGCTGGGACGCCCTGGGCGCCCACCCCGAGGAGGCGCCCTTCCTCACCTCGCTGCTGCCCACCTCCACCGGTGGCACCGGGCGGCCGCTCACCGCCGGATTCCCCTCCACCACCGCGACCTCCCTCGCCTCGGTCGGCACCGGGCTGGCCCCGGGCGAGCACGGCCTCCCCGGCTACGCGGTGCGCAACCCGGACACCGGCGCCCTGATGAACCAGCTCCGCTGGCACCCGTGGACGGAGCCGCACGCGTGGCAGCCGCACCCGACGGTCTTCCAGCAGGCGGACGCGGCCGGGATCGAGACCTGCCAGGTCACCGCGCCGCACTTCGAGCACACCCCGCTCACCCGCGTCGCCCTCTCCGGCGGCACCTTCCACGGCCGGCTGGCCGCCGAGGAGCGGATGGACCTGGCCGCCGAGCGGCTGGCCGCGGCCGGCCGGACGCTGGTCTACACGTACTACGCCGAGCTCGACGGGCACGGCCACCGCTACGGCATGGACTCGGACGCCTGGCGCGGCCAGCTCCAGTACGTCGACCGGCTCGCCCAGCGCCTCGCCGAGCAACTGCCGCCCCGCGCGGCGCTCTACGTGACCGCCGACCACGGGATGGTCGACGTCCCCGGCACCGCGGAGGCGCGGTTCGACTTCGACGAGGACTGGGAACTCTCCGCGGGCGTGGCCACCCTCGGAGGTGAGGGCCGGATGCGGCACCTGTACGCCGTGCCAGGCGCCGCCCAGGACGTGGCCGCCGTCTGGCGCGAGGTGCTGGCCGGCCGGGCCTGGGTGGCCACCCGCGAGGAGGCCTGCGAACTCGGCTGGTTCGGGCCGCGGGTGGCGGACCGGGTCCGCCCGCGGATCGGCGACGTGGTCGTCGCGATGGACGGGGACGCCGCGATCGTCGCCACCCGCACCGAGCCCAAGGAGTCCGCGCTCCTCGGCATGCACGGCTCCGTCACCCCGGCCGAGCAGTTCGTCCCGCTCCTCGAGGTGCGGAGCTAGCCCCGCGCCCCCGCCCGCCGTGCCCGCAGCAGCCCCACCCGTCACGCCCCCGACCAGGAAAGGCCCCACCACCCATGCCCGAGCTGGTCTTCTTCTCCGGGACCATGGACTGCGGGAAGAGCACCCTGGCGCTCCAGATCGAGCACAACCGCTCCGCACGCGGGCTCCAGGGCATGCTCTTCACCCGCGACGACCGGGCCGGCGAGGGCCGGCTCTCCTCCCGCCTCGGGCTCGTCACCGAGGCCGTCGAGGCGGGGGAGGCCTTCGACTTCCACGCCCATCTGGTGCGGCACCTGACCGCCGGCGGGCGCACGGACTACGTCATCGCCGACGAGGCGCAGTTCCTCTCCCCGGAACAGATCGACCAGCTCGCCCGCGTCGTCGACGACCTCGGCATCGACGTCTTCGCCTTCGGCATCACCACGGACTTCCGGACCAAGCTCTTCCCCGGCTCCCAGCGGCTGATGGAGCTGGCCGACCGCATCGAGGTGCTCCAGGTGGAGGCCCTGTGCTGGTGCGGGGCCCGGGCCACGCACAACGCCCGCACGGTGGACGGGCGCATGGTCGTCGAGGGCGCCCAGGTCGTCGTCGGGGACGTGGGCGGCGAGGGGCTGCGCGGCGAGGTGGGCTACGAGGTGCTCTGCCGCCGCCACCACCGCAGACGGCTGACGGCGGCCGCCGCACGGGCCGGCACGCTCTCCCCGGACGTGCTGCCGGTGGACGCGCAGGGCCGGTCCGGCGCCGCCGGCGCGGTGCGGGTCAGCGCGCCCCGCCCACCCGCCTGATCACGCTGAACCGGGCGCCCTCCGGATCCACCACCGTCGCCCGGCGCCCGTACGGCAGGTCGCGCGGCTCGCGCACCACCCGGCCGCCCAGCTCGGCGGCCCGGTGCGCCGCGGCGTCCGGGTCGGTCACCGCGAAACACGTCTCCCACTGCGGCATCTGACCGCGCGGCAGCGCGGAGCCGACGCCGCGCACACTCGCCACCGGGCGGCTGCGGAGCCGCAGCACCAGCAGGTCGCCCTCCTCCGGATCCTCGCGGCCGGTCTCCGCCGTGTCGAAGCCGAAGACGGCGCTGTAGAACTTCGCGGCCGGCGCGGCCTCCCGGGTGGTGAGCTCGAACCAGACCGGGGTGCCGGGAGCCCCCGCCTCCCCGGCGCCCATTCCCGGGTGCGTGCCGGCCTGCCAGACCCCGAAGGTCGCACAGGACGGGTCCGCGGCGACGGCCATCCGCCCCGCGCTGTCCGCGTCCAGCGGGCCGACGGCCACCGTGCCGCCGCAGTCCCGGATCAGGGCGGCCGTCCCGTCGGCGTCGTCGCCCGCCAGATACGGGATCCAGGCGGACCGGAAGTCCCGGCCCCGTGCCATCTCCCCGAGACCCGCCACCTCCCGGCCGCCCAGCACCGCGCGCACGTACGGGCCGAGCGGCTGCGGCCCGGTACGGAACTCCCAGCCGAAGAGCGCGTGGTAGAAGTCGCGGGTGCGCGCCAGGTCGCGCACCATGAGACTGGCCCAGCAGGGCGTGCCGGGGGTGTGGCCGTGCCCGGTCGCTGCCTCGGTCATCAATGTTCTCCTCGGGACCCTTGTCGATGTGTCGTGCGATGGACGGGTGCGTGCGGTGCGCGCCGGTGAGCGCGGCCGGTGAGGGGATGCTGCAAGTCTGGTACCCCGTACGCGGTCGCACCACCGTGCGGTCCTTTCGCGCCTGTCACGCCCCGCAGGTCGGCCGGAAGTCGCCTACGCACCGGGAGCCGTCCCGATGCGGGACGATGGGGGCATGAGCGTCCTCATCACCGCCCCCGAGCTCGCCGCCGCGCTGACCGGGCCGCGGCCGCCGGTCCTGCTCGACGTCCGCTGGCAGCTCGGCGGGCCGCCCGGCCGGCCCGAGTACCTGGCCGGGCACCTGCCCGGAGCCGTGTACGTCGACCTGGAGACCGAACTGGCCGGGCCCGCCGGGCCGGGCGCCGGGCGGCACCCGCTGCCCGCCGCCGCGGAGTTCGGCGCCGTCATGCGGCGCGCCGGGGTCCGCGCCGACCGGCCGGTCGTGGTCCACGACGGCGGCCAGGGCTGGGCGGCCGCCCGCGCCTGGTGGCTGCTGCGGTGGGCGGGCCACCCCGACGTGCGGGTGCTGGACGGCGGCCTCGCCGTCTGGGACGGTCCGCTCGAGACGGGTGACCCCGAACCCACCGAGGGCGACTTCACGCCACGCCCCGGCGGGATGCCCGCCCTCACCGCCGACGAGGCGGCCTCCCTGGCCCGGACGGGGGTGCTGCTGGACGCGCGGGCGGGGGAGCGGTACCGGGGCGAGGTGGAGCCGATCGACCCGGTCGCCGGCCACATCCCGGGCGCCCTCTCCGCGCCCACCACGGAGAACGTCGCCGAGGGCGCCACCACCCTGCGCCCCGCCGCCGAACTCGCCGACCGCTTCGCCCGCCTCGGGGTGACGCCCGGGACCGCGACCGGCGTCTACTGCGGTTCGGGGGTGTCGGCCGCGCACCAGGTGCTCGCACTGGCCGTCGCGGGGGTGGACGCGGCGCTCTACCCGGGGTCCTGGAGCGCTTGGTGCGCCGACCCCGCCCGTCCGGTCGCCACCGGACCCGCCCCCGGCTGACGCGCACCCACCGCGCGCGCCCCCGCCCGGGGCGCCACCGGTCGACCCGCTGACCGGGCGGGGCGCCGGTACGGGCCGCTCCCGGCGGGACGTACCAGCGTCCGGGCCGCTCCCGGCGGGGCACCGCCCTTCACCGGGTGCCTTTTCCCACCGGACACGGCTGCCGGCCGAGGCGGAGCAGGAACGACCGGGGCACGCGGGGGCTGCGCGGCTCACCGCGTGCCCCCGCACCCACGGTGGTCCGTCCGCGCGGTGCGGGCCCGGCGTCCACGGTGGCCGGTCGGCACGTCGCTTCCAGGCGGCGGTCCGGTGGCGCACTCGCCCGGGTGGGCGGTCGCCGTGACCGCTGCCCGGCGGGCTCCCGGCGGGAGGCGGCACGCGCCGGCGCCTCAAGCTTGCCGCCGCTGCGGCCCGTCCGCGCGGCGCGGGCCCGGCGCGCCGGGCCGGCCGCCCCACTGCACGGGGCACCCCGGGGAGACGCGGCGACCCCCCCCGGAGGCCTACTCCTTCTTGCGGCGCGTCCCGAAGACGATCTCGTCCCAGCTCGGCACCGCGGCCCGCCGCCCGGGGCGGACCCCGTCCGCCTCCGCCTGCCGGTCGGTGTTCCCGGTCAGCCGGTCACGGTGGGCGCTCACCGAACGGGGCATCAGCACATCGGCGTACGCCGACCCCGCGCCGGCGGCGGTCGCCGGCGGGTCGACCTGTTCCCGCTCCTCGGACTCCGGCTCCCCGGCGGCCGCCGCGGCGCCCTCGCCGGGTTCGTCCCCGTCCTCGCCACCGGCCGGCGCGCCCGCGCCGGACTTCTCGGGCACCACCATGTCGCCGCGGAAGTTCGGCACCGCCTCCAGCAGGCTGGTCAGCGAGTCCGGCCCGCTGTCCGCGCCGTCCCGCCCGGCGCCGTCCAGCGGCGCGGGCGGCAGGGCCGAGGGCTCCAGCTCGGCCCGCTCGACGCGGTCGCCGCGGTCCCCCCGGTCGCGCGGCAGCCGCGCGATCCGGGGCACGAACGGGAAGCTCGGCTCCGGGGTGTCGTCGGTCTCACCGATCAGCGCACGGGCCTCGTCGTCGACGGCCTGCACCAGCCGCCGCGGCGGGTCGTACGTCCAGCCGGCGGTGTGCGGTTCCCCGGCGATCCGGTAGACGAGCAGCACCTCCCAGGTGCCGTCGTCGCGCCGCCAGGAGTCCCAGCGCGCGCTGTCCTTGTCGGCGCCGCGCAGCAACAGCCGTTCGGCGACCGCCTCGCCGAGTTGCGGGCCGGTGTTCTCACCGGGCCGGCGCACGGGGGTCTTCCGGGCCCGCTCGGCCATGAACGCGCGCTCGGCGAGCACCGGCCCCTCGAACCGGCGCACCCGCTCGACCGGGATGCCGGCGAGCTGCGCCACCTCCTCGGCGGAGGCACCGGCCCGTATCCGGGCCTGGATGTCCCGGGGACGGAGGTGGCTCTCCACCTCGATCTCGATCTGCCCCAGCCGGGCGCGGTCGTTCCGCACCGCGGCGCGCAGGCGCTCATCGATCGGAAGCGTGTATTCCGTGCTGTCGGCAGCCTTGAGCACCAGTCGTGTGCCGTCGTTGCTGACGGCCACGACACGCAGTTCGGGCATCGGAACCTCCCGGGTGGTGCCTGCCGACGTCACGTGCGTCGCTGCTCCCGCTAGACGAGTGTGGCCTGCCCGGGTGCAGCCTGCCACAACCTTGCCGACTTGCCCGGCGTGTCGAACCCCTGTCCTGATCCGCCGTTATGGCACGGTGACTAGTTTGCCACGCAAGGTGACTCATGGTCACTCCGTTATGCAGAGCCGAGGGCAGGGCCGAGGCCAGGGCTCGTCACACTACTCCATTCGTGCCACCAGGAGTGGGGCGGCGCGCCGCCGAAGTCGCCCGGGCCCGATCGGGGTTGGACGGCGGTGCCGCGGTCGCGGGGAGCAACCGGTCCCCGGGCCGGAGCGGGCCGCCGGCTGCCGGTGGGAAACCTCACAGAACCGGCACAAGCGGAATCCGCCCCGGCCCAGGACCGGCCGGACCGGCCGCCCCGCCTCCGCCGCCGGCGCGGAAGCCTCCGCGGGCCCGCGCCGGGAATTCAGGCCCACGGGTGAGCGGACGCCCCCTCCGCCGCGCCCGGCGGGACGCGTACGGGCTCCGCGCACACGGCGCACCGATGCGGGAGGGTCGGCGCCGGCGCGCCCGGCGCGGACGGCGCGCGCCCGCCACCCGCAGCATCCGCCGTCAGTCGCCCAGCACCCGGCGCAGGTAGTCGTTGGTGAAGACCCGGTCCGGGTCCAGCCGGTCGCGCAGCGCGGTGAACTCCCCGAACCGCGGGTACGCCCCGGCCAGGTAGGCGGCGTCCCGGGAGTGCAGCTTGCCCCAGTGCGGGCGTCCGCCGTGAGCGGTCATGACCCGTTCCGCGGCGGTGAAGTACGCCTGGTGCGGCGTTCTCCGGTACATGTGCACCGCGATGTAGACGGTGTCGCGCCCGGACGCGGTGGACAGCGGGATGTCGTCGGCGGGCGCCACCCGTACCTCCACCGGGAAGCCGATGCGGAAGTCCGAACGCTCGATCAGCGACCTGAGTTCACGCAGCGCCGGCCCGGCGGCCTCGCGGGGCAGCGCGTACTCCATCTCCACGAACCGCACCCGGCGCGGGCTGGTGAAGACCTTGTACGGGATGTCGGTGTAGCGGCGGGCGGAGAGCGCCCGGCCGGCCAGCCGGGCGAGCGCGGGCACCGTGCCCGGTACCGCACGGCCGAGGGAACAGGCGGCCTGGAAGACGCCGTTGGAGAGCAGCTCGTCGTCCAGCCAGCCGCGGAGCCGCGGCAGCGGGCGGGCGGGGCCGGGGCTGCGGTTGTTCCGCTTGGTGAGGCAGCACTCCGTGTGCGGGAACCAGTAGAACTCGAAGTGCTCGTTCTCCGTGACCAGCCGGTCGAACTCGGCCACCACCCGGGCGAACGGCATCGGCTCCTCGCGCGCGGAGAGCAGGAAGGCGGGCTCCACCGCGAAGGTGAGCTCGCTGATCACCCCGAGCGCCCCCAGGCCCACCCGGGCCGCCGCGAACACCCCGGGATGCTTTTCGGCGGAGCAGCGCAGCACCGACCCGTCGGCGAGCACCAGCTCCAGGCCCCGGAGCTGGGCGGCCAGGCTCCCGGAGTCCCGGCCGGTGCCGTGGGTGCCGGTGCTGACCGCGCCGGAGACGGTCTGCTCCATGATGTCGCCCATGTTGGCCAGCGAGAGCCCCTCGGCGGCGAGCGTCTCGTTGAGCTGCCGGAGCGGTGTGCCGGCGGCGACCCGCACCGTGCCGCGCTCCCGGTCGATCTCGCGCACCCCGCAGAGCCGCTCCGGGCGCAGCAGCACCCCGCCCGTCGCGGCGACCGGGGTGAAGGAGTGGCCGGTTCCGGTCGCCTTGACGGTGAGACCGTCCTCCGCGGCCCGGCGCACGGCCTCCGCCAGCGCCGCGGTGGAGGAGGGGGCGACGGTGCGCAGCGGGCGTACCGTGACGTTGCCCGCCCAGTTCCGCCATGCCGCCGGGGCCGCCGGGTTCGCAGGGCGCTCCGGGTTCGCCGCGCCGTACCTCGACCGCACGCCCATGCCCGCATCTCCCTCGTCGGTTGCGGGGCGATCATACTCACGGCGGCCCACCCGGCCGGAGTCCCGTGCGACGACGTGAGCGGTGATTCCGCCGCGAGGACGCCGGGTGCCGGTCCGCGCCGACGGGGCGCGGATGGCAGGATCGGGGACATGTCCGATGCGCTCGCTGCACGCCCGTACGACGCCCTGCTGCTGCTCTCCTTCGGCGGCCCCGAGGGGCCCGACGACGTGATCCCGTTCCTGGAGAACGTCACCCGTGGCCGGAACATCCCGCGCGAACGGCTGCAGGAGGTCGGCGAGCACTACTTCCTGTTCGGCGGCGTCAGCCCGATCAACGCGCAGAACCGCAGTCTGCTGGAGACGCTGCGCACGGACTTCGCCGGGCACGGGCTGGACCTCCCGGTCCACTGGGGGAACCGCAACTGGGCGCCCTATCTCACCGACACCCTGCGGGAGATGGTCCGCGCGGGTCACCGGCGCATCCTGGTGCTGGCCACCAGCGCCTACGCCTCGTACTCCGGGTGCCGCCAGTACCGGGAGAACCTGGCGGAGTCGCTGGCCACGCTCCGGGCCGAGGGCCTCCCGCTGCCGCGGCTGGACAAGCTGCGGCACTACTTCAACCACCCCGGATTCCTCGAACCGGTCACCGACGGCGTGCTCGCCGCGCTCGGCGACCTTCCCGACCAGGTGCGGGACACGGCCCACCTGGTCTTCACCACCCACTCCATCCCCACCGCGGCCGCCGCGACCGCGGGTCCGGACGGCGGCGCCTATGTGGCCCAGCACCTGGACGCCGCCCGGGTCGTCGCCGGGGCGGTGCGCGAGCGGACCGGCGTGGACCGGCCCTGGGAGCTGGTCTACCAGTCCCGCAGCGGGGCCCCGCACATCCCGTGGCTGGAGCCGGACATCTGCGATCACCTGGAGACGCTGCACGGGGCCGGCGCCCCGGGCGCGGTGATGATCCCCATCGGCTTCGTCTCGGACCACATGGAGGTGCTCTACGACCTCGACACCGAGGCGCAGGCCAAGGCCGGCGAACTGGGACTGCCGGTGGCCCGCTCGGCCACCGTCGGTGACGACCCACGGTTCGCCGCCGCCGTCCGCGAGCTGGTGCTGGAACGCGCCGCCGCCGAGCGGGGTGAGGAACCCCGCCGCCGGGCACTCGGAGACCTGGGACCGAGCCACGACGTGTGCCCCGCGGGGTGCTGCCCGCCGCGGGAGCCGCGGCCCGCCGCCGCGGGCGCCGACAGCCCCTTCCCGTGACCTTCCGGGCCGCCCGCGGCCCGTACGCCGACCGGCCGCGCGGCGCGGTCCCCGCGCCGCCGCCGACGACCGCACAGCCGAGGAGAACAGTGACCGACGACCGGCTCGACCAGCTCAAGGCCGACCTGCTCGAGATCGCGCTGGAGGCCGCCCGCCGCGCCGGCGTCCTCCTGCGCGACGGGCGCCCCGACGACCTGGGCGTCGCCGCGACCAAGACCAGCCCGATCGACGTGGTCACCGAGATGGACATCGCCGCGGAGAAGCTGATCACCGGCTACCTCGCGGAGCAGCGCCCCGAGGACGGCGTACTGGGCGAGGAGGGGGCCGCAACAGAGGGCAGCAGCGGCGTCCGCTGGGTCGTGGACCCCCTCGACGGCACCGTGAACTATCTCTACGGGCTCCCGTCCTGGGCCGTCTCCATCGCCGCTCAGTACCGGGGCGAGACCGTGGTCGGCGTGGTGGAGGCCCCGGCGCGCGAGGAGACCTACCGTGCGGTGCACGGCCACGGCGCCTTCCTGAACGCCCAGCCGCTGCGCTGCCGCCCCTCCCCGGAGCTGGACCAGGCGCTCATCGGGACGGGGTTCAACTACGTGCGGGAGCGCCGCGCCGCCCAGGCCGAGGTCGCCCGGCAGCTCCTCCCGCAGGTCCGCGACATCCGCCGCTCCGGCTCCGCCGCGATCGACCTCTGCGACGTCGGCGCCGGGCGCCTGGACGGCTTCTACGAGCGCGGGCTCAACCCCTGGGACTTCGCCGCGGGCGACCTGGTGGCCCGCGAGGCGGGCGCCCTCACCGGTGGTCGCCCCGGCACCGCCGCGGACGGGGACCTGACGGTCGCCGCCTCGCCCGGGGTCTTCCGGGTGCTCCAGCCGCTGCTGGACCGGCTCGGCGCCTGGCACGACTGAGCACGGGCCGCGGCCGGGCACGGGCCGCGGGCCGGGCATGACGGAGCCCCGGACACCTCGCGGTGCCCGGGGCTCGCCGACGGTGCTCCCTGCCTCAGCAGGTCGGTGCGCCGACCTCCACGCCGTGCTCGGCGGCGAGACGGCGCAGGTCCTCCAGCTCCGACTGCTCGACCTCGGCCAGGAAGTCGTCGCCCGACTCACGAGCGCGGAGCAGGTCGGACTCGGTGTTCCGTATGCGCTGCAGGATGCCTGCGGTGAACGCGTCCATGGTGCGCCCCCTCGTCATGGGTCGGTGGCACGGGGGTGTGCCGAGGGTTTTCGGGTGATCACGCCGGGTACGCCGCCGGGCGGCCGTCCGAAGGGAGAGACACGCCGCCGCATCACGTGATCGCGGGGTGTGCACTCGTCCTCCCCATCCGGAACCTCAGAGAAACCTCAATCCCGGGGAAAAATTCGGAAAGCCCCCCGGCTCACCCGCTTACGGCCGGTTTACCGAGGTGGCAGGCAGGATGAAGGGGGGCGCACCGCCCCGCCGAGCAGGAACGGAAGGAAGGACCAGCCGTGCGCGTACTCGTCGTCGAGGACGAGCAGCTCCTCGCCGATGCCGTGGCGACCGGGCTGCGCCGGGAGGCCATGGCCGTCGATGTGGTCTACGACGGCGCGGCGGCCCAGGAGCGGATCGACGTCAACGACTACGACGTCGTCGTGCTCGACCGCGACCTGCCGCTGGTCCACGGTGACGACGTCTGCCGCCGGATCGTCGACCTCGGGCTGGCCACCCGCGTCCTGATGCTCACCGCGTCCGGCGACGTCAGCGACCGCGTGGAGGGCCTGGAGCTCGGCGCCGACGACTACCTGCCCAAGCCGTTCGCGTTCAGCGAGCTCACGGCCCGCGTACGCGCCCTCGGGCGCCGTACCACCACCGCGCTGCCCCCGGTCCTGGAACGGGCCGGGATCAAGCTCGACCCGAACCGGCGCGAGGTCTTCCGCGACGGCCGGCAGATCCAGGTCGCGCCGAAGGAGTTCGCCGTGCTGGAGGTGCTGCTGCGGGCCGAGGGCACCGTCGTCTCGGCCGAGCAGCTCCTGGAGAAGGCCTGGGACGAGAACACCGACCCCTTCACCAACGTCGTCCGGGTCACCGTGATGACCCTGCGCCGGAAGCTCGGCGAGCCTCCGGTGATCGTCACGGTCCCCGGCGCCGGCTACCGGATCTGACAGGCACCATGACCGCTCCCGCCGCCCCGCCCCCGCACGCGCCGCCCAAGCCCACCTGGGACCCCCGCGCGCCGCAGCGCCCGTACCCGTGGCTGCGTCCCACCATCCGGATACGGCTCACCCTGCTCTACGGCGGGATGTTCCTGATCGCCGGGATGATGCTGCTCACGATCATCTACCTGCTCGCCGCGCAGGCCCTGCACGACCTCGGCGAGCTGCCCTTCCGTTTCCTGAACGTGCAGGCGCAGCTCCAGCTCACCTCCGACGCCTGCCCGCAGCTCGCCGGCCGGATGGACAACGAGGAGCTGATGCGGCGCCTCGGCGAGTGCGCGGACGTCCAGCGGGCGCAGGCCCTGGACGAGCTGCTGCGCAGCTCCCTGCTGGCGCTGCTGGGGCTGGCCGTGGCGGCCTTCGCCTTCGGCTACGTGATGGCCGGGCGGGTGCTCTCGCCGCTGGGCCGCATCACCCGCACGGCGCGCACGGTGGCCGGCTCGGACCTGCACCGGCGGATCGAGCTGGAGGGGCCGGACGACGAGCTCAAGGAGCTGGCGGACACCTTCGACGAGATGCTGGACCGGCTGGACCGGGCCTTCACCGCCCAGCAGCGCTTCGTCGCCAACGCCTCGCACGAGCTGCGCACCCCGCTGGCCATCAACCGCACCCTGCTGGAGGTGCAGATGTCCGACCCGGAGGCCTCGCCCGAGCTCCAGCAGCTCGGCAAGACGCTGCTGGCCACCAACGAGCGCAGCGAGCAGCTCGTGGAGGGCCTGCTGCTGCTCGCCCGCAGCGAGAACGAGATCGTCGACCGCAAGCCGGTCGACCTCGCCGAGGTGGCCGGGCAGGCGGTGGACCAGGCCCGCGGCGAGGCCCAGGAGAAGGGCGTGGAGCTGCGCGGCGTGCGGCAGCCCGCCTACGTGCAGGGCAACGGGGTGCTGCTGGAGCGGGTGGCGCTGAACCTGCTGCAGAACGCCGTGCGCTACAACCTGCCGGAGGACGGCTGGGTCTCGGTGAGTACCCGCGCGGAGGCCGGGCACGCGGTGCTGGTGGTGGAGAACACCGGCCCGGTGGTCCCGGCGTACGAGGTGGACAACCTCTTCGAGCCCTTCCGGCGTCTTCGCTCCGAGCGCACCGGCAGCGACCGGGGCGTCGGGCTGGGGCTGTCGATCGTGCGGTCGGTGGTCCGGGCGCACGGCGGCGCGGTCAGCGCGGAGCCGCGCGAGGAGGGCGGGCTCACGGTGCACGTCGTGCTCCCGGTGTGAGCCCGCGGCGCGGGCCCGTCCCGGCGAGCGGGGGGCGCACCCCCGCCCGCCGGAAGGGGGAGCTACCCTCGGGGGGCTTCATCGGAGGTGGGTCATGTACGGAATTCTGGGGACACGCTCCCCACCGGCCTGCCCGCCGCACGGTCTGTGAGCGATCACACAGGGCGTTTTTCGGCCCTCTGGCGGGCCCCGGCCCCAGAGGGGGAAGAAATCCCGCAAAATCCATGTTTTCGCAGGTGGTGATCGTGGGCAGACCACGGAGTGTCGTGCGCGAAGTGCGACATTCAGACCGTCTTCGGTCCCGTTCGACAGCCGAGCCGATCGCCTCTTCGGGGGTCCGGTTGGGTGTCGATTGAGTAACAGACCTTGATGTGAGGCAAAATCTCCGCCTCGGGTCGGGCACAAGCCCGGCCTCTCGCGCGTTAGTGCGCTGGAGACACCCACAGACACCCGGAGGGGGAGAGCGACATGGCAACGGATTACGACACCCCACGCAAGACCGACGACGATGTCAACGAGGACAGCATCGAGGAACTCAAGGCCCGGCGGAACGACAAGTCGGCGTCCACCGTGGACGTGGACGAGTTCGAGCAGGCCGAGGGTCTCGAGCTGCCCGGCGCCGACCTCTCCAACGAGGAGCTGTCGGTCCGGGTCCTGCCGCGGCAGGCCGACGAGTTCACCTGCATGAGCTGCTTCCTGGTGCACCACCGCTCGCAGCTCGCCGCGGAGAAGAACGGGCACCCGATCTGCCGCGACTGCGCGGCCTGACACGGCTCGGCAGTGGGGGACGACGACGCACGTGAAGGGCGAGGTACCCGCCGCAAGGGCGCCTCGCTCGCACCGGCGGCCGCGCGCGGCCTGCGCCGGCTGCGCGACCGCCGACGCGCGGCCCGGCCCGGCGACACCGGGCGCCCGGCGGAACCGCGCCCCGGCGACACCGGCGCCGCTGAGGGCGCCGACGGTCCGTACGGCGCCGGGCGCGCCGGTCCGGAGGCGCCCGGCGGACGCCCCGAGCAGGCGGAGCGGCTGCGACGCCGGCGGCTCCGCACCGCCCTGGGCGTGCTCGCGGACCGCATCCTGCTGATCGCCCCGCGCATCCCGGTACGCGACCTCGCGACCCTGCGCCGGCAGTTCCCGGGCCTCGGCCCGGAGGAGATCGCCGACCGGCTCGTCACCGGTGCCCTGAAGGGCTCCGCCACGGTCGGCGCCGGCGTCGGCGGCGCCGCGATGCTCCCGGTGCCGCCCGCGATGCCCGCCGAGCTCGCCGCGGAGATCACCGGGGTGGCCGCGGTGGAGCTCAAGCTGATCGCGGAGCTGCACGAGGTCTACGGGCAGCGCCCGCCGGGAAACCTGCACCAGCGCACCACGGCCTACCTGCGGGCCTGGACCTCCGAGCGGCGCATCGACGTGGCGCGCCCCGCCACCGTGGACGCCGCCCTCGGCGGACAGCTCCGGCGCGAGCTGCGCCAGCGGCTCCTCAAGCGCACCCTGCGGAACCTCCCGAACCTGGCGCCCTTCCTGATCGGCGCGGCCGTGGGCGCCGCCATGAACCGCCGGGAGACGGCCCGGCTCGCCGACCGGGTCCGTGAGGACCTGCGCCGCTCCGCCGTCCCCTGGGAGAAGCTCCCCGGTGACACCCGCGGCGGCGCCCTGCCGCCGGCGGACGGCCGCGGCGGCGGCTGAGAGCGGCTCGCACCCCGGCACGGGTGGTCCCGGAGGGGCGAGTGCCGGTGGGCTCGCGGCGCGCGCCTGCGAGCGTTCAGGCCGTCCGGGCCCGCTCCAGCGCCGCCACCAACCGCTCCGGTTCCCGGGTGGACAGATAGACGTACGGCGTCGGGTCCTCGGGGTCGGCGATTTCCACCCGCACCGCGGTCGGCACATACCCCCGCAGCACCATGTGCGCCCGTGGGTCCGCCCGGTGGGTGCGCCAGTCCCGGGCCTCCTCCGCGTCCAGCGCCCGCGCCTCGCCCAGCGCCGTCAGCGGGATGCGCGCGTCCCCGGCCACCAGCGACCCGGCGACCACCCGGATGCGCACCGCGCCGTACGCGCTCACCGCCACCGCGGCGAGCGCACCGCCCACCACCAGCCCGCCCAGCGACGGCAGCGTGCCCAGCGGCATCAGGATCAGCGCGCAGGAGACCCCGGCCAGCGCGGCGATCAGCCACCAGGAGGCGGGCGCGGTGAGGCGTTCGTCGTACGCGGGCGCGGAGGGCTGCTGCATGCCCCCAGCTTGGCACGGCTGCGAGCGGCCACCCGCGGCGGCGGTAGGGTCTGCACACGTGACTGCTCCCCGATCCATCAGAACGACCCTGACGCCCCCGGACGACGCCGTCGTCCCGGAGCGCCACCCGGAGGCCCCGGCCCCCGGCGAGCTGCTCGGCTCCCACTACGGCCAGTGCTTCGGCTGCGGCTCCGAGCAGCCGCACGGACTGCACCTGGCGGCACGCGCCGGCGAGGGCGTCAGCGTGACCGCCGAGTTCACCGTGAAGCCGGCGCACCAGGGCGCGCCGGGCCTCGCCCACGGCGGGGTGCTGGCCACCGCGCTCGACGAGACGCTCGGCTCGCTCAACTGGCTGATGCACACCATCGCCGTGACCGGCCGCCTGGAGACCGACTTCATCGCCCCGGTGCCGGTGGGCAGCACCCTCCACCTGGACGCCGAGGCGACCGCCCGCCACGGCCGGAAGATCTTCTGCACCGCCACCGGGCGGCTGGACGGCCCCGAGGGACCCGTCGTGGTCCGGGCCGACGCGATGTTCGTCCGGGTCCAGGTCGAGCACTTCCTCGACAACGGGCGCGACGAGGAGATCCAGGCGGCCATGTCCGACCCGGACCAGGTCCGGCGGGCCCGCGCCTTCGAGGTGAACCCGTGACCCGGCGGCCCGTCGACGTGCTGATCCGGCGGCTGGACCCGGAGGTCCCGCTGCCCGGGTACGCGCATCCGGGGGACGCCGGCTGCGACCTGGTGACCACCGAGCGGGCCGAGCTGGCGCCGGGGGAGCGGACCGTGCTGCCCACCGGGGTGTCGATCGCCCTGCCGGACGGGTACGCGGCCTTCGTCCACCCGCGGTCCGGGCTCGCCGCGCGCTGCGGTGTCTCGCTGCTGAATGCCCCCGGAACCGTGGACGCCGGGTACCGTGGAGAGATCAAGGTGATCGTTGCCAACCTGGATCCGCGTGGCACCGTGCGGTTCGAGCGCTTCGACCGCATCGCCCAACTCGTCGTCCAGCAGGTCGAGAAGGTGCGCTTCCACGAGGTGGCGGAGCTGCCCGGCTCGGCGCGGGCCACGGGGGGCTTCGGTTCCACGGGCGGCCATGCCGCCGCACTGCAGAATGATGTCGTTGCGGTCGATCCCGGCCAGGATGCCGACCTGAGAGGACAGTGACGTGTTCGGACGTCGTCGGAAGAAGAGCGGAAAGCCTGAGCAGGGCGCCTCGGACGAGTTCGAGACGGACGAGACCGCCGGCGAGCGGGACGCGGAGGCCGAGGACGCCGCGGGCGCCGGGAAGGACGCCTCCGGCGACGCCGAGGCCCGCCGTGTGAAGCTGCCGCCCGCGCCCCGGCCCGACGGCCCGTGGGACGTCTCGGAGGTCGCCGACCCGGGCACCGGCCGGGTGAACCTCGGCGGCGTGTACGTGCCCGGCGTCGAGGGCATGGAGCTGCGGGTCGAGGTCGCCGGGGACGCCATCGTGGCGGCCACCATCGTGCTCCGGGACAGCGCCGTCCAGCTCCAGGCGTTCGCCGCGCCCAAGCGCGAGGGCATCTGGGACGAGGTGCGCGAGGAGATCGCCTCCGGGATCACCCGGCAGGGCGGTGTCATCGACGAGACCGAGGGGCCGCTCGGCTGGGAGCTGCGGGCCCAGGTGCCGGTGCAGCTCCCGGACGGCAAGCACGGGGTGCAGGTGGTGCGCTTCGTCGGCATCGACGGCCCGCGCTGGTTCCTGCGCGGCGTGATCTCCGGTCAGGGCGCGGTGCAGCCGGAACAGGCCGGGCTGCTGGAGTCGATCTTCCGGGACACCGTCGTGGTCCGCGGCGACGCGCCGATGGCGCCCCGCGACCCGATCGTCCTGAAGCTGCCGGACGACGCGCAGATGGTCCCGGACGGGGTGCAGCAGGAGACCGTCGAGGAGGGCTCCCGCTTCGCGGGCGGCATCGACAAGCTGCAGCGCGGCCCGGAGATCACCGAGGTCCGCTAGGGCCTGCCCGGCGGATCTTCCCGGGCCCGCGACGCCCCGCACGCCGCACGTCCGCTGCGTCGTCGCGTCCTCCACTTACGCCCGGAGGTCTCGGCCACGGACGCCCGGCGGGTCCACCGGATACGCCCTGGACCGGCCCGCCGGGCACGGCGGCCCGTACGCGCGGGGCCGCGTGCCGACGCGGCCGGTTCCCCGGCCGCCGGGGCCCGTACGCCGGCGGGCCCGTACGCCGGCGGGGTGAGCCCGGGCCGGGCCGGGCCGGGCTCACCCGGGCCAGTTCCCCGTCGCCCGCCGCATGCCCGCAGCCCCGCCGCGGGCCACCGCCGCCCGTACCACACCGGCCATCGCCCCCTGGGCTGCGGAGGCCGCCAGGACCTCCTTCCAGGGCCGCTCCTCGTCGGTCGGCTGCGGCGCGTCGTCCTGGCGCGAGACGCCCTTCCACAGGCGCTGGAACAGTTTCCCGGCGAGGATGCCGCCGAGCAGGGTGGCCACCGTGCTGAACACCTTGTAGAGCTTCATGCCCATGGGGTCCTCGCCGCCTTTCCGGCTCCGCCGACGTTCCTGTGCAGAGGGACCCTCCCCGCAGTGCCACACTCGCCGCCCCGGAAAACCCGCCCGCCCCGCCACGGGCCGGCCGGGGACCGCCCCGCCCTCCCAGGGCCGCCGGGTGCCGCCACAATAGGGGCCATGGCGGCCAGCATCCCCGCCCGGCGCGGCACGCTGCGGATCTACCTCGGGGCGGCACCCGGCGTCGGCAAGACGTACGCGATGCTCGCCGAGGCACACCGCCGTGCCGGGCGCGGCACCGACGTGGTGGCCGGCGTCGTCGAGCACCACGACCGGCCGCGCACCGCCGAGCAGCTCGACGGCCTGGAACAGATCCCCCGCGGCACCGGGGCGCCCGGCGGAGCCGCCGCCGGCGAGCTGGACACCGCGGCCGCGCTGGCCCGCCGCCCGGCCGTCGTCCTGGTCGACGAACTCGCCCACGCCAACGCACCCGGCTCCCGGAACCCCCGGCGCTGGCAGGACGTGGAGGAGCTGCTCCGGGCCGGGATCCACGTCATCTCCACGGTCGACATCTCGCAGCTCGAGTCGCTCGGCGACGTGGTGCGGAACATCACCGGGGTACGCCCGCGGGAGACCGTCCCGGACGAGGTGGTCCGCCGCGCCGACCAGATCGAGCTGGTGGACATGTCCCCGGAGGCCCTGCGACGGCGCATGGCGCACGGCAACGTCTACCCCGCGGACCGGATCGACGCGGCGCTCTCGCACTACTTCCGCCCCGGCAACCTGACCGCGCTGCGCGAGCTGGCGCTGCTGTGGACGGCCGACCGGGTGGACGCCTACCTCCAGCGGTACCGCACCGAGCACCACGTCTCGGCCATCTGGCAGGCCCGGGAACGCATCGTCGTCGGCCTCACCGGGGGCCCGGAGGGCCGTACGCTGCTGCGCCGCGCCGCCCGCATGGCCGCCAAGGGCTCCGGCAGCGAGATCCTCGCCGTGCACATCGCACGCGGTGCGGGGCGGCGGGGCGGCTCGCCCCGCGAGCTGGCGGTGCAGCGGTCCCTCGTGGAGGACCTGGGGGGCACCTTCCACCGTGTCGTCGCGGTCGCCGGGGACCGCGTACCGGAGGCGCTGCTGGAGTTCGCCCGCGGGGTCAACGCCACCCAGATCGTGCTGGGCACCAGCCGCCGCCGGAGCTGGCAGTACGTCTTCGGGCCCGGCGTCGGCGCCACCGTCGCCCGGGACTCCGGACCCGACCTGGACGTGCACATCGTCACCCACGAGGAGGCCGCCCGGGGCCGCGGGCTGCCCGTCCCGGGCGGCTTCCGGCCCCGGCGTGCCCGCCGGGCCGCCGCCTGGGCGCTGGGCCTGACCGGGCCGCTGCTGCTGACCGCGCTCCCCGACCGCTACCAGCCCGCGCACGCCCCGGGCCTCGCCCACGAACTGCTGCTCCTCACGGCCGTGTCGGTGGCCGCCGCACTGCTCGGCGGGCTGCTCCCGGCCCTGGCCTCGGCCGCCCTCGGCGCCCTGCTGCTCGGCTGGTACGTCACCCCGCCGCTGCACCGGTGGGCCGTCGCCGACCCCCGGAACGCCGTCGCGCTGGCGGTGTTCTGCGCCGTCGCGGTGACCGTCGCCGCGGTCGTCGACCTCGCCGCGCGGCGCACCCAGCAGGCCGCGCGACTGCGCGCCGAGTCGGAGATCCTCTCCCGCCTGGCGGGCGGCGTGCTCCGCGGCGGCACCACCCTGGAGGCACTGCTGGAGCGGGTCCGGGAGACCTTCGGCATGGAGTCCGTGGCGCTGCTGGAACGCCTCGACGACGCCGCCCCGTGGAGCTGTGCGGCCGCCGCCGGGCCGCGCCCCGCCCGGCGCCCCGAGGACGCCGAGGTGGACATGCCCGTCCGGGACGGCCTGGCCCTGGCGCTGAGCGGCCGGGTGCTGCCGGCCCGGGACCGCCGGGTGCTCGCCGCCTTCGCCGCCCAGGCCGCGGTCGCCCTGGACCGGCGGCGGCTGCTGGACGAGGCGCAGCGGGCCCGCGAGCTCGCCGAGGGAAACCGGATCCGGACCGCACTCCTCGCCGCGGTCTCGCACGACCTGCGTACACCGCTGGCCGCCATCAAGGCCGCCGTCACCTCCCTCCGCTCCGGCGACGTCGACTGGACCCCGGAGGACGAGGAGGGGCTGCTGGAGGCCATCGAGGAGGGCGCCGACCGGCTGGACCACCTGGTGGGCAACCTGCTGGACATGTCACGGCTCCAGACCGGCACGGTCACCCCGCTGATCCGGGGGACCGACCTGGACGAGGTGGTGCCGGCGGCCCTCGGCGGGGTGCCGGAGGACAGCGTGGTGCTGGAGACCGACGAGGCGCTGCCCATGGTCGCCGTCGACCCCGGACTGCTGGAGCGCGCGGTCGCCAACCTGGTGGAGAACGCGGTCAAGTACGGTCCCCCGGGGGAGCCCGTACGGGTACGCGCAAGCGCGCTCGGCGACCGTGTCGAGCTCCGGGTGTGCGACCGCGGGCCCGGCGTGCCGGACAGCGACAAGGAGCGCATCTTCGCGCCGTTCCAGCGCCACGGCGACGCGCCGCGCGGCACCGGGGTCGGACTCGGGCTGGCCGTGGCCCGTGGCTTCGCCGAGGCCATGGGCGGCACCCTGGAGGCCGAGGACACCCCTGGCGGGGGCATGACCATGGTGCTCACGCTGCGCGCCGCGGGGGACCACGGCCCCGCGCCGGAGGAGGAGCGGCCGGCCGGGGTGACCGGCTGAGACGACCGGCCGAGGCGACCGGCTGAGCAGGAGGGAAGTCCGCAATGCCCCGCAGACACCGGGTGCTGGTGGTCGACGACGAGCCGCAGATCGTCCGCGCCCTGGCGATCAACCTCAAGGCGCGGAAGTACGAGGTGGACGCCGCTCCGGACGGCGCCCGCGCCCTCCGGCTCGCCGCCGACCGCCACCCCGACGTGGTGATCCTCGACCTCGGTCTGCCGGACATGGACGGGGTGGACGTGATCCGGGCGCTCCGGGCCCGTACCCGGGTGCCCGTCCTGGTGCTCTCCGCCCGGCACACCTCGGAGGAGAAGGTCAAGGCGCTGGACGCCGGCGCGGACGACTACGTCACCAAGCCGTTCGGCATGGACGAACTGCTGGCCCGGCTGCGTGCCGCCGTGCGCCGGGCGGAACCCGCGGCGGGCGAGGGCGTCGGCTCCGGGATCGTCGAGACCGCCGCCTTCAGCGTCGACCTCACCGCGAAGAAGGTGCACCGCGACGGCCGGGACGTCCGGCTGACCCCGACCGAGTGGCACCTGCTGGAGGTGCTGGTGCGGAACACCGGGCTGCTGGTGAGCCAGAAGCAGTTGCTGCAGGAGGTCTGGGGGCCCGCCTACGGCACCGAGACCAACTATCTCCGCGTGTACATGGCACAGTTGCGGCGCAAGCTGGAAGCCGACCCCGCCCGTCCGCGGCACCTGCTGACCGAGCCCGGCCGGGGCTACCGGTTCGAGCGGTGATCGTGCCCGCCCGCACGGGTACGCTGGCGGTTATGGCAGGCGACACCCGAGACGACAAGGGCGGCGGCGGGCGCTTCCGGCGCTTCCTGGAGCGGCTCTCCTCCTCGGAGGAGGACCTGCGGTCGGCCGAGCTCCGCGAGGACACGGACACCCTCACCGGGTGCTCGCGCATCTCCGAGTGCGGGGACCGGCAGTTCGTCCGCGTGACGGGTACACTGCGCACGGTCACGCTGCGGCCACGCGCCGGAGTCCCCACGCTGGAGGCGGAGCTCTTCGACGGGTCGGCGGCCCTGGACGTCGTGTGGCTGGGCCGGCGGGCCATCGCCGGCATAGAACCGGGCCGGAAGATGATCGCCTGGGGACGGATAGCGATGCACCGCGGCCGCCCCGTGCTGTTCAACCCCAAGTACGAACTGCGACCCCTCGGACAGGAGTAGCGGGTGACCTCACTCGACAAGCAGACCGCGGCAGGCTCCGCGGACTCCGCCGGCACGGCGAACTCCGCGGAGCAGCAGCAGGTCACCGAGGCCGCCCTGTTCGAGGCCTTCGGCGGGTTGCGCGGGCTGGCGGAGACGACCCTCCCCGGCCTGGTCTTCATCCTCATCTACACGATCAACAAGGACATCCACGCCGCGGCCCTCGCCGCGCTGGTCCCGGCCGGCCTGATGGCACTGGCCCGGCTGGTGCGCCGGGACACCGTCAAGCACGCCTTCAGCGGGGTCTTCGGCGTGGTCGTCGGCGTGGTCTTCGCGATGGTCACGGGCAACGCGAAGGACTTCTACCTGCCCGGCATGCTCTACGGCCTGGGCCTGTCGCTGGCGTACCTCATCAGCGCGGCCGCCGGCTTCCCGCTGCTCGGGCTCATCCTCGGCCCGGTCTTCAAGGAGAACCTCTCCTGGCGGACCCGTAACCCGGGGCGCAAGCGGGCGTACGTCAAGGCGAGCTACGCCTGGGGATTCATCTTCCTCGGCAAGGCCGCGATCCTCTTCCCGCTCTACTGGTGGGCGGACCCCACCAAGTTCGGCTGGGTCACGGTCGCCCTGAAGATCCCGCCGCTGCTGCTCGCCGTCTACCTGACCTGGATCTTCCTGGCCAAGGCGCCGCCGCCGATCAATGTGATCGCCGAGATGGAGGCAGAGGAAGCGGCGCGGAGCGCCGCTGCGGAGGGTGTGGCGCGGAGCGCCGCGTCGGACAGCGAGGCGCGGGACGCCGGGCCGGACGCAGCGGGGCCGCACACCGTCGCGGAGGACACCGCGCGGCGCGACGGCGGCAGCGCCTGACCGGGCCGCCGGCCCGGCTCGCGGGGCTCCCGGCACCAGGGTTCCGCCCGTGCGCGGGCGCGGGTGCGTCACCTCCCCGCCCCAGCGCGGGCGCCTGGCTCCCGGCCCGCTGGCCGGGCACCTGCTTCCCGGTTCGCCGGGGGCGAACCGGGGGAAGCCCCGTCAGCCCCCGGCGCGCACCGACAACAGGTCCTCGAGCTGCTCCTCCCGCGCCGGCGCGGCCACGAACAGCAGCTCGTCGCCCGCCTCCAGCGCGTCCTCCGGGTCCGGGGTGAGCACCCGGTTCCCCCGGATGATGGTGACCAGCGCGGTGTCCTGCGGCCAGGTCACATCGCCGACCCGGGTCCCCGCCAGCGCCGCCTCCGGCGGCAGCGTCAGCTCCACCAGGTTCGCGTCACCCTGCGAGAAGCGCAGCAGCCGCACCAGGTCGCCGACGCTCACCGCCTCCTCGACCAGCGCCGACATCAGCCGCGGGGTGGACACGGCGACGTCCACGCCCCACGACTCGTTGAACAGCCACTCGTTCTTGGGGTTGTTCACCCGGGCGACGACCCGGGGCACCCCGTACTCGGTCTTCCCCAGGAGCGACACGACCAGGTTCACCTTGTCGTCGCCGGTGGCCGCGATCACCACCTGGCAGCGCTCCAGCGCGGCCTCGTCCAGCGAGGTGATCTCGCAGGCGTCCGCCAGCAGCCATTCGGCCTGCGGCACCCGCTCCACCGAGATCGCCGTCGGCGCCTTGTCGATCAGCAGCACCTCGTGCCCGTTCTCCAGCAGCTCGCCGGCGATGGAGCGGCCCACCGCGCCCGCGCCCGCAATCGCAACCCTCATCGCTGCTGCGCCTCCTCCGGCCCCTTCGCGAACGCCGCCTCCACCGCGGCCACCTGATCGCTGCGCATCATCACATGCACCAGATCACCCTCCTGGAGCACGGTCTGCGACGTCGGCAGCATGGCTTCGCCCATTCGGGTGAGGAAGGCCACCCGTACCCCGGTGTCCTCCTGGAGCCGGCTGACCCGGTGGCCGACCCAGGACTCCGCGGCGTGCACCTCCGCGAGCTGCACCGCCCCGCTGGGGTCCCGCCACAGCGGTTCCGACCCGGAGGGCAGCAGCCGCCGGAGCATCTGGTCGGCCGTCCAGCGGACCGTGGCGACGGTCGGGATGCCCAGGCGCTGGTACACCTCGGCACGGCGCGGGTCGTAGATGCGAGCCGCGACGTTCTCCACGCCGAAGGTCTCCCGCGCCACCCGGGCGGAGATGATGTTGGAGTTGTCACCGCTGCTGACCGCGGCGAAGGCACCGGCCTCCTCGATGCCGGCCTCCCGGAGGGTGTCCTGGTCGAAGCCCAGTCCGGTCACCCGCCGCCCGCCGAAACCGGCGCCGAGCCGCCGGAAGGCGGTCGGGTCCCGGTCCACCACGGCGACGGTGTGGCCCTGCCGCTCCAGCGCCTGTGCGAGCTCGGCCCCCACGCGGCCGCAGCCCATGATCACAATGTGCACGCCCGTCCCTCTCACTCCCGTACAGCGGGCCGTATCAGGATCGCATGACTGACCGCATACGATCCTCCCCGTGCCCAAGATGACCGACCTGCCGAAGCGGATTCTCATCGGCCGAGCGCTACGCAGCGAGAAGCTCTCCGAGACGCTGCTGCCGAAGCGGATCGCCCTGCCGGTGTTCGCCTCCGACCCGCTGTCGTCGGTGGCCTACGCACCCGGCGAGGTCCTGCTGGTGCTCTCCCTGGCGGGGGTTTCGGCGTATCACTTCAGCCCGTGGATCGCCGCCGCCGTCGTCGTGCTCATGTTCACCGTGGTGGCGTCCTACCGGCAGAACGTCCGCGCCTACCCCTCCGGCGGTGGGGACTACGAGGTCGCCACCACCAATCTGGGCCCCCGCGCCGGCCTCACCGTGGCCAGCGCACTGCTGGTCGACTACGTGCTCACCGTCGCCGTGTCGATCTCCTCGGGCGTCGAGAACCTGGGCTCGGCGGTGCCCTTCATCGTCGAGCACAAGACGGCCTCCGCCGTCGCCGTCATCGTACTGCTGACGTTGATGAACCTGCGCGGGGTCCGGGAGTCCGGACGGCTCTTCGCGATCCCCACCTACTGCTTCGTGGCCGGCGTCCTGGCGCTCATCGGCTGGGGCGTGGTCCGCATCGCGCTCTACGGCGACGATCTCACCGCCCCCACCGCGGACTACGAGATCCGCACCGACCACCCCGAAGGGCTGGCGGGCTTCGCACTCGCCTTCCTGCTGCTGCGGGCCTTCTCCTCCGGCTGCGCCGCGCTCACCGGCGTCGAGGCGATCAGCAACGGTGTGCCGGCCTTCCGCAAGCCCAAGTCGAAGAACGCGGCCACCACGCTCGCCCTGATGGGCCTGATCGCGGTCACCATGTTCTGCGGGATCATCGCGCTGGCGCTCGCCTCGGACGTCAAGATGTCCGAGAACCCGGCCAGTCACATCCTCATCGACGGCGCACCGGCCGGACCCGAGTACGCCCAGGACCCGGTCATCACCCAGGTCGCCTCGGCCGTCTTCGGCCACGACTCGCTGCTCTTCGTCTATCTGGCGGCGGCCACCGCACTGGTGCTCTTCCTCGCCGCCAACACCGCCTACAACGGCTTCCCGGTGCTCGGTTCGATCCTCGCCCAGGACCGCTACCTGCCCCGGCAACTGCACACCCGCGGCGACCGGCTGGCGTTCTCCAACGGCATCGTGCTGCTGGCGGGGGCCGCCGCGATACTCGTGGTCATCTACGACGCCGACTCCACCCGGCTCATCCAGCTCTACATCGTCGGCGTCTTCGTGGCCTTCACGCTGAGCCAGACCGGCATGGTCCGGCACTGGAACCGCCATCTGCGCACCGAGACCGTCCCGGCCACCCGCCGCCACATGATCCGCTCCCGGGCCATCAACGCCTTCGGGGCCTTCTTCACCGGGCTGGTGCTGATCGTGGTGCTGGTCACCAAGTTCTCGCACGGCGCCTGGGTCTCGATCGTCGGCATGGCGCTGTTCTACGCCGTGATGACCGGTGTCCGGGGCCACTACGACCGGGTCTCGGAGGAACTCGCTCCCGAGGGCCTCCCGGAAGAGACGGCGCGCCCCTCCCGCGTGCACTCCCTGGTCCTCGTCTCGAAGATCCACAAGCCCACGCTCCGTGCCCTGTCGTACGCCCGGCTGATGCGCTCCGACACCCTGGAGGCCGTCACCATCAACGTCGACCCCGAGGAGACCCGGGAGCTGCGCGCCGAGTGGGACCGGCGGGGCATCGACGTGCCGCTGAAGATCCTGGAGTCGCCCTACCGGGAGATCACCCGGCCGGTGATCGACTACGTGAAGCGGCTGCGCCGGGAGAGCCCGCGGGACATCGTCAGCGTCTACATCCCGGAGTACGTCGTCGGGCACTGGTACGAGCAGCTCCTGCACAACCAGAGCGCCCTGCGGCTCAA
The DNA here is from genome assembly GCF_021696945.1 of Streptomyces sp. JJ36. GTDB lineage: Bacteria > Actinomycetota > Actinomycetes > Streptomycetales > Streptomycetaceae > Streptomyces. The sequence goes on from NZ_JACYHE010000011.1 coordinate 59,170, forward strand.
GGGCCGGCTGCACTTCACCCCGGGCGTCATGGTGACCTCGGTGCCGTACCAGCTCGAGTCCTCCGAGGTGGCCAAGGCGCGGGCGCGCAAGCGCGCGGAGTGGAGCGCACCCGGCGCCGTGCGCCGCGGGCCCGTCCCGCGCCAGGGCCAGGGCGGCCACCGGAACCAGGGCGGCGGCCGGGACCGGAACCAGGGCCGGGGCGGGGGCGGGCGCCCGGAGCAGTAGACTGGACGGCTGCCGTCCGGAACGGCCCGCCCTCGCGGTGCCGCCGCGTCCCACGCCGGCCCAGGCAACGCCCCGCACACCCCCGTAACCAGTGGAGCCACCCCCTCATGGCCGAGTCCCAGCCCGAGCCCGCCCAGCCGACCGAGGGTGCCGAGCCGGCCGACGCCTCCACCGGGCCCGCCGTGCCCTCCGCGTCCACCGGACCGGCCGCCGCCACCGGACCGGCACCGGCACCCGAGCCCGCCGGACCGGCCGGGTCCGCCGACCCGGCGGTCCAGCCGGCCGACGCCTCGCTCGTCGGCCGCGAGTACACCGTCGAGATCGGTCCTGTCGCTCACGGCGGGCACTGCGTGGCCCGCACCGACGAGGGCCGGGTGCTCTTCGTGCGGCACACCCTGCCCGGGGAGCGCGTCCGCGTCCGGGTCACCGAGGGCCGGGAGAACTCCCGGTACCTCCGGGCCGACGCCGTCGAGGTGCTCACCGCCTCCAAGGACCGCGTCCCCGCACCGTGCCCCTTCTCCGGCCCGGGCCGCTGCGGCGGCTGCGACTGGCAGCACGTCAAGCCGGGCGCCCAGCGGCGGCTCAAGGCGGACGTGCTCACCGAACAGCTCGACCGGCTGGCCGGGCTCACCCCGGAGGACGTGCACTGGGACGGCACGGTCGAGCCGGCCCCCGGCGACAAGGTCCCGGCCGGCGAGGTGCCGGCCTGGCGCAGCCGCGTCCAGTACGCCGTCGACGAGCAGGGACGGCCCGGGCTGCGCCGGCACCGCTCGCACGAGGTGGAGCCCGTCGACCGCTGCCTGATCGCCGCCCCGGGCGTGACCGAACTGGGCGTCGAGAAGCGGGAGTGGCCGCAGATCGCCACGATCGAGGCCGTCGCGGCCACCGGCTCGCAGGACCGCCAGGTCGTGCTGACGCCGCGGCCCGGCGGGCGGCTGCCCCTGGTGGAGCTGGACCGTCCGGTCTCGGTGCTGCGCGTCGGCGAGAAGGACCGGGCCGTGCACCGGGTGCACGGCCGCCCGTACGTCCGGGAGCGTGCCGACGGGCGCACCTGGCGGGTCGGCGCCGGCGGTTTCTGGCAGGTGCACGTCCGGGCCGCCGAGGTGCTGGTGGACGCGGTGATGCGCGGCCTCACCCCGCGCAAGGGCGAAACCGCCCTCGACCTCTACTGCGGCGCGGGCCTCTTCGCCGGTGCCCTCGCCGACCGGCTGGGGGAGCAGGGTGCGGTGCTGGGGATCGAGTCCCACAAGCGCGCGGTGGAGGATGCCCGGCACAACCTCGCCGACTTCCCCCGGGTCCGTATCGAGCACGGCAAGGTCGAGTCGGTGCTGCCCCGCACCGGGATCACCGAGGCCGACCTCGTCGTCCTCGACCCGCCGCGCGCCGGCGCCGGCAAGCAGACCGTGAACCGCCTCGCGGCCCTCGGCCCCCGCCGCATCGCCTACGTCGCCTGCGACCCGGCCGCCCTCGCCCGCGACCTCAAGTACTTCCGCGACGCCGGCTACGTCCCCCACTTCCTCCGCGCCTTCGACCTCTTCCCGATGACCCACCACCTGGAGTGCGTCGCCGTCCTCAAGCCCGCCCCGCAGGACTCCTGACCTGCGGTTTTGTCGATGTGCATTATGTGCCGTGTGGGCGTTACGGGCGACTTCTTGACGCTGAAATGACGCTCGTGACGCTCATTTGACGCTCGTTGATCATGGTTCCGGTCAGCGGTTGGCGGGCTGCTGAGGGGTTGCCCGACTTCCGCAAGAAGGGAGTCGGGCCGGTGCTTGGTGATCTTGTGATGGTCCGTCGGCCCCAGGGGGAAGGAGAGGCGACACTCTCGGCACGGATGTCGCGCAAGAGACCAGTGAACGCGATGACCTGCCGCGATGAGTGGCCTGTGGTCGCTGAGCTGCGCGAATTACCTTTCGGCTGTTTCACGCTCGTGCAGCTTGATGGGGCCGGAAGTCCCAGAAAGGTCCCAAGGGACTCCCGCCGCTGACGGGTGCCTTTCGGCTCGGTACGGCAGTACGGGCAGTCGAACGGCCTCGTTTCCAGCGAGGGTGGTGGAGCCTGGATGTAGCAGGAGCTCGCGCATAGCGTTCCGCCATGTTGTCGGACCGGCGTGTGACGATGCTGAGGGAGGCGAGTGACGTGGCAATCGAGTGGGACCGCATCGGGCAGCCGGCCTTTGACCGGCATGTCGAGGCGCTGCTGCACCGGATGTTCGATGACGCCGGGCAGGTGATCGTGGTCAATGGGCGTGGTGGCGACGATGGCATCGACGTCCAGGTCACCACGGACGTTGGTCTGCGAATCTTCCAGCTGAAGTACCACCCAGATGGCTTCCCCGGTTCACTCAAGGGTCGCCGCACTTCGATCAAGAAGTCGTTCAGCCGGGCCATGGCTCACAAGCCAGTGGAATGGACGCTGGTGGTGCCGTGCACGCTGACGACGTCCGAGCGGGCCTTCGTCAACAAGCTCGCCGATGGCAAGGCGGTGAAGGTCTCCATGCTCGACCGCTCTGACCTGGACTGTCACTTCGCCGTCCACTCAGACCTGGAAGCCAGTTTCACCCGCGACCTGTTGCGCGAGGCAGCCAAGGACTTCAACCAGGAGAAGGCCATGCTGCTGGGCGCGGACGATCTCGTCGACCGTGTCCGGGCCCTGGGCGGCCGGGCCGACACTGTGGACCCCGATTGGACCTGGGACTTCCAGCGGCGCGGCGACACTGTCATTCAGACGCTGCGCGCCAAGCACTCCCGCGCCCACGAGGTCAGCCCCATCTCCCTGCGTCTGGTCGGCCGCCCGGGGGCGATGAGCACCGACCTCACCGCGGCCATCACCCGCACGCTCGGGTTCGGAACTGCCGAAGACGTCGCGCTGCCCTCTGAGGCAGTGGAATGCCTGACCATCGACGGCCCCTCGTGGCTGTCACGGACCGTCAACGACATCGAGGTGCTCTGGAAACCCGCACCGATGTCTGCACCCGCCGGAACCCCCGTCGAGGTAGCCTTCCTGGACTCCGACGACGGCGTGGCCGCCCGCTACACCGGGCGGCTGAACAACGTCGGCTCCGGGGGGTTGGGTGCCTCGGTCGACACCGACATCCACGGTGCCCGGCTCCAGATGATGCTGCCCTTCGACGACACCGCCGCCGGCACGCTCAGGTACTCCTTCGATCTGGAAGGCCGCGAGCCTGCGGAGGCGCTGAAGATCATGCGACTGTATCAGCGGCTTCTGTGCGGTGGAGCGTTCCGCCTCAGCGTCAGCGGTAGCAACGCCGGTGTCGGGACGCTGGCGCCAAGCGGCACCCCGGACCAGCTGCGCGAGGTCGAGCACCTGCTGCTGTACCTGTCGGACTGGGATGTCCTGCAGCGGCACTGTGAGAACTACTTCCCCACGCCACTGACGTACACCGCCGTCGAACGCATCCAGGTCCGGATCGCGCGGCTGGTCGTGGAGGGCCACTGTGCGGCGTATCCCTTCGCCCGAACCCTCACGTTCACGCTCAACGGCCAAGACCATCCGGCTCTACGCGCCGTACTCGGCGATCACCCCCAGTGCATGCGCGTCAGTCCGCCCGGCTTCGAGGTCGCCGTCGGCGGGCACACCCTCGACATTGGTCCCGTGCACCTGTTCCACACCCAACTGCGCGCCGACAACGGCCAGGAAGCCCTGCGCGCCCTGACTACCGGGCAGGGCGCGGGCACCAAGGTCACCCTGCGCCCCGCCAACGACATGAGTTACCGGCTCTACCTCGCCGACACTCCCGACGACGGCCGCCCTCTGGTTCCCACCCCTCTGGGGCTGGACGGCTACACCGATCCCAGGTAGCACGCCACCTCGTTCCCCAACACACTCTCGGGTGATCAGCACCGCCGACGATGGCTGATCACGATGTCGACCGCGCCGGTGTGTCGAGGTGCGGTCGGTGCGCGCCGACGCCGGTGCGGCAGCTCTCAGAACGTTGTGGCGGTCGGAGTCTGCCGGAATCCGGGGGCGATCTCATGGTGACGTGCGGGCACCGTGTTCGGGCCGACGCGGACGTAGAACTCGGGGCGCGCTCCGTTGCGGTAGGCGTGCATTTGGCCTCTACCGGATACCTCGATGGCGGGGACCTTCTTGCCGTCGTGGTCGATCACGCGTGACTCGTAGGACGGCACCGGCTCCAGGTGCTCCCGAACCATGCTGACGACCTGGAGCACCTGCTTATCGACGTTTGATCCCTCGGGCAGGCCGACGATCTACAGCATGAACGTACAGGTCCTCGCCCATCCCTTCGGCCGTCTGCTGTGGGCCTCCCCATCCATGCGCGGAGCTGTCCACGACGTCCGCGCAGCCCGCGGCCACGGCCTCGCCGGCGTCCCCGTGCTTCGTGTGCTTTCCGGAGGACAGGAGGCGGTCCGCGGCGATGGTCGATCGGCAGAAGCTTGCCGTCCAGCGGTGGCATCATATTGTCCGTGAGGTGCAAGATTCGTAAGTCCGCAGCCGGTGTTCACCTATTCGATCGCGTTTCCGGGATGAACGTGCTGCTCGACGAGGTGCCCGTTCCCGCGGAGCAGTTCTCCGCTGCTCCGCGGTACCTGTCCGTCGCGCTAACGAACGCCTGCGAGCTCCGCTGTAACTACTGCTACGCGCCCAAGTACGCCGCCGCGCTCGACAGGGAGCGTGTACTCGCGTGGGCGGTCGAACTCGACGCTGCTGGGTGTCTCGGTCTCGGTTTCGGAGGGGGGGAACCGACTGCGTACCGAAGGTTCGCCCAACTGTGTTGGGACATAGCCCAGTCCACGTCTATGGCGGTGACTTTCACGACCCATGGGCACCGGCTCACATCCGAACTCGTCGAATCCCTGCGTGGGGCCGTGCACTTTGTCCGACTGTCAGTGGACGGGGTCGGAGCCACCTACGAGCGGCTCCGCGGTCGGCCGTTCGCGGCCGTGGTCCAGGCGGCCGGATTGCTCGGCTCCCTCGCTCCGTTCGGCATCAATGCCGTCATTAATGCCGACACGGTCGGCGAACTAGATGACCTCGCCGAGTTCGCCGACAAGGTTGGCGCGTCCGAACTTCTGCTTCTGCCAGAGCAGCCAACTGCAGCAACTCCCGGTATAAGCGAGGCCGACGCTCAGCGCCTCGTCGAATGGGCCGCGACCGCCAGGGCCGGAGTTCGGCTCGCGATCTCCCGTACTGGCCTTGAAGTTTCGCTGCCCACTGCGGAGGCCGTCCCAGGCGAGCGCCCCCTCGACGCGCACATGCACGTCGACGCGACCGGCGTCCTACGCCCTCACGCCTACGCGCCCACCGGATTGTCAGTCGGAAGTTCCATCATAGAAGCCGTGCAGGCGTTGAGGGAGGCACGATGAGGATCTGGAACGGCTACGGCTCGGAGCACTCGATGGACCTGGTCTTGATCGGCCGATTTCAGACGGTCACCGGTGCCAAGGCAGCGGAGGAGCGTATGGAGGCTCTGAAGGCTCTTGCCGAGGACGCGTGGTCCGATGACGACTGGCAGAGCCCTGGCGAGCGCATGCCTCGCGAACTCGGCGAAGCACTCGCCGAAATGAAGTTGTACGACATGGGGAGGTACGACGTCGACGTCTTCGCCCTTGACCACACCGTCACCCGCACCGGAGAGACGGTCCGGATCTGGACCGACGAGTCCGAGGTCCAGGGATTCCTGAAGACACTTCTCCACGACGGCGCGAAAGTCGAGATCTTCTCCCGTCACGAATGGGACGAGGACACGATCACTCGGTCGGATGCAAGCACTCGGGAGTGACAGTGGACCTGACCGATCTGGAACGTCTGCCTGGCGCCGCCGACCGGAACTTCGAAGCGCTCACACGGGCCATCGTCTCCCGCCGCTACGGCGCACTGGGCACGATGCGGGAACGCCGCAACCAGCCCGGCGTCGAGTTCTACCTGCACGTCGACCACGCCGGTGCTCTCGGCGACCCCGGCCGCGTCTGGGGTTGGTCGTGCAAGTGGTTCATCCTCAACAGCAAGAATGAGCTCAGCGCAGGCCAGCGCAAGCAGATCGAGGACTCGCTCTCCAAGGCTATCCAGCACGTCGTAGGGCTGACCGACTTTGTGCTCTGCCTCCCAGAGCGGCCCGCCAAGGGGGACGAGGAATGGATCAACGGACTCGGTCAGCAGGGGGTCAGCGTCAAACTTTGGTCCACCGAGAACTACGACGACCAACTCGCGGGACACGACGAGCTCCGCTCCACCTTCTTCGGTGAACTCGCCCTCACCGCAGGGGTACTGGCGCAAGCCCACAAGCGATCTGTTGCACCCATCGAGGCAAGGTGGACGCCACGGCTGCACACCTCCCACCACGTGGAGCATCGCATCGACCGGGCCTTGCTGCGCCCGGCGTCGTTCGAGTGGCTGCAGCAGCGCACCGACGACACCGCAGCCCGGATCCAGGCACTGCGCGCAGCCATCGACGGCCTCGACAACACGATCCGCCAAGACGCCGTAGAGATTGCCGACGACCTGGAGCGGTTCGTCGACGACCTGTGGGAGGTCCTTGACGCCGGGAGGAGTCTCCGGCCCTGGGAGGTCCGCGAGCGCCTCGCCGAACAGCGGCCGCCAGCAACTTCTCCCCGAACGCTGCGACGGCTGGTGCTCAAACTGAGGCAGCGTCGCCTGCCCGAGGCGCTGCTGGCTACCGGTCTCGGCGCGGAGATCCGCGACATCGTCCAGTGGCTGCACGACGCACGGGCGGACACCGAAGCCCCCTTGCTCGCCGTCATCGCCGCCGCGGGACAGGGCAAGACGCACCTTGCCGCGCAGATGACCTCACCGAACGACCAGCCCACGGCAGGAGTCTTCATTCAGGGCGGGAACCTGCGCGCCGGCGGGACCCTCGACGACTTCGCGCGAAGGATCCCCGGACTGAAGGTCGACTACTTCGAGGACCTCCTGGAAGCTCTTAACTCAGCCGGTAACCGCGCTGGCTGCCGGATTCCGTTGATCGTCGACGGCCTGAACGAGGCCGAACGGCCCTCGGAGTGGAGGACACTGCTCGCCGGATTGGCACCGGCCCTGGGCGCCTATCCTAACGTGGCGGTGATCGTCACCCTCCGCGAGGCGCTCGCCGACCGGGCCCTCCCGAAGGACACGGTGCCCCTGGAACTGGAGTGGCAGCGCGCGGAAGTCGACGACATCCTCCGCGTCTACTTCCGTCACTATCTGATCAACCCGGCCGACGCCTGGCTACCGATGGAAGAGTGCCGCAACCCGCTCTTCGTCCGCATGTACTGTGAGGCCGCAAACCACGACCGCCGAGTGCCGGTGGGTGTCGAGGCGCTGCCTCACTCTCTCATCGGCGTCTTCGAGTTGTACCGCGAGGGCGTGGTCGAGCGGCTGGCCCAGGATCCGGCTCGCATCCCGGTGCCGGCCGACCAGATCCAGCGCCGCCTCACGGCTCTGGCGAGGCACATGTGGACGCACAACGTACGTCGGCTTCCGTTCGACGAAGCGCGAAGAGTCCTCGACGCTGACCAGCCGAACTGGGACGAAAGCCTGTTCCGGCGCCTCGTTGAGGAGGGAGTGATCTTCCGCGAGGAGATCAGGGGTTCCGACGACGCTGAGTGCGGCTTCGTTTTTGACCGCTTCGCTGGATACTTGATCGCCGACGCGATTCTGGTGCGTATTCCCCCCGCGGACGTCAACGAGCAGTTCGCGGAGGCGGCTCTCTGGCAGTCCCTCCTGGGCGACCAAGCGCACCCCCTCGGCGAGGACATCCTCATCAGTCTCATCTCACTGATGCCCCGCCGCTTCACCCGGCACCACCTGTGGCGCGTCTCCCCCGAGGAGCACCGTTCGTTGGTGCTCGCCCAGGAGCTCACCACCGAGTCGGACTTCCTCGACAACGAGACCGTCGACGCGCTCGCAACCGCGCTCGTTACCGCGCATCCCGGCAAGAGGAAGGGCAGACCAGCGTTCAGCCGTCTGTGGGAGATCCGCAGGTCCGCCCCGCACCGCCTGAATGCCGTATTCCTCGACCGCGTCCTGCGCCAGCTGCCCCTTCCCGAGCGTGACCTGCGCTGGGCCGAATGGGCTCGAGGCCAGGCTCCAGGTCGGCTGACGGCAGACCTGGAACGATCGATCGGCAGGTGGTCCGGAAATAGCAATCGCGCCGAGAGCGACGACCTGGACGCGCTGGCCATTGCCTGGCTACTGACTTCCACGGACACGGGCATGCGGGATCTGGCGACAAAAGCCCTGCAGCGCTACGGCCGGCCAGAACCCAAGCGGATGTTCGACCTCGCCGCCCGGATGCTCGATATCGATGACCCTTATGTCATCGAACGGGTCGTCGCCGCAGCGTTCGGCGCCGTCAGCGCTCACCAGATGCCCGATCCCGGCGGACCGCTCGAAGGCGCGTTGCGGGACTGGCTGGTGCACCTGCGCGACCGCTTCCTGGACGGCGGGACCACACCCACCTCGCACGAGCAACTGCGCGGCCACGTACGGGCCACCTATGAATTCGCCGGCGCCCTCCATCCTGCCGCCGTCCCGGAGGGTGTCGATGCCTTCGCGCCAAGGTTCACTGCCGTGGCGCCCGCCGAGGTGATGGAGGACGACGACCCCAACGCCGAGGAGTGCGCCCGCACCTTCGGCATGGACTTCGAGAACTACATCATCGGGGCCGCCATCAACGGCAGGGCCAACTACGACTTCACCAACCCGGACTACCGAAGGGCCCGCGCCGAGGTCATGGCCCGGGTCTGGGAACTAGGCTGGCGCGAGAAGGAACTCGGCAGCGTTGACCAGTCTATTGTTGCGAACGCCGAGCGGCCTTACAGCTCCAGGAGGAGGGTGGAGCGGTACGGCAAAAAGTACGGCTGGATTGCCTACCACGAAATGGTTGGCCGCCTCGTGGATGCCGGCCGCGCACCGTCCCCCTTCGGGGACGCCGAACGCTTGATGCCCGACATCGACCCGACCTTCCCCGACAGGCCCCCGGTGGCGCCCATGCCCCTTCCGCTGTGGGCACCCGTGGAACCGACCGACGACCAGACTTGGCTCACCTCGGGGACGGTAGACGTCCCGGACCAGCTGTGGTCACCCGAGGAAATTCACGGAGTGAAGGGCGGCTGGCTCCTGGCCGAGGGGTATCTGAATCACCGCTCCGACGGGCGAACGGTGTTCGGGTTCTTCCGCACACTCCTGCTGGAGCCGGAAGACGCGGAACCCGCCCAGAAGCTCGCTGGCGACCGTCAGCACCTAGGAAACCACTTCTTCCCTCAGCTGCCGATGGTCCGCGACGTGCTGGCCGCTGAGATGCCGTGGAGCCCCCGGTTCGAGCTGACCCGCGACGACAATGCCTCAGGCGCCTTCCCGCACCGCGCGCTGCGTCGCGACTGGCAGGACGACGGCATCGGGCTCGACCAAGTCGCCGTGGAGTTCGCCTCCGACAGCACTTCGGAGATCGGCCTCGGCGGGAGCTTTGACGTGCCCTCGTCCGAGTTCGCTGCCAGGTTTGGCCTGCGCCAACTGCCCGGCAGTGTGGACCTTGTGGGCCTGGATGGCCAGCGCGCCTCCGCAGTCTTCCGCGTGGATAAGTCCTGGCGCGGCCACCTCCTCTTCCTGCGCCGCCAACTCGTCGAGGAATTCGCAGGTGACCGCCGGATCATGCAGGTGGCCTGGGGCGAGCGCGAGGTGGCGGTCGACTGGCCCTCTGCTCCTTCCTGGGTAGTGGCGGCGCAGCGCAGCCACGCGAACGGGTGGCGTCATATACGGCTGCTCGGAGCGGACCAAAGCAGCGCCGAAGACTAGCCTCGATCATTCGTGAGCTCCCGTCAGCTTGCTGGCGGGACCCTTCGATGTTCGTGGTGATGTGTCTCTTGGTGTTCAGGCAGGCTGATGGCCCGGCTGTCGTGCAGGGTGGGCGCTGGGATTCCACTTCTCCCGGGGTGGGGTGCGCGGGTTGCAGGGCCAGAACGGCCTAGGGACGCCGCCCGGGCCGGACTAGGCGCGTGCGGGAGGCAGGTCGTAGCGGCTGACGGCCAGGTACGTTTCCGGCGTGGCCGCTTCGAGGAGACCCTCGTCGCCATCCAGGTCGAGCTTCGGCTCCTGCGGACGACGCAGCAGGTGGCTCCAGTCGCTCGCTGCTCCCCGCTCATAGGCGTCGCGGAGTAGGGGGCGCAGCCGTGGGCGGGCTTCCTCTTGCTGCTCGCCGAAGACCCGCCGCTGGGTGAGCCGTTGTACTTCTTGGGCTTCGTCGCTGAGGCCCTGGTCGAGGGCCGGCTGATCCTCGGCGCGCAGTCCCGGGGTGCGCCGGACGATGGCCAGATCTTCTTCGTGGAGGCGTGCGCAGGCGGAGAACAGCTTTCTGGACATGCCGAGGTGGACCTCGGTTCCAGGGATGCGGCAGGTGAGGAAGTCGTCGAGCCCCCAGGAGCGGATCTGGTAGCGCAGGGTGCGCGACTCGATGTGGAGGGCCGCTCCGCGGCGTCCGCCCGCATGGCGAGGGTGAGGTCGTCGTTTTCCAAGGGGGTGGTCAGCCCGGAACGCCGGCGGCGGGAAGCGCGGTCGGCCGGCACCGGCACAGTGCGCAACTGAGAGGCGGGAGCGGAGCGCAGCGCCAGGTAAGCGAGCATCTGGGCACGGGCCGCGCCGATGAGCGCGTCGTCGCTTTCCCCGAGGTGGTCTTCGAGGTTGCCGGGGCCGACCGCTGCGTCGTTGGCGCCGGATCCGGCCGGGGGGAGGGGTGGCTCGCCGGAGTGCAGGTCGTGGTCGATCGTGAGGAAGAGGTCGTCTCCGGGCCGCACGGACGCCCCGACTAGAACGATGCGGTGCTTGAATGAGCCTAGGATCTTGCTGCCGGCCTCCAGTTGTGCCCATCCTTTGCGGAGTGCGCCGACTCCGACATTGCCGCCCTTTGCCTCGATCAGCCAGTACATCCCTTCCGCCTCGTGCCGTCCCCACAGGTCGGGCAAGGTCCTCATCGGGTCCTTGAACGTGCCGCTCAGGGCGGGTATGGGGCCGCCGAGTTCGAGGTGGTGAGTCTGTCCGAGGCCCAGCAGGGAGCGGCAGGCCCACTCGGTCATCGTCATGCCCAGCCGGTAGGCGACTGCGCTCTGCGCAGTGCGCTCGGTGCCGTGCTCGTACACCGGGTTCAGGGTCAGGCGCTGGCCCTTTGCGCCCGGTACAGGGTGCCGGGGCGTGACAGGATGGGCGCCAAGATAGGCGTACAGCGGGGAGATCCGGGCGATGAGTTCCCCGTGCGCGTACCGGGGCTGGTTCTGCAGGTGCGGGGTGACGTCGCGGCCGACCTCGGTGGCGGCCTTGATGATCTCCCGCCACGTGGTGGTCGGGGCGTACCAGCCGTCGGCTGCCGGGAACCCGCCCGACGCGCTCCACGCCTCGTGCTCGGCCGTGCGCCACTGCCTCTTGGGCTTGTTCGCGGGTCCGTTGCGGAACAGGACCGGTACGTCGAAGCTGTCGGCGTAGGTGAGCGGCGGCTCGTCAGGGATCTGTGCGGGGATCATGAGGATACTCTGGCACGGTTCTGGACCCGTCCGGACGCGCCTGGCAGCGGGCCGCCGATCTGCTTGACTCTCGTCGTTACGGCGCAGGCGCGACCATGTCCGATGGCGACCGGTGTTGTTGGCCTGCCACCCGCCTCCTCGGGTTCTACTGCTCATGGTCGGTTGGGCCAGAAGATCGACAAAGGGAGTCGACGGAGGGCAGCTGTACCGCCTGGATCGGTCCGAGAGCGGCTGCTGAGCTCCTCGCTGTCCAGCGCGGTTTCGGCGGTCAGCTCGGTCAGCCGCTCCGCGAAGCCGCCGGCGAGAAGGGTCGACGGCCCGCGGCGGGCGGAGAGCAGCCCGGCCAGGACGCGGCGCTGCACGTCGTACAGCACGTCCCCGGACCCGCTGACATAGGCGTCCTCGTCCCCGGCCACCCGCCGCAGCACTCCGTACCGCAGCAGCAGCCGCACCACCGCCGCCAGGTCCGCCCGTTCCTCGCGCCGCTCCAGGGTGAACTCGATGCCGGCGGCGGCCAGCTGTGGATCGGCGGCGTCCAGCACCACCTGCTCGGCCAGCCGCCCCAGCGCGGTCTGCGACTCGCCCCGCTCCAGCGCCGCCAGCGCCAGGCACAGCAGGACGTAGCGTCGCCGGGTGAACGGCGCTCGGGCGCGGGCCGTCTCGCGCGCCGGGTGGGTCGCGTCCGTCAGGGTGCCGGGCGTGCGGTGCAGGCGGGCCGCCTCCGCGTCCACCCGCAGCGCCCAACCGGTGTTGCGTTCGAACCAGTCGCGCAGCTCCCCGGCGTACTGCCGCACCAGGCGGAACGCGTCCGCCGACGGCCCGTGCGCGAGCAGCAGCGGCTCCTTCAGCAGGGCGCGGGCGGCGCGCTGCAGCTCCGCCGCGCGCCGCCCGTCGAGCACATCACCCAGGGACGTCGTCATCGTTCCTCTCCCGCCGCCGTCACCACTGCGGACCGTACCCGTCCGTCGTGGGCCAGGTCCGTGATCTCGACGAGATGGTCGGGCCCGCGGAAGGTGCCGTCCGGCGTGTGGACGGCGGCCGTCGTCCCGTCCGTCAGAGCCGTCAGCCGGATCTCCAGCGTGCCGTCGTTGCTGGTCGCCACGGTCGTGGTCGCCCCCGGCCGCCAGGTGGCCAGGGCATCGCCGAGCAACGACAGGAACAGGCCGAAGGCCGCCGGGTCGAGCTCGCCGAGCGCCGACAGCCGGGTGGTGCCGTCCGTGGCCAGCCGGGCGCGGGCCGCCGCGATCTCCGCCGCCTGCCGCGCGGCGATCTCCGCCAGCCGCCGCCGCTCCCCGGACCGGTCCTGCACCTTGCGCGCCCTGCCACGCCGCTCGTAACTGCCGGTACGGCGCAGCTGCGGGCTGATCCGCAGCGGCTCGGCCCCGGACCACGGGGTGGACGCGGGTACCGGGTGGGTCGTCCGCTCGGTGAGGGTGTCGGCGTCCACCGTCAGGTGCCGGGACGGGTACAGCCCGAAAGCAGCCCGCCACAGCTGGTGCCGGGCCTCGTCGTCCGGCGCCTCGGCGAACCAGCGGGCCAGTGCACGGAAATCCGCCGACCGGTCCGAGCGCCCGGCCCGCCGCTCGTTCAGCTGCCGTACGACGGCCAGCAGTTGCGGGATCGCCCCCAGGGCCCGCCCGCGCAGCAGCCGGGCCTGAGCCTGACGCCCGTCCGCCGACACGAACCAGGCGGCCAGTCCCGCCCACCGCGCCGCCCACCGCGCGTACGCCTGCGCCTCGGCGCTCTCCGCCTCCTCCGGAGCGGCGTCGGCCGCCTCCCGGGCCGCCGCCAGCCGCAGCAGCGCGTCCGCCCGGCCGTCCTGCTCCAGCTCGTCGATGAGCAGCGCGATCCGTCCGCCCAGCGTGATCAGGTCCTGGATGAACCGCTCCAGGTACTGGATCAGCCGATCTTTGTAGGCGAGGAACACCTCCACCTCGACGCCGTGCAGGTCGATCGTGCGCTGCAACGACCCCATGAACGCCCGCGCGTTCTCGGCCAGCGCCTCGAACCGGGCCGCCAGCGCGGACAGCGCCAGATGCGCCTTCGCGTCGTCCGGCGTCTCCCCGGCCGCGATCGTCAGCAGCGCCTGCAGCTGGGTGACGATGTCGTGCAGGGCCACCGCCTGCAGCGCACCGCGCCGCCCCAGCGCCTCGTCGTACGCGCTCAGCGCCTGCTCGGCGGCCTCTCCGGCCTGGGTGAGCTGGTAGATGAACCGTTTGCGGTAGAAGTCCTCGACCGCCGTGACCCGGGAGGTGTCCGGGTCCGCTCGCAGGTTGCCCCACTCGACCAGGCTGTCCAGCGCCTTCACGAGCGCGTCCGGATCCCCGGGCCGCTGCTCCGGCGGCAGCGCCGCGTACACGTCCTCGGGCCGCAGGTGTACCGCGAACCGCTCCTTGGCGGCCAGGAACGCGCGCATCACCTGCCGGTACAGCGCCGCGTTGGGCACGGTCAGGTGGGCGAAGGGGGCGTGGTCGGTCCGGTCCCGGCGGGGAGGCTGCGAGGTCATCGTCCGGCATTGTCCTTCATGTACACCTGGTCGCAGCAATGCACCGCGAGCTCCTGGCAGGCATCCCTCGGCTACGCCGTGTCCGGCGCACCGAGCAGGGCGTCGAGGAACGGGCTGGGTTTCCCGTGCCAGAAGACGTCCAGGCTGTCCCGGGCGCGCGTGGCGGCGACGAAGAGGAGCGAGCGGGCGCGTTGCAGGTCCCGGCGGTAGCGAACCGGGTCGCTGCGGCGCCGGCGCTCGATATCGCTGCGGGGCACCAGGCCGTCACTCGCACCGGCGATGATCATGTGCTGGTACTCCAGCCCCTTGAAGCGGAACATCGTGCCGATGTGGACGCCGCCGTCACCGCGTGGTCCGTCGGGGCCGATCTCCAGCGGCCGGATGCCGTGCTCGTGCAGGGTCGCGGCGGTCTCGGTGACCATCCGGTTGGTGGGCACCGCGATGGCGATCTGCTCGTGCGGCACGTCCCCGCGGGAAGCGATCAGCTCGGCGACAGCCGCACGCTCCGCCTCCCAGTCGGGGAGACCGTGCAGTCCGGGGACGCCGCCGCTGAGGACCGAACGGTAGCCGGCGAGCGTCTCGTCACTGCCGTCGAGGTCGTCGTACTTCTCCTCCCCGAGGACCCGGAGGGCGGAGAGGAGGATCTGCCGGGTCGTGCGGTAACTCAGCGAGAGCCGCGACGAGCGGCCGCGGATGTTGATGCCGAGGCTGCCCAGCGTCACCTGGTTCTTGTAGATCCGCTGGTAGGTGTCCCCCACGAGGAACAGGTCGTTGCGGCCGGGTGCGACCATGGCACGCAGCATCTTCCAGTGCGCGGGGCGCAGGTCCTGGGCCTCGTCCACGACGATGTGCCGGTACCGGTAGCGGAGCCAGCCGCCGGAGCCGTCCTGGAGGTGGACGTTGTCCAGGCCCCCGGCGTCCTCCTTCTGCCGGGCGATGCCCTCGATACGGCGCGCCCGGTCACGCTCCAGCTGTGCCGCCCACTCGGCCACCTGGTCCCAGGTCTGCATGCCCTGCCGGTCCAGACGCTGGGTGAACTGCTCGGTGAGCTGCCAGATCGCGGCACGGTCCGCGCGGGTGACCGTCCGGCCCCGGCCCGCCCGGCGGGCGCGGAAGTACTCGGTGCGCGAGGCGATGGCCTGCCCCAGGACGACCTGCGCCCACTCGTCCTGGAGGAACTCCGCGTCCCACCGGTCCTCGCCGAGCTCGTCGAGGAGCGCACGCCACTCCCGCACCGCCTGGTTGTCGTCGATGAGCCGCTTCCGGTTACCCGGTTCGGCCTCCCGTACGGTCCGCAGCGAGAGCTGGTCGACGTGGCTGATGTCCACCCGGGACAGCAGCTCTTCACCGCCGAGCGCCAGCAGACGCGAGCGGAGGTCGGCCGCGAGGTTCTTGTTGAACGTGGTGAGCAACACGGGCTTGTTGTGCCCTGGGGGCAGCCGGTCCACCAGGTGCTTGACGCGGTGCAGGGCGACGATGGTCTTGCCCGTTCCGGGGCCGCCGCCGACCCGTGCCGGGCCGTTGTGGTCGCGGGACACCAGCTTGGCCTGGGTGGGGTGCAGGAAGACCTTCCACCGCCCGAAGTCCTCGCCTTCGAGTGCCTCGCGGAGCTGGTCGTCCGTGGTGGTGACGACGGTGGCCGGGCGGGAGGCGGCGGTCACGAAGTCGGTCGTGTCGACAGGTCCGGCGGCCGCCACGGGCGCTGTGACCTGGTCCAGCACCTCGTCGTAGGGCTTGCCGTCGTGCAGGCTGAGCAGCACCTCGCCGGTGAGCTGCGGTGCGTACTCCACGAGACCGAGCAACTGGTCCTCGGTCGTCAGCGCCCGGACGACGGGCAGCAGCGTGCCGGTGACGCCCAGGTCGGTGAGTTGTTCGTCGGACCACGCCGAGAACAGGGTGGCCGGGGTCTCCGCCACGTCCGGCTGCTGCGGCCCGGGTGCGGACGCTGCCCGCTCCGGGACCGTGCCCGGCTCCGGACGGCCGGCCTCGCCGGGCAGCACGCGTTCCTGGACGGTCTGGAGGTCGATGTACTCGATGCCGCCGCTGACCGGGTTGACGGTGATGCGGCTGAGGTGGTCGTAGACGTCCTTGCGGTGCTTGACGGAGACGATCAGCCAGTCGTCGTCGGCCAGGCGCAGCAGCAGTGCCCGGTACTCGTCGTTGACCCGGGCGGAGAACAGCTTGTCGTGCCCCTTGAGCTGCTTCAGCCGCAATCCGGGGGAGTCCGGGTTGGTGCGGAACTTGTGCTGGAAGTCGTAGATCGCGCCCTTGACCGGCCGCGGGAGCCGGAGGATCTCCTTGTCCGCCTTGTCGAGCAGGCGCAGGGTCACGTTCGTGCCGCTCACTGGGGTCCGTTCTCCTCGTCGTCTTCTCGGGCGCCGCCGGCCCGCCGGGCATGACCCGCCCCGTCGCCGGATGGTTGTACGTCGTCCGGCGCCCGCCCACCCGTGCAGCCGAGGGCCTTGGCGAGGTCGGCGACGTGCCAGGCGGTAGCGGTCCCGACGTGCCACCCGGCCGCACGGAAGGCCGAGTCGCGGTCCTCGGCCTCCGGGTCGCCCTCCTGACCGGCGTCCGGCCGCGGTGCCGTCACGACCGCGACCCGCGCCGCGGGCCAGGCGAGCTCGGCCATCCAGCCGCCCCGGGCGTCCAGTTCGTACCCGACCTCCGGGGCGGGCACGCCTCCGTGGCCGGCGAGGGCTTCGGCGAGCCCGGCGAGGCCCGGTTCCTCCGGGTCGAGCAGATCCAGGGCCTCGGCCCAGGCGGGATCGCGCGGCGGAAGGCCCTCCCGCGCCTTCGGTTGCGCGGCAGGGCGGGTGGCGGACGCCGCGCCGGCGGGTCCGCCCGGCTCGCCGTCCGCCCGGTGGTCCGCCGCCGCCTCCGGCGGGGGGATTTCTGTCCGTACGGAGCCGAGCACGCCGCCCCCGCCGGCGACCGCGAGGGCGTCCGGCTCGAAGTGGTCCAGTCCGGAGACCGTGAGCTGGACGCCGTCCCCGCCGCCGTGCTCCAGGAACTGCAGCAGATTGCTCCAGAACAGCCACGCCTGCCAGCGCCGCCGGTGGGCGTCCTCGTCCCGGTGCGCCGCCACGGTGTCGTCGAGCACTACCAGTCCCGTCCACACGGGGGGCCTCTCCCGGCCGTCGGCCGCGCACACCAGCAGGCACCCGGAGGCGTCCGAGGCGGTCAGCACCTGCACCTTCCCCGCCCGCTCGCCGGCGTCCCGGGGCACGCCACCGCGCAGCGCGGCGGCGATCTGTTCTCCCACGGAGCCGGGAACCGGCCGCCCGCCGCGGCCGCGCGCCTGCACCAGCCCGGCGAGCGCGGCCTCGGCCCGCCACTGCCAGCGTGCCGCGTCCGGCTGCCGCAGGTAGGCGGTCAGCAGGTCGGCCGGGTTCACCCACACCGTCTCCGGCAGCTCACCCGCCAGGCCGTCCCGCACCCGGCTGTAGTAGGCGCGTGCCTGGGCCACGCCCTGCCCGTCGTACGGCTGCCACACCGGGTCGGCGGGGCCCGCGCCAGCGGTGCCGGTGTCGCGCACCCGGCGTTGCCACTCGTGGACGTCGGGATAGGTGAGCTGGAAGACGCGCAGCCCGTCGGCCCGCAGCCGGGTCCGCTTCTCCGCGTCCCCGGCGACCCGGTTGTGTTGCCGGGCCGCGTGGTAGGCGTAGCCGTCCAGGTAGAGCGCGACGCGCGGTCCGGGAGCGTCCACGCGTTCGAACAGCACGTCCGGGCGGGTGCCGTCGAACGTCCGCTGCTGGGAGACACGCCAGCTCAGCGTCGTCCCGTCGGAGGCGGTGAGCCGCAGGTCGAGGGCGTGGGTGCCGGCGGGGGTGACGTACGGGTCCGCGGTGGCCCCGTTCTCCGGCAGCTGCGCCCACTCCCGGAGCGTGTCGAGGAACATCACCTCCAGGTCGCTCTCGGCCTGTGCCTCCATCGGGATGTGCTGGGTGGTGGCCACCTCCGCGGTGTCCCACCGTTCGCCGTCCGCGCCCAGCAGCTCGTCCAGCATCTGCCGGACCCCTTGGCGGCTGACCTTGTCGTACAGCGCGGGAGGGACCCGGCGCAGCAGGCAGCGGTGGCAGCCGTCGAGCCCCTTCTCGCGGCAGCCGCACTCCTCGATGACCTCGCGGGCCTTCAGCAGCACCTCCTTGAACCCGCCGGGGGAGGCGAGCCGGTGCAGGTACCCGGTGCCGCCGGGCAGCCGGTCGTACACCACCAGGAAACGACGCGGCCAGTCCGAGCCGGCCTCCGGCATCGCCGCCGCCGTGATCTCCAGGTGGTCGGGGTCGCCGCCGTAGCGGGCGGCGATACCCGCGAACAGGGCCGCGGTGAACGAGGCCATGCGCTCCGTCACGCGGGAGACCGAGGCGGGCAGCAGGATACGCACGGCCTCCGTCGTCAGCTCGTGCGCCAGCAGCAGTGGGACGTCCTCCCCGGCGCCCTGCTCCTCCCCGCTGCCGCGCAGCCGCCGTCGGGGGCACCACAGCTGATGGTGGGCGCTGGCCCGCGTCGACCGGGCGAGGGACTCGCTCAGTGCGTGCTGCGGCCGGTCCACGACCGGACGTCCGTCGGCGGTGGCGCCGCCGCAGCTGGTGCACACGTAGAAAGGGTTGAGCCGCACGTCGTCGCCCGCGAGCGGCACGGTGCTGCTGCCGTCCTGGCGGTCGACGCCGAGGTTCAGGGTCCGCACCACGGCCCGGCGGGTGAAGTCGGCGCCGAACACCGCGCCGGTGTGCCGCCACGAGCCGGCCGCCAGGTGCCTGGGGTCGATGTCGACGGTGTCGAGCACCGCGTAGGTCTTCCGGTCCCGCTCGTCCCGGTCGTCGCGTACCCGGGCGTCGTCCCGCTTGTCGCGCGCCAGGACCCGCTTGGGCTGGAGCACGTGCTGGACGCAGCCGGCGTCCGCGATCTCCCGCGCTCCGCACCGGGGACAGGGCGAGGTGTCGTCCTGCGCGTTCTCCGTGCGCACATAGCCGCACCCGGGGCACAGGCGCCACAGCGTCCAGGCGCGCCGCTCCGGGCCGCCGACGTCCAGCGCCCGCACGACGTGCCGGTAGCCGCCCACGTAGAAGCTGTTGCCCGGCGCCAGCTCGGTCAGCGCGAGCCGGCGGGACCGCTCGTAGTCCCGCACCTCGCTGCGGTACGCCGACTCCGCACCCTCCTCGGCGGTCTCCTTCCAGTAGAGCGTGCCCTCGAGATGGGTGACGCTGTCGGTGAGGCTGTAGTTGGGCAGCAGCCCCAGATCGACCAGCGCCCCGTGCGCGGGGGCGCGGCTGAGCGTGCTCAGCAGCCCGCCGGTGACGCGGCGTTCGGCGAGCAGTTCCCGGCGCTCGGCGCCCTGCTCGCGGTCCTCGGGCAGCAGCCCGTCCACCGCCTCGTCGATGGCCGCCAGACGCCGGCGGAGTTCCTCCCGGCGGGCCGTCCAGTCCTCCTCCGCGTCCGCCAGCGCCCGCGCGACGCCCCCGGTCGCGTACGCGCGCAGCTCCTCGGCCGCGTGCCCGGAGACCCCGCCGTCGTCGCCTCCCCCGCGGGCGGCGGGGAACAGCGCCAGGAACTCCTCGGCGAGGCGGGCGCCGTGGGTCAGCGCCGCGTCGCTCAGGTCGTGCACCCAGCCCGTCGGCCCGAAGAGCGCGGAGGCCAGACGCGGCGCGGGCATCAGCGTCTCGCCGTCCCCGGTGGTCAGGTCGCCGCGCGCGGCGCGGTCCAGCAGGTGCGCGGTGTACTGGCGGCGCAGGATCTCCACCGCCGACAGATAGCAGCCCGGCGGCACGATGTCCCCGGCGATCATCGCCGCCGGGTCGTCCAGGTAGTAGCGGTCCCGGGCCCGCCGCCCGGCGAAGGACACCACCAGCGCGTTGCCGGTCTTCCGCCCGGCACGCCCGGCGCGCTGCACGTAGTTCGCCGGCCCCTTCGGCAGCGAGCCGAGCAGCACCGCCGACAGGTCGCCGATGTCGATGCCCAGCTCCAGCGTCGGCGTGCAGGACAGCACATTGGGGTCCGTGTAGTGGGTGCCCGCCCGGAAGGTGCGCTCCACCCGCTCCCGTTCCGGGCGGGTGAGCATGCCGGTGTGCTCCGCCGTGACCACCCGGTAGGTGCCGCCCGTCAGGTACAGCCGCCGGTAGTAGTCGCCCCGGTAGTCCCGCTCCAGCCTGCTGCCGAAGCCGCCGCTGCCCGAAACCGGGCCCGACCCTGCCGGTGCAGTGCCGTCCTGCGGCGGCGTCAGGAACCCCTTGCACCGGTAGCGGGGGCACGGGTGCCCGTACCAGCGGGTGCGCCGCTCCGGCGCGACGACCTGCTGCCAGCCGCAGTCCGCACAGGCCACGAACGCCTTGTTGACGACTGCGTCGTCCAGCAGCCGCACCTGGATGTGGCCGGGCTGCAGCCCGTACACCCGGGTGCTGCGGTCCTGCGCGGTGCGTACCGCGAGCAGGCCCTCCTCCGCGAGGAGGGGCAGCAGCCGGCGGAGATACTCCGTCACCCCCGCGTCGTCCAGGCCCAGGCAGCGGCGCGTCCAGTCCTGGTACCAGCCGCCCCGGCCGGCCACCGAGTCGAACCGGCTCTTCTCCTTCAGGCCGTCCAGCAGGAACCGCGGCGGTGCCACATGGCCCTCCGGGAAGGCCGGCATGCCCGGAGGGCGGCCGCCGGAGATCAGATACTGGTTGACGCCCGCTTCCCTGATCCACGTCTCCAGCCAGCGGTGCCGCACCCCGCCGCGCAACCGCATCCGTTCCAGCAGCCCGCGCACGAACGCCAGATAGCGGTCGACCGACGGCAGGGAGTCTCCCGTCACCAGTTGCCCGGGCAGTTGCAGGTGGACGTCCCGCGCCAGGGAGGCGATCCGTGCCGGGTCTTCGATCACCACCTCGGCCGCCGTGGTGCGCGTCAGCTCCAGGGTGCGGCCCAGCCGCGAGCGCAGGCCGAACTCCAGCACGGTGGCGAAGGCGAGCCGTTCCCCGATCAGTTTCCAGGTGGCCGCGTTCCCCGTGCCCCGCCCGGACAGCAGCCGGTCCACACCTGCCTCGTCGTGCAGGTCGGGCGGCACCACCGCCGCGAGCGCCTGCGCGTCGTCCACGGAGTCCAGCACGTTGCCGATCAGGTCGTTCAGCCGCAGCGGCTCCTCGAAGTCGCCCAGTTCGTGCGCCAGCAGGGACCGCAGTGAGAATTTGTACGACGCGTTCGCCACATAGCCCGCCCGGTGCGCCGCGTCCTGTGTCGAGTCGTTGAACAGCAGCGTCTTGCGTTCCTCGGGCGCCAGCGCGATCTCGTGACCGCCGGTGAACAACTGCGTCACCGCGGCGGAGGCCAGCGCGGCGGGCGCGGTACCGAGGAAGCGGATGCCGTTGTCGGTGTGGCAGGCCGGGCACCGGTCGTCCTTCGCCGCCCGGTCGGCCGTCTTCCTGTCCAGGATGGCCCGGGCGAACCAGGCGTCCTGCAGATCCTCCGCGTCCTCCGCGACCGGCATCCGGTACGTACTCTGCGCCCCGTCCAGCACCACCACCGACACCGGGTCGACACCGCCCGCCACCGGCCGGCTGCTCCCGCCGGTGAGCGCCGCGAGCGCCTCCTCGGCCTCGGCCGGGGTCGCGGAGAGGAAGTACCGCAACCGCCGCTTGTCGCGGCCCACGCCCGCCTGCCAGATCTTGACCGGGTTGGTCTCCAGCTGCTGCGGATCGGCCTCCGGGGAGAGGGCCGCCCAGCCCGAGCGCCCGCAGGTACGGCAGTAGATCGCCGGCAGGAAGGCCTGCGCCGGCCGTCGTACGGTGTCGGAGCCGGGCAGCGGCTCGGGGCGCCGCGCGTCCCCGGACGGCCAGTCACCGCTCTCGGCCGTCTCCTCCGCGGAGGGCGCCGAGTGCAGCGCCGCCCTGCGCGCCGCCGCCCGCTCGTCCTCGTACCAGCGGAACTCCGGCACCCCGCTGACCCCGGCCAGCACCCGGCCCACGGGCCGCACCCACAGATGCGCCTCGATGTGCACCAGCGGCCGCGGCCGCCGTTCGGTCGACTCCGGGTCGCGTGCCGACGCCAGCAGCGCCACGAAGCGCGACAGTGCCTCCAGCGCCAGCCGCGGGTTCTCCTTCGCGGTGCGCGCCCACGCGTACCCGAACCGCGCCATGCGGTCCCGCAGCCCCCACTCGTCGAGCGGGTCGCCGCCGAGCAGTGCCAGCACGCCGTGGGTGAAGTCGTGCTTCTTCAGCAGCCGCCCGATCCGGAACGCGTCCAGCCCCGGACGGCCCAGCATCCTCGCGGCCAGGCCGTCAAGGTCCAGCCGGTCGGGATCGGACTCGACTCCTGGACCGCCCGAAACCTCGATGACTTCCCGCGGGTCCGGCGGCTCCGGCAGCTCGTAGTCCACCTCGCCGACGAACTCGTCCGCGCTCTGCCGCCCTTCCCCGATCACCGACGCCGCGTCGAAGGGCACGCCGAAGACCTGCCCGGCGACCTGCCGGATGCCGTCCGCGTCGCCGCCGCCCTCGCCGAGCGTCGCCGAGGTGGCCACCGGGCAGACCGGCCCGAGCGGCCGCCCCTCGCTGCTCGCGCCGACCGAGGCGGCCAGCCGGCGCAGCAGCATCGCCACATCCGTGCCCTGCGCGCCGTCGTAGGTGTGGAACTCGTCCAGCACCACATACGCCAGGTCGGCGCCTTCCCACAGCGGCCGGTCCTCGCCACGCTGGAGCAGCAGGTCCAGCATCTTGTAGTTGGTGATCAGCACGTCAGGAGGCGAGACCCGCATCTCCTCCCGCCGGGTGTACACCCGGCGGAAGCCCCTGTCCGGCCGGTCGCCGATGTACAGGCCCGCCGTCACCTGCGCCAGCTCCGGCCTGGCCAGATACTCCCCGATCCGTCCGGCCTGGTCGGTCGCGAGGGCGTTCATCGGGTACAGCAACACGGCCTTCACGCCGCCGCGTCCCCGGGCCTTCTCCCGCCGGCAGTGGTCGAGCACCGGGACGAGGAACGACTCCGTCTTGCCCGAGCCGGTGCCCGTCGTCACCAGCGTCGGTTCCGCCGGGCCGTGCAGCGTGCTCAGCCGCCGCCACGCCTCCGCCTGGTGCCGGTACGGCGGGAAGCCCGGGTCCCACTCCAGCGCCGACCGCCACGTCTCGTCCGCCCGGTGGAAGGGGGTGCGGATGCGCAGGTACGGCCCGCGGAAGATGCCCGACTCCGGGTCGCCGAGGAACCGCTCCAGCGCCCGCCGGGTGTCCTCGTCCGCCAGCGCGTACGTCGTCGTGAGGTACTGCGTGAGACTGCCGCGCAGCTGCGCGGCGGCCAGAGTGGGCTTCAACACGTGCCTTTCGGGTCCGGCGGGGGCGCGTGGGGGGATCTTCACCCAACGTATCGCCCGTTCGGCCCTGCGTGCACCGGTTTCGTCAGGCGAGGTCCTCGGAGAACCGGCTGATCGCCGAGGACGGCGCCGTGTCGACCACCGGCTGGACCTCGTCCCACCGCGCGGCGGCGTCCTCGGTGTGGACGAGCGTCACACTGTCCGGCACGTGCGGGTGCTCGAAGACCCGGTGAAGAAGCAGAATTCCCGCGGAGTCTGAGGTGCAGACGCCCCCACCAGTACCCGTCGCTGTTGAGCGACGCACCGCTCGGGGGATCACGGCGCCGGACGGGAGATCTCGGCCGGCGCGCCGGAAGCCACAGCCACGTCTGCCCATACGGTCTTCCCCGGCCCGGGGAGGCGGTCGCGCACGCCCCACGCGCCGCTGAGAGCGGCGACGAGCAGCAACCCGCGCCCCGACTCGGCGTCGTCGTCCGGCAGGCCGACAAGGGCGGGGTCGGGGCGGCACTCGGTGCGGGTGTCGCTGACCTCCACTCGGACGCTGCCCGCTGCACTCGTGAGCCGGAGATGGAAGTCCCGGCCCGGTACGTGACCATGGCTGACGGCGTTGGCGCAGAGCTCGGCCGCGATAAGGGTGACTGTCTCGTTGACCGGGCTGTCGTACGGGTACCCCCACGCATCGAGCCGCTGGGAGACGAGCCGCCGGGCGAGGCGCGCGCCGCGTCGGGTCGAGGTGAAGGCCATGGCGAACTCGCACGCGGGCGAGGTGATCTGGTCGGTGTCCACAGCGGAAAGCCTGGAGCCGCAGAGGCCCCCCTGCTACCTCCCGCGGTTGTACGGCGACCCTCTGTACATGACTCATCGTGTGCGGTCAGCGCCAGGCGTTCAGTTCCGCCAGGAAGTCGTCGTAGGAACGACGGGAGCCGACCGGCGAGGCGAGTAAGCCCTGCTTCAGGGCCGGGTGTGACGACAGGCTGCGCACCCCCGCACGACGACGCCCGGGTGCCGTCGGACACCCGGGCGGGACGTCGAGGGCGAGGAGAGCGGAGGGACTAGGCATCAGAAAGGTGAGAAGGAAGTCCGTCCATGGCCTCGCCGTGGCCGAGCGTAGCAGTCAGTCCGGGATCAGGTCGCGCAGATTTCCCGGAGTGATGACCCGGGAGTCCGGGTGCAGCCCGTCCGGGCGTTCCAGGCCGATGTAGGTGACGGGCCCGTCCGGGACCGTTGTGCCGTCCCACAGCGTGGTGGCCGTGGCGCGGCCGGCCATCAGGTCGGTGAGGTGCCGCACCGTGAGGTAGTCGCGCTCCACGATGCCGCGCACCAGCGTCGCCACGGACACCCGGTTCCCCTCGACCTGGTTGGCGGCCGCGTTGCCGCGGAGGTAGACGTGCAGCCACTTGGCGCGCCAGCTGCCGTCGGTCCCGCGTAGGAACGCCAGCGGCAGCGCCACCCTGCCCGGGCCGCGCAGCTCCGACTTCATCCGCACCGTACGCGGCTCGAACGGCCGGCCCCGCTGCTCGGCGTCACGCAGCATGAAGCCGAAGAACGACTCCTCGGCCTCCTCGAACCCTTCGCCCGAGAAGATGTTGACCTGCGGGACGATGAAGGCGCGGCGCACGGCGTTCAGCCGCAGGTCGATGAACTCCGAGGCGCCGTCGGGTGCGTCCGTGATGTCGCCGGAGTGCTCGCCCTCGACCGCTGTGAGGTTGGTGTACGACAGCCAGGAGGGGCTTGCGTACCGGGTGTCCAGCATCAGCGCCGACAGGTCGTAGTCGGTGCTGCGTGCCGTCTGCTTCCAGTGGACGAAGAAGCGCAGCAGGTCACCGTCGACCGGGGAGAGGGAGCCCCGGGGCAGCACGCCCAGTCCGGCGGCCGTCGCCTTGCCGCTGAGCGGCAGGGCGACGTCGAGGACGCCGGGGTCGACCAGCAGGTGCCCCGGCTGCGGGAGGCGGCGGCGCGTCTCGGCGTCCAGCGCGGCGATCAGCCGCTTCCGCTCGGCCGGCGGTACGGGTGCGCGGGTGTCGGCGGTCGCCCAGGCGCGGGCGCGGCTGTTGACGAAGACACGCCGCCCGGCCCGGTCGTCCGTACGGTTGTGCAGGTGCTCACGTACGGACAGCAGCACCCGGCCGGAGACCTGCGGGGCGACCTGCTCGGCGGTGGCCACCACGGCGTCGCGCTCGTCCTGGGTGCGGCACATGCGCAGCAGCCGGTCCAGGGAACGGAACAGCTTGCCCGGCGCGGCCGTCAGCAGCCGCGCGGCGCCCGTGACGTCGTGCGCGCCCAGCAGCTCCTCGAACCGGCTGTCGAAGGACCGGACCTCCCTCTCCCCACGCGCGACGGCGAACACCTCCGCGGCATGCGGCAGACGCGGGTACTCGTGCGGGTGCAGTCGCTCCCCGAGCCGCTTGAACGCCTCACGGTGTGCGGTGACGTCGGCGAGTTTGGCGGGGGCTGCCGCGATCACCGCGTCGAGACCGGCGAGCAGCGCCCGGCGGACCGGCCGAGGCAGCGACCGGAACCGGGTCGGTTCCGTCAGCGTCACGTCGCCGCCCGAGAGTGCGCAGGCCAGGCGGAGCACGTCGGTGACGGTGTCCAGCAGGAGGTCCGCCCCCGCCTCGAGGCGCGCTTGGTTGACAACGGCGCGGTTCTCCCGGACGGGTATCGCCTTCGGCTGCGGGCCGTCGGCGCAGCGCCGGGCGAGCGCAGCGAGGTCGTGCAGGTGCTCCTCGCCCAGCGGGGTGGTGCTGCCCGCCAGGGCCAGGTAGAGGCCGGTGACCTCGTCGGCCAGGGGACCGCCGGGGTGCAGGACGGTCACGCGGTCGCCAGCGGCTTCGATCAGCTCGTCGTGGGCGGCGAGCATCTCGGCGTACGTGTGCTGGTAGGTGCCGTACGACGGCAGGGTCAGCAGATCGACCACGCCGGTGCGGAGCTGGGCCAGGGTGCTCTCGCGGGAGGCGTCGTCGGCCAGCGCCTCCCAGATGCACCGCATCCAGAACTCGACCGTGTCCGGCACGTTGGCCGGAAAGTCCCGGAAGTAGACGTTGTGCCGGACGTGGTCGCCGACCATCTCGCGGACCGTGTCCAGTGTGCGCGTGGCGGTGCCGACGACCGTTTCCCCGGACAGCCGCGACAGGCGCTCCAGCAGTGGCGCCGACAGCTTGAAGCCCACGGACATCAGCGCGGCGTCGAACTGCCGCGCTGCCACGTCGCCCTGACCGGCAGGTCCGGACGGCTCGGGGAGACGGTGGGTGTGCCGGATGACCAGCGGTTCGAGGAGGTGGTCCATCCGGGCATGCTCCCAGAGCAGCCCCGGCGCGGCATCCGCGTTTTTCGCCCGCCGCGGGCAGCGGCCGGCCGCTGCCCGCGGGCGGTCAAGGTTCCTCATGAGGCGAGCTCGGCGTGCTGGACGGCTGCCGCAGAGGTCGCCCGGGGAGAGTAACCGGCCCGCGGTGGTGCTCGCCGCCACCGGCACGAGGCGCCGGCCCGGCCACGAGCTCTCATCCGCCGGTCAAAGCTTGCCGGCGATCACCCCGCGCCACGTCCATCCCGCCGCGAGGACCGTGTCGCGCACGGCTTCCTTCAGCGTCGCGTTGTCGAAGCGGAACGTTTCCGTCGCCTCAACACCGCCCTCGTCGCTGCGTCCGAGCGTCCGGTGCCAGGAGACCGTCTTCACCTGTCCACGCGTGGAGCCGGCTGGCAGCGTGAGTCCGGCCCGGTCCCCCGACCCGGGTGACCTCCCACTGAGGTCCAGCGCACGGACCTCGTGGCGCGCCGGAACCAAGCGCATCCGGACCTGAAGGACACGGCTCATCTGCGTCCTGGCGAAGAACGACTGCCACGCCGGCTCCGCAACCCGCCACTCCGCCACCAGATCGGCGCCCTCCTCCGGTTTCCCCTCGCGTACGAGGTAGGGGACGTCCGTCCGGCTGAGGCCGAAGAGCACGGCTCGGACCTCGCCGACGGAACCCGGCGTCACACCACTGCTGGGCCGCCTCGTCCCCGTCAGTCTGTCGGAAAGGCCCATCGATCAACCTCTGAGTGTCTTCGTTGTCGCCGTCCGCCCACTCTATGGTCGGTGATGTGCGGTGCGTACGGGCATCGCGTGCCCGGGACCGACCCTACCGAGGGAGCCAGCAGCGCCTGTCCGGCGGCGAGCGACGCTCCTCGGGGCCCGCTTTTCGCACGGCGAACCGGGCGCACACCTCGACGAGGTGTCGTCGGTGCACGGCAGCGCCTATGGTGACGAAAGTGATCATCAGTGGTTGACGTGACGTCACGGACGGTGCGGCCGCCCGGGGCGGCCCTGCTCACCGCCGCAGGTACCGCAGACGCTGACCTACCTTGCGCTCCGTCAGCTCCGTTCCACGGGCCGGCCCCCTCACGTCAGGAAGGAAAAGCTTGCCCACCAAGACCCTGCGGATTCCCACCACGGACGGCGCGGCGGACGCCTTCGGCGTGCGGCCCGCGCTGCGGGAGACGGCTCGCGAACTGGCCGAGCACGGTTACTACGTGCTCGTCCCCAACCTTTACTACCGGCACGGCCCGGCACCGGTGACCGAACTCCCCGAGCACATCGGGGCGGGCGTCCGGCCCGCGGTCATCGGCCGGCTGATGCCTCTGATCGAGGCGCACACACCCGAACTCGTTCAACGCGACGCCGACGCCTACCTGAGGTTCCTCACTGCTCAGCCGGAGGCCACCGCCGGACCGGTCGCCGTGATCGGCTACTGCGTGGGCGCCGCTTTGGCAGTACGTACCGCGGCGGCCCACCCCGGCCAAGTGGCCGCCGTGGCTGGCTTCCACCCCGGTTTCCTGGTCACCGATGAGCCCGACAGCCCGCACCGCCTCGTGCCCGGGCTCACGGCTGAAGCGCACCTCGGCTTCGCGGAAGGCGACGTGACGCCCGAGGCGCTCAGCGAGCTCAACCAGGCTCTGGACACCGCGGGCGTCGGCTACACCACCGAGGTCTACCCCGGCACCGTCCACGGTTTCACCATGTCCGACACCGACGCCTTCGACCCCTCCGCCAAGCAGCGCCACTGGGACCGGCTGCTCCCCCTCCTCGAACGCACCCTGCGAGACGTGTGAGGCGTGGTGCGGCGCGCGCACCGGAACCGGGAGCCTGGCGAACGGCCGGTAGGTACGGTGACCGGCATGACCGAGGACGCGGAGAGCGTGCGTGCGGCCTGGCAAAGGATCGAGGCGTGGCTTCGTGAGTGTGCTCCGGCTTCGGCGGCCCTGCTGCGCCCGCCGGCTTCCGATGGGCAGCTCGCCGCCCTGGAGTACGACCTCGGTGTGCGCCTGCCGTCCACGGTGCGCGCGTGGTACCGGATGCGCGACGGTGCGCTGGGCTCACATCCGGACGACGGTGCCCGCCCCGGGGAGGTCTGGGGCGTGGCCGGGTGGCTCCCGGGTGCTTACACCTGGCTGCGGCTCGAAGAGGTGCGCCGGTTCTACGAACTCCAGGTGGAGCACTGGGATCGTGAACCCGGCCTGGTTCCCGTCGCCAGCGACCCGGGCGAAGGCTCGTACGGTCTCTATGTCGACTGCCGCGAGGGCGAACCCGCCTACGGCACCCTCGGCACCTGGGCAGTCGAATCCGAGAGCGAGCCGCTGCCTCCCGGCAGCGACGGCTGGCCCCTTGGGGACTGGCTGCATGAGCTCGCATCGGCGCTGGAGCAACACCGGTGCCTGCGCGGGCCGGACGGCCGCGAGGACGTCCACCATCGGCCTGTTCTCCATCTGAGTGGTGTGACCTGGGTCGACGACCGGGACGGCTGCAAGGACGGGATGCGTGACCTCAGGGGTCTCTGAATCCCTGCACGAGGATCTTCGGTCGGCAGCGCCCACCGTGTGACGACCATGCGTCGCGCAGTGTGACGAGCGGGCGGCGGCGGTCTCCGGATGGCCCGCCGGCCCTCCGGGCCGGAAGAGAGGAGCCGCGCCGGCCAGGAGGGGATGGCCTGGCCGGCGCGGAGACATGGCCGACGTGTGGCGCCTTGCCGGGCGGTAGCGGCCGGTGGCGGCCGGGTCAGTACCGCCACGGCTGGTCGTTGGGCCGGAGGGCCCAGAGCCGGTCGGAGGACGGGTAGGACGTGTCGAGGTAGAGCGTGTTCCAGCTCCCGTTCCCGTACGTGTCGAGCGTCAGCGCGAGCCTCGTGTTCACGACGGGACGCCAGATCCGCCAGCGGGTGTTCGTGCCGCCGACCGTCTCGGGCTGGAGGTTCCACTTCTGGAGGTCCGACCCGTTGCAGGTCTTCACCACGATGCGCATGCCCCGCGTGGGCGAGGTGGTCTGCGGCTGGAGGCACTTGTTCGCCGCCACGTTCCGGAGGACCCGGTTGTGTGTGCCGTCGGGCAGCCGGTCGCCGACGACCTGCGACGTCCACTCCTCCGTGCTGTACTTCCAGCCCGGGTCCCGCAGGCTGTTGGCGTACGCCCCTTCGGCCACGGTGTTGTTGTCCACCAGGGCGAGGCGTGAGCCGTCCTTCTTGTTGATGAGGTCGAAGGAGCCGGGCTCGGCGGAGGCCGGTGCGGCGCCGGCGGCGACGAGGCTGGCGAGGGTCAGTACCGCGGTGGAGGCGGCGACGGCGGTGCGACGAAGCGTGGGCATGAGTGTGCTTCCCTCCCAGGGGCCGGGGTGCGAACCAACTGGTCCGGCACGAGTCTGCACGCCCGAAGGGGAATACCGGGGCGAGAGCGGCGAACACCGTTCGATGGTGTAAGGACCTCGCTTAGCAGGCATTCCACCGGCCCGGCTCGGGTAGAGCCGACGCTACGCTGCTTGCGCTCCCTTGATGCCGGCGGCCGCCGCCTCGCCGGTGCCACATCCGTCTGAGGGGCACCGGCGCCGACGAGGCGAAGGGCGGCGTCCCGGCGCAGACCCGATGTGCGTCACGGACGCAGCGATGAGTTTTCCCGGCTCGGAGAGTCTCACCACTGTCGACAACACGGGAGAACCACGTGACACAACTGCTGAGAGTCCAGAACTTCAACGTCTCGAGTGACGGGATCGGGGCCGGAGAGGGCCAGAGCCTCGACCGGCCGTTCGGCACCGTCGACCGGCCCGAGAGGCTGTTCGCCTGGGCAGGCGCCACGGCGAGCTGGCCCAACCGGACCGACCCCGGAGGGAGCCGGGGCCTCGACGACTACTTCACCCGCGACTACGCACACAACATCGGCGCCGAGATCATGGGCCGTCACAAGTTCGGTCCCCAGCGTGGGCCCTGGCGCGACCACGAGTGGCGCGGCTGGTGGGGTGACGAGCCCCCCTTCCACACTCCGGTGTTCGTCCTGACGCATCATGAGCGTCCTTCGTTCACGCTCTCCGACACCACGTTCCACTTCGTCGGCGGTGACCCGGCCACCGTCCTCCGGCAGGCACGGGAGGCCGCGCACGGCAAGGACGTACGGCTCGGCGGCGGGGTCACCACCATCCGCCAGTTCCTGGACGCCGACCTCGTCGACACCCTGCACGTGGCCGTCTCCCCGGTGGCGCTCGGGACCGGGCTCAGGCTCTGGGATTCCCCCGACGACCTGCTCGACCGGTTCCACCACGAGGCCGTGCCCAGCCCGAGCGGGGTGACGCACCACCTGTTCTGGCGCAGGTGACAGGAGGACCCGCTCAGGGACGCCCGGAGCGCGCGCTCCGGGGAGGCGGGCGCGGCACCGTACGGGGGCCGGGAAGCGCCGGCTCCCGGCACCGGTGCGTGCAGCGCTGTGGGCGTCGGCCACTGCGGCCGGTACGGCCGGGCGGGCCCTCGCCCTGTCCCGCTGCCTTCGCTCCGCCGACCGCAGAACGGGAAAAGTGGAGCGCGTGCACACAGGAGCGTACGGTCGGCTTGTGGAGGGACCGAAGCGGCTCAGCGCCGACGACGCCCGGCTCCTGGAGCTCGAGTCGGCGGCGATCGCCGGCCACACGCTGAAGATGATCGTGCTCGGGCCCGGCCGCGACCCGCTGGACGTCGGCCGGCTGCGGGAGCACGTCGACGCGCGGCTCGGTCCCGGATCACGCGGCCGCGAGCGGGTGGCGCTCCCCGAAGCGCACTGGGTCACCGACGACGCGTTCGACATCTCCGCCCACGTCCGCCGCTGCGACGGCACCGCCGGGATCGACGAGCGCGACGCGTGGGCGGTGGCGGGTGAGCTGATGTCCGAGCGGCTCGATCACCGCCGCCCGCTGTGGGCCATCGACCTCGTCGGTCCGCTCGCCGACGGCCGCGAGGTGATCGTCGCGCGCATCCACCACGCCATGGCGGACGGGATCAGCTGCCTTCGCTTCCTCGACGAGGCCCTGTGGGAGCCGCCCGGCGCTGCGCCGCCGCCCGCACACCGGGCCGGCGCAGCGCCGGGGCCGGCCCGACCGCCACGGCACGAACTGCGCCGGCTCCCGGCGACGCTGCGGCGCGAGTTCGGCCACCGCGCGAGGGACTCGGCACTCGACCGCGAGATCGGTGCCCGGCGCGAGCTCGCCGTCACCGCGGTACCGCTTGCCGAGCTCAAGGCCATCGGTGCCGCGCGGCCCCATCGGGCCACGGTCAACGACGTGCTGCTCGCCGCCGTCTGCGGCGCCCTGCGCACCTGGCCGGCCGCCGACGGGCGCCTCGGCAGGCTCCGGGCCCAGGTGCCGGTCAGCCTCCATCGCCGCGACGAGGACGCGGCGGGGCCCGGCAACCGCGACGCGTTCCTCAACGTCGACCTGCCCCTCACCGAGCCCGATCCGCCGACCCGTCTGGACCGGATCAGCGGCGAGACCGCCACCCGTAAGGCCGCCGGCGACGCCCAGGAGCTCTACGACTTCTTCCACGCCCTGGCCCGCTGCCCGCCGCTCGGTCGGATCGTCGGACGCCTCGCCGCAGGGCCGCACGAGTTCAGCCTGGCGATCTCCAATGTGCCCGGGCCGCGCACGGCGCTCTCGGTCACCGGCCGGCCGGTCACCGGCTTGTACTCCGTCGCCGAGCCGGCGCAGCGGCACGCGCTCCGGGTCTCGGCGCTCTCCTACGCGGGGACACTCGGTGTCGGGGTCTGCACCGACCCCGAGGTGCTGCCCGGGATCGCCGGGCTGGCCGACGCGATCGGCGAGGCGGTCGCCGAGCTGCGGCGAGCCGTGCCCGGATGACGCCCGCGCCGCCCACTGCTGTGGCCTCGCGGCGCCTCGTCAGGTCGTCAGCATCAGGCGTCGACGACCGCCTTCCCCGATCTCCGCCGGCGGGACTCACAGGTCGCACTGGGCCGGCTCACCGGGCTCGCAGCCGGTTCGTGGGACCGGATCGGCCACCTGCTACACCGGCCGTGGTTCCCGCACCTGCCGCGTGAGCACCGCACTGGAGCGAGTCCCTCGATCCCTCAGGTGCGGATCGAACGAAGGGCCGTACCGCGGCGCGCCGAGCCGTAGACTTCGGCCGTGAACGCCGACGACGTCTGGCCGTTGCGCGCCCCCGCAGGAGGAGATCGCATGCAGGACCCTTCGGACTCGATGGAGATCACCGAGCCTGAGGAGAACGGCCAGAGCAATACCGCCGACGCACCTGTTGCGGACGATTCGGCACCCGACTCGGACCTCGACCCGACGGCGGTATCGACCGTCCTGGCGGAGGTCCTCCCAGGGGTTGCTGCCGTCTTCGGTGACGTCCCGGCGGAACTCAAGTCGCATCTGATCGACTTCGGGCTCGTGCCGGCCGCCGACCGCAAGCAGATCTCCACAGTGCTCGCCTCGGTGGGGAACACGGCGACCGTGGCCGGCAACCTCGGGAACGCATTCGCCGGTCTTCAGGGGCTCTACAGGATCAGCGACGCGACACAGACCCTGCTGAAATCCGGCGCAACGCTCGCCGTCAAGGACGGCGCGAACCTCGGAACGGTGATGTTCCAAGGCCGCGTCATCGCTCAGGCCCGCTTCATCCCCGCGACCAGGGTGAGCGCGGCGCAGACCGCTGCCGCGATCGGGCCGGCACTGGCCATGGTCGCCCTGCAGATGCAGCTGAGCGAGGTCACCGGCCTCGTCAGGACCAACATCGCGCTGACCAGCCAGGTACTCACGACCATCCGCCACGAGCAGTGGTCCGAACTGACGGCGCTCGTCGCCACCGTCGATTACGTGGTCGAACAGGCGCGAGAGATCGGATCGGTCCCGACGTCCCTGTGGGACACCGTCGCGGGCAGAGAAGCGTCGCTGCGCAAGCAGCTGGAGCTGTACCGGCTGAACGCCGGCAGCCACATCCGGCAGCTTCATCAGCTCGACGCACACGGCCGCCGCCAGTACCTCGAGACGAACGCCGAGGCGATCCTCTTCGACTCGCACGCCCTGCTGTCTTCCATGAAGGCATGGACCGGATACCAGGCGCTCCGCGCCGCGCGGGCGAGAGCCGCCGGCCCCGAGGACGCCGGCGAGGCCCGGCTCGTCGACACCATCGCGCGCGACACCGGCAAGGCACTCGACTCCGCCCTCGCCGAGACGACGGGCCTCGTCGACGGGCTGACGCGGGAGCTACGTATCATCGCCGAGCTCCCCGGCCGCGACACACTGGCCCTGCCGGGGAAGCGGAGGGACGCGATGGCAGCCCGCCAGACCTCCGCCCGCCTTCTCGAGGCGATCGAGCCCCTTGCCGACGCTCTCCATCCGCCGCCACCTCCGCTCGAGCCTCCGGGCGTCGTCTGCGCACCCGAGTCGCTGGAGGCCGAGCCGTACCTTCGCATCCTGCGCTGGTTCCTCGAGGACGGAGAGACCCTACGCGTCCTCGGCTTCCCCGACCAGCTCGACGCTCTCGGCCCCCTTTCCGCGATCTTCAGCGGAGCGAGGGAGAAGTTCGCGGCGGCGAGGGACAAGGCGGCGGCGAAGACACTGGTCGCCGTCACTGATCGCCGCATCCTCACGGCCAGGACGAACACCTTCCTCGAGCAGGGCGAGATCCGTCAGGACACCCCGATCGACCGGGTGCGATACGTCCGGGCAGCGACCACCACACCGGACAGCAGCGGGCGCTTGGCGATCGACCTCATCACGCGGGACGAGAACTTCCGGTGGCTCTTCCCCGCGGACATCGGCCGCACCCAGGTGAACGCGCTCGCCGCCGTCCTCGCCGAGTCGATGACGATCCCGGACATCGAACGCGATGAGCTTCAACAGCGGCGCCACACCCCCATCGAGGCCGGCAGGACGGGCGAGAGTACCGGCACGAGCCCTACGAGACCGACTGGTTCCCAGGCCACGACCTGCGAGGCCGAGTAGACCCCGAACCGGTGGACCGCCTGTGCCGCCCCAGGCCCACGCAACGGCGGATGGGCAGCCTTGCCCCTCACCTCCCCACCCGGACCCTGGTCACCGGCCCGTGCGGCCCGGCGGTCAGGGCCGCCCGCAGCGCCGCAACGACCTCGCCGGGGCGGTCCCGCACCTGCTTCGGGGACACGTGCAGTACCCGGAATCCCAGTGCGGCCAGCCGGTTGTGGCGGGCCATGGTCGCCTCCCAGTCCTCCACGGCCCAGTGGTGCCGCTTCGAGTCCACCTCCAGGATCACTCCGTGCCGCGGCCAGTAGGCGTCCGGCACCGCCAGGAACGCGCCGTCCAGGGTGAGCCGGGGATTCCACAGCGGCCGGGGCAGATCCGTGGCCAGCACCACCCCGCGCGCCAGGCCCTCCGCCGGTGACCGGGCTCCGTCCGCCACCTCTTCCAGCACACCCGCCACGTCCTCCCGTCCGGACAACTGGGCAGCCCGCAACTCCTCGGCGAGCTGATCCGGCGCCAGGCGCCCGGTCTGCACCACCTCGTGCAGCAGCCCGGGGACGGTGACGCCCTGGCCACCACGCCCGCGGACGGCGTCCGCCACCGCGCGCCGTAGTGGCGCCACCGGCAGCCGTCCGTCCAGCAGCACCGCCCGTGGCAGGCGCTTCGTCCGGTGCACCCGCACACCGCCCCGGGAACGTACGCCGCACCACTCCGGCACCAGCACGTCCACCTCCCGGACGTGTTCGGGCGCCGGCGCGCACCGCAGGCGGTACGCGGACAGTGCGGCCACCCCGGTGATCAGTGCCGCCCCGGACCGCCCGGCACCTGCCGCGCCCCTCCGGGCTCCCGCGTACAGCAGAGCAGACCGGTAGCGCTGCTGCCAGGTGAGCGGGCCGGAGTGCAGGACGACGACACCGGGTAAGGGGCGCTGCCACACCCCGGACCGGCACCGATGGCTGACGGTGCGCGGGGGCACGCCGGCGGCTGCCAGCTGGGTGCGGGTCGCCACGTCCTGCTGGCGCCGGGCGAGTGCACAGACGGTCGAGGTGGGGGAGGGAGTGGCCGTGGTGGTCTTCGGTTCGGCGGTCATGGGTGTGCCCTGCCCGCTGGGTCGTGCCCACTCACGACAGGCCGCTCCGGAACGGAGAAGCTCACCCTGGAGGGGGACAGGAGGCACGTTTCCGCGTGTGGGCACGGCAACCACGCTGCCGTGCCCGCACATGGGACGGAGGGAACGGAAGCGCGGGGGAGACGACTCACGGTGCGGGGGAGGCGTGCGACGGGGAGGCGGCGGTGTCCGCTACGCGGAGCCGCCTCGCTCCGGGGAGGCGAACAGCACGGCGTGGTGGGCCAGTCCGGGGAGTTTGACGACGGAGGTGAGCCGCAGGCCGCTGCGGGCGAAGAGGTCCTCGTGCTCGGCCAGGGTCCGCTCCCGTCCCGGCGTGAGCACCATCATCTCGACATCGCTCATCGCCACCATCAGCGCGTCCTCCGCGGCCCCGATGTCCTCCGCGGTGGGCATGAGGAGCGTCGGCACC
Source organism: Streptomyces sp. JJ36 (assembly GCF_021696945.1). GTDB lineage: Bacteria > Actinomycetota > Actinomycetes > Streptomycetales > Streptomycetaceae > Streptomyces. Next base: position 95,424 of record NZ_JACYHE010000011.1, read on the forward strand.
ATCACGCTGCCGCGGGACGCCTCCGCCGCGCCGGCGCAGTGGCGCAGCACCCGGACGCAGTCCTCGTCGTCCCAGTCGTGCAGGACGTTCTTCAGGACGTAGAGGTCCCCGCCCTCGGGAACGGAGGCGAAGAAGTCGCCCTCCAGCAACGTGCAGCGGTCGGTCACGCCGGCTGCGGCCAGCGTGTGCTCCGCCGCCCGCAGCGCCGTGGGGCGCTCGTGCAGGGTGCCCTCCAGGGACGGGTACGCGGTGAGGAGGGCGGCGAGGAGGGAGCCGTCGCCGCCGCCGACGTCCACGACGTGCCGGAAACCGCTGACGTCGCAGTGGTGCACGATGGCGGGGATCATCACCGAGGTGGACAGCGCCATGCCCGCCGTGAAGCGGTCGCCGAGGCGGGTGTTCTCCTCGCAGGCCAGGAAGAACGGGGTCCCGTGCACCCGGTCGAACGCCGGCTTGCCGCCGCGCACCGCGTCCTCCAGCCCGCCGAACGCCTCCCAGACGGCGGGGTCTCCGTACAGCTCGACGATGGTGCGCGACGGCCGGCCGCGGCGGAACTCCTCGCCCAGGGGCGTCAGCCGGTGGACGCCGTCGGAGACGGTCAGCAGCCCGAGCGCCACGGCGGCGCGCAGCAGCCGGGCCAGCCGGGACGCGTCCGCTCCGCAGTCGCGCGCCAGCTCCGGTGCGGTCGCGGGCCCGGAGGCGAGCCGGTCGGGTATGCCGAGCCGGGCCATCGTCCCGGTGACCTGGGCCAGGGCGAAGCCCATCACGAGCGCCATCCGGGTGTCGTCCACGGACGTCCGGCCGCCGGCCGGTGGTGGGGAGGTCATACGGCTCCTTGACGGGTCCGGGCCGGGTGGCCGCCGGGGTCGGGGTCGAGGTCGTGGAAGGCCGAGGTGAAGACGGCGCGCGGCTCCTCGGTCCGCTCCCGGCCGGCCGACGTCACCAGCATGAACTGGACCTTTCGCGCGTCGGGCGGGTGCGGGCACCGGTGGGTGACGAAGTTGAGCAGGCTCAGGTACGGGAGGGAGAGCTGCAGGTGCTCGATCCGCCGTTCCGTGCGGACGATCCGGCTCAGTTCGGAGGCGGCGTCGAAGAGCACCTTCTCCTTGCGCCGCACCGGGTGCCAGAGCATCTGACGGAGGGTGCGCTCCTCCACGACGCCCTCCTCCGCCCACTCCGTGACGGTGCCGTCCGCGCGTTGCGCACGGAACAGCAGGTGGGTGTCGTGGACGCCCGGGTGCGGGGCGAAGAACGTGGACACCGGCACGCAGACGTTCACCGGGTCGACGGCGGTCAGCCTCCCGGGCCGCCGGTGGAACTGCTGGGCGACGGTGAGCGAGAACCAGCCCGCCAGCAGCCCGCGCAGGGCCCAGCGTGCCGCGGTGCCGGCACCGCGGGCGGCCGTGTCAGTCGCGGACATACGCCCCCTCCTTCTCCCGTGCCCATGCCAGCGCCCCCACGACCTCGCCCGCGTGCGCGGCGGACATCACCAGCGACTCGTGCGTCGCCTCCTCCACGAGCCGGTGGCGGGAGACCGGCGACAGGCCCGCCAGGTCCCGCTGGAGCTCCAGGTGCACGGGGTCGGTGCGGGAGGTGCGGCCGGCGGTCAGCACCGCCACCGGACGCGTCCCGGCCTCGTGCAGGCGGCCGGCGTCCGCGGCCCAGGAGCGCAGCCACCGGCTGATCTCACGCCGGGCCGCCAGCCACATCCCGGGGTCCTCCAGGCAGGCCCGGGTAGGCCCGACGAGGTGCTCGGGCAGCGTGTCGAAGGGGGTGTCGCCGCTCTGCCGGCCGCGCGCCGGCGTGAGCGCGGTACGCAGCCAGGTGGTGGTCATCCGCTGGCGGACGACCGGCGTGGTGCGGCGCTGCCGAGGGGAACGCTCCAACTGGTCCGGGTGCGAGGAGTCGACGAACACCAGCCCGTGGGTCTCGTCGGGGTGCCGGAGGGCGAAGCTGCGGATCAGCAGGCCGCCGACCGAGTGCCCGGCCAGGAGGAAGGGCGGGCGCGCGCCCACGGCGTGCAGCAGCTCGCGCAGGTCCGCCGCGCTCTGCGCGGCGTCCCGCGGCCCGCCCGCGGCAGGCGACCACCCGGTGCCGGGCCGGTCGTAGGCCACGTAGGGGACGTGTTCGGGGAGCTGTCGCAGCACCCAGCCCCACTCCGTCGACGGGCAGGCCATGCCGTTCTCGAAGACCACGGTGGGGCCCTCGCCCCGCGTCCGGTCCAGTACGTGCACCGGGCGGGAGGCGACGCGGACGAAGCGGCCCGGGGCGCTCGCGCGGACGGCTTGGCGGCGGCGGTTCCTGCGGTGCACGGCCCCCGCGCCGGCGAGGGCGAGGAGCCCGGCACCCGCGGCCGCGGCGCTCCGTGCGACCCCCGGACGGGCCGGCCGGGCGGCCGCCTGCGGGAGGGGTCGGGCGGCCGGTGGCTGCTGCGCGGCTCCGGCGACGGCCCGCGTCCAGGTGCCGAGCAGCGAGGTGCCGGAGGCGCGCCGGGCGGCGCGGGCCGCGCGCAGGGTGCGTCCGGCGTGTTCGACGGCCGGATAGGTGGCGCAGTACGACCAGAGGAAGCGGTTCAGCCCCATGAAGCGGGCATTGCCCAGATGGAACCCGGCGCCGGCCGCCATCAGGCCCCGCGCGACGGGCGCGGGCGCCACCAGCGCCAGGGGGAAGGCGAGTTCCCCGGCGATGGTTCCCCAGGCGACGGTCCTGGCCAGCCAGGGGCGGTCGCGGACCGCGTCGTGGAAGCCGGCGTCCCCGTAGGTCGAGGTGCGGAAGATGCCGGGGATGGCGCTGCCGTCCCGCCAGGCCGGCGACATGAGTTTGGAGACCCCGGCCACCAGATAGGAGAAGCAGCTCTGCAGGGCGAGGAAGGCCGCGATCTCCTCCCGGGCACGCGGGTCGTGCGCGTAGAGCTTCTCCAGGGAGGCGCAGGCGTAGTTGAGGAACGCGAAGTGGTCGGAGCCGTCGAATCCGTAGACCATTCTGGTCTGGGTGGCGTAACTGCTCGCGCACAGGAATCCGGAAAGGACACCGCGGTGGGTGCGGCTGATTCCGGGGAGCAGCAGCGACGCCCCGGCGAGCGCACGGGCGCCGAACACGGAGAGAATCTGTGGATAGCCCAGTGCCTTTTCGGCCAGGGAGTCGTGAGCCCGCCACAGTTTCGGCCCCCGTAATCTGGTGACGTGCCGGCCGAGCAGGTGGTCGTCGGCCAGAATCCCGGGGTCCGACAATTGTTCCAGGGCGCCGATGGTCGCGCCCAGCGAGGTCAGGAACTCGACCTTACGGAAGACTGCGTCCAGTTCTTCGGACATCTCGATGGTCACCTGTCTCCGGGACGTCTCGGGAAGGGGGTCCGGCGCCCGGGATCCCCGGGCGCCGGACCCGCAGGAATCAGACCGCCGGGTGGTCGGCGAGCAGTTCCTTCACCGGACGTCCGGCCTCGAGGGCACCGGAGACCTCGTTGTTGCCGGGGGGCGGGGTGGCGCCCACGATGTGGCCCGTGACGCCGCCCACGGCACGGGCGGTCCCCACGGCCACGCCGGCGGCACCGGCGACCGCGAACGTCGCGAAGATGGGGGTGGTCAGCACGGGCACGGCCTCATCGGCCTCGGGGATGCGGTGCGCGCACCATTCCCCCACGTTCTCCTGAGCCCAGCGTGCAGCGCAGGATTCCCTGGTGACGGACATGTTCCTTCCTTTCTGGAAGCGCCGGTCGCAGCCGCGCAGAACGCCGGGGACATGGTTCGCCGTCGGTGGTGCACCCGGTCGGCCCCGGTCCTTGGGGGAAACGGGCACAGACGGCGCCCCCGGAGACGGCCGCAGTGGTGCTGGTGCCTCACCTCGTACCGCGGGGAAATCGCCTTGGTCAGGGGCTTTCCGTGAACGTGGTACGCCTCGTGCGTGCTGCGCGTGCTCGGCTTTCCGCTGGTGGGCTTTGCACCATGCATGATGCTCCACGCCCACACCGAGGGCAATTCGCTTCGGGTGGAACGCGGCGCCCGTTTTCGGTCCGGTTCGCCTCCGGGAAAGGCGCCCGGGCGGGGAGGAAGCGGGTGATTCGGGCGTCCGGCATTTCTGCTTCGGCTGATGGGCCGTGAGTTCCCGGCCCGTTCACGGGAGTTCGGCGCCGGGCCCCGGGGGCGCTGCTCGTCCCTCCGCTGCCGGGCCGGTGCGGCGGCCGGCCGGTCGCGGCCCCGCGGTGGGATGTCCCCATGCCGGCAGCGGGGCCGGGGCTTACGAGGCCAACCGGTCCCGTGCGGGGTGACCGGACTCGGCCGGCCCCACGCCACGTTCGGGCCGGCTGATCTCGGCCCACACCGCATCGAGGGAGAGCCCGAGGACCTCGGTGACCGCCGCGATCGTCGGAAAGGCGGGGGTGGCCACGCGGCCCGACTCGATCTTCCGGAGGGTCTCCGGTGAGACACCTGCCTCGAGTGCGACCTCGAGCATCGATCTCTCCCCCCTGGCCCGGCGCAGGAGGGCGCCGAGGCGCCGTCCGCGTTCGACCTCTGCGGGGGTGAGCGGCAACCTGACCATGGCCCGATTCTAGTACCGGTATAGTTGGACCGGTATTGTTATTGGAAGGGCATGAAGGGCGCCGCGTGATCGAGATCCTGAACCCCACCCGACTGGCCCGTGCACACGTCGCCGGTGCCCTGGTCGCCGACATCCTGCAGACGCTGAAGCGCCGCAGCACGGTCGGCACGAACCTGCTGGACATCGACCGGTGGGCCAAGGCCCTGATCGTCGAGGCGGGGGCGCTGTCCTGCTATGTCGACTACGCGCCGTCCTTCGGGCGCGGCCCGTTCGGCCACTACATCTGCACGGCGGTCAACGACGCCGTGCTCCACGGGCGGCCGCACGACTACCGCCTCGCCGACGGCGACCTGCTGACACTCGACCTCGCCGTCTCGCACGGCGGAGTCGCGGCAGACGCTGCCGTCAGCTTCCTCGTGGGCGACGCGGAACCCCCGGAGAGCGTCGCGATGATCAGCGCCACCGAGCGCGCGCTGGCCGCGGGGATCGCCGCTGCCGGGCCCGGGGCTCGCGTCGGCGACATCTCCCATGCCATCGGCACGGTCCTCAGCGAGGCGGGGTACCCGGTCAACACCGAGTTCGGGGGTCACGGCATCGGGTCCACGATGCACCAGGACCCGCACGTGGCGAACACCGGACGGCCCGGACGTGGCTACCGGCTGCGCCCCGGGCTGCTGCTGGCACTGGAGCCCTGGGTCATGGCGGACACCGCCGAACTCGTCATGGACGCCGACGGGTGGACGCTCCGCAGTGCGACGGGCTGCCGGACGGCACACAGCGAGCACACCATCGCCGTCACCGACGACGGAGCCGAGATCCTCACCGTGCCCAAGCAGGCGACGTCGTGAGGGCGGAACCCCCGCGTTCCGCTTCGCCGAGCGCCGTCTCGCCTCGTCGGCGCGAAGGCACGTCGGGCGGGCGTCACCGCGCCGGCGGGTCCCAGTGCGCGGGGCGGCGGAGGTGGGCGGGCAGGCGGGTCGCGGCGTCGCCCCGGGCGGCGTCGAGCTGGGGCTGGGTGAGGAAGAGCGCACCGGTGAGGTCGGCACCGTGCAGTGCGGCGTCCCGCAGATCCGCCCCGGTGAGGTCGGCGGTGCGCAGGTCGGCCCCGGCGAGGTCGGCGCCGGTCAGCAGCGCGCCGCGCAGGTTCGCCCCGCGCAGCGCGGCGCCGCGCAGCCGGGCGCCCAGGAGGTCGGCACCCCGGTGGTTCCGCTTCCGGCCCGGCACCCCGGCACGGGCCAGCTCGCCGGCGCGCAGCAGCAGCACGTTCACCTCCCCGCGCAGCGCCCCGGTGTCAAGGGCGAGCAGGGCGGCGGCGGGTTCCCGGGTCAGCGCGTCGATCCGTTCGTACGCGTGGCGCAGCTCCCGGTGGACGGGCCGGGCCGCCGGGAGCTCCAGGGCCTCGGCGGCGTACCGCAGCAGCTCGTGGAGCTGCCGCATGACGGGGAACACCGCGTACATCTCGCGGGCCGACTCCGGGTCCTCCCGCCAGCTCCGGCCGCCGAACGTGACCTGCGAGACCTTCTGCCCGGCGCCGAAGCAGTCGAACACCGTGCAGCCGGCGTAGCCGTGCTCCCGCAGCCGCGCGTGGATGCCGCAGCGGAAGTCCTCCTGAAGGTTCCCGCACGGGGTGCCCGCGGGCTTGTCGGCGGCGAAGTCCGCCGAGCGCGCGAAGGGCAGGGCCACACAGCACAGGCCGAAGCAGCGTGCGCAGTCGGACTGGAGACCGGGGTGGCTGGGGCGTGCGGTGTGCGCGTCGGTCCGGGTCACGGCGGTGCTCTCCTCGTCCGGCGGTGAGGTGTGGTGCGGCGGCGCCCGGGCGGCGGGCCGGCCGCCGGCTGCGGGGCCGTACGAGCCGCCCGTCCGGCGTTCGCGGCCGGGCCCGGGACGGCCCATCCTAGGCCGTGGTCGCCGTGGCGGGCCCGCCCCGCGGGGCGCCCGGGGCGGGTGTGCGCCGGCTCAGTCGCAGTCGGTGCGGACCAGGCCGACGAGGCCACTGGGGACCTCGAGCTCCTGGCCGGCGCGGAGCCGGGTGCTCGTCAGGTCGTTGCGGGCCATGAGGTCCTCGACGGTGGTGTCGTAGCGGCAGGCGAGCTGCGAGAGGGTCTCCCCGGGAGCCACCACGACCGTCCCGGTGGGGAGGAGGTCCTCCGCCGGTGGCAGGGTGAGCCGGTCCAGCGGCACCAGCGGCTCCTGCGGCAGCCCGTCGCCGAGGGGCGGGCCACCCGGCAGCGTCCCCGTCCCCTCCTGCGGGATCTCGTACGGGCCGTCGCCGTCCGCCCCTCCGCCGGGCAGGGCGTGCCCGTAAGGGCCGTCGGTGAAGGAGGGGGCGCCGGGACGATCGTGGGTGCTGTCGGCGGGGCCCGTCATCGGCTGGTGGGGACGTTCGTCGACGGCCATGTTCGCCAGCGTGATCAGGACCGCGGCCACCACCGCTGCCGCCAGCCCGGGCCGCGGCACCCGGCGGCGGAAGCCGGTCGGTGCGGGGGTGGCGGGGACGGCGCCGTCCACGGCGGGGACCGGGGGCGCGGGGACGGGGAGGCGGGTAGAGGCCGCGCACCGGTCGAGCCGTTCCCGCAGCTCCGGTACGTGCTGCGGATCGGCGGCGGCTGCGGGGGCCAGCTCCAGCGCGGTCTCCGCCGCGAGGTCCAGCGGGGCCGGCACGGACGGTCCCCGCCAGGCGATGCGCCGGCGGGCCCGGCCCGCCACGACCAGTGCGTGCCCCGCCAGGGCCCGCAGCGCCGCGGCGGTCGCGTCGCGGCGCCCCTCGTAGGGGCCGTGACCCCACTCCCGCCCCCAGCCGGTGGTCCGCAGCGCGTCCTCCAGCTCCTGGCCGCGCCCGGACTCCAGGAGGGTCAGCACCGCCTCCAGCGGCGCGGGGCTCTCCGGCAGCAGCAGGCCCAGCGGCAGGGGGAGTCCCGCCAGCGGCGCCGTGCCCCGGAGCTCCGCCGCCTCGTCCAGCCAGTCGCGCCAGGGGACGGGGCGCGGTTCTCCCGGGCCCGTGCCCAGCCGGGCGGTACGGGCCCGGCGCACACCGGCGGGCTGCCGGCCCGGCGGTCCGCCGGAGACCCCGCCCGGTGCAGGGGACCGGCCGGTACCCCGCCGGCCCGCACCGCCCCGGTCGGCGTGGCCCCGGCCGGTCGCGGCGGGCGGTTCCCCTGCGAGGCCCCGGGAGAGCGTGCGCCACGCCGCGGCGGGCAGCGTCTCCGCCGCGCCCAGCAGCACCCGCGCCGGGCGCAGGTCGCGCTCCGGCGCCGGGAGGGGGCCCGGCAGCGCCGCCAGGGCCGTCAGCCGGTCGGCCAGCGCCGGGTGCGCGCTCCACCGGTCGTGACGGGCGGCCGGTGGCCGCTGCCCGTACCACTCCGCCAGCAGGGTCCCGTACCCCGGATCGGTGAGCATCGCGCGGAAGGCGGCCATCGGGTCGTCGGGGCAACGGCCGGTATGACGCGCCACCGGGTCGAGGAAGCGTGCGCGGAAGTCGCCCCAGGCGGCGGCGAGCATGTGGGCGCAGGACAGCGCCTCGGCGGTGGCCCGGCGGCCCGCCACCGCGGCGGCGGCCGCGTCGGCCTCGTACTCGGTGCGGCGCCGCACCGACAGCGACACGGTGTCGTAGAACCGGGCGTAGAGCCGCAGCGAGCCCCGCTGGATCGCGCCGTAGGAGGCCACATACCAGTGGGTGTCCCGGTAGGCGCGCTCCAGGGCCGCACGGGCGGCGTGCAGCGCCGCGGAGCCGCGGTGGACCGCAGCGGCGAAGCGGGCGTGGCCCCGGGTGTAGTGGGCGAGTTCATGGCAGAGCACCGCGCGCAGCTCCTCCGCGCGCAGGCCCGCCAGCAGGGGTACGCCCAGGTAGAGCCGGCGCACCTCCGTGCGCCGCCCGAAGGGGCCGCCGTCCTCGCTGACCGCCGCGTTGGCCTCCAGGGTGAGCCGGATCTCCGTCGGGGGAGGGGCGTTCACCCGCCGCGCCAGCCCGGTGACCAGCTCCCACAGCTCGGGGGCCTCGCCCCGGGTGACGCGTGCGGTCCCCGGGAGCGGGCCGGTCCGGCGCACCCCGCCCAGCACGCCGTTCAGCACGGCGGCCACGGCCGGGCACATCATCACCACGCCGGTCAGCAGGGTCGGGTTGTCCATCCGGACCTCGCTGCTGAAGGCGAGCGTCAGCACCGCCACCGCGAACACCGCGTACGCCAGCGCCATCACCACGACCATCGCGCGCAGCGCCCCCACCAGGGCGAGGGCGAGCAGGGCACGCAGGGTGGCGGTCACCGCGACGGCTCCCCGGGAGCCCCGGCGGTGCCGGGGATCTCCGTGGTGCCGGGGGCCTGCGGGGCACCGGGGACGTCCGGGACTCCGGGGTGCGCCGTGACGCCCGGCGCGCGGAGCCGCCGGGTGAAGCCGGGCGCCCGGGTGAGGCCGCCGCGCAGCCAGAGTTCGGCGCGGAGCAGGGCCGCGGCGACGCCGTCGGCGGGCTCGTCCGGCCGGGCGGTGCCACCGGCACCGGCCGGCACCAGCTCGCCCCGGTCGTGCTGGACCGGGCGGCGGCGGCCGGGGACCGTTCCCTCGTCGGCCGTGCCCACCACGCCTTTCAGCCTGCGGCGGGCCTTGTGCAGGTTCGCCGCCACGCCGCCGCGGGAGAGCCCCAGTTCCCCCGCGATCTCGTCCTGGGGTAAGCCCTGCAGGCAGTGCAGCACCAGCACGGTCCGCTGCCGGGCCGGCAGTCCGGAGAGCGCGGCCAGCACGGCCCGTACCTCCGCCGTCTGCTCGACGCTGGCCGCGGCCGGCGGTCGCATCTCCGCGACCGGGTCGTCGACCGGGCGGGTGCGGCGGCGCGAGCGGGCGGCGCCCCACAGCCGCTGCCGCACCACCCGGTAGACCCAGGCGTCCGGGGCGTCGTACCCGCGCAACCGGTCCCAGCGGCGCAGCGCCTCGGCGTACGCCTCCTGGACGGCGTCCTCGGCGTCCTGCGGGTGGCCGCAGAGCAGCATCGCCCGGGCGAGCATGCCGGGCAGCGAACGGGCGAAGAAGGTCTCGAAGTCGCCGTGCGCGGCGCCTTCCGCGGTGCCGCCTTCCGCGGTCTCGTCTCTGCCGCCGCTTCGCATGGTGCCCGACACGGACGTCGCCTCCCCCCGATGCGCTGTCTCGGCCGGTGTGCGGGTGCCGCTGGTCACCGGGCACCACCGCCGCGCCTCGTCGCCGGGCCTGGCCGCCCGGTTCCCCGGTGCCCCAGCGTGACACAAGTGCGGCCCCTGCGCGGGGAGTCGGGCGCCACCGGGGTGCGGCCGCGGTTCCGCGGCGCCGGGCCGTCCGGTGCTCCCGAGGGTGGTGCCTCCGGGCGCGGTGCTCCGTGGTGCGGCGCCCGGGGGGCCGCGAACAGCGGAGTGCCGGGCGCCGGGTCGGGCGGCGGTGCGCACATCATGGGTCTCGTCCTTTCGCCGGTCCGGTCCGTCCGGTCCGTGTCGTCGCGACCCGGCACGGGGACGTACGGCGTCGCCGCGGCCCGGGTCACACCCGTAACAGCCGGGGGACGGCGCCCTGTTTACCGGCCGGCCCGCACTGTCCCGGCGGATTCCGGCCCGCGGGCGGACGCGCCTTCGCGGGGAGGAGGCGGACGGCCCCCGGCCGGCGTGGGCGGTGACGCAGCGGCGTCGGCCGGTCGCGTCACGGCGCGGTGTCCGGAAAGGCCCGGTTGCCGCCCCGGTACGGATGCGGCGCGGCGCGGGGCCGCGACCGGCCCCCGTACCGGTCGCGGCCCCGCGGGCGAGGGTGGTCAGGAGCCGCAGCAGCCGCCTGCCGGAGCCTCCTCGGCTGCCGGCGCCGCCGCCGGTGCGGCGAGCGCGACCGGCTGCGGGGCGGAGGGGGCGCAGCAGCCGCCGCCGTCGGCGGCCTGCGCGTCGGGCTCGTCGAAGAGCCCGGCGCCGCCGCAGACCCCGGTCTCGGGGAGGGTGAGTTCGACGCGGTCGGCGGCCTCGAGGTCGCCGGCGAGGGCGGCGGCGATGGAGCGCACCTGCTCGTAGCCGGTCATGGCCAGGAAGGTCGGGGCGCGGCCGTAGGACTTCATGCCCGCCAGGTAGACGCCTTCCTCGGGATGGGAGAGCTCGCGGTGGCCGTGCGGGTGGACGGTGCCGCAGGAGTGGACGTTGGGGTCGATCAGCGGCGCCAGGTCCACCGGGGCCTGGAGGCGTTCGTCGAGGCGGAGGCGGAGCTCGGAGAGGAAGGACAGGTCGGGGCGGAAGCCGGTGAGCACCACGACCTCGTCCACGGGCTCCAGTCGCCGGCCGTCCTCGCCGGTCAGGACGAGGCGCCCGGCGCTGTCGCGCTCGACGGCCGCGGTGCGGAAGCCGGTGACGGCGTCGGCGTACCCCTCGTCCACGGCGGCCTTGGCGGCCAGGCCCAGGGCGCCGCGTGCGGGAAGCTGGTCGGCCTCCCCGCCGCCGTAGGTGTCACCGGAGATGCCGCGGCGCAGGAGCCACACCGCCCGCGTGCCGGCGCCGTCGCCGGACCGGGCGAGGTCGGCGAGCCCGGCGAGGGCGGTGAAGGCGGAGGCGCCGGAGCCGATGACGGCGGTGCGCCTGCCGGCGTGACGGGCCCGGACGGCCGGGTCCTTGAGGTCGGGGACACGGTAGCCGAGGCGATCGGACGCGGCGTGCTCCCCGAGGGCGGGCAGCCCGCTGCCGCCGGCCGGGCCCGGGGTGGCCCAGGTGCCGGAGGCGTCGATCACCGCGCGGGCGGTCAGACGCTCCTCCCCGCCGCCGGCGAGCGCGACATGGACGGTGAAGGGCTGGGCCGCGCGGCCGGCGTCCACGACGCGGTCCCGGCCGGCCCGGGAGACGCCGGTGACGGTGGTCCCGAAGCGCACCCGCTCGCCCAGGGCGTCGGCGAGCGGCTGGAGGTACAGCTCCGCCCAGTCGCCGCCGGTGGGGTAGGAGGCGGCGTCCGGCCGGGTCCAGCCGGTGGGGGCGAGGAGCTTCTCCGCGGCCGGGTCGGTGACCTCGCCCCACGGGGAGAAGAGCCGTACGTGCGCCCAGGCGCGCACCGCGGTGCCGGCGGCCGGCCCGGCCTCCAGCACCAGGGGTTCCAGGCCCCGGTCCAGCAGATGGGCGGCGGCGGCGAGCCCGGTGGGGCCGGCGCCGATCACGACGACGGGCAGCTCGGTGCTGGTGGGCGCGATCACGGTGACTCCCTGGCTGTTTCGATGTTCTTCTATGTCTACGCCTCAGTTTCCCAGGGGATTCGACATTCGTCAATGTATAGGCCTGCTGTGTCCCTGTCCGGTCCTGATCTCCGACGCCGTGGCGCCCGGCAGGCCGGCCGGTGCGGTGGTCTAGACCGCTTCCAGGGCAAGTGGAGGCTGTGGAGGCGGGGCGGGTGCGCGCGGCGACCGGGGCGCGGCCCCCGCTCGTACGGCAACGCCGTCGGCCACGTCAGGAGGTGGCCGGGAGCCGGTCGCCGACCGGTGGGTTGAGCCGTGCGAAGCCTTCCTGGCGCTGGTAGGGGAAGTGCGGATAGGGGGCCGCCTGGCTGCTTGCCGCGTCGAGTCGCGCCATCTGGTCGGGCGTGAGCGCCCAGCCCGTGGCTTGGAGGTTCTGGCGCAGTTGCTCCTCGTTGCGGGCGCCGATGATGACGGAGGAGACGGTCGGCCGCTGCAGCAGCCAGTTGAGAGCGATCTGCGGAACGGTCTTGCCGGTCTCCTGCCCGATCTCGTCGAGGGCGTCGACCACCCGGTAGAGGTGCTCGTCCTCGACGGGCGGGCCGTAGCCGGCGGTGCGGTGCAGTCGGCTGGTGGCGGGCAACGGCTGGTTGCGGCGGACTTTGCCGGTGAGTCGTCCCCAGCCGAGCGGGCTCCAGACGAGCGCCCCGAGGTTCTGGTCGAGTCCGAGGGGCATCAGCTCCCACTCGTAGTCGCGGCCGACCAGGGAGTAGTAGACCTGATGGGCGACGTAGCGCGGGTGGCCGTACCTCTCTGCGATCGCGAGGGACTTCATCGTCTGCCAGCCGGAGAAGTTGGAGACTCCCGCATAGCGGATCTTCCCTGCGCGGACGAGTGTGTCGAGTGTGGACAGGGTCTCCTCGATCGGCGTGCCGGCGTCGAAGGCGTGCAGCTGGAACAGGTCGATGTGGTCGGTGCCGAGCCGGCGCAGCGCGTTCTCGCACGCGGTGATCAGGCGGGAACGGGAGGAGCCCGCCTCGCCCGGGCCGTCACCCGTCGGCAGGCCGGTCTTGGTGGAGACGATCGCCTGGTCCCTGCGGCCCTTGAGCGCGGCGCCCAGCACCTCCTCGGACGCCCCACCGGAGTAGACGTCGGCGGTGTCGAACATCGTGACCCCGGCATCCAGGCAGATGTCGACAAGGCGGCGTGCTTCGTGAGCGTCGGTGGTTCCCCAGGCACCGAACAGCGGTCCCCGGCCGCCGAAGGTGCCCGCGCCGAAGCTCAGTGCGGGGACCTTCAGGCCGGACGCGCCCAGTCGTCTGTACTCCATGGTCGTACCTCTTCCGTGGATAGCTAACGGGTCTGTGGCCCCGTTAGTGCGAGACCTACGCTAGCACTGAGGCGCAATAAACGAAACTGGAGTTCTGTTATGGAGTCCGAAGGTGTGGAGCCGGGTACCGTCCGGCCCGGCGGGCGCACGGCACGGGTGCGGGCGGCGGTGCTGCAGGCGGCTGGTGACGCTCTGGCTGAGCAGGGCTTCGCCGGCCTGGATCTCGCCGACATCGCCCGCCGGGCCGGTGTGGGCAAGACGACCGTCTACCGCCGCTGGGGGACGGTGGCCGGCCTGGTGGCCGACCTGCTGAGGGACATGGCCGAGCACTCACAGCCGCGTACCGAGACCGGCTCGTTGCTCGGCGACCTCCGTGCCAACGCGCGGCTCGTGCAGCGGACCCTGGCCGACCCGCGGCAGGGAGCGCTGTTCAAGGCCGTGATCGCCGCAGCCACCAGTGAGGCGAAGACGGGGGAGGCGCTGCGGCGCTTCTACCGCATCCGTGTCGCGGAATGGGCGCCCTGCGTCCAGCAGGCCGTCGAACGGGGCGAGGTGCCCGAAGGGACCGACGCCCACGAGGTGATCCGGGCCGTCTCCGCCCCCCTCTACTACCGTCTGCTGGTCAGCGGAGGGCACATCGACGAAGCCGTCGCGGACCGGGCGGCCGAGGCCGCTGCTGCTGCGGCGCGCGCGGGAGCGTACGCCGTGCGTCCGCGGTAGGGCGGGAGCGGCCCGGGCGCCGGTACCGGAACCGCGCAGGCCCGATGCCGGCCCGGCCGCCGCTCGGTGACAACCGGACGGTGAGCACCGGAGTCCCGCCCCCGGGGGCGCGCCGAGCACTCCGTGGTGCAGGGGGGCCGAGGTCCGTGCGGGCACGGGGCGTGCCGGGTGCCCCGCGGTGAGCAGGGGCCCGGTCGCCGCCCGTCAGGCTAGCGGGCGGCTGCCGGGAACTTCTTGCGCCAGGCCAGCGAGACGTACACCAGGGCCACCAGGGCGGGGACCTCGATGAGGGGGCCGACGACGCCGGAGAGGGCCTGGCCGGAAGTGACCCCGAAGGTGGCGATCGCCACCGCGATGGCGAGTTCGAAGTTGTTGCCGGCGGCGGTGAAGGCCAGCGTGGCGGTGCGGTCGTAGGGCAGGCCGGCGGCCTTGCCGAGGGCGAAGGTGCCGAACCACATCAGCGCGAAGTACACCAGCAGCGGCACCGCGATCCGGGCCACGTCCAGCGGCCGGGAGGTGATGGTGTCGCCCTGGAGGGCGAAGAGGATCACGATGGTGAAGAGCAGCCCGTAGAGCGCGAAGGGCCCGATGCGCGGCAGGAACCGGTTCTCGTACCGCTCCCGGCCCATCCGCCGCTCGCCCAGGCGGCGGGTGAGGAACCCGGCGACGAGGGGGACGCCCAGGAAGATCACGACGTTGAGGGCGATCTCCCCCACGGAGACGTCGAGGGCCTCGCCCTGGCCGAGGCCGAGCCAGCCGGGCAGCAGGTCGAGGTAGAACCAGCCGAGGAGGCCGAAGGCGAGGACCTGGAAGACCGAGTTCAGGGCGACCAGGACGGCGGCGGCCTCGCGGTGGCCGCAGGCCAGGTCGTTCCAGATGATCACCATGGCGATGCAGCGGGCGAGGCCGACGATGATCAGTCCGGTGCGGTACTCCGGCAGGTCCGGCAGGAAGACCCAGGCCAGGGCGAACATCACCGCGGGACCCAGCACCCAGTTGACGACCAGGGAGGAGGCCATCAGGGTGCGGTCGCGGGTGACGGCGTCCAGCTTGTCGTAGCGGACCCTGGCCAGCACCGGGTACATCATGACCAGCAGCCCGAGCGCGATCGGCAGGGAGATCCCGCCGGTCTCGACCGCCGCGAGGACGTCGTTCAGGCCGGGCACCGCGCGGCCCAGGCCGAGCCCGGCGGCCATCGCCGCCAGGATCCACACCGCGAGGAAGCGGTCCAGGGTGGAGAGCCGGCCGGCCACCTGTGTGCCGCCGCCCTCGGGCGGCGGCGTCGTGGCGGGACCGGCGGGCGGACGCGGCGGGGTGGACGGGGATGCGGTGCCGGTCACGGACAGGACCTCTTCGTGTCGGTGGCGCGTGTGGTGCGGGCGGCGGCCGCGAGGGCGGAGAAGGAGCCGGCGACCGCCTCGATGACGTCCGGCCGCAGCTTGTAGTAGGTGAAGCGGCCGCAGGGTTCGGTCTCCACCACCCCCGCCTCGCGCAGCACCCGCAGGTGGTTGGAGAGGTTCGTCTGGCGGGCGCCGGTCTCGGCGACCAGGTGGGTGGTGCAGAGCGTCTCGTGCGCGAGCAGTGTCACGATCTTCAGCCGGAGCGGGTCCGCCAGCACCCGCAACAGTTCAGTGTCGACTGACGTCAGCATGCGCTGATACTGTCACATCACCGGTGGCTGACACCACCGGGCGGTGACGCACCGGTCGCCGCTGCAGCTCCGACGGACAGGAAAGCCGCCCCGCCATGACCGAGAAGCCCTCCGTGCTCTTCGTGTGCGTCCACAACGCAGGCCGCTCGCAGATGGCCGCCGCCTGGCTCACCCACCTCGCGGGCGACCGCGTCGAGGTCCGCTCGGCCGGTTCCGCACCCGCCGACCAGGTCAACCCCGCCGCCGTCGAGGCGATGCGGGAGGCCGGCGTCGACCTCACCGCGGCGCGGCCGAAGGTGCTCACCCCCGAGGCCGTCCAGGCGTCCGACGTCGTCGTCACCATGGGCTGCGGCGACGCCTGCCCCGTCTTCCCCGGCAAGCGGTACCTCGACTGGACGCTGGACGACCCCGCCGGGCAGGGCGTCGAGGCCGTACGGCCCATCCGCGACGACATCAGGACCCGGGTCGAGGGACTGATCGCCGAGATCGCCCCGGAGGGCGCCGGCACCTCCGGGTGACCGCCGCCCGGGCGTACGGGCCGGGCGTACGGGGACGGGGCGGGGCCCCGGGCGCCCGGCCCGGGCCCCGCCCCGTACGGCGAGAGTCGCGTCGTCAGGCGGAGAGGCTCGCCAGCGCCTCGTTGAGGGTCTTCGACGGCCGCATCACGGCCCCGGCCTTGGTGTCGTCCGGCCGGTAGTAGCCGCCGATGTCGGCCGGGGAGCCCTGGACCCCGGTCAGCTCGTCGACGATCGTCTGCTCCTGCTCGGTCAGCGTGCGGGCCAGCGGCTCGAACGCCTCGGCGAGCCGGGCGTCCTCGGTCTGCCGCGCCAGCTCCTGCGCCCAGTAGAGCGCCAGGTAGAAGTGGCTGCCGCGGTTGTCGATGCCGCCGATGCGGCGGGTGGGCGACTTGTTCTCCTGCAGGAAGGTCGCCGTCGCCCGGTCGAGGGTGTCCGCGAGCACCTGGGCACGGGCGTTGTCCGTGCGCTGCGCGAGGTGTTCGAAGCTGACCGCCAGCGCGAGGAACTCGCCCAGGCTGTCCCAGCGCAGGTAGTTCTCCTTGACGAGCTGCTGGACGTGCTTCGGGGCCGAGCCGCCGGCGCCGGTCTCGAACAGCCCGCCGCCGTTGATCAGTGGGACGACGGAGAGCATCTTGGCGCTGGTGCCCAGCTCCAGGATGGGGAACAGGTCGGTCAGGTAGTCCCGCAGCACGTTCCCGGTGACCGAGATGGTGTTCTCGCCGCGGCGGATGCGCTCCAGGGAGAACGCGCACGCCTGGGCCGGGGCCATGATCTCGATCTGCAGGCCCTCGGTGTCGTGCTCCGCGAGGTACTCCCGCACCTTGGCGATGAGGTTCGCGTCGTGGGCGCGGGTCTCGTCCAGCCAGAAGACGGCCGGGTCGCCGGTGGCACGGGCGCGGGTGACGGCCAGCTTGACCCAGTCCCGGACCGGCACGTCCTTGGTCTGGCACATGCGGAAGATGTCGCCGGTGCCGACGGTCTGCTCCAGGACGACCTCGCCCTTGCCGTCGGTCACCCGCACGGTGCCGGTGGCGGGGATCTCGAAGGTCTTGTCGTGGCTGCCGTACTCCTCGGCCTTCTGCGCCATCAGGCCGACGTTGGGCACCGAGCCCATGGTGGCCGGGTCGAAGGCGCCGTTGGCCCGGCAGTCGTCGATGACGGTCTGGTAGACCCCGGCGTAGCTGCTGTCCGGGATGACCGCGAGCGCGTCCTGCTCCTGGTCGTCCTTGTTCCACATGTGGCCGGCGCTGCGGATCATCGCCGGCATGGAGGCGTCGATGATCACGTCGCTCGGCACGTGCAGGTTGGTGATCCCGCGGTGCGAGTCCACCATCGCCAGGTCCGGGCCCTCGGCCAGCTCGGCCTCGAAGGACTCCTTGATCTTCTGGCCCTCCGGCAGCGACTCCAGGCCCTTGAGGATGCCGCCGAGCCCGTCGTTCGGGGTGAGGCCGGCCGCGGCCAGGGCCGAGCCGTGCTCGGCGAAGGTCTTCGGGAAGAAGGCCCGCACGGCGTGGCCGAAGATGATCGGGTCGGAGACCTTCATCATCGTGGCCTTGAGGTGCACCGAGAAGAGCACGCCCTCGGCCTTGGCGCGGGCCACCTGCTCCTTGAGGAACTCGCGGAGCACCGCGACGCGCATCACGGCGGCGTCCACCACCTCGCCCGTGGTGACCGGCACCGACTCGCGCAGCACGGTGGTGCTGCCGTCGTCGCCGACCAGCTCGATGCGGAGGGTGTCGTCCGCCGGGACGACCACCGACTTCTCGGTGGAGCGGAAGTCGTCGCCGGTCATGTGGGCGACGTTGGTCTTCGAGCCGGCGGACCAGGTGCCCATCCGGTGCGGGTTGGACCGGGCGTAGTTCTTCACCGAGGAGGGGGCGCGGCGGTCGGAGTTGCCCTCGCGGAGCACCGGGTTCACGGCGCTGCCCTTGACCTTGTCGTACCGGGCGCGGATCTCCCGCTCCTCGTCGGTCTTCGGCTCGTCCGGGTAGTCCGGCAGCGCGTAGCCCTGCTCCTGGAGCTCGGCGACGGCGGCCTTGAGCTGGGGGATCGAAGCCGAGATGTTCGGCAGCTTGATGATGTTGGCCTGCGGGGTCTTGGCCAGCGCGCCCAGCTCGGCCAGCGCGTCCTCCATGCGCTGGTCCTCCCGCAGCCACTCGGGGAAGCTCGCGATGATCCGCCCGGCGAGCGAGATGTCGCGGCTCTCCACGGCCACCCCGGCCGTCGAGGCGTACGCCCGGACCACGGGCAGGAAGGAATAGGTGGCCAGGGCCGGGGCCTCGTCGGTCTGCGTGTAGATGATGGTCGAGTCAGTCACCGGTACTCCGCTTCAGTCACGCGATCGTCTCGACGTCAAGATATCTCGTGGGTGCCGCCCCGGGACAGCGACCCCCGTGGGGGCGCGCGTACGGCCCGCTGCCGGGGGCGCCGGCACCGTACGGCCGTGCGGTTCGCCGCGCCCACGGGCGCCCGGCCCCCCGGGACCCGTGCTGCGGGTGCCCGGCTGCGGTGCCCGGGGCGCGTAGGCCCGGCCGGCCCGCGCTCACGACCCGGAGTCCGTCCCGGACGGCAGGCTCGCGCGGCCGTGGCCGTGCGTACGGCGGTGGCTCCACCAGAGCAGGCCGGCCAGGATCAGCCCGGACAGGATCAGCCCCGAGCCGGTGCTCCAGCCGCCCACCGGCAGCCGGTCCACCAGGCCACAGGCGATGCCCGCGGCCACCAGGCACAGTGCCACGCACGCCGAGGCCGCGATCCGCCAGCGCGAGGAGACGCTCTCCGCCGCGGCCTGCATCGCCCGCGTCCGTACGGGGGCGATGAAGCGGTCCACGGCCGGGAACTCCCGGGCCAGCACGATCAGCCCGGCCAGCACCAGCAGCAGCCCGGGGCCCGGCAGCACCAGCAACAGGGTGCCCACCAGCAGCAGCACCCCGCCCAGAGTCACCGCGAAGACGCGCCTGACGTGTCGCACGGGCGTCATGCCGTTCCCTCCACTGGTGTATGGCTGCCGGTTCTCACCGTAGTCGCGTACCCGGCACGGGGCCGGGCGGCCGCCCCCGTGCGGTCTCCGCACCACCGGGGCGGCGGGCGGCCTCCCGGGCGGTACGGCCGCACCGGCGGCCCGGTCGTCCGTCCCGGTCCGCGACGGCGGGGTCCGGCGCCCGGGGGAGGCGCACCGGACGGACGGGGATCACCCGGCCGTCACCGGGTATGCGGAGAACGGGCGGCCCGGCCGCCCGTACGCAGGCCCCGGAGACGCCGGGGCCCCACGGACCGAGGAGGCACCACCATGGCCGGACTGATCTCCCAGCTCAAGCGGTTCAGCCGCACCCCGCAGGGGCAGCGGGCGATCGCCGCGGCCCGGCAGGCCGCGAACGATCCGCGGAAGCGGGCGCAGGCCCAGCGGCTGCTGAGCCGGCTGCGCGGGCGGCGCTGAGCCGCCCGGCGGCCCCGGGAGCGGGCCCGGTGCCCCGCGCCGGGGACGCTGGTGGGGGCGCCGGCGTGGCGACCGGGTGGCGGCGGGTGAGGGACGGACCTGCGGCGGGTACCCCTGCCGGACCGCCGAGCGTCGCCGTGGAGGGAGCCGTGCGCCATGCAGGACACCGACGAGGAGCCGGGCGTCATCGCAGTCGGTCTCGACTACTCGGCCGCGAGCGGGGCCGCCGCCGGGTGGGCCGCCCGGCAGGCCCGCATCCGCGGCCTGGCGCTGCGCCTCGTCCACGGATGGAGGACCGCGCCCAGCGACCGCCCCGCGTCCGGCGCCGCCCCCGGGCGGGAACGGGCGCGGCGGCTGCTCGACGACACCCGGGACCGCCTGACCGGCCGGTACCCCGGTCTCTCCGTGACGGCCGACCTGGTGGAGGAGCCGCCCGGCCCGGCGCTGCTGGCCGCGGCCCGGGACGCGCGGGCGCTGGTGCTGGGCACCCACGGACTGCACCGGTTGCCGCGCTTCTTCCTCGGCGGCACCGGGCAGGAGGTGGTGGCCCGTGCGGAGCGGCCCGTGGTGCTCGTACGGGCCGGGATGGAGCCGGGGCCGGAGCCGGAGGCCGCGGCGGACGGGGAACCCGCGCCGGCGGAGGAGCCCCGGCAGACAGCGCCCGCGGAAGGTGCGGAGCCGCCGGAGACACCCGCTGCCGGGCCCGAGGAGGCCGCCGGCCGGGGCGTCACGGAGGCCGCCGCGGAAGCCGCCTCGGAGGCCGCCGCGGACGGCGCGCCCGGGGCCGGGCCGGGTGAGGGCCGGGTCGTGGTGGGCATCGGGCTCGACCACACGTACGACAACGTGCTCGGCTTCGCCTTCCGTGTCGCCGACGAGGCCGGGCTGCCGCTGCACGTGGTCCACGGCGGCAAGCTGCCGCAGTACGTCTACCTGCCGGGCGGGCCGCCCATCCCGCACCTCGCCCGGGACTTCCGCGAGCGGGTGGAACAGGAGATGCGGGCCGTGATCCGCCCGTGGGCCGAGAAGTTCCCGGACGTCGAGCTGCGTGGTGGGCTGCGGCTGGAGGGCGCCGCCCACGCACTGATCCACGAGGCCGCGGGCTCCGACCTGCTGGTGATCGGCCGCTGCCGCCGGCACCGGGCGGGGTTCGGGGACCGTGTCGGCCCGGTGGCCCAGGCCGCGGTGCACCACGCCGCCTGTCCCGTCGCGGTGGTCCCGCACGGCTGACCGGACACGTGTACGCCCGTGCGGCACCCCCGGGGCTTCGGGGGAGTGGCCGCCGGATCGGCCGAGCCGCCGCCGCGCCTCGCGGCGCACCGTTCCCGGGTGGCCGGGGCGCCACCCGGGAACGATGATCAGTGCGCGTGGTCGCCGTGCCCGTCGTCGCCGTGGTCCGGTTCCTCCGGCTCGGGCGGGTCCGCGGGTTCGCTCCCCCCTGCCGAGGGGTCCGGCGCCGGCGATGCGGGCGCGGACGGCGCCGACGGGGAGCCCGAGGGCTCCGGCTGGTCGTCCGTTCCGCCGTGGTCGTGCCCGTCGCCGTGCCCGTCCCCGTGGTCATCGCCGTGCCCGTCGCCGTGTTCGTCGCCGTGCCCGGCGGAGTCCGCGCCGTGGCCGTGGCTGAGCGCCGCCTGGCCCGCGGGCACCGCGGCGGCCGTGACCGCCGCGCTCATCGCGCCGGCGAGCAGGACCGCGCGAGCCGTCGAGGCGAAGCCGCGCCCTTCCGGGCGCACCAGGTGCCACAGCGCGACCAGGCAGACCAGGGCCTCCAGGACGGCGCTGGTGACGCCGGCCTGACCGATGTGCTCGGGAACGCCCGCGTGCGGCCCCACCGGCATGCCCGCGGTGCGGCTGACGGCCCAGACGGCGAGGATGCCGGCGTTCCCCGCCAGGCCGAGCAGCATGGTGGGCCGGCCGCCCGTGCGGAGCACGGAGAGCCCCCAGACCGCCTGGTAGACGGCGGCGGCGTAGAAGAAGACGCCGGATATCCACCACGAGCTGTAGTGGTCGACGCCTGCCGCGACATGGATGCCCGCGGAGCCGAGGGCGGCGAACGCCGCGAGGGCGCGGCCGGCACCGATGTCGCTCATGCCCCGTGCGGGGTGGGTGTCCTTTCTCCTGCTTCCCATGGGATGACCTGTCCGTTCCGTGTGTGGGGAGGTTCTCGGGGTGCGCGGGGCCGCGCTCCGGCCGTGGCCGGGCGCGACGGCTCGTCTACAGGCGCAGCACCGAGAGGACGGACAGGCGGGGCCCGGGCGGTGAGCGGGCCTGGGCGCCGGACGTGCGGTGCTCGGCGTGCCGCGGCGGGAGCATCGTGCCGGGCACCTCGGTGAGCACCGGCAGAGCGTGGGCCGGCCCCTCGCCGGTGATCGTCTCGCAGGAGGTGTCGTCGTGCTGGTCGCCGGGGGCCGGGGCGGGGCGGGAGGCTCGTGGCTGCCGCGGTGTCCCGTGCCCCGGGTGTGCCTCGTGCGTCTCGTGCGCGGCCACGGTGAGCAGCCCGTGGTCCGGGTGGTGGGGGAGATGGGTGGCCGCACCCGCGAAACCGTGGCCGAGGCCGAAGAGCGCGACGACCAGGAAGGTCAGCAGGCGTCCGCGATGCGGCAGCCGCATGGTCCCTCCTTCCGCGTCACCCGGTACCGGCGGGCGAAGATACCGCACGGCCGTTCGGGAGCACACGGCCGTGGCGCTTCCCGCGGTCCACCGGGCCCGGGCTCCCGGGTCCCGGACTTCGGGCCGGGCTCCCGGCCCCCGCCCGGGCCGTGCCGGGAGCGACCCGGCCCGGCCCGCGGCTGCCCGTCAGTGGCCGTCGCCGCCGGAAGCAACAGCCAGGCGCCGGGTGAAGGTCGCGCCGCCGTCCCGGGACTCGTAGACGCCGTCCCCGGTCGCCGCCAGGACCCGGTCGGCGCTCACCGCGGTGAGCGCCTGCGGCGCGCCGCCCGGCACCCGGCCCGTCACCTCCCAGCTTCGTCCGCCGTCGGAGCTGCGCCGCAGCACACCGTCCGGGCCGAGGCCGTAGAGCCCGCGCTGCCCGGCCCAGGAGACGAAGGCCAGCAACGGCTGGCGCCCGGCGCCGAAGGTGCGTCCGCCGTCGGTGCTGCGGGCCAGGCCGCCGCGCGTGGTGGCCAGCACCACGTCCGGATCGTCCGGGCTGACGGTGATGTCCACGGCGGCGAGCTGCGCCCGTGCGTCCCACTTCTTCCCGTCCCGGCTGACCCGGAGCACGCCGTTGGTGCTGTCGTAGCCGTACACGGTGCCGTGGGCGTGGCTGAGCGCGTGGAAGTCCACCTCGCCGCTCAGCGAGACCGGCTGCCAGGTACGGCCGGCGTCGGTGCTGCGGATGAGCCCCCGGTTCGCCGGGGCGTCGCTGCCGGGGGCGGGGTGGCCGCTGCCGAGGAACGTGCCGGGGCCGGCGACCGCGAACCCCATGTAGTCCGCCGCGTCGCCCACCCGCTGCGCCTCGCCGTTCCGGCCGACGGAGAGGACGCCCCGGTGGGTCGCGACGTAGAGCCGGCCGTCGGCGGGGTCGACGCCCAGACCGTGGATGTGGCCGGCGTCCACCGGGTCTCCCGTGGCGGGGGAGCCCTCCGTGCCGCCGGGGGACGGTTCGGCCGGGGCCCGGCTCGTACGGCCGGCGTCGCCGTCCGCGGTGCCGCCGGACCCGGCGGAGCAGGCGGTGAGGCCCACCGCGGCGAGCAGTGCGAGAGCGCCGGGGACGGCGCGCTGTCGGGTGTTCATGAGAGTCCTCTCGGGGGTTTCTCCCGGCCGCCGGGTGGGTTGCGGAGCAGCCGCCCGCTCGCCGGGGCTTCCGGCCGCGGACCGCGTGACACGGATGCGGCGGGGCCGGCCGCGCGTGCGTGCCGGCGGCCACGGGGTCGTTCGCCCGCCGCCGCCGTGTGCGGCCGCGGCCGGTGTCACGGGTGGTGAGCTGTGCGTCGCGGGGGCCGGCATCCGGGGGCGCCGCGAACGCCGGCCCGGCGGGTGCTCTACACCCGCAGGAGCTGAAGACGGTGCAGGTCCGGCGCACGGAGCGGCGGGGGACCGGCCCCGGGGGCGACGGTCCCGGGAGGCGCGCGCGGCGTGCGGTGCTCGGCGTCCGGTGGGCACGGCAGTGCGGCGACGGGCTGGGCGTGCCGGGCGGGTCCGGAATCCGGGCGGGCGCAGTGCGGGACGCCCGGCGCGGGCGACGGGGGGCAGCCGGCGCGTTCGTCCGGCACGGAGGGAGCCCCGCTCTGCGGGGAGCCGGCTTCCGGCGTGCCGGCGCCCTGCGTCTCCGCGTCGCCGTGCGGCGCCCCGGCGGGCCCCGGAGGCCCGGCGGGGAGCGCCCGGGTGTGCGCAACGCCGGCCGGCGTGGCCCCGGCCGTCCGGGTGCCGAGCGGCGCTGCGGGCTGTCCGGGATCCGTGGCCGGCGCCGTGCGGTGCGTCAGCGTGCCGTGGTGCGCCGCCGCGGCGTGCGCCGCGGTTCCGGGCGCGCCCGGAACGGTGGCGCCGGCAGTCACACAGGCCGGCACGCCCAGCACGGCCGTGAGCACCGCGAGCAGCAGCCGCGCGGCTCGCGCGCGGCGCCGCGCACGGTGCGCCGGCTCCCGGGGACCCACCAGAACGGACACGTGCCCACCTGAGAAGAAACGGACGGAGCAGCCGGGAATCTACCAGTGGCTCCGCGCGGGCAGGCGGGGCAGCCGGCAGGCCCGGGTGTGCCCCGGGAATCCTCCGCTCCCATGACGGCCGCTCGTTCTCCACCAGCACGGCGGCCAACGCCCCCCGGCGTCGTACGGCCGTCTCGCGCGAGGTCGCGAAAGCGGCGAGTCGGACCTGCGTGCGCCGCGGTCACACCGCAGGCATCCCCCTGCTCACGGCCCCGCATCGGCCCCTCGCGAGTGCCGCCGCCGCGCCGGGCCCGGAGAGCCCGCGGGCCCCGGGCCCGGCGAACTGGGTGGCTGCGCTCGTGTGCCGCCCACGGCGTGGCCGTCGCCGGCGAGGGCCGGGAGCGTCGTCCGGCGTCGCGGCCGCCCTGCCCCCGTCCCACCCGCTGCGCCTCAGCTGCGGCCGGGGGCCGGGCGGTCCTCCGTGGGGAGGGACGCGGCGAGCCGGGTCTCGTCCAGCCGTTCCAGCAGCTCGGCGGGCCCGTCGAACACCTCCTCGGCACCCGCCTCCGCGAGGTCCGCCCGCGGGACACCGCCGGTGAGCACCCCCAGGCAGGGCACCCCGGCCGCGGCGCACGCCTGCATGTCCCAGACGGTGTCCCCGACGAACAGCGTCCGGCGCGCCGGCACGCCGGCGAGCCGTACCGCCTCCCGCACCAGGTCGGGGGCCGGCTTGGTGCTGTCCACGTCGTCCCCGGCGGTGGCGGCGTCGATCGCGTCGTCCGCGTCCAGCGCCCGGCGCATCGCCGCCAGCTCCGTCGCCGCGGCGGAGCTGGCCAGGACGACGCGCCGGCCGCGGGCGGCCACCGCACGCAGCAGTGCGGCCGCGCCCGGCAGCGCGGCGAGCTTCGGGAAGTACGCGGCGTAGAGGGTGCCGTGCGCGGCCGCGATACGGGCGTCCTGCTCCCGGTCCCGGTCCGGGCCCAGCAGGTGTCCCACCAGCCGGTCGGAGCCCATGCCGACCGCATGGTGGACGTCCCGCATCGGCACCCGGTGCCCGGCCTGCCGGAACGCCTCCCACCAGGTGACCGCGTGCAGGTAGTTGGTGTCCACCAGCGTGCCGTCGACGTCGAACAGGACCGCGCGCACCGCCTCCGGGGCGCCGGGGGACTCGGAGGAACCGGAGGAACCAGAGGAACCAGAGGAATCCGTCATGCGCCGCTCCGCTCGCCGGGACAGGGGGCCGGAAAGGGAGCCGCGCTCACCCGTCCGGGTGATCCGGTACGGGCCCGGACGGAAGACCGCCCGGGCGTGGAGAACATCTCCACGCCCGGGCGTATCCCTCTCACCCAGAGGGGCCGCTCAACCCCGTCCGCCGAGTCCCACGCGTATCGCCTGCCAAACACGGCCCTTCACACCACCCTCCGCAGACCGCTCGGCGGTCCCGTCCGCCGAGCGCCCAGGGCTCCGGCCGACGGGCCGCGGCCGGGTCAGGCCGGGGGCGGGCCGGGTCAGTCGCGCCGGGCCCGGGCGAGGGCGTGCCGGATGCGGTCGTCCGCGAGCTGGCCCTCCACGATCCGGGACGCCACCTCGCGCAGCTTCACGTTCAGGTGTTGCGAGCAGCGCACCAGCATGCCGAACGCCTGTGGTGAGGCGACGCCGTAGCGCTCCATCAGCATTCCGGTGGCCTCCCCGATGAGCTGGCGGCTCGCGACCGCGGTCTCCAGCGAGTCGACCTGCCCGGCCCGGTCCAGCGCCACGGCTGCGTGCTCGCCGAAGACGGCTGCGGTCCGCACGGCGGTCTCGTCGAAGGCCTCCGGCTTGGCGGAGCAGAGACACAGCGTGCCGAGCGTGCCGCGCTCGCCGGTCAGCGTGCAGGCCAGCAGCGCACGCACCCCCAGCTCCTCGGCGTGCCGGGCGAACCGCGGCCAGCGCCGCTCCTCCGCCGTGTCCGCGATCCGCACCACCGGCTCGCCGGACTGCGGGGCCGGCACCGGCCCCTCGCCCAGTCGTTCCTGCACCCGGGCCAGCTCCGGGACCGGTCCGCCCGTGTGCGCCTCGCTGCCGACCGCGCCGCCACCGCGCCGGAGGGAGAGGAAGCCCGCGTGCTCGCTGCCCGGGACCGTGGTGACCGCCAGGTCCACCACCCGGCGCAGCGTCCGCTCCCGGGAGGGCAGTCCGTGCAGCAGGCGGGAGAGGGCGGCGAACCGGGCCGCGACCTCCAGGGGAGGGCTCTCCGCCACCGTGCATCACCACCTCGGAAACGCCGCGCCAGATCGCGACCAGGCTACAAGCGGTAGGCGCCGGGCGCCGCTCGGTGAGGGGGCCACGTCCCTGCGGCCGTGGCGGCGACCGGGTGCGGACCCCGGGGCGCCGCGGCCGGGCCGTGCCCGCCCCGCACGGCGGGCCGGTGCCGCGTACGGGGAGGCGGGGCGGCGCGCCGTCCGAGTGCGGGCCCCGGCCCCCGCACGTACGGTGAGAGACGAGCAGTGCTTCGACCAGCAGGCACTACGCGAGCCACAGGCCCTGTCGCCCTGATGCTCCGGTCGTGCCGGTCCCGCATCGCGGCGGCGTTCGCCGACGGACCACCTCGATCCGGGAGGGCGCAGCATGGTCACTGCCTACCGGGCGAAGCACGCCCGTCACCCGCATGACGACGCCCCCGACACCGCCGAGATCTTCCGCCGCATCGCCGAGCTGCCGGACGGTCCCGAGAAGGAGGAGCTGCGGGGACAGGTGGTGTGCGCGTGGATGCCGATGGCGCGCCGGCTCGCCGGGCGCTTCCGGGACCGGGGGGAGCCGCTGGAGGATCTTCAGCAGACGGCCGCGCTGGGGCTGGTGAAGGCGGTGGCCGGCTACGACGCGGGACGCGGCACCGTCTTCGAGAGCTACGCCATCCCCACCATCGTCGGCGAGATCAAGCGGCACTTCCGCGACCACACCTGGGACCTGCACGTGCCGCGCCGGGTCCAGCACCTGCGCAACCGGGTGCGGGCCAGTTCGCGCGAGCTGATCTCGGTCCTCGGCGACCGGGCGCCCACGGTCGCGCAGATCGCCGAGCACAGCGGGCTCACCGAGGAGGAGGTGCTGCTGGGGATGGAGGCGCTGGAGAGTTACACGGCTCTCTCGCTCGACGCCGAGCTGCCCGCCGGGGACAACGGCTTCTCGCTCCAGGACGTCCTGGGCGAGTGCGACGCCGGGTACGACCAGGTGGTGCACCGGGAGGCGGTGAAGCCGCACCTCTGCCAGCTTCCCGAGCGGGAGCGCAGAATCCTCTATCTGCGCTTCTTCTGCGACATGACGCAGAGCTGCATCGCCGACGAGCTGGGCATCTCGCAGATGCACGTCTCCCGGCTGCTGCACGCGACCTGCGAGCGCATCCACCGCCGCGTGGAGGGGGAGCGGGCCGCGGAACGGGCCGCGCAGGAGAGCGGGCGCAGCCGCGTGTAGGGGCGCGCTCCGCCGGGCGCGGGTTGCCCGGGGCCGTACGGCGCCGTACGGCGCCGTGCGGACGGCCCGCAGAACGGAGGAAGGAGTGCGGCCGCGTGCCGTGAGCCGGTGCGCCCGCCGTTCGGGGGGGGCGTGCGGCGGAACCCCCGGGCCGGACGGGCCCCGGCCTCCGGAGGAAAGTGCCCCGGCGCGCCCGTTGCGTCGCGGCAGCGGCCCGGCCGCCGCGCTCAGGGGAGCGGGGCGGCGGCCGCCCGGGCGGGGCGCGGCAGGCGTGCCACCGCGTCCAGCACCTCGTCGGCCGTGATCCGCAGCAGCCGTGGGTCCGTACGGGTGCCGTGCGCGTCCCCCGGCCGTACGGCACCCGGCGCGTCCGGGTCCGGGCGCCACAGCACCCGGTGCCGGGGGTGGTCCGGCGGCCCCCAGAGCACGGGGGAGACGGGTCCGAACAGCACCACGGAGGGGGCGGCCAGCGCACTGGCCAGGTGGGCCAGTCCGGTGTCCCCCGAGACCACCGCGCGCGCCCCGGCGACCAGCGCCGTCAGCTCCGCGAACGGCACGTCGGCGCCGCCGCCGTGCACGGCCGTGGGCGGCAGCCCGGCCCGCCGGGCGATGCCGTGGGCGAGCTCCGCCTCGCCGGCCCCGGCGGTCAGCACCACCCGGTGCCCGGCTCGCCGCAGCCCGGCGGCCACCGCGGCGAACCGCTCCGGCGGCCAGCACCGGGCGGCGGCGTCCGCGCCCGGGTGCAGCACGGTGGCGCCTGGGGCCGGTGAGGGGCGGCCGGGCACGGGGATGTGCAGGTCCTCCGGGTCGGCCGGGACGCCGTACGCCTCCAGCAGACGGCACCAGCGCCGGCGCTCGTGCTCGTCCTCGCGCCACTCGGGACCCGGCGCGTCCGGCACCGCGGGGTCGGCGAAGGCCAGCAGCCGGACCGGGCGCAGGGCCCGCAGCAGGCGGTGGCTGGCCTCGCCGTTGCCGTGCAGGTCGACCGCGACGGCCGGGGGCGGCCCGGCCCACTCCAGCCGTCCGGGTACGGCGCGGCCCGGCCCCTCGGCCGGCAGCAGCCGGTCCACGGCGCCGGTCGCGGCGGCGGCCTCCGCCAGCCGGGCGGGTGCCGCGAGGACGAGCGGACGCTCCGGGTGGGCCCGCCGCAGTGCGCGCAGCGCCGGTACGGCGGTGAGCAGGTCGCCCAGCCCGAGCGCCCGCAGCACCAGCACCGCGTCACTGCCGGGCGCGTCCGGCGCCCCCGGCGCGCCCGGCTGGGCCGCCCCTGCCACGCCGCCCGCCCGGCTAGGCCCGGCACCCCCGGCACCGCGCGCCCCGCTCGCCGGGCCGTCGCCCGCGGAGGGGGCGGCATCCCCG
>NZ_JACYHE010000109.1 GCF_021696945.1 Streptomyces sp. JJ36
CGCGGGCGGCTCGGGGCGGCGCCGGCGGGCGCCGCCCTTCGGCTCGGGGCGGTGGCGGCGCCGCCCCGGCGGCGGGAGCTGCGGGGCGGTCACGGCAGCAGCCATTCGACGGGCCGCTGGGCGGCGAGGTGGATGGCGGCGGTGAGCGGCGCCGGGGACTCCAGCTCGTACGGCGGCCCGTCGGCGGAGGACCAGACGTAGCCCGACTTCGTGGCGGAGGAGCGCTCCAGCCGCACCAGCACCGCGATGGGGTCACCCTGCCGGGAGAACTCCTCGGCGAGCCGGGCGTCCCCGAGGAAGCCGGTGAGTCGGGCGCGGGTCTGCGGGGTGCGCCCCACCGCCTTCACCCGGCCCCGGAGCACGCCGTAGCGCTGCTGGGGGACGGAGCGGACGGTGAGGTCGACGCGGGCGCCGACCGGGATGGTCGCGGTGTTGCCGCCGGGCACGTAGACCATGGCCACCAGCGGCTCGCCGGGGTCCTCGATCCGCTCCACGGTGGCCACGTCCGCGCCGGTGGTGACGACCCCGCCGATCTTCACGGCGAGCGCGGTGACCCGCCCCCGGGCCACCGCGCGCACGGCGCGGTCGCCCTCGCCCGTACGGACGGTCACCACCGGCTCCCCGGCGGCGACCGTACGGCCTTCCTCGGCGTGCACCTCGGTGATCTGGCCGGCGACGGGGCTTTGCAGCAGGTAACTCCCCTGGGCGCGGGTCAGCAGGCCCGGTGCGGTCACCTTCGAGGACACCGTCCCGGTCACCGCCCAGAAGCCGGCGACGGCCATCACGACGACGGTGACGGCCAGCACCAGACGTCCCGGCGGGCGCGCGAACCGCACCGGGAGATCGAGTTCCTCGGGCGACTGCAGTTTGGAAAGCGCCTTCTGGCGGAATTGCACGGACCGTTCCTTCGACTGCATGCGACCGGGCGGAGTGCGCGGTGTTCCGCCGCGCGTGCTTTCCGGCGGGTACGCCTGTGGCCGCCGGCGGGCCGCGACGGGAATTCCGTAAACGTGCGTGCGCGCGCGTCTCGTACGCCGACCGCTCCGGGCGGACCGGAATGCGGGCCGGCGCGGCGCACCGCGGAAGGGGACGGGCCGGAGCGCGAGCGCGCCCGGGGCCCGCCGGCCGTGGGCGGGCCGGAGGGGTACGGGCCGGAGGACGGGGCACCCCCGCGGACCGGCCCGGCGGAGGTGCAGGCAGCCATGAACCCCGGAACGGGGAGATCCGGGGTTCATGGGCGACCTCACGGGGTGCCCACGCACCCGTCAGGCTCTGTGACACCGCGGGCCGTACGGCCCGCCGGCACGGTGCGTCTCAGAGGCCCAGCGGAGCGGTGACCGCGGAGGTGTCGGCGTGCACGCCGGTGATGCCCGCGGCCTGGTTCACGGCGCCGGTGGCGACACCCTGCACGGCGCCGGTGGTCTCCAGCGAGCCCAGGGTGTTGGCGACGTCGCTGGTCACGGCGCCGGCGACACCGCCGGCGACGCTGACCACACCGCCGGCGACGGCGTCCAGCTCGGTGTCGGCGATCTCGCGGGTCTCGAGGTCGTTACGCATCGCGCGTATTCCCTTCAGTTGTCGGACTTTTCCGAGGTCGTGGTGCGGTCGCCAGCGATGAACGATCCGTCCACTGCCGCGGCAGCCTGGCGCCCGAAAACCGATCAGCATTCGCACAACTGCCGCAGTGCGCATGATGAAAGCACGCGAACGAGGCACCCGGCCAATCCCGTTGACGCTTCATGAACGGCTGCACCGGGACCACATGTGACGGCCGTGCAGTTCCGTCCGCCGAATGGTGACAACTTCTTCGCAGAACGGCGTGACGCTTTCCGCGGCGCCACCGCGCCTCCCGGGCCGCAACCGGACATGACCGACCTGTCGCGTGGGGCAATTCGGGCATGACGCGGAGCCGCACGGGAGTTCGGGCCACTCATGCACACGATGTGGAGGTTTGCTGAATGCACGGTTCCACTTGCCGGGTGACGGGCAGTCACCCGCGCCGGCGGGCCTCGGTACGACCACGGGCGGCACCGCGGGCAGCACCGCGGGCCGCCTTTCGCGGCGCCTGCGCAGCGCGCCGAGCGGCGGGCATCGATCACCGGCGACCACCCGAGCCCGTCACCGCGCCGGCCGTGCACACGCGGCCGGCCTCCGCACCGCCCGCCGCATGCCGTGCACCCGGGTCCGGAGACCCGCGAGGGAGCACCGCACACATCCGCGCCGCCCCGGCCGCCCGCGGTCCGTGCGCGCACGCGACAGCGCCGAGGAGCACGGGCGGGGGCGCGGGATCGGCTCCGGCGCCCCGGCCGCGGAGAGGACCGCGGGGCCACCGCAGCCCCCGGCGGCAGGCCGCTCCCCCACCCCGTACACCGCACGTACCGGCGTGCACGCGCTACGGTGCGTTTCACTGCGTATCACCGTGTATCACTCAGAAGCACCCGTCCAGGGACAAGGCGTAAAGTCCTTAGCAGAGGGATTCCCGCGCGAGATCGGAGGGGCGCCATGGCGACCCGGACGCGCTTCGCCCCGGACCGGGGCCTCACCGGCCGGATGGTCGGCACCATGTTCCTGATCGGCCTGCTCTACGTGGTCTTCGTCGGCGTGCTCATCGCCCTGCTGCAGGGGGCCTGGCTGCTCATCGTGCTGCTGGTCGGCGGCCTGTTCCTCGCCCAGTTCTACTTCAGCGACCGCATCGCCGCCTACAGCCTGGGGGCCCGCGAGGTCACCCCCGAGCAGGCCCCCGAGCTGCACGGCGCCGTCGACCGGCTGTGCGCCCTGGCGGACATGCCGAAACCGAAGGTGGCGATCGCCGACTCCGACCTGCCGAACGCCTTCGCCACCGGCCGCAGCCGGGACAAGGCCGTCGTCTGCGCCACCACCGGGCTGCTGCGGCGGCTGGAACCGGAGGAGCTGGAGGGCGTGCTGGCACACGAGCTCTCCCATGTGGCACACCGGGACGTCGCGGTGATGACGATCGCCGCGTTCCTGGGCGTGCTGGCGGGAACCGTCACCCGGATCGCGCTGTGGAGCGGGCTGATGCGGGGCGGCGGCGACCGGAACGCCCCGCTGCTCCTGCTGATCCCCCTGGTCAGCGCCCTGGTGTACGCCCTGAGCTTCCTGCTCACCCGGCTGCTCTCCCGTTACCGGGAGCTCAGCGCGGACCGCGCCGCCGCCCTGCTGACCGGCCGCCCCTCCTCGCTGGCCGCCGCCCTGACGAAGATCACCGGCCAGATGGGGCGCATCCCCACCCGTGATCTGCGCCGGGCGGAGCCGTTCAACGCGTTCTTCTTCGCGCCGGCCTTCTCCAGCCGGCAGAGCCTCGGCCGGCTGCTCTCCTCGCACCCGACGCTGGAGCAGCGCCTGGACCAGCTCCGCCGCATCTCGGCCCAGCTCGGCCAGCCGTGAGCACGGGAGCGCCCGGCGCGTCCCGTCCCCCCGCGCGGGTGCACCCGCCACCCGTACACCCCCACCGCCCGGAAAGGAGCCCGGAACGATGGGCCTGCTGGACATCCTCCTGGGCCGCTCCAAGCCGGCCCGCCCCGACCTCGACCAGCTCTTCGCCCTCCCCTCCGCCACGGTCACCCTCCGCGTCGCCGCCGGGTTCGCGCCGACCGGCCTGGGGTCGGTCTGCTTCGCCAGCGTCGAGGGCGGGGCCATGGACCGGCTGCAACAGGACGTACGGGCGCTGCTGGACGCCGACACGGAGCACGGCGGCATCCCGGTGGAGTTCAGCCGCGACGCGTACGGCTACACCTGGCTGCTCTCCCGCCACCCGGCGGACGAGCCGGAGTCCGTGGTCAACGATCTGCACGCCGTCAACACCCTGCTCCAGGACGGCGGCTTCGGGCCGCAGCTCCTCTGCTCCCTGATGGGGTTCCGCGACGACACGGGCGACCGCCCGCTCGCCCTCGTGTACCTCTACAAGCGCGGCACCTTCTACCCCTTCGCCCCGCTCCCCGGCGAGAAGCGGAACAACGCCCTGGAGCTCCAGGTGCAGGGCGCCCTCTCCGACGACCTCCGCATCGAGCCCGACCTCTCCCGCTGGTTCCCCGTCTGGGGCGCCCCGGGGCTGTAGCCGCCGGTCTGCGTGGTCGCGGCCCCGGATGCGGCCTGAAACAACTCCTCACGCCGGTAGGCAGGTTGGCCGCATCGACGCCACAATCATGCGCATGCCGGACAACCACGGAAGTACTCCGAAAGGGAGCAGACGCACCGGTTGGGCTGTGGTCCTGAGCCTCTTCGTCCTCTGGACCGTGCTGGCCAACCAGTGGGTGGAACAGGGCTGCGAGGTGGGGGAGAGCTACGGGCTCGTCCTCAGCCACGGAACTCCGGATCTTCTGGAGGCGCTGGTGCTCTGCTGACGGGCGGTAGGCGGGCTTGTGCCGTGCGGCGCGAACCCTTCGAGCCGGGCGGGGGCGGGCGCGTCGGTCGCGGAGGTGCCGTCGGCTGCGGCGGCCGGCCTGGACCGGGTACGAGATCCCGAGTAGCCGGCCCGGCCGGGCACCCCACCGCGGCGCCCGTCGATGGCGCGCCGAGGGCGCAGCGCGCCTTGCGCCGTTCCGTGGAGCGCCGGAGCGGGATACGGTCGGCGCGTGGTGTTCGACTCCGGTGACCCGGACTTCCTGGCCGATCCGTACCCGGCGTTCGCCGCGCTGCGGGAGCGCGGCCCGGTCCACTGGCACGGGGGCCTGGGGCTCCCGGTCGCGGTCTCGCACGCGGCCTGCTCCGAGGTGCTGCGGAACCGCTCCGCGGGCCGCATCTGGACGGACAAGACGCCCGCCGCGTCCTTCCCCGCCTTCAACCTGCTGCACCGCAACTCGCTGCTGGAGACGGAGCCGCCCCGGCACACCCGGCTGCGCCGGCTGATCTCCGCGGCGTTCGCCCGGGGGCACACCGGCCGCCTCCAGCCGTGGGTGCGCGCGGTGGCCGGCCGGATGACCGGCTCACTGGCCGCGGCCATCGAGGCGGAGGGCTCGGCGGACCTGCTGGAGCACCTGGCCGCACCGCTGCCGGTCGAGGTGATCGCGGAACTGCTCGGCGTGCCGGAGGCGGACCGGGCGCGGCTGCAGCCGTGGTCCAACGCCATCGTGAAGATGTACGAGTACGGACTGCCACCGGAGGGCGAGGCGGCGGCCGAGCGGGCCGCGGCGGAGTTCGTGGCGTACCTGCGGGAGCTGGCCGCGGCCCGCACCCGCGAGCCGGGCGAGGACCTGATCAGCGACCTGGTGGCGGAACGCGACGGTGCGGACCGGCTCACCGGCGACGAGCTGGTCGGGACCGCGGTGCTGCTGCTGATGGCCGGGCACGAGGCGACGGTGAACGTGATCGGCAACGGGGTGCTGGCGCTGCTGACCCACCGCGACCAGTGGGAACGGCTGGTCGCGTCACCGGGGCTGATGCCCACTGCGGTGGAGGAGCTGATCCGCTTCGACGCGCCGCTCCAGTTGTTCGAACGGACCGCCACCGAGCCGACCTCGGTGGCGGGCCACGAGCTCGCGGCGGGCGACCGGATCGCCGCGCTGCTGGGGGCCGCGGCCCGCGACCCCGCCGTCTTCGGCGAGCCCGACAGGCTCGACGTCGGCCGCTCCCCCAACCCGCACCTGGGCTTCGGTGCGGGCATCCACTACTGCGTCGGGGCGCCGCTGGCCCGGGTGGAGATCGCCGCCGCCCTGGAGGCCCTCACCACCCGGCTGCCCGGGCTGCGCCTCGCCGGCCGGCCGGAGCGCCGGCAGGAGTTCGTCATCCGCGGCCTGCGCACCCTCCCGGTGACGGTGTAGCAGCCTCGCTGCGGAGCGCGCGGCGTCCCGGCGCCGGACTGCGGGTTGCGCTCAGTAGTGGTAGCGGGCCTGGACGACGACGTGTTCGTCGCCTCGCACACGGTAGACGAGCCGGTGCTCGTCGTCGATGCGACGAGACCAGTAGCCGCTGAGGTCTCCCTTCAGCGGCTCCGGTTTTCCGATACCCGCGAAGGGGTCCCGCTTGGCATCCTCGATCAAGCGACTGAGGCGGCGGGTCATGCGGCGGTCCGTCTCGGACCAGTGCACGTAATCCGCCCA
The DNA here is from genome assembly GCF_021696945.1 of Streptomyces sp. JJ36. GTDB lineage: Bacteria > Actinomycetota > Actinomycetes > Streptomycetales > Streptomycetaceae > Streptomyces. The sequence goes on from NZ_JACYHE010000109.1 coordinate 6,057, forward strand.
CCCGTGTTCGGTGAATACGGTCTTCACTCGGCGTCGTCCACCTCGATCAGCTCACGAGGCTCCACGTTCCCTCGTTCGGCCTCCGCGACCCTTTCGGCCAGTCGCCGGGCGTTGGCGGGTGAACGCAGCAGGTAGATGGTCTCCTGCCAGGAGTGACGACCGGTTCAGGCGGGCTGGACGAGTTCGACCAGGACACCGCCGGCGTCCTGCGGGTAGACGAAGTTGACCAGGGAGTTCGCGGTGCCGCGCTTGGGGGCGGAGTAGAGCAGGCGGACGCCGCGGGCGCGCAGGGCGTCGCTGGCGGCCTCCAGGTCCTCGACGGTGTACGCGACCTGCTGGAGCCCGGGGCCGCTGCGGTCCAGGAAGCGGGCGATGGCGGAGGAGGAGTCCAGCGGGGCGAGGAGCTGGATGCGGGAGGCGGCGGGGTCCTCGCCGAAGGCCAGCATGGCCTCGCGGACGCCCTGCTCCTCGTTCTCCTCCACGTGCAGGCAGCGCATGCCGAAGACGCGGCGGTGGAAGTCGACGGCCTCGTCGAGGTCGGGGACGGCCAGGCCCACATGGTCGATGCGGGTCACCCCGATGTCGGAGCCGGGGACGGCGGCCGCGTCCGGGGACGGGGCCGCGGCGTCCGGGGTGACCGTGGTGCCGGTGGTGTGCATGGGGAAGCTCCTTCGGGTTCAGGGCCGGTCGGCCGTGGACTGTTCCGCCGCGTGCCCCAGGCCGCCCGTGCGCAGGCCGAGGGTGTGCTCGACGGCCGCCATCACGGGGGCCGCGGCGTCGTGCAGGTAGAAGTGGCCGCCGGACATCATCCGGATCCGGGCGCCGTGCACCGACTGGGCGCGCCAGCCCTCCAGCAGGTCCGCCGGGGCCACCGGATCGGTGGTGCCGCCGAAGACCGTCAGCGGCATGCCCAGCGGCGGTCCGGGGTCGTGCCGGTAGGTCTCCAGGACGGCGTAGTCGGCGCGGAGCATGGGCATCACCACCTCCATCACCTCGTCGTTCTCCAGGACCTCCGGCGGGGTGCCGCCGAGGGTGCGCAGTTCCTGCTTGACGGCGTCCGGGGTGGCGGAGTGGATGACGGGCCGTACGCGCCGGGAGCCGGGCGCCGCGCTGGCGGAGACGAAGAGGTGCTCGGGCTGCCGGGCGCCGCGGGCGCGGAGGACGCGCGCGAGTTCGAAGGCGACCAGGCCGCCCAGGCTGTGCCCGAAGAAGGCGTACGGGCGGTCCAGCGCCGGGGCGAGGGCGTCGGCGAGGTGGGCGACCAGCGGCCCCATGGCGTCGTAGGGCCGCTCGGCCATCCGGCGTCCCCGGCCGGGCGGTTCCACGGCGTACACCGCGAGGCCCGGGCCCGCGGTGGCGCGCAGGCCGCGGTAGACGGCGGCGTTGCCCCCGGCGTACGGGAAGCAGAAGAGCCGGAAGGCGTCGTCGGCACCGGGGGTCTCGCCGAGCAGGTGGGGCAGCGGGACCGGCGTGTCCTGCCGGCCGCCCGTGCCCGGGGGCCGGGCGCCCGGGCCGGGCGCGGGGAGCTGCGTGGCGGGGGCGGGCTCGTGCGGTGCGGTCACGGCGTCCTCTCTCCGTGGTGGTCCGGGGTGGCGGCGTCGCCCGGCGCCCCGCCGGCGGCGGGACCGGTGGCGCCCGTGCCGGTCGCCGGCTCGCCGGGCTCCGTGGCCGGCTCGCCGGCAGCGGGCGCGCCGGCGAGGAGGCGGGCGCGCAGGGTGTGCACCGGGGCGTCGGGGTCCGCGACGACCAGCGCGAGGGCACGCTCCCACTGCCGCATCAGGACGTCGGCGGCGCGGGCGTCCAGCCGGTCCGGCGCGTGGAGCCACATGCCGCGCAGCCGCCCGTCGTCGTCCTCGCGCATCATCAGCGCGAGGTCCACCGCGGAGGCCGCCATGGTGACGACCACCTCGGCGAAGACGTAGTCGTCCCCGTGTCCCGGCTCCAGCGGCTCGGCGTGCAGCCCGTGCAGGTCGAGCGCGGGCACGTCGGCGTTGAGCAGGTTGAAGGAGACGGCGAACGGGTCGTGCCCGGGCCGCCGGGACCAGTCCTGGGCCCACAGCGGCACGCCCTGGTGGGCGTGGGCGCCGAGGGTCTCGGCCCGTACCCGCCGGAGCAGATCGCGGAAGGCGGGGTCGTCGGAGAGGTCGGCGCGGACCACGGCCTGGCCGACGAAGAAGCCGACCAGTCGTTCGGTCTCCGGGCGTTCGCGACCGGCCAGTGGGAAGGAGACCGGGACGTCGTCGGTGCCGGAGTAGGCCGAGAGCAGCACGTCGAAGGCGGCCAGCAGGACCATGAAGAGGGTGGCGCCCTCCTGCTGCGCGAGCCGGGTGAGCTCCCGCGTGATGGCGGAGTCCAGCCGGAACCCGCGGGTGGCCCCGGTCGCCGGTACGGCCGCCTCGGCCTGGTGCGGGGGCGCGGAGAGGCGCAGCGTCGGCGGCAGGTCGCGCAGCCGTTCCCGCCAGTGGGCGAGGCCCGCGTCCAGGGCGCCGTCGGCGAGCTGCCGCCGCTGCCAGGCGGCGTAGTCCGGGTACTGCACGGTCAGTTCCGGCAGACCCGGGTCCCCGCCGGTGACCTCGGCACGGTAGAGGTCGCGGAGCTCGGCGAAGAGGACGCCGTACGACCAGTTGTCGGTGACGAGATGGTGCATCAGCAGAGCGAGCACGGTCTCGTCGTCGGCGGTGCGGATCAGAGCGCCGCCCACCAGGGGTTCCGCGTCGATGCGGAACGGGTGGCGTTCCAGCTCGGTCAGTGCCGCCCGCAGCCGCTCGGCGCGGGCCCCGGGGCCGGACGCGTCACGCAGGTCGAGGTCGCGGAGCGGCCAGCGGGCGTCCCCGGCGGGGTCGATCACCTGTACGGGGTCGCCGGAGTCGTCCCCGGGGCCGCCGGGTCGCCGGACGATGCGGGTACGCAGCGCCTCATGGCGACGTACCAGCGCGTCCAGGGAACGGCGCAGCGCCGGCGCGTCCAGGTCGCCCTTGAGCCGCACGGCGGTGAGCACGTTGTGGAACGGGTCGCCGGCGTCGACCGGGTGGTGGAGCACCAGGTCGTCCTGGGGGAAGGAGAGCGGGACGCCTCCCGTGCGGTCGACCCGCGGGATGGGCTCCTCCGCGCCGCCCCCCGCGGCGGCGAGCGCGGAGACCCGGGCGGCGAGGTCGGCGAGCACCGGGTGGTCGAAGACCTCCCGTACGGACAGCCGTACGCCGTGCTCGGCGGTGAGGCGGGCGGCGAGCCGGGTGGCGAGCAGCGAGTGGCCGCCGCGGGCGAAGAAGTCGTCGTGGGCGCCGATCGGGGGCGTGCCGTCCGCCGGCTCGACACCCAGCAACTCCGCCCAGAGCGCGGCGATCGAGCGCTCCGTCGCGTCGCGGGGCGCGACCCGCGGGGCGCCGGTGCCGGCGGCGTCGGGGTGGGGCAGGGCGGCCCGGTCCACCTTGCCGTTCGGGGTGAGCGGGAGGGCGGGCAGCGGGACGAGGGCGGCGGGCAGCAGGTGTGCCGGGAGCCGGTCGGCCAGGTGGCGGCGAAGCCGCGCGGGGAGGGCGCCGGGGCCGTCGGGGGTGTCCGGCCCGGTGGGGCCGCCGGCCGGCACGGCGCCGGCCGCACCCTCCGGCGCGCCCGCGGGGCCCGCTGCGGCGGCGGCCGGCACCACGTAGCCGACGAGGCGCTTGTCGCCGGGGCGGTCCTCGCGGACGGTCACGGTCGCCTGTGCCACCTCGGGGTGGGCGAGCAGCGCGGCCTCGATCTCGCCGGGCTCGATCCGGAAGCCGCGGACCTTCACCTGGTCGTCGAGGCGCCCGAGGAACTCCAGTTCCCCGTCGTGCCGCCACCGCACCAGGTCGCCGGTGCGGTACATGCGGGCGCCCTCCGGCCCGTACGGGTCGGCCGGGAACCGCTCGGCGGTCAGCTCGGGCCGTCCCAGGTAGCCGAGGGCCACGCCCTGCCCGGCGACGTGGAGTTCGCCGGGGACGCCGGGCGGCACGGGGGCGCCGGTCCCGTCGAGGACGTAGGCGCGGGCGCCGCGGACCGGGCGGCCGATGGACGGGGTGCCGTCGCCGGTGAGGGGTTCGCTCATGGTGGCGCAGACGGTGGTCTCGGTGGGCCCGTACGCGTTGATCATGCGGCGTCCGGGGGCCCAGAGAGCGGCCGGCCCGGCCGGGAGGGCCTCGCCGGCCGTGATCAGAGTCATGCCGTCCGGGAGCGCGCCGGGGTCGAGCGCGGCCAGCGCGGTGGGCGGCAGCGTCACATGGGTGACGGCGTGCCGGGCGAGGGTGGCGGTGAGCGGGTCCCCGGGCATCAGGTCGTCCTGCGGGGCCAGCACCAGGGTGGCGCCGGAGAGCAGCGCGACACAGGTCTCGGCGACCGAGGCGTCGAAGCTCGGGGAGGCGAACTGGAGCATGCGGTCGCCGGGCCCGACCCGGAAGCGTTCCGCCTGGGCGGCGACCAGGTAGGGGATGCCGGTGTGCGGCACCAGGACGCCCTTGGGGGTGCCGGTCGAGCCGGAGGTGTAGATGACGTAGGCCGGGTGCTCGGGGGTGAGCGGGCGCGGCAGGTCGGCGGCGGAGGGGGCGGTGGCGGACCGTCCGGCCAGGTCGCCGGCGGTGGCGGGGTCGTCCAGGACGACCCGCGGGACCGGCGGGGCGTCCTCCGCGGAGGGCAGCCCGGCGGCGGCAGCGGTGTCGGTGACCAGCAGCACGGGCTCGGCGTCGCGCAGCATGAACGCCACCCGCTCCGGCGGGTAGCCGGGGTCCACGGGCAGATAGGCCGCGCCGGTACGGGCGACCGCCAGCAGCGCCTCGACCAGCCGCGGCGAGCGCGGCAGCGCCACGGCGACCCGGTCGCCGGGCCCCGCGCCCCGGTCGAGCAGCAGCCGGGCGAGCCGGGCGGAGGCGGCGTCGAGTTCCGCGAACGTCTGCGCGGTGTCCCGCCAGAGCAGCGCGGTGGCGTCCGGCGTACGGGCGACCTGCGCGGCGAACAGCTCCGGGAGGGTGCGCCCCTCGGGCACCTCCGCGGCGGAGTGGGCGTCGCCGTCACCCCAGACGGTCAGCACCCGGTGCCGCTCGTCGGCGTCGAGCAGGGGGATCTCGTGCACCGGCCGGTCCGGGGCGGCGACGACCGCGCGGAGCAGCCGCTCCAGGCGGCGCAGCAGCGTCTGCACGGTGCCGGGGTCGAAGAGGTCCGTGCGGAACTCCACGGTGCCGTCCACACCGGCGGCCGCGCCGCCGGGGCCGTGCCGCTCGGTCAGCGAGAGGGTGAGGTCGGTACGGGTGGTGCCGGTGGACACGGGCAGCGCCTCGGCCGCCACGCCGGGCAGCTCCGGGGCGGCCTCGGGGGTGTTCTGCCAGGCGAGCAGCACCTGGAAGAGCGGGTGGTGGGCGAGGGAGCGGCCCGGGTTGAGGGCGTCGACCAGATACTCGAACGGCACGTCCTGGTGGGCGTACGCGTCCAGGCTGCGCTCCCGCACCCGGCGCAGCAGTTCCCGGAAGGCGGGGCGGCCGGAGAGGTCGGCGCGGAGCACCAGGGTGTTGACGAAGAAGCCGATCAGGTCCTCCGCGGCGGCGTCGGTGCGGCCCGCGACGGCGGTGCCGACCGGGATGTCCTCACCGCCGCCGAGCCGGCCGAGGAGGGCGGCCAGCGCCGCGTGCACCACCATGAACGGGCTGGCGTCGGCGGCGCGGGCCAGTTCGGAGATCCCGCGGTGCAGCTCCGCGTCCCAGCGGAGGGTGAGGGTGCCGCCGCGGTGCGAGGCGCGGGCGGGGTGCGGCCGGTCGGTGGGCAGCGCGATCCGCTCCGGCAGGCCGTCCAGCGCGGTGCGCCAGTGGGCGAGCTGCCGGGCGAGCAGGCTGTCCGGGTCCTCCGGGTCGCCGAGGAGGTCGCGCTGCCAGAGCGCGTAGTCGGCGTACTGGACGGGCAGCGGCGGCTGCTCCGGGGCGCGTCCGGCGGTGCGCGCGCGGTAGGCGGCCGCCACGTCGCGGGCGAGCGGGGCCAGCGACCAGCCGTCCGCGGCGATGTGGTGGAGCACCAGCACCAGGGTGTGGTCCTCCGGGCCGGCGGCCAGGAGCCGGGCGTGCAGCGGCGGTTCGCGGGTCAGGTCCACGGCGTGCCGCACGGCCTCGTCGACGGCGGCGTCCAGCGCCTCCTCGGCGACCTCGGTGACCGGCAGCGCGGGGCGGGCCTCCTCCGGGTCCAGCACCCGCTGGTACGGCACCCCGTCGCGGTCGGGGAAGACCGTACGCAGCGCCTCGTGCCGCGCCACCACGTCGGCCAGGGCGGCGCGCAGCGCGCCGGTGTCCAGGCGGCCGCGCAGGCGCAGCGCCACGGGGATGTTGTAGGTGGGCGAGGGCCCCTCGAGCTGGTGCAGGAACCACAGGCGGCGCTGCGCGTGGGAGAGCGGCAGCGGCTCGGGGCGTACGGCCGGGCGCAGCGGGGGGCGCGCGGTGCCGTCCTGCTCCGCGTCCAGGCGGCGGGCGAGCCCGGCGACGGTGGGCGTCTCGAAGAGGGCGCGTACGGGCAGCTCCACGCCGAACTCGCCGCGGAGCTGGGAGACCAGGCGGGTGGCGAGCAGCGAGTGGCCGCCGAGGTCGAAGAAGCCGTCCTCGACACCCACCTCCGGCACGCCGAGCACCCGGGCGAAGGCGGCGCAGAGCCGTTCCTCGCGCTCGGTCCGGGGCGGCACCCGGCGCCCGGCGGCGGCCGGGCCGCCCTCGGGGGCGGGGAGGGCCTTCCGGTCGATCTTCCCGTTGGGGGTCAGCGGCAGGGCGTCCAGGAGGACGAAGGCGGCCGGGACCATGTAGTCGGGGAGCTTCTCCGCCAGGGCGGCGCGCAGCGGCGGGGTGAGCCGCTCGGCGCGGCGCCGGGCGGCGCCGTTGACGAAGGTCTCCCAGCGGGGTTCCGGCTCCGGGGCCGCCTGTGCGGACTCGGGTGCGGTGGCCGCCCCGGGTGGGGCGGGCGCCGCGGTGGCGCGGCCGAGGGGCGGGAACGGCGGCGGGCCGTCCGCGCCGACGGGGAGCAGCACGGCGTCGAAGGAGCCGTCCGGGCCGTGGCCGGACCAGTCGAGGTGGAGCCGGTGCCCGGTCTCGCGGGCCAGTGCGTACAGCTCCTCCGGGTCGACGGCGCCGTCCGCCGGGCGCTCGGCGGCCTCGCGGCGCAGCGCGCCGGCGGTGAGCGGGGCCTCCGGGCCGGGACGGCCGGTGCCGGTCTCCGGCGCGTCCGCGGTGGGGGCGTGCCCGCCGCCGGAGTCGCCCGGGCCGGCGGGGCCCGCGGATGCACCCGTGGCCGCGGGAGCGCCCGG
>NZ_JACYHE010000208.1 GCF_021696945.1 Streptomyces sp. JJ36
ACCTCCTTTCTAAGGAGCACAGAGCTACTACGCCGGCGCGTGTCCGGCGGTGGCCAGCTCATGGGTGGAACGTTGACTATTCGGCCGGTGTGTTGCCGGGTTGCCTGCTCGTACTGCCTCTCTTCGGAGGGGTGTGGAGCGCGGGTGGTCCGGGGTGTGCCGGCCGGGCACGTTGTTGGGTGTCTGAGGGCACGGCTGTTGTTGTGGCTGGTCTTCGGGTGCCGGTCCCAGTGAACTCGGGTGTTGT
>NZ_JACYHE010000209.1 GCF_021696945.1 Streptomyces sp. JJ36
GGAGGCGCCGGGTGGGCCAGGCGGCGTCGAGGGGGAGGTAGGCGGCTCCGGACTGGAGGATGCCGAGGGCGGCGACGGCTTGTTCCCAGCCTTTGTGCATGACGATGGCGACGAGTTCGCCGGGCTTGGCGTTCCGGTCGGTGCGCAGGTGGTGGGCGATGCGGGCGGCGCGGGTGTCGAGTTCGGCGTAGCTGAGGGTGCGGTCGGGGGTGAGGACGGCCGGGTGGTCGCCGCGGTCGCGCAGCGG
>NZ_JACYHE010000210.1 GCF_021696945.1 Streptomyces sp. JJ36
GTGCACCGCCTCCGACTCCAGCGCCTCCAGATGCGTCAGCGCGAACGGATCGTCGGACAGCTCGGAGGACGCGCCGTGCGCAAGCTCGCTCATGCCAGCCCCCGCTCCGCCAGCAGGGCGCGCACGGCGGCGGCGGAGTCCGCCACCGTGCGCCCCGCCGTGTCCAGCCGCAGATCGGGCGCGGCCGGCGGTTCGTACGGGTCGTCCACGCCGGTCAGGCCGCTCAGCTCCCCGGCCGCCTGGCGCG
>NZ_JACYHE010000110.1 GCF_021696945.1 Streptomyces sp. JJ36
AGCTAAGCCTCATTGCGCCGATGGTACTGCATGCGGGAGTGTGTGGGAGAGTAGGTCGCCGCCGAACAATGCGTGGGGAAGGCCCCGCCGGTGTGATGCTGGCGGGGCCTTTCTGCGTTTCCGGGGGGTTTTCCCGAGGTTTCCTCCGGGGAGGGTTTCCCGTCCCCGCGCCCCACGACCCGCGGGGTGCCGCATCCCGACGTGGTCCGCGCGTCTCAGAGGCGGCCGGCGGCCTTGAGGGCGAGATAGGTGTCGGCCAGTGCGGGAGCCAGGCTGTCGGGCGTGGCGTCGACGACGAGCACGCCGTGGCGGCGGAGCCGGTCCGCCGTGCTGCGGCGTTCCGCCCGGGTCCGCGTCGCCGCGGCCGCCTCGTAGACCCCTTCGACGGTCCCCCGGGCCTGGGCCATCTCCTCGATCCTCGGGTCGGCGATGGCGCCCAGCACGACCGTGTGGCGCTGCGTGAGCAGCGGCAGCACCGGCAGCAGGCCCTCCTCCACCGCGGACGTCTCGAGTCCCGTGAGGAGCACGATCAGCGACCGCCGGCGAGCCAGCCGGAGCGCCGTGGCGGTCATCCCGCGGGCGTCGGACTCGACCAGCGCGGGCTCCACCGGTGCCATGGCTTCCACGAACGCCGGGAGGACGTCGTGGGCCGTGCGGCCGCGTACCGAGGCTCGGGTGTGGCGGTCGTAGGCGAGCAGGTCGACGCGGTCGCCCGCGCGGGAGGCGAGTGCCGTGAGCAGCAGAGTGGCGTCCATGGCGGCATCCAGCCGGGGGGCGTCGCCGACACGGCCGGCCGAGGTGCGGCCGGTGTCGAGCACGACGAGGACGTGCCGGTCGCGCTCCGGCCGCCAGGTGCGGACCGCGACGGTGGACTGCCGTGCCGTCGCGCGCCAGTCGATGGAACGGGTGTCGTCGCCCGGCACGTACTCGCGGAGACTGTCGAACTCGGTCCCCTCGCCCCGGGTGAGGATGCTGGTGCGACCGTCCAGCTCGCGCAGCCGGGCGAGCCTCGCGGGGAGGTGCTTGCGGCTCTCGAAGGCGGGCAGCACGCGCACCGTCCAGGGAACGTGGTGGCCGCCCTGGCGGGCGGCCAGGCCGAGTGGGCCGTGGGAGCGGACGGTGACGCGGTGGGCGTGCCGGTCGCCCCGGCGGCCGGGGTGCAGCGTCGTGGTGAGGCGTGCGCTCTCGCCCGGAGCGAGCGTCAGCCGGTGCCGCGAAGCGGTGTGCCCCTCTCCCGCTCGCCAGCTGCTGGGGGGCCAGGCGTCCCGTACCCGGGCCCGCAGGGTGCGGGAGGAGGGATTGGTGACCACCAAGGAGACGGACGCCCGTTCTCCGAGTCGAACTGACGTATCACCGGTTCGGGTGAACCGGAGTTTCCGCACCGGCGCGGCGCGGAGCAGGTCGTAGAGGATGGCGAGCAGCAGGGGGACTTCGACGGCGAGCAGGCCGGTCCAGCCCGGCAGCAGCCCGACGAGGAGCGCTCCGAGTGCGGCGATCAGCGCCGCGCGGCCGGTGAGTGCCATGATCAGCCCGCCTTCCGTCGGTGGTGCCTCAGCGCGGGACCGGTACGTGAGCCAGGACCGAGGTGATGACGCTGTCCGCGGTGACGCCCTCCATCTCCGCCTCGGGGCGGAGCTGGACACGGTGCCGCAGGGTCGGCAGGGCCAGCGCCTTCACATCGTCCGGGATGACGTAGTCGCGTCCGGTCAGCCAGGCCCAAGCCCGCGCGGTGGCGAGCAGTGCGGTGGCGCCTCGCGGGGAGACGCCGAGAGCGAGGGAGGGGGATTCACGAGTGGCACGGCAGATGTCCACCACATAGCCGGTGATCTCCGGCGACACGGAGGTCCCGGAGACGGCGGTCCGCGCGGCGGCGAGCTCTTCCGGGCCGGCGACGGCCCGTACTCCCGCGGCCGCCAGGTCGCGGGGGTCGAAGCCGGAGGCGTGCCGGGTGAGGACGCCGATCTCGTCCTCCCTGCCGGGCAGCGGCATGTTCAGCTTCAGCAGGAAGCGGTCGAGCTGGGCCTCGGGCAGGGGGTAGGTGCCCTCGTACTCCACCGGGTTCTGCGTGGCGGCCACCAGGAAGGGTTCCGGGAGGCTCCGGGGTGTGCCGTCCACCGAGACCTGCCGCTCCTCCATGGCTTCGAGCAGGGAGGCCTGGGTCTTCGGCGGTGTCCTGTTGATCTCGTCGGCGAGCAGCAGGTTGGTGAAGACGGGGCCCGGCTGGAAGGAGAACTCCGCGGTCCGGGCGTCGTAGACCAGCGAGCCGGTGACGTCGCTCGGCATCAGGTCGGGGGTGAACTGCACGCGTTTGGTGTCCAGTTCGAGACTGGCGGCGAGCGCCCGCACCAGCAGGGTCTTGGCGACTCCGGGGACGCCTTCGAGCAGCACGTGTCCCCGGCAGAGCAGGGCGACGACGAGTCCGGTGACGGCGGCGTCCTGCCCGACGACGGCCTTGGCGATCTCGGTGCGCAGGCCTTCCAGGGCGCTGCGGGCGCTGTCTGCTGCGGAGGCGCTCACGAGGTGCGGTCCTTGTCTGTCGGTGGTGCGTACGGAGAGGAGGAGCGGCCCGTGCCGGGCGCGGGGGCGAGACGGCGCTCCAGCCGGTCGAGGTCGTGGGCCAGGCCGACCAGTGTCTCGTCGTCGGGGGGAGCGGGGCCGAAGAGCAGGGAGTGCGGTTCCGGAAGCGGGCGTTGTCCCGGGGACTCCGCGGGCGCGGGGGCCGGAGGCTGCCGGTCGAGGAGGCCCGTGACGGCCGGCAGCAGCACGCCGGGGTGATCGGCCTGCCCGGGCGGTACGCCCGTCAGGGAGGCCGCCCGGGCGCGGGCGGCCGCGCGGAGCGTCTCCGCGGCGCGGTCGCGGGCGTCGGCCCGGCGGTAGAGGCGGGCGCGTCCCTCGGTCGCCTCGGAGGCGGGAACGGCGACCGGGAGGTCCTCGGTGACGAGCGGCCCGAGCCGGCGGGCCCGCCACAGTGCGGCCAGGACGGCGGCGACGGCCAGTTGGGCGGTGGCCCACGTCCAGCCGTCCGGGGCCAGGTCGAAGAAGCCGCGGTCGCCGCCTCCGGCGGCCGTGTCCGAGAGCGAGGGGAGGTACCAGACCAGATGCGGGCGGGAGCCGAGGAGTTGCAGGGCGAGCGAGGCGTTCCCGAGTTCGTCCAGGCGGTGGTTGTAGAGCGGGTCGGGGGCGCCGAGCAGCACGGTGTCGCCGTCGCCCTCCGCGGCCGGCACCCGTACCAGCGTGGGCAGGCCCTGCCGGAGATAGCAGGCGTCGGCGTCCGGGACCGAGGTGCGGTAGCGGAGGCCGCCGAGATGGACGTCGCCGGCCCGCTCGGCGGTGGGGAACGGGCAGTCCGGGGGCGTGGGCTGCGCCTCCACCGGCGCGCCCCCGAGCCGCGTGCCGCGGGCGAGAGCGGGCAGCGAGGCCGGTCCGGGGGCCAGCAGGACGGTACGGCCGCCGCGCTCCTGAAGGCTTCCCAGGCGGGCGCGCCGGCGGTCGCTCAGGGCGTCCGGACGGGTGACGAGCACGGTGGTGCCGGGGCCCGCCGCCCGGGCCGCCTCGGCGGAGGTGGTGACGACCCGGATGTCCACGCCGCGCTCGGCGAGCAGTTCCGCGACGGCCCGGCTGCCGTGGCGGTCGGGGGAGCGGGGGTCGAGCAGCCCGTGGTCCTCACCGGAGCGCACCGCGGCCAGGATCACCCCGGCCAGCGCGAGGACGGCGGCGCCGGCCAGCAGGCCGCGGGCGCGGTTCCAGAGCTGCCGGGCGGTGGGTGAGGCGGAGGTGGTGCTCACCGGTGTCCTCCCGGCGGGACGGCGGTCGTTGCGCCGGCCGCGCTGTGCTCCGCGGGCCGGGGCCGGGTCCTGCGCACGTCCTCGTCGAGTGCGCGCAGGCGGGCGTACGCGTCCTGGCCGGCGGGGCGGCCGGCGTAGGTCACCTCGTCGAAGGCGCGGGCGGCGGCCCGCAGTCCGGCCTCGTGCCCGGGGAGGGCCCGGGCGGCCTCCGCGGCGGCCTCGTCGGCCGTGCGGCCGGGGCGCGGTTCCAGCAGCGCGCGTTCCTCCAGGGAGCGGACAAGGGCACGCATCCGTTCCTGGACGGCCTCGCTCCAGTGGCCGTCGGCCGCGTGCCGTTCCGCCGCCGCGCGATGGTCGGCGGCGCTCCGCGGCCGCTCGGGGAAGAGCCCGCCGTCCCCGGCCGTGCGCCGGGTGCGCGGGCTGCCCAGCCGTGCCCAGAGGGCAGCGAGCAGCAGCAGGACCACCAGCACGATGACGGCGAGGCCCACGGCGCCGCCGGGGGCGGCGTCGCCGGCCGCGTCCAGCAGCTCGGTGAGGTGTTCCCAGAGCCAGTCCACCACGCGCCGGACCAGCCCGGGGTCGTCCTGGTGGTACGCCGGGTCCGAGAGTTCGTCCTCCGCCGCGCGGCGGGCGGGACCGCGGGGGACGGTGACCGGGACGTCGTCGTCCTGGGCGGGGGCGTGCCCGGGCAGTGCCGCCGGCAGGGCGCGTGCCGCCACGGGACTCCCGGTCGCCCCCGTCACCGGGTCAGCTCCCCGCGGCGGGGCTCGGCGGCGGCGTCGGGCCGCCCGGGGCCCCGTCGTCCGGCACGCCGGCGGCCCGCGCCAGTTCGAGGTCGAGGGCCTCCCGCCGGATGCGCTGGTCCATGTAGAGCAGCGCGGTGATGCCGGCGCTGAGGGGCAGGGTGAGGGTGGAGGAGATCACCGCCCCGATGCCCACGATGATCAGGTACGGCCAGGTGAAGGTGGGGGTGGCCTCCCCGCCGAGGAAGTTGTCCAGGCCGCGGCCGTCCACGACGCCGCCGACCACGGAGGCGGGGATCTGCACGATGAAGCCGACGATCTGCACCAGCAGCCAGGCGAGGATCTGGATGCCGAAGACCCGCCACCAGGACCGGCGGACCAGCTTCGCGGAGCGCCGCAGGGCGGGCAGCACTCCCTGCCGCTCCAGCATCAGGGCCGGTGCGGAGAGGCAGTAGCGGACCCACAGCCAGACTCCGGCGAGCAGACCCGCGATGCCGCCGAAGGTGGCCAGCACGCCGCCGCCGACGGTCGCCCCGGTGAGTGCGAGGGCCAGGCCGGGCACCAGGCCGACCAGGAAGGCGCCCAGGACGATCAGCATCACCAGCAGCGTCAGCCCGAGCAGGCGGCCGAGTTGCGGGCGCGCCTCCCGCCAGGCCTCGCCGATCGAGACGGAGCGGCCCAGCACGGCCCGGCTGACCACGATGGTGAGCATCGCGGTCGCCACCACGGTGCCGATCAGGGTGGCCAGCAGGGTGATGCCGGTGCTGCTGAGCGTGCCGGTGAGGGCGTCCATCACCTCTTCGGAGCTGGGGTTGGGGTCGTTCTGCAGGGCCTCGAAGCTGGTGTTGTCGCGCAGGAGGAGACCGACGGCGACGGTCGAGGCGAGCTGGATCAGGATGGCGACGCCGAGGGCGATGCCCAGCACCGTGCGCCAGTGCGCGCGGGCGGTGGAGACCGCGCCGTCCAGGATCTCCCCCACGCCGAGCGGCCGCAGCGGGATGACGCCGGGCTTGGCCGCGGGCGGTGGCGCGTTCCAGGCGGTCCAGCCGGCGGGGCCGGGCGGGCCGGGTGGCGGGGCGCCCCAGCCCGGGCCGGGGGCCGGGGGCGGCTGTTGCGCCGACCAGTGGCTCGGCGACTGCTCCGTGGGCGGGGTGCGCGGGGTGTCCTGGGGCGCGTCCCGGCCCCGCTCCTCCTCGGGATCGGAGGGGGAGGATCCGGGCGAGGCCCAGCCCGGAGAGTCGTTCATTTCTGCCACTCCTTCGCCTGGTTGGCAGCCATCGTGCCACGACGGGTGCCGCGCCGGGACGGAGCCCATGCCTCCGGTGGCCGCCGCGCGGGCCGTTCCGGCCTCCGAGAGCTTCATCCGTGGCTGCCGCAGCAGGCAGACTGTGTGGATGGCTGATCAGCACCCACCCGTACTGCGCTGGACGGAGCCGCCCGAAGGACCGGCGGTCGTGCTCCTGGACCAGACGCGGCTGCCCGCCGAGGAGGTCGAGCGGGTGTGCCCGGACGTGCCCGCCCTGGTGACGGCCGTCCGGGCGCTGGCGGTGCGGGGCGCGCCGCTGCTGGGCCTCGCGGGGGCGTACGGCGTCGCACTGGCCGCCGCCCGGGGCGACGACGTGCCGGCCGCCGCGGAGCGGCTGGCCGCGGCCCGGCCCACGGCGGTCAATCTCGGTCTGGGGGTCCGGCGGGCGGCAGAGGCGCACCGGGCCGCCCTGGCCGGTGGGTCGGACGCTTCCGCGGCGGCCGCGGCCGCCCTCGCCGCCGCCCGGGAGCTGCACCGGGAGGACGCGGCGGCGAGCGCCGCCATGGCCGCGCACGGCGGCGCGCTGCTGGACGAGCTGGCGCCCGCCGGTAGTCTGCGACTGCTCACGCACTGCAACACCGGCGTGCTGGTCTCCGGGGGCGAGGGCACCGCCTTCGCCGTCGCCCGGGCCGTGCAGCGCGCCGGACGGCTGGACCGGCTGTGGGTGGACGAGACCCGCCCGCTGTTGCAGGGGGCACGGCTGACGGCCTGGGAGGCGGCCCGTGCGGGGATGAGGTACAGCGTGCTGGCGGACGGCGCCGCGGGTTCGCTGTTCGCGGCGGGGCGGGTGGACGCCGTGCTGATCGGCGCGGACCGGATCGCCGCGGACGGGTCGGTGGCGAACAAGGTCGGCAGCTATCCGCTGGCCGTGCTGGCCCGGCACCACGGCGTGCCGTTCGTGGTGGTGGCGCCGACGACCACGCTCGACGCCGGTACGGCGGACGGGGCGGCGATCGAGATCGAACAGCGTCCGGGACGGGAGGTCACCGGGATCGGCTGGGTGCCGGGCGCCGAGGGCGGACCGGGCAGGGAGCAGGAGCGGCGGGGGCCGCACGCCTCGGCGCCGGCGGGCGCCGAGGTCTACAACCCCGCCTTCGACGTGACACCGCCCGAGCTGGTGACCGCGCTGGTCACCGAACGTGGCGTGGTGACCCCCGTCAGCCGCGAAGGGCTGGCGGAATGGTGTTCCGTGTCACGATCGGGAGAGTCACGATCGGGTAATGGGATGATGAACGCATGAAGGGACGCGTCCTCGTCGTCGACGACGACACCGCACTGGCAGAGATGCTCGGCATCGTGCTGCGCGGCGAAGGCTTTGAACCGTCGTTCGTCTCGGACGGCGACAAGGCGCTCGCCGCCTTCCGGGAGACCAAGCCGGACCTGGTACTGCTCGACCTGATGCTGCCCGGCCGGGACGGCATCGAGGTGTGCCGGCTGATCCGGGCCGAGTCGGGGGTGCCGGTGGTCATGCTGACCGCCAAGAGCGACACCGTCGACGTGGTCGTCGGTCTGGAGTCCGGCGCCGACGACTACATCGTGAAGCCGTTCAAGCCCAAGGAGCTGGTGGCCCGCATCAGGGCGCGGCTGCGCAGGTCGGAGGAGCCGGCGCCGGAGCAGCTCGCGATCGGTGACCTGGTGATCGACGTCGCCGGTCACTCGGTGAAGCGGGACGGACAGTCCATCGCCCTGACGCCGCTCGAGTTCGACCTGCTGGTGGCCCTGGCCCGTAAGCCGTGGCAGGTGTTCACCCGGGAGGTGCTCCTGGAGCAGGTGTGGGGCTATCGGCACGCGGCGGACACGCGGCTGGTGAACGTGCACGTCCAGCGGCTGCGCTCGAAGGTCGAGAAGGACCCCGAGCGCCCGGAGATCGTGGTCACCGTGCGCGGCGTGGGGTACAAGGCCGGGCCCGGGTGAGAACCCGGACCGGCGCGGCCCCCGCTCGCGGGGGCCGCACGGACCAGGTGAGCGAGATGTCCAGGATCGGACGACTGCGGCAGGGCGGGGGTGCGCTGCTGCCGGAGGGCCTGCTGCCCGAGGGGGCGGCGACGGGGACCCGCGCGCACCCCGTCTTCCGCATGTTCCTGCGGCTGGTGCGCCGTCCGCTGCTGCCCGCCATGCGGCTGTGGCGGCGGAACATCCAGCTCCGGGTGGTCGCGGCGACGCTGCTGATGTCGCTCTGCGTGGTGCTGCTGCTCGGCATCGTCGTCACCGGTCAGATGCGCAACGGCCTGCTGGAGGCCAAGAAGCAGAGCGCGCAGAGCCAGGCCGCGGGCGGCTTCGAGTTCGCCCAGCGGGCCGCGGACGACTCCAGCGGCATCCGCGGCTTCCCCGACGCGCAGGGCGGCTCCGGGACCACGGGCGGGCCCCAGTCCACCAGCACCTGGCTGACCTATCTGGTCGAGCAGCTCGCCAGCGGCGGCCAGGGCGTCTACTCGGTGGTGGTGCTCAGCTCCGAGATCGACCGGAGCCCGCTGGCGGGCGACGGGTCCGGGCCGCGCGGCGCCCGCTCCTCCGGCGGCATCCTGCCCGAGGAGACCATCCCCGACGACCTGCGGACGACGCTGGACGGGGAGCAGGGCACCCACCAGCGGTACGCGCAGCTCCACCGCGAGGGCGGCGCCACCGAGCCCGCGCTGATCATCGGAAAGCGGGTCAGCGATGTGAACGGCGACCCCTATCAGCTCTACTACGTCTTCCCCTTCCAGCAGGAGCAGGAGACGCTCAACCTGGTCAAGGGCACGCTGGTGAGCGCGGGCGCTTTCGTGGTGGTGCTGCTGGGCGCCATCGCCTGGCTGGTCGTGCGCCAGGTGGTCACGCCCGTCCGGATGGCCGCCGGGATCTCCGAGCGGCTGGCCGCGGGGCGGCTGCGGGAGCGGATGAAGGTCACGGGTGAGGACGACATCGCCCGGCTCGGCGAGTCCTTCAACAAGATGGCGCAGAACCTGCACCGCAAGATCCAGCAGTTGGAGGAGCTGTCCCGGATGCAGCGCCGCTTCGTCTCGGACGTCTCGCACGAGCTGCGCACGCCCCTGACCACGGTGCGCATGGCCGCCGACGTCATCCACGCCGGCAAGGACGACTTCGACCCGGCCACCGCCCGCTCCGCGGAGCTGCTCATCGGCCAGCTCGACCGCTTCGAGTCGCTCCTCGGCGACCTGCTGGAGATATCCCGCTTCGACGCGGGCGCCGCCGCGCTGGAGGCCGGGCCGACGGACCTGCGCGACGTGGTGCGCCGGGTGGTGGAGGGCAGCGAGGTGCTGGCCGACGTCAAGGGCTGCCGGCTGGTCGTGCACGGCGACGAGCGTCCGGTGGTGGTGCAGGCGGACGGCCGCCGGGTGGAACGTGTGCTGCGGAACCTGGTGGACAACGCCATCGAGCACGGCGAGGGCCGGGACGTGGTGGTGCGGCTCGCGGAGAACGAGGGCGCGGCCGCCGTCGCCGTGCGGGACTACGGCGTGGGGCTGAAGCCCGGCGAGGTCAACCGCGTCTTCAACCGCTTCTGGCGGGCCGACCCGGCCCGGGCCCGCACCACCGGGGGCACCGGCCTGGGCCTGTCCATCGCGCTCGAGGACGCCCGGCTGCACGGCGGCTGGCTGCAGGCCTGGGGGGAGCCCGGCGGCGGCTCCCAGTTCCGGCTCACCCTGCCGCGGACCGCGGGGGAGGCGCTGCACGCCTCGCCGATACCCCTGGAGCCGGCGGACTCACGACGCAAGCGCGGGGTGGACGGGGCCCTGCCGACCCAGACCCGGCTGCCGGCGGCACACGCGACCGGCGGAGAGGAGACGGACGATGGGCGCTGAGCGCCGCCGGCGGACGGGGGCGGTGGTGCTGGCCCTCACCTTCGTGCTCTCGGGGTGCGCCTCCATGCCGGGCAGCGGCCCGGTGACCCCGGTCGACTCCGCACCCCGTACGGAGGGCGACTCCCGGGTACGGGTCTTCGGCGTGAGCCCGCAGAAGGACGAGGACCCGCAGGACATCGTCCGCGGCTTCCTGGAGGCGACGACCAGCGACGAGCCGGACCTGAGCACCGCGAAGGAGTACCTCACCCAGGAGACCGCCGAGGCCTGGGACCCCTTCGCCGGCACGACCGTGCTGGCGGGCGGGCCCGCCACCGGCGTCCGGGAGGAGGACCCGGACGGCAAGGGCTCCGTCGTCGAGGTCTCCGGCACCCGCACCGCACGGGTCGACGGCCGGCACGCGTACGACCCGGACCACGGCGAGTACACCCGCGACTTCCACCTCACCGAGACCAAGGAGGGGTGGCGCATCGACATGCTGCCGGACGGGCTGGTCCTCGGCGAGTCGGACTTCCAGCGCATCTACCGCTCCGTGAACACGTACTACTTCGCCCGGCTGGGCCCCGACGGCGCGTCCGTGGTCAGCGGGGAGAAGGTGCTCGTCGCCGACCCCGTCTATCTGCGCGGCCGGATCGACCCGGTGACCGAGGCGGTGAGGTCGCTGCTGGAGGGCCCGACCGTCTGGCTCGGACCGGTGGTGAGCAGCGCCTTCCCGGACGGCACCCGGCTGGCGCGCGGCGAGCGGCTCTCCCTGGACGACTCCGGCGGCCTGGACGTCCGGCTCAACAAGGAGGGCGCGCAGGCCGGGAAGCGTCAGTGTGCCCGGATGGCCGCTCAGTTGCTGCACACCGTCCAGTCCCAGGCGTCCGCCAAGGTCACCCGGGTGCGGCTGGCCGGTCCGGGCGGCACGACCGTCTGCGAGCTCTCCCGCCAGGAGGCGGAGCTCTACGCCCCCGGGCGGCTCAGCGGACGGGGCGAGGGGCAGTACTTCATCGACGGCCGGTCCCGGGTCGCGACCACCCTGCCCGGGGAGGAGCCGAAGGTCGTCGAGGGCGCCCTGGGCAGCGAGGTGCTCCGGTTCGGTTCCGTCGGCGTCAGCCGCGACGAGCGGCAGGCCGCGGCGGTCACCCTGGACGGCCGGCAACTCTTCGTGTCCGCGCTCGCCCCCGACGGGAAGCTGGGCGAGCCGATGGTGGTGAGCCACGCCGCGAAGGAGGCGGACGGGCTCAGCGCGCCGAGCTGGGACGGCCTGGGCGACCTGTGGATCGCCGACCGCGACCCCCGGAACCCCCGGCTGCTGCGGCTGCGCGGCGGCAAGGAGGAGCCGGAGGAGGTCGACGTCCCGAGCCTGGGCAAGAACGAGCGCATCGAGTCGCTGCGGGTCTCCTCCGACGGGGTGCGCATCGCGATGCGGGTGCGCGAGGCGGACGGCCGCCGCACCCTGAAGCTCGGCCGGGTGCAGCGCGGCGGGACCCGGGAGGACCCGGAGGTCGCCGTCGCCGCCGCCCGCTCGGTGGCGCCGCAGCTCCAGGACGTGGTCACGGCCTCCTGGGCCGGCCCCAGCCAGCTCGCGGTGGTGGGCCGGGAGTCGCACAGCGCGCAGCAGCTCCAGTACGTCGGCACGGACGGCTCCACGGCGAACCAGCCGGCGCTGCCGGGCATCAACGACGTGGAGCAGATCGCCGCCTCCGAGGAGGAGGGCAGCGCGCTGCTGGCCGAGACCAAGCTCGGCATCTTCCGGCTCCCGCCCGACTCCAACTGGAAGACGGTCGCCGAGGAGGGCACCGCGCCGGTCTATCCGGGGTAGCGTCCCGGCCCTCCGCCCCGTCGTCCACAGGAGTGGTGGACCGCTCCCGGTGCTGGGAGAGTGGGGGTATGCGGGGGCTCTGGCAGGAACTGGCCGATCTGGTGCTGCCGGGTGGCTGCGCCGGGTGCGGGGCGGAGCGTGCCCCGGAGCGGCTCTGTGCGCACTGCCGGGAGGCGCTGCTCCGGGCCCGGCCCCGCCGTGTGCGGCCGGACCCTCCGCCGCCGGGGCTGCCGGCCGTCCATGCCGCCCTCCCGTACGCGGACCAGGCGCGGGCCGTGCTGCTCGCGCACAAGGAGCGCGGGGCGCTGCGGCTCGCCGGGCCGCTCGGTGCCGTGCTGGCCCGGTCCGTACAGGCCGCGACGGCCCCTCTCGCGGCCCCTCCCGGGACCGCGCCGGAGGGACCGGGCTGCAGGGGCGCGGGGCCGGTGGGCCGGCCCGGCGGCGTGGCCGGTGCGCGGCCCCTGGTGCTGGTGCCGGTGCCGTCGGCGCGCCGGGCGACCGCGGCCCGCGGTCAC
>NZ_JACYHE010000111.1 GCF_021696945.1 Streptomyces sp. JJ36
CCGCCCGGGCGGTGGCGGGCCGCCCGGGCGCCCCGGCCGCGCCGTCGCCGGAGCCGGCGGCGAGACCCAGTCCCACGGCGGCCCCGGCGGCTCCGGCGGTGGCGAGCAGGGTGCGGCGGTCGAGGGCGAGCCCGTGCAGGCGGCTGCTGCGGGACATGCGGTGCCTCCCGGATGCGAACGCGACGGGCGGGGTCCGCCCGGCCGGGCGGACCCCGGCCCTCCGGGATGCTCGGCAGCGGGGGTGGCCTGCGTTTGAACGGTGCGGGAACGGGCAACGCCCATCACCGCTCATGGATCACCGGCTGGCACGGCGCCATGCGGCGCTCCCCGCCCGCTCGCCGCCCGGTGCCGCGCCGCTCACCCGGCGTTCATCCGCCGCCCCGGCGCTTCGGTGCCCCCCGGGGCGCGCATGGAAGGATGGCGGGACCGCTAGACAGAGGAGAAGACCACGTGCCTGGGACCAATCTGACCCGCGCCGAAGCTCAGGAGCGGGCGCGCCTGCTGACCGTGGACGCGTACGAGATCGACCTCGATCTGCGCGGGGCGCAGCAGGGCGGGACCTTCCGGTCCGTCACGACGGTGCGCTTCGACGCCGCCGAGGCGGGCTCGACCTTCGTCGACCTCGTCGCGCCCACGGTGCACGAGGTCGAGCTGAACGGCGAGCGACTGGACCCGGCGGCCGTCTTCCAGGACTCCCGGATCGCCCTGGACGTGGCCGCGGGCCGCAACGAGCTGCGGGTGGCCGCCGACTGCGCGTACACCAACACCGGCGAGGGTCTGCACCGCTTCGTCGACCCGGTCGACGAGCAGACCTACCTCTACACCCAGTTCGAGGTGCCGGACGCGCGCCGGGTCTTCGCCGCCTTCGAGCAGCCCGACCTGAAGGCCGCCTTCACCTTCACGGTGGCCGCGCCGGAGGGCTGGACGGTCATCTCGAACTCCCCCGCGGGCGAACCCGGGCCGGTCGCGGAGGGCCCCGCCGGCGCCGTATGGCGGTTCGCGCCCACCCCGCGGATCTCCACCTACATCACCGCGCTCATCGCCGGCCCGTACCACGGCGTGCACAGCACCTGGGAGGGCGACGGGCGCACCGTGCCGCTGGGCGTCTACTGCCGTCCGTCGCTGGCGGAGCACCTGGACGCGGAGGCGATCTTCGAGGTCACCCGGCAGGGCTTCGACTGGTTCCAGGAGAAGTTCGACTACCCCTACCCGTTCGAGAAGTACGACCAGCTCTTCGTGCCGGAGTTCAACGCCGGGGCGATGGAGAACGCCGGCGCGGTCACCATCCGCGACCAGTACGTCTTCCGCTCCAAGGTGACGGACGCGGCGTACGAGACCCGTGCCGAGACCATCCTGCACGAGCTCGCGCACATGTGGTTCGGCGACCTGGTCACCATGGAGTGGTGGAACGACCTCTGGCTCAACGAGTCGTTCGCCACCTACACCTCCGTCGCCTGCCAGGCGTACGCCCCCGGCAGCCGCTGGCCGCACGCCTGGACGACCTTCGCCAACCAGATGAAGACCTGGGCCTACCGGCAGGACCAGCTCCCCTCCACCCACCCGATCATGGCGGAGATCCGGGACCTGGACGACGTGCTGGTCAACTTCGACGGCATCACCTACGCCAAGGGCGCCTCGGTGCTCAAGCAGCTCGTCGCCTACGTCGGGACGGACGAGTTCTTCGAGGGCGTGCAGACCTACTTCCGGCGCCACGAGTGGGCCAACACCCGCCTCACCGACCTGCTGGCCGCGCTGGAGGAGACCTCCGGGCGGGACCTGAAGACCTGGTCCAAGGCGTGGCTGGAGACCGCCGGCATCAACGTGCTGCGCCCGGTGATCGACGTCGACAGCTCCGGCACCATCACCTCCTTCGCCATCCGGCAGGAGGCCCCGGAGCTGCCCGCCGGCGCCACCGGCACCGCCACCCTGCGACCGCACCGCATCGCCGTCGGGCTCTACGACCTGGAGGACGGCTCCCTGGTGCGTACCGAACGGGTGGAGCTGGACGTCGACGGGGAGCTGACCCAGGTGCCGGGGCTCATCGGACGGGCACGGCCCGCGGTCGTGCTGCTCAACGACGACGACCTCTCCTACGCCAAGGTCCGGCTCGACTCCGACTCGCTGGCCGCGGTCACCCGGCACCTGGGCGACTTCGCCCAGTCCCTGCCCCGCGCGCTGTGCTGGGCCTCCGCCTGGGACATGACCCGGGACGGCGAGCTGCCCGCCCGTGACTACCTGGAGCTGGTCCTCTCCGGCATCGGCAAGGAGACCGACATCGGCGTCGTCCAGTCACTGCACCGGCAGGTCAAGCTGGCCCTGGAGCTCTACGCCGACCCCCGGTGGCGGGAGACCGGGCTGACCCGCTGGTCCGCCGCCTGCCTGGAGCACCTGCGGAACGCCGAGCCGGGCAGCGACCACCAGCTCGCCTGGGCCCGCGCCCTGGCGGCCGCCGCCCGTACGGACGAGCAGCTCGGCCTGCTCGCCGGACTGCTGGACGGCACCGAGTCGGTGGCGGGGCTGACCGTCGACACCGAGCTGCGCTGGACGCTGCTCCAGCGGCTGGCGGCGACCGGCCGCGCGGACGACGCGGAGATCACCGCCGAGCTGGAGCGGGACGCCACCTCCGCCGGCGAGCGGCACGCGGCCACCGCCCGCGCCGCCCGGCCCACCCCGGAGGCGAAGGCCGCCGCCTGGGCGTCGGTCGTGGAGGCGGAGGAGTCCACGGCCCTGCCCAACGCGGTCCAGGAGGCCGTCATCGCGGGGTTCGTCCAGACCGACCAGCGGGAGCTGCTGGCGCCGTACACGGAGAAGTACTTCGCGGCGCTGAAGGACGTGTGGGAGTCGCGCAGCCACGAGATGGCCCAGCAGATCGCGATCGGCCTCTACCCGGCGGTGCAGGTCTCCCCCGCCACCCTGGAGGCCACCGACGCCTGGCTCGCCGCCGCGGAGCCCTCGGCGGCGCTGCGCCGCCTGGTCACCGAGTCCCGCGCGGGCGTCGAGCGCGCCCTCAAGGCCCAGGCGGCGGACGCCGCCGCGGCCCGCCGCTGACCCCCGGCACCCCGGGCCCCGGGCCGCCGCCATTCGGCGGCGGCCCGGGGGCTGCGTGCTGCGCCGCCCTCAGCTGAGGCAGCCCGCCTTCTCACGGGCGCCGACGCCATGACTGCCCCCGGCGGCCCGGAGACCGTGCCGGTCAGGCGGCCCGGCAGTCGTGCGCTTTCAAGGCCGAGGGAAGGTAGGACCGGGCGAACCGCTCGATGGCCTTGCGGCGGTCCCCGGTGTCCTCCGGGTGGTCCACGCCGTCGAAGGACAGAACGTACTGCCGCCTCTCGCCCTCGTACGTACAGGCCCGCACGACCTTGGCGCCGTGGTCCGCGAGGAGGGCGCCGTCGCCGATGTCGGCGGGCGCCGGATCACCGAGGCGCCCCATGCCTTCTTCGGACGCCTCCAGCGGGTCGAAGCCGGTCTCGACCACATCGCCCCGCAGATACAGCGTCAGCTCGCCGTCGACGTAGAACTTGCAGCGAGGCTTCCCGGGTTCGGAGAGGGTGTCCTCGATCTCCAGCTTCTCCCCCTCCGGAAGCAGCGGCGCCACGGTGTCCGGGTCCACCCGGGCACCGCACGCCTCCGTCACCGTGAACTCCTCAGCGCCACCGCACCCGGCCACCCCGAGCAGCAGGACGAGTCCCAGGGCCGTCGCACCCACCCGGGCGCCCGGCCCCTGGGCCGCGCCGACCGGCCTCTCACGGACGGCTTCCACCGCTCTCCTCCCGCCGGCGGCGCTCAGGCCGCGCAGCCCAGTTCCTTCTTCGCTGCGGAGGTGTAGGCCACGGCGAACTCCCGGATGCGGTCGCGGCGCTCCGGGAGGTCGTCGGTGGCCGTCCGCTCGTCGACCCGCACGTCGACGACGAGGTACGGGGGCCCGGAGCCCCCGCACTCGGCGGTGATCATCGCGTTGACGTCGCCGAGCGCTCCCTTGCCGGGGAAGGGCAGGCCGGACATGCGTTCCCGGTGGGTGAACTTGTAGCTCTCGCTCTCGGCCATCGGGTCGTAGAGCTCCTGGACCCGGTTGAAGAGGACCGAGAGCACCTGGGTGTCGTCCACCGTGACACCGCACTTCGCCCGCTTCTCCGGCAGGGTCTCCCCGTCCTCGGTCAGCCGTTCCCCGGCCGGCAGCAACGGGGCGACCGTGTCCTCGGGCATCGTGACACCGCAGACGGTCTCCGGCACGGCGTACTCCCGGTCCTCTCCGCACCCGGTGAGGGAGAGGGCCAGAGCGAGGGCGAGACCGGCCGTCGCCGTACGGGCGGCACGGAGGACGCGCGAGGTGGGCGGCAGCATCACTGGTCACCCGCCAGACCCTCGGCACGGTCGTTGCCGTCGTTGGCCGAGGCGTCGATCTTGGAGTAGATACCCTGGTCGCGGGAGTATCCCGTCTCGTTCTCCGCCCAGTCCGCGTTGGCGTCATACCAGACCTCGGCGAGCTTGTCCAAGTGCTCCTGGCGCTGTCCGTAGGTCTCCTGGTAGTCGCCCGTGGCGCGCTCGTTGATGCGGTCCTGCTCGTTCATCATCCAGTCGGTGGCGACCAGGTCGACACCGCGCTGGGCGACATCCCCCACGCCGGGGATGAAGTTCGCCGCGGAGCCCAGCCCGTGGTACGCCCAGTTCTTCTTCCAGCCGACCTCCTCCAGCTCCTCGCCGGTACGGTCGCCGATGGCCTGGTAGCGGGCCTCCTCCAGGAAGCCGACCGTGCGGCCGGCCCGGTCGAGGCTGTCCTCCGGGTTGTCCTTCTCGGTGTGGAAGTCCTCCACCATGGCGTAGTTCATGCCTTCGTTGAGCATGCCGTAGGCGTCCTGGTCGCGAGAGACCTGCTTGGAGACCTCCATGAGCTGCGTCGCGTCCAGCGGCGTGTCGCCACCCGCCGCGCCCATGGTCTGGTGCACGACGCCGCCGTGGTTGATCAGGACCTTGGCCATGTCGTCACGCATCTCGGGCGGGAAGTCGTCGCCGCGGGCGGAGAGGTGGGTGAGCGAGTTCTCCAGGACCTGCCGGTGGCCCGCGTCGTGCTTGACGTACTGGGCCATCTCGTCGTGCGGGTCCATGCCCGTCGCCCCGGCGACCAGCGCCGCGCCCGTCGCCTCGTTGACCGCCAGCGGGCCCTCGTAGTCGTCGGCGTCCTCTCCGTACCCCATCGAGCCCTGCACCACGTCGTTGAAGGACGGCCGGTCCTTCAGCACCCACTGGGAGTTGTCCTGCGGCTCGCCGGAGCTGAAGAAGTCCGTGGCGGCGTCGGGGTTGTGCGAGAGCGCCTTCATGAAGCCGGTCATCGGGTCCGTGCCGCCGTCGTTGTCCGCACCGAAGTGGATCTGGTCGATCTTCGAGTACGACGGCATCTGGTTCCAGGGCAGCACGTTCTCCCGGGTGCGGCCGCCCGGCCCCGGGTCGCGGACGTCGCCGGTGTGCTCCTTCTCGTACGCGACCAGGGCGTCCCCGTAGTCGTTCAGGAAGCCGGACTCGTACGTGCCGTGGCGCATGAGGTTGCTCATCGCCTGGAAGCCGGCGATGCGGGGGCGCCCGGCGTCCCCGCCGTAGTCGGCGACGTTCTGGCCGCCGAGCTCGATGACGTTCTTCTTCCACGCGTCCATGGCGTCGCTGCCGGAGTGCGTGGCGGTGCCGAGGGTGATGCCGAGGTTCTTCTCCAGAGCGCCGAGCAGCTCCATGCGCCGCTCACGGTCGTCCGGCGAGGTGTTGGCCTGCGGCGACCAGGCCTCCAGGTCCACCGCGTCCGCGAAGAACTCCAGCGTCCCCTTCGCGCCCAGGCCGGTCGCGACCCGCTCGGCGAAGACCGGGTTCTTGCCGTGCTCCGCGGCCAGGTCGTTGAGCCGCTGGAGCTCGGCGTTGGTCAGCTCGCTCGGGTCCTTCTCCGCCAGCTTCACGAAGGCGTCGGAGTCCGCGATGACCTGCTGTGCGCCGTCGAAGCTCTCGAAACCCTGGGACCGGAAGTCGTACTTGTCCTTGGCGTGGAACCGCAGCGCCGCGGCGGCCGTGCTGTCCGCCTCGGCGGCGCGGTCCAGGATGCCGCGGATCTCGGCGGCGGCGTCGTCGAGTTCCTGCTGCGTCGGCTCGTGCACCTTCCCGTCGCCCACGACGTGGGGCGGCGGGACGGAGGCGATGACGCCGCCCTTGTCGTTGACGTAGATGTTCTTCTTCGCCGCCTTGTCGACGGCCGTCTGCAGGTCTTCCTTGCACTGCTTGAGCTTCGCGTGGGCGCCCTCGAGGATGATGTGCACGCTCCGCGCGGCGATGACGACGTCGTCGAACTCCTTCGCCGTGGTCGTGACGAACTGCTTCGTCACAGTGGCGTTCCGGCCCTTCCAGTCGGCGCCGTTCGCCTTCCGTTCCAGGCTCGCCGCGCTGGCCCCGCCGTCGCCGCCGTCGGCGATCTTCTCCAGCTTGCCGACCATCGTCTCCCAGTCGGTGGCGGCCGCCTTGAGCTTGCCCAGCCGCAGGTCGCTGAGTTCCTGGTAGGTCACCATCGCCCGGCCCCCGTCACTTGATGTAGTCGTAGATCCGCGACACCGTCATCTCCTGACCGGCGGCGTTGCGCATGCTCGTCACGATCTCCGCCTCGTCCTGGGCGTGCGCGGCGCGCGAGAAGTCGAGGTGGTTGGAGATGTGCGCGCACGCCTCCTTGAGGGTGCCGGTCTTGGTGTTCCAGGCGTCGTGCAGCTCCGTGAGCGCCGAACCCATGTCGAGACCGTCGTTGGTCAGCTCGGTCGCGGCGTCGAAGGTGTTCTGCCGGGCGTGGTCGGAGTCGGCGGAGAACCGCTGGTGGATGTCGTACGCCAGATTGCCCAGCGCTCCGAGCTCGTCGTCGCGGACGACGAGATCACCGTCGCCGCCGGTGCCGCCACCGCCCACCGGGGCGACCTCGTTGAGCTGCATGCCGACCGGCTGCCCGGCTCCTGCCTTGGCCTGTTCCCATTCGTCCCACGTCACCAGTGATCCCCCATGTCGCGTGCGGCGGGTCCTGCGGAGGCGCCCGGATCCACGACCGTACCCAGTGCGGTCCGCCGGCGGACAACCGGCCCTCCCCCTGTCAGTGGCTCTTCACGGTAGCGGCCACGCGGGCGGCCCGGGAGAGTCCGTCGCTCCGGCGGAACGGCCTCACGACGCCGCAGCGGCCGAGTCCGGCGCCGTGCGTGCCCCGGCGGCCGGTCAGCCCGCGCAGCCCGCCTTCTTCCGTGCGCCGGACGTGTACGCCAGGGCGAACTCCCGCAGCGCGGCGCGCCGCCGGGCGGTGTCCCGGACGACGTCCTTGTCGGCGTAGAAATCGATGGTGAGGTACCCGGGCCCGGAGCCGCCGCACCGGGCAGCGACCACGGCGCTGTCGTCGCCGAGGGCTCCCTCGCCCGGCAGGGGGAGGTCGCGCATCTCCGCGCGCCGGGTGAAAGCGTACGCGGACCGGTCGCCCATGGGGTCGTGCAGCGTCCGGGTCGGGGAGAAGGTCACCGTCAGGGCCCGCCCCCGGTCCACGAGCAGCCGGCAGTAGTCGTGGTGGGCGGGCAGCGGAGTACCGCGCTCGGCGAGGTGCTCGCCCTCCGGCAGCAGCAGGGCGACCGTGCCCTCCTCCAGCGGCACCCCGCAGACCTTCTCCGGGACCGCGTACTCCTGCTTCTCCCCGCACCCGGCGACGGCCACGGCCAGCGTGAGCGCCGCCGGCCCGGACGTCACCCGGCCCGTGCGCCGCGCACCACGGAGTCGTACGGCCGTCCTCACTGATCCGCCCCGAATCCCGTCTGGTGTACGAGGGGCCCGCGGACGGGCCCGGTGACGACCGTACCCACCGCGCCCGTACCCGCGGTCAGCGCCCCGGAAGACGGTCGCCCGGACGGACGGGGCGGGCGGGTCGCGGGCCGCCGGGCCCGGTCACAGGGCGCGGAAGCGGCGGGTGAGTCCGGCGCGGCCGCGCTCGGTGAGGGAGCCCGTGCACCCGGAGGCGGGCGATGCCGCCGTCGGGGTGCTGGTGGACCCGGCGATGGGTCCAGCGGCGGCCGGAGGCGCCGGGGAAGCCGCCCAGTCGGCGGCCGGGGGCGCCGGCGAGCGGGTGGCCGGCGAGCGCGGCGCCGGCACGCTCCAGCTCGGCGAAGACGGCCTCGGCGTGGTGCAGCACGAGCCGGGCCGCAGGGGTGAGCCGCACCCGGCGGCCGTGCGCCTCCAGCAGCGGGGTGCCGAGCCGCCGGGCGGGGCGGCGAGCTGCTGGGAGACCGCGGAGGGCGTCAGATGCAGCGCCTCGGCGGTGCCGGCGTCGGCGAGCGTCCGCAGGACGCGCAGCTTCCTGAGTCGTGCGTGCGGGGACGCTACCGGGCCGCCGGGCCGACCGGCGCAGGTGCCGCAGGCCGGCGGACGGTGTCCCCGGCTGCCGTGGCCCGCCCGGTGCGTCCGGCGGCTACTGCTGCTTGCGGGACTTGTCGCCGATCACGACGAGGCCCGCGATCACCAGGAAGAGCACGATGGGCGCGGCGACGTACAGCCCCAGCGTCTCGGCCACGCTCAGCCCCGGGCCGGGGTCGTCGCCGTCGTCCCGCGTCAGGGCGAAGGCGGGGGACGACAGGAGCAGCGTCAGAGCCGTCCCGGCGGTGAGGGTGCCGGCGCGCAGCGCGTTCTTCTTCGTAGCCACGGTCTCAACGTAACCAATGCCCCCGGAGCCCGCGCGCCCGGGGTCCGCTTGCGCCCCCGGGCCGCCGCACGCGCCGCCCCGGCCACCGCGTGCGGCGCCGCGCCCCGGTAACCGCGCTCAGGACTGCGGCGGCCTCTGCCCGAGCGCCCGGCGCAGCTCCGCGAAGAGCGCCGCCGTCCTGGGCGAGGCCGCCAGCTCCTCCAGGCCGACCGGCCGACCCGCGGCGTCGGCGACGGGCAGCCGCCAGTTCGCGTACTCGTCCCGGGTGCCCGGGACGTTCTGCGGGCGCCGGTCGCCGACCGCGTCCGGCAGCCACACGCCGAGCATCCGGGCCGGCGTCCGGGCGAGGAACAGGTGCACCGCCGTGACCTGCTGCTCCTCGGTGCCGCCGTCCGCCGGGAGCAGTCCCAGCTCCCGGAAGCGGTGCAGCCAGACCGCCGTCTCCTCGCCGTCCGCGGCCCGCTCGGCGCCAGGCGGTCCGGTCAGCAGGCCCAGCCGCTCCCGCAGGTCGAGATGGCCGCCGGTGAGCCGGGCGGCGGTCGGCGGCAGGTCGTGCGTGGTGGCGGCGGCCAGGCAGTCGGTGCGCCACGCCGGGGGCGGCAGCGGTGCGCCGCCCTCCTCGTCGCGCTCGAACCAGAGCACCGAGGTGCCGAGCACGCCGCGCCCCGCCAGCTCCTCCCGCACGCCGGGCGCCACGGTCCCGAGGTCCTCACCGATGACGGCTGCGCCCGCGCGGTAGGCCTCCAGGGCGAGGGTGCCGAGCATGGCCTCCGCGTCGTAGTGGACGTAGGTGCCCTCGGTCGGCGGGCGGCCCTGCGGAATCCACCAGAGCCGGAAGTGGCCCATGACGTGGTCGATCCGCAGCGCGCCGCTGTGCGGCAGGACGCCGCCGAGCACCTCGCGGTACGGGGCGTAGCCGGTCTCCGCCAGGGCGTCCGGGCGCCACGGCGGCAGGCCCCAGTCCTGGCCGCGGGCCTGGAACGCGTCCGGCGGCGCGCCGACCGACATGCCGTGTGCGAAGGCGTCCCGCCACGCCCAGGTGTCGGAGCCGAGCGGGTGCACGCCGACCGCCAGATCGTGCACCAGTCCGACCGGCATGCCCGCGTCCCGCGCGGTCTGCTGGGCCTCGGCGAGCTGGGTGTCGGTGAGCCAGGCGAGCCAGCGGTGGAAGTCGTAGCCCTCCCGGTACTCCTCGCGGGCCCGGGCGGTGTGGACGGAGCGGGGGTCGTCGAGGCCGGGCGGCCAGCTCCGCCAGTCCGGGCCGTACACCTCGGCGAGGGCGCACCAGGTGGCGTGGTCCTCCAGGGCCCGGCCCTGCCGGGCGACGAAGGTCTCGTACGCGTCCCGCCGCCCGGGGGTGAGCGGCACCCGCCACAGCAGGTCCAAGGCCTCCCGTTTCAGCTCCCAGACCGCGTCGCGGTCGATCAGCGCGCCCTTGTCCAGCACCGCCTCGCGGAGCCGGGCGGCCCGGGCGAGCAGGGTGCCGGCGTGGTCCCGCGCGGCCCCGCCGAGCTGCGCGAACTCGGGGACGGCGGTGACCCGCAGGTGGACGGGGTCGGGGAAGCGGCGGGAGGAGGGCCGGTACGGGGAGGGGTCGGTGGGCGCGCCGGGAACGGCGGCGTGCAACGGCCCGAGCTGGAGGAAGCCGGCTCCGAGGCGGCGGCCGGCCCAGTCGGCGAGCTCGGCCAGATCGCCGAGGTCGCCCATGCCCCAGGAGCGGGTGGTGAGCACCGAGTGCGGCAGGGTGAGCAGCCCGAAGCCGCGTCCGGTGCTGCCGGCGTGCGCGCTCGGGGCACGGCCGGCGGGGGCGGGTACCCGGTCGGGTACGGCAAGCAGGGTGGCGTGCGCGGCCCGCCCGTCGGGGGCCTGGGCACGCAGGGTGTGCACGCCGAGGGGGAGGGGGACGCCGGGGCCCCAGTCGCGGGAGCGGCCGTCCTCCGTGGCGACCCGGAGGACGGTGCCCTCGGGGAGCGGGGGAAGGGTGCCGGCGCCGGAGTCCGCCCGTAACACCACGGTGGGCGGCAGCAGCCGGTGCAGCACCTCCCGCTCATGCCGTTCCAGTGCCTCGCGCACGGCCTGGGGCGTGGAGGCGTCGACCCCGAGTGCGGCGAGCACGGAGACGACCGTGTCGCCGGGGACCTCGACGACGGTGCCCGCGGCGGGCTCGTACGTGGTCGCGACGCCGTGCGCCGCTGCGAGCCGCGCGAGGCGCCCCATCAGATGTCCGCGGACTCCGTACCGAAGCCGGTGCCCGTGGGTTCGCTGGTCAGCGGCAGCTCAGCGGCGATGGGCGGCTCGCTGGTGAGCGGCGCCACATCGGCGAGCGGCGGTTCACTGGTCAGCGGGGCGTCGGGTCCACCGATGGAGCACGAGCCGTCCAGTCCGGAGTCGGGGTCGGACACACCGGACAGGTCTACCGGCTCGTGCATCTGTTTGGGAATCGCGGTCGAGAGCAGTTCAGCGGACGTGGCCACACCGGGCCTCCGTTCCATGGACGGTGATGGTCAGTTTCCAGCCTTACCCAGTGAGCCCGGATGCAGACGTGTCCGACGGGTGAACGTGTCCCAGCTCACGTTCACACCTCCGGCGATTTGCCCGCGCGGCACGCCGCGCAACGAAGAGCCATCCGGCAATCCGGACATCATGCTCCACATTTTACGTGACGGTGACCCCGGGTGACGGGTCGAGCATCGCGCGAACAGCCCGCACCGGAGGAAGCACGGGGCGTACGGATGCACGCCCGCGCGGCCCGTTCACCACCCGTCCGCCCCCGGCAGGGCCCGGCGGGGCCCGTCAGGAGGGCAGACCGGCTCCACAAGCCGGACACTTCGGCCGCTCTCGTTGACACCGCACCCCCGTGGTGGTGGGCTCGCTGCTGTGCTGGAGCCCCCATGGGGAGGACGAGGGGGCCGACACGAGGAGGAGCCGCCGTGCAGCCCCCGCGACCCCCGCGACGCGAGACCGCCCGTGAGCCGGCGGCCGACGAGACGGCGCCGGACCACGACCGGGCGTACGACGATCGCGTGCCTGACCGCCATGCGGACGACAGCCATGCGGACGACCGCCGCGTGCAGGACGACCGCGGGGACGACGCCCCCGCGTGCCGCGAGCGGACCCACCGCGGCAGGCCGGACGGACAGGCGCCAAGCCCGCGGGCGCCCGGCTCGCAGCCGCCAGGCCCGCACGCGGCGGACCACGACCGGGCGGACCACGACCGGGCGGACCTCCCGGAAGCCGCCGCCGGCGCCAGAGCGGAAGGGCGCACGCCTGAA